>NZ_JAGSOV010000065.1 GCF_023898865.1 Pseudonocardia humida
GCATGTCCGCGGCGAACGCCTCGATCCGCGGGCGGACCTGCTCCATCTCCTCCGGAGTCACACCCGGAACAAGATCACAGACCTGGTGTCAGACCCGGCAGCGACACACCTAACAAAGCCCTACTAGGCGCCGTCGATCTCCCGGAGGGCGGCCACGCGACGACCCGGGGCGCGGAGCTGATCGAGGTAGGGGGTCCCCGGCCGTCACGGGGGCGCCCCGGGGCGCCGCATGGTCCGGGCTGCGCCAGGTCGACGGGATGCCGCACACGCCTCCATGTAACACCTCCTCTGCGGAGGGCTGCGCACGACGGCGTCAAAGAGATATCCTCTATCGCGCTGAAGTAGACTCGGGGTGTGTCGTCTCCCGATAAGGTGCTTCGCAAGAAGATTGCCATCTGTCACATTGTGCGAGATATGCAGTTCCTTTCGCGTGTTGCGTACGATATTGTCGCTAACCAGAACAATCGCGTAATCGTCTCGCTTGCGACCAATGCCCTCACGTCGTTTATGGTCTACGAGTCAGCAAGGTTTATTCGAGGGAGTGCTCCGGAATATCTAGACCTTGCAAATGTCGTCCTCTCGGAGGAGTTGACCGCATCGCGGCACAGCGTCAAGCTCTTCGATGGCGATGAGGCTGGCTATGTCGGCGTCAGTGCCCTGTTTGAGGACGGCTTCCTCCAAGCCGATCGAGAGGCATTCATCGAATCGATCGGATTTGCGCCCTTGCGGGCCTTCGGCGTTGACCTAGGGTTGACGTTCCTAGGTGGCAAGTTGATATATACGACAAATGCCTTGCAGTTCAACTTAGGTCTTGGACCTGGCGCTGCATATCAGAAGGATTCAGGGCAGCGGCTGATGGAGATGGCGCGACAGTGCAGTCAGTTCGCGACGAGTATAGGTTCGGCCACTGGAATTACCGGGCCCGGCGGCTCGTTTGTGGGACGTTTCGATGACTCCATGTTCTGCGCACGGGATACCGTTGCGAGCACCTTCTATGTGGATCTCGCTGATCCCGCCCTAGCGGATGGCTTATCGGCATCGCTGGCTGCGATTTGCGGCATGCTGAATACTCTAACTCTGATGATCGGCCTAGATACGTCGATCGATAACGGCCCAACTGTAACGAAACTACACTTTGTGGTACTGTGGCACGGAGTTCGCGCTCTAGCGGAGATCCAAGCGAAGTTTGGCGAATTCCTCAGCCCCGCATCAAAGGCGGCACTGAATCAGGCCCTCAATCTTGGGTCTGCTGCCGTCGTGCTGACCGACGGTGACAACCGTCTAAGAAACGCGCTGGTTCACTACGGACTTAATAGGCACTACCCGGTCGCTCAACTGGACCCGAGTAGACCACTTTTCGGGCTAGTGGAGACCGTCTATCCGTCACTCGACTACTTCGAGTTTCAGAAAATCGTCTACGATGCTACCTCGCGACTAGCGGAAGTGTTGAACCAGTGGCTCCAAATATCGCCAACAATCGGACGCGCCGCTCCTCGGTCATGACCAGTGGAAGATCGTGTTTACGATCTATGCGACACGCTGACCAAGGATCCGTGGACGCCATTCCGGGTAGCAATGTACCTGTAGGCAGCAGTTCTTGGACCGAGATCTGGTACCGAGATTATCCCCATCGGCGACGCACACTAAGCTCGGCGGGCGCATCTCGACTTCCCAACGTTCTTCGGTCAATCCACGGGGCTACCGCGTCCACGAGTTAGCTTCTTTGTGCCAGCGGAACCAAATCCCAACTCGTTCGTAACCTAGTGATTGGACTGAGCGGCCTCATTGAACTTCTCAAGCCCATCCATAAGGCTTGTAAAAGCCAGCTGAGGATTCGAGAAGAAGCCCACGAGTAGCGCCTCGAAACGTTTCATTATTTCTTCGCGGCGGCCCTTCCAGAACACCCGCTCCTCAAGATCTAGTAGTTCATACAAAAGATCTTCAATGTTTTCCAAGATGGATGCGAATGAATCTACGCTTTCAAGTCTTTCCACATCGGTCAGAGATTTCCACTTGTAATGCACAAAAGCGTTCCGCCTGTCGATGATTTTCTGCGCCAGCACTGTAGAACCATGGGAAAGTCTTGGCAATTCGGCTATGGTCCATAGTTCGCGAATTTTCTCGTTCCAGGTAAACTTTCGCAGTAGAAGATCGGCCAATTTATCAGACAGGCCCTGCCGAATGAATGACTTCCGAAGGAAGCCGTTAATTGTGTGCTCAAGCCACGTGGCATACAGGGTAACACTAATTTCGTAGTCATCCGGCTTGTCATCGTCGAATTGCTCAGCTCTTGCCAAAAGTGCGTCTCGATAATCGACAGTAAGCGCCGTAATTCTACTATTGTCCGTGTTCCGCATCTCATTAAACCAAAAGAGGACTACCGCCTCAACAATTTCATCTGCGGACTTACCTTGAATTTCAACATACCCATACTCTATGCAATTAATCAAACCGTTCTTGAAAACGGGCCGCCAAAAGGTCTCGAACGCGGCCGCCTCTTCTTCCGATTTAAAAGCAAAGACTAGTTCCTTAGGTATTTTAGGAGCGTCGGTCATGAGCACATAGTATCTCCTCGACCGAGCGCGTGAGGAGAGGTTGTTCTGCGAACGTCAGCTCGGAAGACGACCCGGAGCGACTACGCTTCATCTGGGAAACGACTAGCGATGGCGCAGACAGCCGCCGGGCAGGATGGCAAGGGCGACAACACTAGTCCAGCTAGCAAGCTGGGCTGCACTGTGGTTCGTGGGTTCCGAACGGTCGGTGGCTGACCGCATACTTGGATGGTGTCCACGCTGGTCCTGCCATCGTGGGTGGTCCCGGACGTCGAGGCGGGTGCGGGAGTGCGAGCGGGTGAGCTTGCGTCTGCTCCGCCACCAGCCGCACGGCGAGACCACCCGCGATGCTGGTGTGGCCGCCGCGCTGATGTGGCTGACGCTGGGCGAGATCTCGCCGATGACACACCGGGGCGCGTCGGGCGAGCACAGCGCTGGCGGTTCGTGGACGCGCGGTGTGTCGTTCGAACTGGCGCGGGCGGAGAGCTGGGTTGCGCTCTGCGTGGCGGCGGGAGCGCCATCGCCGACCGCGGAGGACTGGCAGCGGCTTGGGGTCGAGCCGGCGGCCTGGTCGACGTGGGTCATCGTCGAGCGGGCGGCGAGGTCGGCGCGCTCCTGCTCGACCAGCACGGAGCGCTCCAGCTCGTAGCCCTTGGTCCGTCGGTGTCCATGCTCGTCCAGTCCGTCGCGCTACGGATGTCACTCAGTTAGTCACTCGCGCTCCCACCACGCCGGTGGTGTGTGGCATCCCGTCGACCTGGCGCAGCCCGATCACGTCGCCGACGGGGGGCAACCTGCCGCGCCAAGTCGACCACAAGGTCTGGGCGACGGAGTCGTTCTGACCTCTCTGGAGCACCTCGCCAAGCTTGCCCCCCGTCGGCGACGTGATAGCCCTCCGGGAGGTCGGCGGGATGCCACACGTCGCCGTCCCCACCCGACCGCCGCCCATGTGCCTTTCCGGTCATCCCGGAGACCTGCCTGCCCGGGGAGGGCACGATACTACTCAATGTGCTTACTCAGGTACCGGTCGTCGCAGCCTCGTTCGGCGCACTTGCAGCGCTGTTGGGTGTCGCATTGACTCAGTTCGCGACGAGTCGACGCGAGACCAAGCAATGGCAGCGACAGCTGGCGCAGGACGAGACTCGGTGGGAACGTGAGCGCCAGGAGCGGCAAGACCAATGGGATCGAGAAGACGCTGCCCGCTGGGAAAGAGAGAGATACAGTGCATACGCCGATCTGCTTGCGAGTGTCGAGAAATGGATTGACGCGGCTCGAAGCGAGAAGCCGAACCCGGCCGTCGGTCGCCCCTATATTACAGAGACCGGTGTGGCACGATTAGACGAAGCACATGAGGGCATCGAGCGTTCTGAGGAAATGGTCGAACTGCTCGCACCTGAGTCACTGCGCGGCAGAGTGCGTGGGATTGCCGTCAAGACTTCCTTCTTTACATTTAAGTACGGCCCAGTTGGTGAATCGATTGATGAGGCGCCTTCCGAGGATAGTGACACGGCATTGGCTGACATAACTCGGGCGCATCTCAACCTGCGTAGTCTGATCCGCAAGGATCTCGGGATCGAGCCGGTCGGCGAAGACGAGGAGTCGTAGCGGCGCTTGCGGCTGCATCGGCACAGAGCCGCGTGGCGCCCGCAGGGCGCCGCCTTGAACTCGTAGAGAAGAAGTCTGAACGCGCTGGCGTGACGTCGGCCTGACCAGGTCTCAGTTCGGGTCTCAGTCCCAGCCCGTTCAGCGAGCCGCATATGCCGCTCGACCTGCACCGATGGCATCGCCAGCAGCCTCGTGAACAGGGCAAACGCTGAAGCGCGGAACTTGAAAGCGAGAGTCCCGCAAGGGTCCGGGGGTTCGAATCCCTCCGCTTCCGCAACACCGGCGCCTGCGCCCGCGGTGGCTATCCCGGCCGGCGTAGGACGGGGAGGTCCAGGTGCGTGGGGTCGCCGAGCGTGAGGGTGAAGGTCTCGCCCGGTGGGCCGTGGTAGGAGAAGCACGAGGCGTCGTGGCCGGCGATCGCGATCCGGATCCGGTCACCGGCGCGGAGCAACGCCGACACCGGTAGCAGCTCGACGACCAGGTCGAGGTCCGCTCCGGGCTCGACCGGGAGGCGGTCGGCGCGGGCGAAGCTGCGCGGTACGCCGAGACCCGTGGGCGCGGCCGGCCCGGACGTCGCCCGCTGGAGGAACCGCAGGCAGCCCTCGGTCAGGTAGGTCACCGAGCCGTCGGGACCGATGTCCTCCAGGTAGACGTAGACCACGCCGTCGGTCCCGCTCGTGGCCAGGCGGAGCGTCGCCACCGGGAAGCCGAGGAGGTGCAGGTCGGCCGAGAGCGGTGCGGAGGTGAAGGTCAGCAGCGTCTCGTCGGCCTCCCGCCGATCAGGGTAGGCCGCGCCCCGGCCGATCTCGCCGGCGAGCCATCGATTGGTGGGGCCGGTCGTCGAGCCGGGATCGACGGCGTACCGCACGGTCGACCCGGACCCCGCACCGTCCGCCAGCTCGCCGGCCGGACCCGGGTGCAGCCGGTGCACGTCGACGTCCTCGGGCGGCCAGGCGTCCACGGTCCGCCACCGGTCCGTGCCGAGCGTGCTGTACGTCAGCGTGCCGTGCCCCGCCGGCGGCGCCGGGTCGGCTCCGAGGTACCGCGCGAAGAACTCCACCAGCCGGCGGTCCTGGCCCTCGGGGGCGGCGAGACCACTTCCGTCGAGCGGATCGACGGGCCGCAGGGGGTCGGCGTGCGTGCGACCGCCGTGCCCCCACGGCCCGATCTCGACCGTCTGGTGGTTGGGCAGGGTGGCGAACCGCGTCAGGGCACCGGTGACGAAGGCGCCGTCGACCCAGCCGACCCGCACCAGCAGGGGGACGCCGGTCGCGGCGATCGCCTCGTAGGCGGCGGCCGGCGTGGTGATCGCCCAGTCGAGCCCTTCGACCCGGTCGTCGTGGAACGGCACCCGGTCCATCAGCTCGTGCACGTCGGTGTTGGACTGGTGCTCCGCGACCGCCTCGGCCAGCAGGGCCCGGCCGTCCGGACCGTCGACCGGTTTGACCGGCGTCGAGGGCTCGATCGATTCCGGGGGCAGCCCCCGTAGCCCGGCCAGTCGCTCGCGGGCCCCGATCACGCCGTCCTTGAGCCGGCTCTCGCCCATCCACCGGGCGAACCGGCCCGCGGTGGCGGCTCCGCCCGGGTAGAAGAGCTGGCGGTACGGGTCGTTCGGGCTGAACAGCGCGGCGACGGCGATCAGGTGCGGATCGCCGAGCCGCGCGACCAGCTCGGCGGCCTGGCCCTCGTAGGACGTGCCGAAGGCGCCGACCCGGCCGTTCGACCACGGCCGGGTCGCCACCCAGTCGATCAGCTCCCCGAAGTCGGCGATCTCGCGTTCACCGAGCTCGCTGGTCCGCACCCCGAACGACGCGCCGGTGCCGCGCGCGTCGGCCACGACGAACGCGAAGCCCGCGGTGTTCCACAGCTCGCCCTCCGCCCGGTTGGTGTCGAACTCGGGGCCGGGGCGAGGCGGCTCCTCCGCGCGGTGGTAGCGGGTGGTCCGGACGACCGCACCGACGGTCTCGCCGGCGGCGACCTTCCCGACCGGCAGCCACACGTCGACAGCGAGCCGTACGCCGTCGCCGACCGGGACGTACACGGACTGCAGCCGCCGGTTCGGGTCGAGGACCATGGCCGCGATCCTGGCCCCGCACGCCGCCGCTCCGGTACCGCATATCCGACGGCATGCCCGCGTCGAGCGGCTCCGCACCGCCGGTCCGACGGCCCGGCCTCACCTCAGGTGCCGGGCGAAGAACCGGTTCGCCGCGTCCCCCTCGAACTGCGGGACGCCGGTGTGCCCGCCCATGTTGGCGTGCAGCGTCTTCTCCGTGGAGCCGAAGGCGTCGAACAGGTCCAGGGCCGTCTGCCGGTCGTTGCCCTCGTCGTCCCACTGCAGCAGGACGTGCAGGGGAATGGTGACCTGCCGGGCCTCCTCGAGGATGGTCCGGGGCACGAAGCTCCCGGCGAACAGGCCCGCGGCCGCGATGCGCGGCTCGACCACCGCCAGCCGGACGCCGATGGAGATCACCCCTCCCGAGTACCCGACCGGGCCGCCGATCTCGGGCAGCGCGAGCAGCGCGTCCAGGGCGGCCTGCCACTCCGGGACCGCCTCGTCGACGAGCGGGAGGATGAGGGCGTCGATGATCTGGTCGCTGACCGGCTCGCCGGCCTCCAGCGCCCGGCGCAGGTCGGCGCGGGCCTGCTCGGCGGCGGCGGAACGGGGCCGGTCGCCGCTCCAGGGGAGCTCGATGGTGGCCGCGGCGAAGCCCTCCGCCGCGGCGTGCCGGGCCCGGGCGACCAGCCGGGGGTACATCTTGTGCAGTCCGAGCGGGGGGTGGCCGAGCAGGATCAGCGGGGCCGGTGCGGACGCGGATCCGGGCGTCCACAGGATGCCGGGGATCTCGCCGAGGGTGAACCCGCGTTCGAGGACGCCGTCGTCGAGGCGCTGGTCGGAGGTGAATCGCATGGTCGTGCCTTTCGGGGGTGCGCGTGAGCGGCGCTCCCGGACGACCTACCGCCCGACCGTGACCCCGGAGGGGAGCACCCATGTCGATACTGCGTCCACGGGTACCACCTCCTCGATCTCTCGCACGGCCGCCGGAAGTTAGCAGTGGTCGTCGTGGCCCGCCAACGGGGTTTCCAGGGCCGGACGCCACGGGCCCTCCGCTCGTCCCGCACGGTGGGGGAGTCCGCCATGGTGGGGGCGTGCACCTGGAACCCACCTACCCGGTCGACACCGCGCGCCTGGTGCTGCGCCCGCTCGCGGACACCGACGTCGACGAGCTGCTGACCTACCGCGGGCGGGCGGACGTGTGCCGCTACCTGCCCTTCGAGCCGATGACCCGGGAGACGCTGCGGGCCCGCCTCGGCGCCGACCTGTCCCGCTCGGCGATCACGGCCGAGGGCCAGGCGCTGACCCTGGGCGTGCGGGTCCGGGACACCGGTCGGCTCGTCGGCGACGTCGTGCTGTTCTTCCGCAGCCAGGAGCACGCGCGCGGCGAGATCGGCTACGCCTTCCACCCCGACGTGGCCGGTCGCGGCTACGCGAGCGAGGCGTGCTCGGCGCTGCTGGGCCTGGGCTTCGACCAGCTCGGGCTGCACCGGGTCATCGCCCGGCTGGACAGCCGCAACGAGGCCTCCGCCCGCCTCGCCGCGCGCCTGGGGATGCGGCGGGAGGCGCATTTCGTGCGCAGCGAGATGGCCAAGGGCGAATGGGTCGACCAGCTCGTCTTCGCCATGCTCGCCGAGGAGTGGCCGGGGTCCGCTGCGCACCGGGTCCAGCAGCGCGGCCGGGGGACGGCCCCGGGTCGTGCGACGGACGGGTGACGAGGAGCGGCCCCGCCGGAACGTCACCCGGTCACGGCACGGCGCCGCCGCCGGACCAGCCGGGCCACCGCGACGAGCACGGCCACCCCCACCAGCGCCAGCAGCACCGGCACCAGGGTCAGCGCCCACGGCCACGCCGGTCCCTCCAGCACCAGGCCCCCGATCGGCAGTTCGAGCACCTTCGCCGTCCACCGCGCCGTCGCGACGTCGGTGGTGCGGGCGAGGTCGACGATCGCGGCGTCGAACGCGAAGCCGGGCGCGGCGTGCAGGTACGTCGGTTCCGGTGCGTCCGCGACCGGCGCGACGGGCCCCGCGGCGGCCCCCGGGACGAGCAGCCGGTCGAGCCGCGGGGCGGCGCCGGCCAGGTCGTCGCGGGGCAGGAACGCCAGGCCGTGCCGGGAGCGGACCGGGCCGCCGTCCTCGCTCACCGCGAGCGTGCGGGCGGCCAGCGACTGGCCGCCGTAGGGGTCGAACGCCGAGGCCAGCTCGATCTCGCCGACGCCGTCGGTGAGCGCCACGCCGATGGTCGGCGGGAACCACCGGAAGCCGGCGTTGAGCATCGCCACCGGGTCGGGGAAGGCGACCTGGGTGGTCACCGGCGGGTCCGCGCGGTGGTGGCGCCACCCGATGGCGGCCGCGGCGTCGTCCGCGGCGGCGGCCCCGAACAACTGCTCCACCACGTGCAGCGTGCCGTCGATGCTGGACAGGATGCCGGCGGTGGTCACGACGTCGCCGTCGTCGACGAACCGCTGGCCGCGCACCCAGTCGACGTCCGGGTAGTTCGCCTCGTAGCGCGGGAAGCGCAGCCAGTGCGCGGTGGCCGGGCGGCCGTCGAGCAGCCCGGCGGAGGCGAGCACCCCGGAGCCGTTGCAGACGCCCAGCAGCAGCGCGCCGCCGTCGTCCTGGGTGCGCAGCCACCCGGTGACGGGCGCCGTGCTCGGCTCGCCGACGTCGGGCAGCGCGGGCACCACCACCACGTCGGCCGCGCCGCCGAGCCGGGCGGCCAGGTCGTCGAAGCTGAGGTCGGGGACGAGGTCCAGGCCGCCGGTCAGCGGCACCGGGGCGCGCCGGGGCCCGACCGTGTAGACGTTGAAGCGGCCGGTCGCGGCGAGGATCTCGTAGGGGGCGAGCACGTCGGAGACGATCGCCCCGCGCTCGCCGACGACCACGGCGGCGGTCGGCCTGCCGGGATCGTGGGCGGCGAGCGCGGGGGCGGGGACGGGACGGTCGGGCCCCGGCTCGTACGGGGCGGCGAACGCCGCGGGCACCGCGACCGCCGCCCCCAGACCGGGGAGCAGCAGCGCGGCGAGCACCACGGCCAGGACGCGGGCGGTACGACGCAGCGCGGTCCGCACCCGGATCAGTGCCAGTACTCCGACCGGCGCCACAACATGGCCACCAGCATCAGCGGGAACATGATCACGTGCCCGGCCGTCATCAGGGCCGACCCGGACAGCGCCCCCAGCCAGTACGGCACCAGCAGCGCCAGGAACGGCACGTACATCACCGCGCACATCTCCACGATCGGCGCCCACCGGTGCCGGCGCACCGCCATCCACGCCGCCATCGCGACGGTCATGTTCGTGGCCATGACGACCGCGTGCACGTCGTCCCTGGCCACCCACTCGGCCGGCCACAGCGGCGCGAGCACGATCATCCCGATGATCATCGCGGCGACCATCTCGACGTAGTGCCCGAGGAACCGGGCGAGCTTGCGGTGGGTCGGGCGGGTGGCGGTCGCGGTGGTGTGGGCGGTGGTGTCGGCGGTCGTCATGGGGCTGCCCTCCCGGTCGAAGTCGTCGCCGTAGAGGGTCGCCGCCGGGCGGGCCGCGGCCATGTGCCGGAGGTCATGGGCGGGGTCACGATCCGCCGTGACCACCGCTGCCGGAGGTCCTCGCCGTCAGAGCAGGTCGAGGGCGCGGGCGCGCAGGGCGGCCTGGGTGCGGTCGCGGGCGCCGAGCTTGGACAGCACGTTCGTGACGTGGTTCTTCACCGTGCCCTCGGCCAGGAACAGCTCGCCGGCGATCTCGCGGTTGCTGCGGCCGTCGGCCAGCAGGCGCAGCACCTCCAGCTCCCGCTCCGACAGCGGCACCACCAGCGGCTGCGGGCGCGGGGCGGGGTCGGGCTCGGGCAGCTGGGCGAAGCGGGCCACCACCTTCGCCGCCACCGACGGCTGCAGCACCGACTCCCCGCGCGCCGCGGCCTGCACCGCCTCCACCAGCCGCGCCGAGGAGACGTCCTTGAGCAGGTAGCCGACCGCGCCGGCGCGCAGGGCGGCGAAGACGTCCTCGTCGTCGTCGAACGTGGTCAGCGCGATCACCCGCACCCCGGGCTGCTCGACGCGCAGCCTGCGGGTGGCGCCGACGCCGTCGAGGACCGGCATGCGCAGGTCCATCAGGACGACGTCGGGGGCGAGCTCGGCGGCCCGGCGCAGCGCCTCGTCGCCGTCGCCCGCCTCGCCGACGACCTCGACCTCGCCGCCCGCGGACAGCAGCGTGCCCAGCGCCTCGCGGAACAGCGCCTGGTCGTCGACCAGCAGCACCCGCACCGGGCTCACCGCACTCCCTCGCTCACCCGGGCACCTCCATCGCCAGCGTGCAGCCTTCACCCGGCGCGGTGTCGAGGTCCAGGCGCCCTCCCAGCCGCGCGGCCCGCTCGCGCAGCCCGACCAACCCGAAGCCCTCCGACGCCGTGCCCGCGGCGCCCGCCCCGTCGTCGTGGACCTCGACCCGCACCACCCCGTCGGCGAACTCCAGCACGAGCCCGGCGTGAGTAGCGCGGGAGTGCTTGCGGACGTTGGTCAGGCCCTCCTGGGCGGCCCGGAACAGCGCCTCGCGCGACTCGTCGGGCAGCGCGCGCTCCTCCCCGGAGATCGTCACCCCGGTCGGGATGCCGGCCGCGGAGGTCTCCTCGGCCAGCGCGGTGAGCGCCGCGGGCAGCGGCGGGACGTGGCGCGGCTCGCGCAGCGCGGCCACCGAGCGGCGCACCTCGGCCAGCGCCGTCTCGGCCTGCTCCTGGGCCTTGGCCAGCACCTCGTCGGCGCGGCCCGGGTCGGCCGAGAGCACCGCGCGGGCCGCCTTGACCTGCATCTGGACCACGGTCAGCGAGTGCCCGAGGCCGTCGTGGATGTCGCGGGCCACCCGGTTGCGCTCCTGGACCGTGGCCAGCCGCTCGGCCTGGGCGGCGTAGTCGCGCAGCTGCCCGTGCGCCTGGGCCAGCTCGTGGCGGGTCCGCTGCTCGCGCAGCAGCAGTTCGGTGATCACCGCGCCGAACAGCACCGACATCAACGTGCCCACGCCCTCGCGGGGCAGGCTGTGCAGCGGCATCCCGACGTGCACGAACGGCGTGGTCGCGACGACCAGCGCGATGACCGGGACCGGCAACCGCAGCACGACGCACTGGCTGACCAGCAGCACCAGCAGCAGCGTCGACCCGACCCCGGCGTCGTAGGTGAAGGTGACGAACGACAGCGGGAGCTGGACCGCGACGTAGAGCAGCGACCACGCGATGTGCCCGCGGCGCTGCACCCACGGGAAGGCCAGCAGGGACAGCGCCGCGAAGACCGCGCCGAACGCCATCGCCGGAGCCCGATCGGGCGCGCCGAGCGAGCCCAGCACCACCGTGAGGAACGCGCCGGCGGTCAGCGCCGCGAGGGCCCGGTTCACGGGGCCACTGTGGGCGCTGCGCGGCAGCACGGTCAATCGGCATCCGGGGCGGCAGCCCGGGCGGCCCGGCGGCGGGCGCGGTGGTTGGCCACGTTGACCCGGTTGCCGCACACGTCGGGCTCGCAGTAGCGGCGGCGGCCGGCCCGGCTGGTGTCCACGAACGCCCCGGCGCAGGTCGGGGCGGCGCAGTGGCGGAAACGGTCGGGTCCGAGCGCGCGCAGCACGCCGAGCAGCCCGGTGCCGGCGAGCAGGGCCAGCTCGTCGGCGATCCCGGCGCCCGGGCGGCTGCGCACCCACCACTCCCAGCGCCCGCCGTGCCGGACCAGGACGGGCCCGACCCCGGTCCGCGCGGTCAGCTCGCCCGCCCCGTCGGCGAGCGACGCGGGGTCGTCGAGGAGGGCGCGCAGGGTGGCCCGCAGCGCCCGGACGGCGGCGACGTCGTCGTCGGTCGGGGTGGCGAGCGACGCGAGGTCGTGCGCGGCGAGGAAGCGGCCCAGCGCGGCCGGGTCGGCGACCAGGTCGCCGGTGCTCACCGCGACCTCGGGTGCGGTGTTGACCAGGTCGGTCGCGACGCGCGCGCCGGTGGCGTGGTCGTCGAGGCGCACCAGCACTGTCGGTCCCCCCTTTGTAAGGTTTGTCGTGACAGTTTAAGCCTTTCGCAAGGAGAGGAGTCCTCGACCATGGCCACACCGCGAACCGAGCGGCCGCTGCGGCCGCGCACGGTCCTGCTGGGCCTGCTGGCGCTCGCGCTGAACCTGCGCGCGGCCCTGGCCGGCTACCCGCCCCTGCTGGAGACCGCCCGCACCGGGCTGGGTGTCACCTCGGCCGCGGCCGGCCTGGTGCAGACCGGGGCCGTGCTGATGATGGCGGTCGGCTCGTTGGCCGGAGCCGCGGCCGGCGAGCGCATCGGCCGGGAGCGGGCGCTGACCGCGGCGCTCACCCTGGTGGCGGCGGGCAGCCTGGTGCGCGGCGCGCCGACGCTGCCCGCCCTGATCGGCGGCAGCCTGCTGGTCGGGTTCGGCATCGGCGTCGCCGGTGCGCTGCTGGCCGGCGTGGTCAAGCAGCGCCTCGCGTCCCGCGCCGGGGCGGTGACCGGCGGATACGTCGTCGCCATGATGGTCGGCTCGACGATCGCCGGCGCGGCGGCCGTGCCGATGGCCGTGGCGCTGGGCGGCTGGTCGGCGTCGCTGGCGGTCTGGGCGGTTCCGGCGCTGCTGGCCGTCGCCGTCTGGGCGCCGGTCGCCCGCCGCGCCGGACCGGGGGAGCCCGCGGCCCGCACCCGGCTCCCGTGGCGCGACCCCTTCGCCCGGCTCGCCGCCGCCTACCTGGCCGGCTCGTCGCTGCTGGTCTACGGCTGGCTGACCTGGCTCTCGCCGTACTACGAGAGCCGGGGCTGGGCGCCGGAGGCCGCCGGGCTGCTGGTGGCGGTGTGGAGCATCGCGCACGTCCCGTCGGCGCTGGCCGTGCCCGCGCTCGCCGAGCGACGCCGCCGCTGGCGGTTCTGGGCGGGTGCCACCCTCGCCGTGATCACGGTCGGGACGCTCGGCGTGCTGCTGGCCCCGGAGCCCCCGGTCGTCGGCCCGTGGCTCTGGGTGGTGCTGATCGGGCTGGGCGCGGGCGCCGGGTTCCCGCTCGGGCTGGCCGTCATCGCCTGGCGGACGCCCGACGGCGCCGCCGGCGCCGCCGTGAGCGGCATGGCGATGGGCGTCGGCTACACCGTCGCCGGGCTCGGCCCGCTGCTGATGGGCCTGCTCATCGACCTGACCGGCGGTTTCGGGGCGGCCGTCGGCGTGCTGCTGGGCGCGGCGGCGCTGCAGGCCGTGGCGATCCTGCGGATCGGCGACCCGCCGCGGGGCTGACGCCGCCACCCGGGGCCGCGCCCGGACGGCCCGCGCCGCCGGATCAGCGGTGCTCGTCCTCGGTCAGCGGGACCACCCAGGCCCGGCGCTCGGCGATCCGGCCGTCGCGGATCACGAACACCTCCGCCATCGACATGCGCACCGGCCCACCGGACTCCCGCGGCGCCCACCCGCGCAGCTCCGCCATCACGGTGTCGCCCTCCTCGACCATCCGCACGACGTCCAGCCGCGGCGGGCCGACGAACCCCGGCCCGTCGATGGCGTCGTCGTAGGCCTGCTTGCCGGTCAGGTGGAAGTGCCCGAAGACCGTCCACTCGATGTCGTCGGTCAAGCAGGACAGGATCGTGGTGTGGTCGTTCGTGCGGAACCCGTCGAGGTAGGTCCGCACCAGCTCCTTGTTCGGCGACTCGCTCATCCGATCCTCTCCGGGCGCCCACCGCGGGCGCCTCAGCGAGGGGTCGGAGCCGGCGGCCCGCTCTCGACGTCGAAGTCGAGCCGGAACCTGCCGTCGCCGTCGCCGACCTCGTCGCGCAGCACGAGCTCGGTGCGCCGCTGCTGCAGCTCGTGGTGCTTGGTGGCGTAGAACAGCGCGGTCACCTCGTCGATCCCGGCGGCCGACAGCGAGGTGTCGCGGCGCCTGCGCCAGGGCAGCACCCAGCCGCCGAGGCGCTCCGCCGCGGCCAGCGCCACCAGCAGGCACACCAGCCCGGGCAACGACATGGCGAACACCCAGCCCATGACCGCGAGCGTAGCCGTAAACCACGTGCCACCGGCCCGGCCGCGGGGCCAGGATCGCCGCCCATGACCGCCCGCATCTCGCACACCACGTTCGACTCCCGCGACGCCCACGCCCAGTCCGTGTTCTGGGGCCGGGTGCTCGGCTTCACCGAGGACCCCGACGACTCCGACGAGCCCGGCCACGAGGAGTGCATGATCTTCTCGGCGGACCGCGGGCAGCGGCTGCTGTTCATCGAGGTGCCCGAGGCCAAGCAGGTCAAGAACCGGCTGCACCTCGACCTCGTCCCGGTCGAGGGCACCCGCGACGAGGAGCTGGCCCGGCTGCTGGAGCTGGGCGCCACCGTCGTCGACGACCGCCGCCGCCCGGACGGCGGTTGGGTCGTGCTGGCCGACCCGGAGGGCAACGAGTTCTGCATCCTGCGCTCCGAGGCCGAGCGGGAGGCCGCGACCGCCACCCCCTAACCCCGTCGAGAACGAACCTGTTGTCGATTGGACCGGTCCAAAACGACAACGACTTCGTTCTCGACGGGATGGGGCTCAGGCGGCGTAGCGGTCGATCTCGGCGAGCAGGGCCTGCCGGGTGGGGTCGTCGCAGAAGGCGGCCCGGGCGCCGGTGCGGGCGATGTCGGCCAGGTCGGCGCGGTCCAGGCCGAAGTCGGTGTGGCACAGCCGGTACTCGGTGTCCAGGTCGGTGCCGAACATGCCGGGGTCGTCGGTGGCCAGGGTGACCGGCACGCCCGCGGCCAGCAGCGCCGGCAGCGGGTGCTCGGCGAGCGACGCGGTGGCCCCCGTGCGCACGTTGGAGGTGGGGCACACCTCCAGCGCGATGCCGTGCCCGGCGAGGTGGGCCAGCAGGGCGGGGTCGGTGGCGGCGCCGATCCCGTGCCCGACCCGCTCGGCGCCCAGCTCGCGCACCGCCGCCCACACCTCGGCGGGGCCCACCGTCTCCCCGGCGTGCGGGACGCTGTGCAGGCCCGCGTCGCGGGCGGCCCGGAAGACGTCGGCGAAGTCGGCCCGGCGCACGCCGCGCTCGGCGCCGCTCAGGCCGAAGCCGACGGTGCCCGCCGGGCGGTGCCCGACGGCGAACCGCAGGGTCTCCTCGGCGCCGGGCAGGCCGAGCGCGGCGTCCGCGTCGAAGATCCAGCCCAGCTCGACGCCGTGCCGGGCGCGCACCAGCTCCCGGCCGTCGACGAGGGCCTGGGCCAGGTCGTCGGGGTCGATGCCGGCCATCCGGTTGCGCACCGGCGTGACCTGGACCTCGGCGTAGCGCACGGTGCGCGCGGCCAGTTCCGCGCCCAGCCCGGCCACCAGCGTGACGACGTCGGCCCCGGTGCGGACCAGCAGGTTCACCCGCCGGTAGACGTCCAGGAAGTGCGGGAAGTCGGTGAACCGGTAGAACTCGGCCAGCGCGTCCGGCTCGGTCGGCACGTCGCCGTCGGGGTGGCGGCGGGCCAGGGTGAGCACGGCGTCGGGCGGGGCGGAGCCGACCAGGTGCAGGTGCAGCTCGACCTTGGGCAGGGCGGCGACGTACGCGGCGATGTCGGTGGACACGATGGGCCTTCCGGGAGGGTGACGGGGACGGGAGCCGCGAACGGCTCACCAGTCGGCGTCGCCCCGGTCGTGGCACGCGCCGTACAGCGGCTGGGCCACCAGCCCGTACCGGTACACGTCCACGGCCCCCACCCTGCTCGGCCGCCCCCGACGGGTCAAGAACTTTGCCGGAGTGGCAACGGAACTTGTCAGTCGGCCCGGGTCGGGAGCAGTGTCGTGGCATGGAGACGACGCAGCGGTACGACGTGGTGGTGATCGGTGGCGGGCCGGCGGGGTTGGCCGGGGCGGTGGCGCTGGCCCGCTCCCGCCGCTCGGTCCTGGTGGTCGACGACGGGACCCCGCGCAACGCCCCCGCCGACGGCGTGCACAACTACCTCGGCCGGGAGGGCACCCCGCCCGGCGAGCTGCTGGCGCTCGGGCGGGCCGAGCTGGCGGGGTACGGCGGCGCGTTCCGGGAGGGCCGGGTCAGCGGCGCGGAGGCGCTGGAGGGCGGCGGCTTCCGGGTTGCGCTCGACGGCGGCGGGGACGTGGACGCGCGCCGGCTGCTCGTCACGACGGGCCTGACCGACGAGCTGCCCGACGTGCCGGGGCTGGCGCAGCGGTGGGGCCGCGACGTCCTGCACTGCCCGTACTGCCACGGCTGGGAGGTGCGCGAGCGGGCCATCGGCGTGCTGGCGTGCGGCCCGATGGTCGTGCACCAGACGCTGCTGATGCGCCAGCTCAGCGACGACGTCACCGTGTTCCGGCACCGGCAGCCCCCGTTCGACGACGAGCAGGCCGAGGAGCTGGCCGCCCGCGGCATCCGGGTGGTCGACGGCGAGGTCGTCGGGCTGGAGGTGGTCGACGACCGGCTCACCGGGGTGCGGCTGGCCTCCGGCGAGGTCGTCGCGGTCGAGGCGCTGGCGGTGCAGCCGCGGTTCGTCGCGCGTGGCGGGGTCGCCGAGTCCCTCGGCCTGTCGACCAGCGATTTGCTGGTCGGCGAGCACTCCATCGGCAGCCGGGTCGACGCCGACCCGACCGGCGCCACCGCGGTGCCCGGCGTCTACGTGGCCGGCAACGTCAACGACCCGATGGCCCAGGTCGTCGCCGGCGCGGCCGCCGGAATGCGGGCCGGTTCGATGATCAACGCCGAGCTGGTGGCCGAGGAGACCAGGCTGGCCGTGGCCGCCCACCGCGAGCGGAGCGCCGCCCGTGTCTGACACGCACGCGCCGCACGACCCGGCCACGATGTTCACCGAGCGGGCCTGGGAGGAGCGCTACCGCGCCACCCCCGCGGTCTGGAGCGGTCGGCCCAACCCCCAGCTGGTGGCCGAGGCCGCCGACCTGCCGGTCGGCCGCGCGCTCGACGTCGGCTGCGGGGAGGGCGCCGACGCCATCTGGCTGGCCGAGCGGGGCTGGCCGGTGACCGGCGTCGATTTCGCGACGGCGGCGCTGGAGCGCGCCGCCGGGCACGCGGCCGCCCGCGGGCCGGAGGTGGCCGGGCGCACCACCTGGGTGCACGCCGACATCACCGGCGGCTGGGATCCCGGCGACGGGGTGTTCGACCTGGTGTCCGCGCAGTTCATGCAGCTGCCGGAGGAGCCGCGCACAATGCTGTTCGCCCGGTTGGCCCGCGCGGTCGCCCCCGGCGGCACGTTGCTGATCGTCGGCCACCACTTCGACGACGAGCACGCCGCGGACCACCCGCACCTGGCGGACATGGGCTACACCGCGGAGGAGATCGCCTGGTCGCTGGACGCGGAGCGGTGGGAGATCGTCGTCGCGGAGACCCGCTCGCGCCTCGGCCGGCTCCCCGGCGGCAGCGGCGAGACCACCCTGCGCGACGTCGTGCTGCGGGCGCGGCGGGGCTGAGGGCTCAGGCGCCGAGGGCCGTCCTCGGCGGTGCGGTGACGACGTCGCGGCGCAGCCTGGCCAGCCGTGTGCCGATCCGGGCGAGCACCGCGGTCGGCGCGCCCAGCGCGGCCAGCGTGTCGACCAGGTGCCGGACGACGGCGTCGAAGTCGTCGTCGGTGATGCCCAGGCCGCGGTGCGCGACGGCCATCTCGCGGCCGGAGTAGACCTCCGGGCCGCCGATGGCCGCGGCGATGAACGAGCGCTGGTGCGCCTTGAGCCGGGCCATGTCGAGGTCGACGAAGTACTCCGAGAGCGTCGCGTCGCCGCGCAGCCGCGCGTACAGCTCGTCCACGGCGGCGCGCACCACGGGCGCGCCACCGATCGTGTCGAAGACGCCCATGGCGTCCTCCTGGCGGGACGCGTGCCGGCTCACCGGGTGCTCCCGCCGCGGGGGCCGGGGGGTGCCGCCGCGCTCGCCCGACCGCAGCGACCGGGCGACGAGCTCGGCACCGGGGGGTGTACCGCCATGTGCGGAGAGTACTGGTCACGGCCTGCCGGTGCCCGGCACCCGTACCTGACTGACCAATACTTGGCCGGTTCGCGCCGCGATGTCCTCGGCCATCTCCTCGAAGCCGCGGAACTCCGCGGCCAGCGCGAACAGCGTGCGCCGGTCGGGGCCGCCGAGCGCGCAGGAGAAGCCGCCCCGGTCGAGCTCCACGGTCTCCAGCACCTCGCCGCCCTCGGCGACGCGCACGCAGGCGCGGTTGGGCACGTCGGCGAACCAGACCGCGCCCTCGGCGTCGAGGCAGATGCCGTCCGGGGTGCCCTCGCCCAGGTCGGCCCACAGCCTGCGCTCGCCGAGGCCGCCGTCGGAGTGGATGTCGAACGCGCTGAGCCGCCTGCCCCACGACTCGGCGACGATCAGGGTCGAGCCGTCCTCGGTGATCGCCATGCCGTTGCCGAACTGCAGGCCGCCGCCGACCTCGCGGGCGGTGCCGTCCGGGGTGACCATGGCGATCAGCCCCGGGTCGGAGAAGTCGCCCCGGCCGCCGTTGACGTAGGCGTTGCCGCGGGCGTCGACCACCAGCTCGTTGTAGTAGCCGCCGACCCCGCTCAGGTCGGCGTGGGTGACGAGCGAGCCGTCCGGCTCCCGGCGCAGCAGTCGCGCTGCGGGGCCCTCGACGATCAGCATCCGCCCGTCGGGCAGCCAGTCGAGGGAGATCGGCAGGGTCTCGGCGTCGAGCCGGACGACGACCTCGCTGCGGCCCTCCCCGTCGACGGCGCGGATCTCCCCCGTCCCCCAGTCGGCCAGCCAGAGGCGGTCGTCGTGCCAGCGGGCGGACTCGCCGAAGGCGAGGCCGGCGAGCAGGACGTCGGGTTCGGTCATCGGAACCTCCGCGCGGTGATGGTGCTCGTTGGACCGGGGCACCCGGCGGAACTCATCGCCGTGGACCGGACGATCGTCCCGGCCGGTTAATCCGTTGGGCGTGGGCCGGTGCTCCGTTAGGGTCCGGCGCATGCCTGGTTGACGTCGCCTACCGCCCCCGGCCCGTCCGCTGGCCCGACGCATGGTCGGGTGGGCGGTGCTGGCCGACTCCGTGCCGATCTACCCGCTGTACGCGCTGCTCTTCGTCGACAGCGGGCTGTCGGACCTGCAGATCTCGCTGCTGTTCGCGCTCTGGTCGGCGGTCGGCGTGGTCTTCGAGGTGCCCTCGGGCGTCCTCGCCGACCGGTTCTCCCGACGCGGCTGCCTGGTCGCGGGCGACCTGGTCCGCGCCGTCGGTTTCGCGGCCTGGGTCCTGCTGCCCGAGTTCGCCGGCTTCGCGGTCGGCTTCGTGCTGTGGGGGATCGGCTCGTCGCTCGCCTCCGGAGCGCAGGAGGCCCTCCTCTACGACGGCCTCGTCGCCGCGGGCGCGAAGGAGCACTACGCCGTCGTCAACGGCCGGGTGAGCGCGGCCGAGCTGACCTCCCAGCTGCCGGCCGCCGCGGCGGGCACCGTCCTGTTCTCCCTGGGCGGCTACGCGCTCGCGGGCTGGGTGAGCGTCGGCGTGGCGCTGGCCGCGGCGGTGCTGGCCGCCCGGATCCCCGAGGCGCCCCGCGTCGGCGAGGACGATGCGGACGACGACGAGGGGGACGACCTCGGCTACCTCGCCACCCTGCGGGTCGGCCTCCGCGAGGCCGCCGCCCGCCCCGGGGTGCGCGCCGTGCTGGTGGCCGTGATGGCCGTCGCCGCCTTCGACGCCGTCGAGGAGTACTTCCCGCTGGCCGTGGCGTCCTGGGGGGTGCCGGTGGCCTGGGTGCCGATCGTCGACCTGCCGATCGTGCTGGCCGGCGTGCTCGGCGCGGCGCTGGCCGGGCTGGTCAACCGCCTCGGCGCGGGCGCGATCGGCGCGCTGCTCGCCGCGGCGATGCTGCTGCTCGGCGGGGCGGGCCTGCTCGCGCACCCGGCCGGGGTGGCCGCGGTGGCCCTGTTCTACGGCATCTACCGGGCGATCGTCGTGGTCTGCGACGCCCGCCTGCAGGACCGGATCGCCAGCCGCTCCCGGGCCACCGTGACGTCGGTGGCCGGGCTGGGAACCGACCTGGTGTCGTTCGCGATCTACGCGGCCTGGGTGGTGGGGGAGGTGGTGGCGCTGGCCGTGCTGGGCCTGCTGGTCGCGGCCGTGCTGCCGCGCTTGCTGCGGAGCCGGCCGAGCGCCCCCACGCCCGGCTCGGCTCCGCTGCCCGGCGGTGACGTGCCGGGCGGCGGGTAGCGAGGCCCCCGGGCTCGCTAGCCACCACCAATACGAGGGGCGGAACGCGGTCCTGATACATCGTCGGCGGACCGGACCAGCCGCCGGGCGCGTTCGATGCCCGGCGGCGCCGGGACGTCGGGCAGGACGTCGGTCGCGCTGCGCAGCGCGCGCAGCGTCGCCGTCACCCCGAGGTCGGTCGTCGGCAGGCCGGGCAGCCCGTACATCCGGCGCGCCCACCGCGGCAGCGTGCCCAGCGAGACCAGGGCCACCGTCGGGATCGCCAGCTTGACCAGGGTCGGGGCGTGGCCCTTCGGGGCGAACAGGTTGCCCACGGCCAGCCGGGCCTCGTCGGTCAGCGCCAGCCGCGGGCGCATCCGCTGCATGTAGGCGGCCATCTCCGCGCGGGAGGTCGGCGCGTCGTCCAGGCCGATCACCCGCGCCGCCCGCAGGCTCTCGGCCAGGTAGCGGTCGGCGCCCGCGCCGTCGAGGAGGCCGGCGCGCAGCGCCACCTGCGCGTAGGAGTCGACCTCGGTGCTGTGCACCCACCGCAGGTGCTCGGGCTCGTCCAGCCGGAACGACTCCCCGGTGTCCGGGTCGTGGCCGCGCAGGCGCCGGTGCAGCCCGCGCACGCGCGCCGCCGCCGTCTCGACCTCGGCCGTGCTGCCGAACGTCCGGGTGCCGACGAACTCGACGGTGCGCTGGAACCGCGCCCACGCCTTCGCCGGGTCGAACAGCGCCGAGTTCTGGTAGGTGCCCCGCATCACCCGCGGGTGCAGCGACTGCAGCAGCAGCGCGCGCAGCCCGCCCACCCACATCACCGGTTCCAGGTGCACCCGCCAGGTGACCGAGTCGGGCCCGAACAGGCCGTCGTCGTCCTGGTCGTCCCGGTCGTCCCGGAACCCCTCGGCCCCGTACCGCGCCGCAGAATCCACCGGCCACCTCCCGCGATGTCGCCCCTCCAGGACAACACCGCGCGGCCGGATGCGCGAGCCGAGCGGTCAGCCTGCGCGCAGCCGGTACTCCCCGCCGTGCCCGGCGACCTCGGTCAGGTCGTAGTAGTGCACGATCTTCGGCCCCTCGTGCAGGTGCACGTACCGGATGATCGACGGCACGGGTTCGGCGGCCGGGCGGGTCTGCACGCGGCCGTCGAGCGGGCCGCCGACGAACCAGTAGACGTCGCGCCGGCCCGGGCGCCACACCTCGTCGTCGGTGACCGTGGCTCGCCTCTCGGGCGGCTCGGCGTGCGCGCGATCCGGGTGCACGCCGACCACGGTAGGTGAATCGGGCCGTTCCGAACACCCGCAGCGCCGGGACGCGCTGTGATCGGTCTGTGATCGATCCGGTCGGTCAGATCGGATCGGTGAGGAACGCGGTGGCCGCGGCGGCCAGGTGCGCCGGGTCGTCGACGCCGCACAGCTCCCGCGCGGAGTGCATGCTCAGCACCGGGATCCCCACGTCGACGGTGCGGATGCCCAGCCGCGTGGCCAGCAGCGGACCCACGGTGGAGCCGCACGGGACGGTGTTGCGGCCCACGAACACCTGGGTCGGCACGCCGGCGTCGCGGCAGGCCCGATGCCACGCGGCGGCCCCGGGCGCGTCGGTGGCGTAGCGCTGGTTCGCGTTGACCTTCAGCGCCGGGCCGCGGTTGGGCAGCGTGCGGTGGGTCGGCTCGTGCAGGTGCAGGTAGTTCGGGTGCGCGGCGTGCGTCACGTCCACCGACAGGCAGCGCGAGCGGGCGAACGCGGCCGATCTGGCGTCGTGGCCCCCGGCCAGTTTGGTCAGCACGTTCTCCAGCAGCGGACCGGAGGCGCCGGTGGCCGAGCCGCTGCCGATCTCCTCGTGGTCGAAGCCGACCAGCACCGGGATGACGTCGGCGCCGTCGTCGACGCCGACCCGCTCGGCCGCGGCCACCAGCGCGCCCAGCCCGGCGTGCACCGACGACAGGTTGTCCAACCGCGGCGCGGCCAGCAGCTCGAACCGCTCACCCAGCCGGGCGGGTGGGGCGAGGTCGTAGACGACCAGGTCGTGCGCGGCCACCTCGGCCGCGTCGACGCCCGCCTCCGCGGCCAGGAACTCGATCAGCTCGCCATCGGCCGGGGCGCCCAGCCCCCAGATCGGCAGCAGGTGCTGCTGGGGGTCCAGCTTCAACCCCTGGTTGACCTGCCGGTCGAGGTGGATGGCCAGCTGCGGCACCCGCAGCAGCGGGCGGGCCACGTCGACCAGCGCGACGCTGCCGTCGTAGAGCGCCAACCGCCCGGCCACGCCCAGGTCGCGGTCGAGCCAGGAGTTCCACAGCGCGCCGCCGTAGACCTCCACGGCGACCTGCCGCCAGCCGGCCGCGCCGACGTCCGGGTTCGGCTTGATCCGCAGGGTCGGCGAGTCGGTGTGCGCGGCCATGATCCGCAACGGGGTGCCCGGCCGCGCCGAGCCCGGCACGTACCAGGCCGCGAACGTGCCGTCGCGGACCAGGTAGCGCCCACCCGGCCCGTCGGCCCACGGCTCGGACTCCGACTGCTCGGTGAAGCCCGCCGCGCCCAACCTGCGGACCGCCTCGGCCACCGCGTGGTACGGGGTGGGGGCGTCGGCGATGAAGTCGGCCAGATCCTGCGCGAGATCGTCCATCGGCTGCCATCCTCCCCCACGTGGACCGCCGCGCCGACTACGACACCCTCGTCGTCGGCGCGGGCTCGGCCGGCTGCGCGCTGGCCGGGCGGCTGCCCGGGCGGGTGCTGCTGCTCGAGGCGGGCCCCGCCGACGTGCCCCCCGACCTGCGCGACGCCGCCTCGCTGGCCGCCACCCGTCCCGGGCACCCGCGGAACTGGGCCTACACCGCCGAGCTGCGCCCCGGGCAGCGCGCCGTGGTGCCCCGCGGTCGCGGCCTCGGCGGCTGCGGCGCGACCAACGGCGCCAACTGGGTCTGGGCCACCCCCGCCGACGCCCGCGACTGGGCCCAACCCGGCTGGTCGTGGCCCGACCTGGTGGCCGCCTACCGCCGCGCCGAGACCGACCTCGACCACCCTCCCGCCCACCCTCCCACCCCTCCGCTCCTCCCCGCCGGACGTCAGGAAAGCCACCATCAGGACGTCCGGCGTCCTGATGGTGGCTTTCCTGACACGGGGGCGAGGGGTGCGGCGGGGCGGGGCGGCGGAGGGGAGTGGGGTCGGGGCGGGGCGGGGGAGTGGGGGCACGGGGACTCGGGGCCGGTGCCGGTGCGGCGGGCCGGTGGGGCGCTGCTGCACCCGGCGACCGAGCGGTTCCTGCGGGCGGCGGCCGCGCTGGGGTTCCCCGCCGAGCCGGACAAGAACGCCGGGGGGCCGCCGGGGGCGGGCCTGGTCCCGTGCAACGCCGTCGACGGTGTGCGGGTCGACCCGGCCACCGCCTACCTGCGCGCCGCTGCGGGCGTGACCGTGCGCGGGGATTCGCCCGTCGCCCGGGTCCTCTTCGACGGCGACCGCGCCCGCGGCGTCGAGCTGCTCGACGGCAGCACGCTGGAGGCCGGTGAGGTCGTGCTGGCCGCGGGGGCCGTCGGCTCCGCGCAGCTGCTGCAGCTCTCCGGTATCGGCCCCGCCGACGCGCTGCGCGCCGCCGGCATCCGGGTCCGGCTGGACCTCCCGGTCGGCCGCGACTGGTCCGACCACCCGGCCGTGTACCTGCCGTTCGTCGACGCCGACCCGCCCGCGCACCCGCACGCGCCGGGCAGCCAGGTGGGCCTGGACCTGGACTGCGGCGCCGACCCGGCGGGCGACGGCGAGGTCCTGCTGTTCGTCCGGCCGTTCGTGGCCGGCGGCCCGCTGCACCTGATGTGCGCGCTGCAGGCCCCGGACAGCCGCGGCACGATCGCGCCGGTCTCGCCGGACCCGCGGGAGCGCCCGCTGATCCGGTACGGCTACCTGCGCACCGAGTACGACCGCCGCCGGCTGCGCCACGTCATCCGCACGGCGGCCGAGCTGCTGCGCGCCGGGTTGGGCGCGCGGGTCGCACCGGGCGGCGACGTGCTCGGCACCGACCGCGCGCTGGACGGCTGGATCGCCGCGAACCTGACCACCGCCGTGCACCTGAGCGGCAGCGCCGCGATGGGGCGGGTGCTCGACCCGGAGCTGCGCGTGCTCGGCCACAGCGGCCTGCGGGTGGTCGACACGTCCGTGCTGCCGACCGTGCCGCGCCGCGGCACCGCCGCCACCGCCGTCGCGATCGGGGAGCGCGCGGCCCAGCTCATGTCGTGAGCGGGGATCGTGGCTACGAGCCGGTCTTCCACTCCCGACCGCCGAGGTCGATGCCGAAGCGGTCGGCGAGCACGGCGCGCTCCTCCTCGGGGTCGAGGGTGCGCTCGGTCTGCCGGTCGCCCTCGGTCTGCTTGAGCACCCCGTTCACCACCGAGATCCGGCCGTTCGCGGTGGCCAGCGCGGCCAGCCTGCGGTTCACGAAGTGCGACCGCGGGTCGTTCTCCTGGTAGCGGCAGCGCGGCAGGAACTCGGCCAGCTCGCGGGGGCGCAGCGTCCAGCCCCACTCGCGCTCCCAGTGCCCCTCGTGGGTGCGCCGGAACGCCCACCACAGCTCGCCGTCGCGGTGCACCTGCGTGCCTCCGTGCGTGCCGGGCTCCAGCGGCACCGGCTCGGTCCAGGAGGCCCCGTTGCCGACGTCGGCCAGGAACGGCCCGTCGTCGGTGCGCACCAGCAGCCGCAGGTGCTCGAAGTCGGGGCCGCGCCCGCCGTCCGGCCCGACCTCGAACGCCGAGCACAGCGTGACGTCGAACCCGAGCTCGCGCAGGAGGATGGCGAACAGCCCGTTCAGCTCGTAGCAGAAGCCGCCCCGACGACGGGTGACGATCTTGTCGAAGAGCCGGTCGGGGTCGAGCGAGAGCGGCACGCCGAGGTGGATGTCGTAGTCCTCGAACGGCACGGCCCGCGGGTGCGCGGCGTGCAGGGCGGCCAGGTCGGCGCGGGTGGTGCCACGCGGGCGGTCGGCGCCGATCCGCGCCAGGTAGGCGTCGGCGTCGATCGTCGGGTCGAGCGTCATGGGGACCAGTCTTCGACCTCGACCCGGGTGCAGGTCAAGGGGCGCGACCTATGCTCGGGCGGTGAGCGCGAACCCGTTCCTCGCCCCCAGTCCGCTGCCGTTCGGCTACCCCGACTTCACCGCGATCCGCGAGGAGCACTTCGCCGAGGCGTTCGAGGCCGGCATGGCCGAGCAGCGGGCCGAGGTCGCGGCGGTCACCGCCGACCCCGCCCCGGCGACCTTCGAGAACACGATCGTCGCGCTGGAGCGCTCCGGACGGACCCTGCAGCGGGTGTCGGCGGTGTTCTTCACGCTGGTGAGCTCGTGCAGCACCGCGGGCATCCGGGAGATCGAGGCCGCGGTCGCGCCGCGGCTGGCCGCCCATCACGACGCCATCACCCTCGACCCGGCGCTGTTCGCCCGGATCGAGGCGCTGTTCGACGCCCGCGAGGACCTCGGCCTCGACCCCGAGTCGCACCGGCTGCTGGAGCGCTACCACCGCGACGCCGTGCGCGCCGGGGCCCGGCTCGGCCCCGCCGAGCAGTCCCGGCTGCGCGAGCTGAACGCCGAGCTGTCCGCGCTGTCCACCGAGTTCGGCAGCCTGCTGCTGGCCGAGGCCAACGACTCGGCGGTGCACGTCACCGACGTCGACGAGCTCGACGGGCTGTCCCCGGACGCGATCTCGGCCGCGGAGCAGGCGGCAAGGGCCCGCGGCCTGGACGGCTACCTGATCACGATGGTGCTGCCCACCGGCCAGCCCGCGCTGGCCTCGCTGACCGATCGGGCCCTGCGTCAGCGGGTGCACACCGCGTCGGTCTCCCGGGGCTCCCGCGGCGGCCCCCACGACACCCGGGAGATCGTCCGGCGGATGGTCGGGCTGCGTGCCGAGCGCGCCCGCCTGCTGGGCCACCCGCACCACGCGTCGTGGTCGGTCGAGCCGGGCACCGCGGGCACCGTCGAGGCGATGGACGCGATGCTCGACCAGCTCGCCCCGGTGGCCGCGGCCAACGTCCGCGCCGAGGCCGAGGAGCTGGCCGCCGTGGCCGGTCACCCGATCGAGCCGTGGGACCGCGCCTTCTACGCCGAGCGGGTGCGCCGCGAGCGCTACGACCTCGACGGCGAGGCCCTGCGCCCGTACTTCGAGCTCGACCGGGTGCTGCACGACGGCGTCTTCCGGGCCGCCGCGCTGCTCTACGGGCTGCGCTTCGCCGAGCGCACCGACCTGCCGCTGCACCACCCCGACGTGCGCGTCTTCGACGTCCACGACTCCGACGGGCAGCTCGGGCTGTTCGTGTTCGACCCCTACGCCCGCGACTCCAAGCGCGGCGGGGCCTGGATGAACTCCTTCGTGTCGCAGTCGCACCTGCTGGGCACGAGGCCGGTGGTGCTGAACACGCTCAACATCGCCAAGCCCGCCGATGGCGAGCCGACGCTGCTCACCCTGGACAACGTGCGCACGGCGTTCCACGAGTTCGGCCACGCGCTGCACGGGCTGTTCTCCGACGTGCGCTACCCGACGTTCTCCGGCACGTCCGTGCCGCGGGACTTCGTCGAGTACCCCTCGCAGGTCAACGAGATGTGGCTCGACCACCCCGAGATCCTGCCCGGCTACGCCCGCCACCACGCGACCGGCGAGCCGCTCGACCCGGCGCTGGTGGCCCGGTTGGCCGAGTCGCGGTCCTACGGCGAGGGCTTCGCCAGCACCGAGTACCTGGCCGCGACCCAGCTCGACCAGGCCTGGCACCGGCTCGCGCCCGACGCGGTCCCGGACGACGTGCCGGCCTTCGAGGCCGCCGCGATCGAGGCGGCGGGGCTCGCGGTGCCCAGCGCCCCGCCGCGCTACCGCACCACCTACTTCAACCACGTGTTCGGCGGTGGCTACAGCGCGGCGTACTACTCCTACATCTGGAGCGAGGTGCTCGACGCCGACACGGTGGAGTGGTTCGCCGAGAACGGTGGCCTCGACCGGGCCGTCGGCGAGCGGTTCCGCCGGGGCCTGCTGGCGGTGGGCGGGGCGGTCGACCCGCTGGAGGCCTACCGGGCGTTCCGCGGGCGCGACCCGGAGATCGGCCCGCTGCTGGCCCGCCGGTTCGGCAAGGTCTGACGCCGCGCTCAGCCGCGCACGTACTCGTTCACCACGACGCCCGACTCGAAGGGCAGGCTCGCCACCCGGGTGAGGGCGCGCGGGTCGTAGGCGCGGTCGGCGAACAGCGGGATGCCGGCCCCGAGCAGCAGCGGGTTGACCTTGAACACGAACCGGTCGATCTCCTCGACCAGGGTGCCGGCCAGCTGCCCGCCGCCGCACAGCCAGATGCCGCTGCCGTCGGGCTCGGCCTTCAGCTCGCGGACCACCTCGACGGGGTCGCGGTCGGTGAGGTGGATGTCGTCGGGGACCTCGCGCTCCCGGCGGGAGAACACGTACTGGCGCAGGTGCTGGTACGGGTTGGGGACCCCGCCTGCCGCGTAGGTCTTCCAGCCCATCAGCACGGTGTCGAACCGGCTGTTGTCGGCCTTGAGCCCGACCATCTCCAGCCCCGGGGTCGGCAGCGTGTCGACCCACTCGCGGAAGATCCAGTCGATGTGGTCGCCCTGCACCGGGAAGGCGTCGAAGGTGTCGTCGGGGGCGGCGATGAAGCCGTCGAGGCTGACGGCCACGAAGTAGGTGAGCTCTCGCACGGGGTCTCCAATCACAGTGCCTGTAGTGGTTGAGAGAAAGTACAACAGGCATAGTGGTTTGCGCTAGCCTGTGCGCATGGTCCGCAACGAGGGACGCCGCCGGGAGCTGGCCGACGCCGGGCTGGCCGTGCTGGCCCGCGACGGCGCGCGCGGCCTCACCCACCGCGCCGTCGACACCGAGGCCGGCGTGCCCGCCGGGACGACCTCCAACTACTTCCGCAGCAGGCAGGCGCTGATCGGCGGGCTGTTCACGCGCATCGGCGAACGCCTCGCCCCCGACCCGGACGTGCACGCCGGGCTGGCCGCGCGCCCGCCGTCGCGGGAGCTCTTCGCCGACTACGTCCGCGACATCGTCACCCGGCTCACCGCCGAGCGGGACGTCACGCTCGCCCTGTTCGAGCTGCGCCTGGAGGCCGCCCGCCGCCCCGAGCTGCGCGAGACCGTCGGCGAGTGGCTGCGCGCCGGCTTCGCGGGCGACGTCGAGTTCAACCGCTCGGCCGGCCTGCCCGGCGGCCCCGCCGAGATAGCGCTGTTCCACTACGCGATCGACGGGCTGCTCCTCGACCGGCTGACCACCTCCATCGACGCGGGCACGCCGACCGACGAGGTCGTCGACCGACTGGTCGACGGGCTGCTCCCGACCGTGGTCACTCCCAGGTGACGCGGGCGAGCTCGCGCCAGCGGGCGGCCACGGCGGCGTCGCCCTCGACCGGGACGGCGGGCACCCGGTTCCACAGGTGCAGGTACAGCAGTCCGGCCGACCCGCGCAGCGTCGCGTCCGCGGGCCCGGTGCCGCGCTCGATCGTCGCGCCGTCCGGCCCCACCTCGACCAGCCAGCGCGCGGGGGCGTCGTCCGGGGCCACGACGAACCGGTAGGCAGCGTCGCTGCGCAGGCGACCGGGTCGCGACAGGAACCCCATGAGCAGCTCGTCGATCCCGTCCACGGCGAACTCCGTCGGGTGCCCCGCGGCCGGGTCGGGGGTGCCCGCGGCGGCGTCCGCATCGGCGCGGTGCACGGCGGCCTCGTGGGCCTGCCTGCGTGCCCAGAACGCCAGCGGCGACGGGGCGGGCAGGAACGCCCCGGTGGGCAGGTCGGGCGGCGCGGCCCGCAGCGCCGCCACCAGCTCGGCGTTGCGCTCCCGGTACCAGGCGAGCGGGTCGCCTTCGGGGCGGGCCAGGTCGTCCTCCGCGACGTCGGGATCGGCGGCGGGGTCGGCGCGCACGAACGGCACCGCCCAGGCGTGCACCCCGCCGGTGTGGGCCAGCAGGTCGCGGACCGTCCACCCCGGGCACGTCGGCACCGGCGCGTCGACCCCGGCGGCCGCGGCCGCGGCCGCCAGCGCCCGGCCCTGGCGCTGCAGCTCGTCGAGGTACCCGGTGACGTCCACGCGGCGATCCTGCCGGACGCCCCCGACGCCTCGACACCGGAAAACGGGCCGTCCCGCCCGGGGGGGGGCGCCGGGCGGGACGGGGGTGGGGTGGGAGTGGTACTTCGCTGCTACTCGTAGATCCGGACGAAGTCGACCAGCATCTCGGAGGGCTCCGGGTCGCCTTCGTCGGGGAAGTAGTCCAGCTGGACTGTCAGGTGCATGTCGCCGGGCGGCATCTGGTCGTCGTCGGTGCTCTCGAACCACTTCTCACCGTCGATGTAGCCGGTGATCCGGCCGTCGACCCACTCGACCGCGTAGTTGTGCCACTGCGTGATGTCGATCTGCTTGCGGTCGAAGACCTGGCTGTTGTCCTCGCCGTAGTGCAGGAAGAACATCACGTCGTCGGCGTCGCTGTTGGTCTCGGCGAAGTCGACCTCGCCACCGACCGGCCAGTTCTCGGCGCTGGGCCACAGCAGCAGCACCGGGTGGTACTGCTTGTCGCCCTTCGGGAACTTGGCGCGCAGCTCCCAGCGGCCGAACTCCTGGCCCTCGTCCCAGGCGATGCCGCCGGTGTCGCCGTCCTCGTCGCCGCGGATCACGAGGTTGCCGTTCTCGACGGTGACCTTCTCCGGGACGCGGCGGCCGTTGCCGTTGTGGCCCTCGCCGTCGTAGGCGTTCGCCCACCCGTCGCCGAGTCCGTTGTCGAACTCGTCGCGCTCGACGAGCTTCCACCCGAACTTGTTCGCGGCGGTGGTGCCCTCGTTGCGGGCAGGCTTGACGGGCTCCGGGGGCGCCTCGGGCGCGGCCTCCTCGACCGGCGTCACCGCCGGGACCTCGGGCGCGGGCACCTGCGGGACGGGCGCGGGCGGGATGTCGGCCACGACGTCCGGCTCGACCGGGGGAGCGTTGACGAACTGGCTGCTCAGGTCCGGCGCGGCGACCTGGTCCTCGTCGGGGGGCTGGATGAACGTGGCCACGGACGTGGCCACCAGCATCACCGCGGCGCCGACGGCGAGCGGGGCCAGCCGGCGGCCGATCGACTTGGCCTGCCGGCGGCGGCGCCGGGCGCCGACCTCGTCCTGCGCGTCGTCGGCGACCTCGTCGGTGTCGACGCGGTCCTGCTCGATCTCGGCGTCCTCGGTGTCCTCGTCGGTGTCGAGGCCGATCGGGTGCGGGGAGATCTCCTCGGTGACCTGGTCGCGGTCGAGGACGGGGGCGATGACCGAGGTGCCCGCCGGGTCGGCGGTGGTGACCGCGCCGCGCACGGCGGTGGCCTCGACGTCCGCGGGGCGGTGGGGGAGGCGGCGGACCGCGGTCGCGTCGACGTCCCGGCCGGCCGGGACGACCGGCCGCGGGGCGACCCGCGGGATCGCGGCGGTGTCGAGGGCGGGGCGCGCGGCGGCGGCCGGGATGGCGGCGGTGGCGCCGACGCCGGCGACGTGGTGGCGCGAGGTCTTCTCACTCGACTGCTCGGGAGCGTGCCGCGAGGGCCGCTCGACCTTGTGCCGCGAGGTGCGCTCGGTGGACCGTGGGGCCGCAGCGGTGCCTGCGGGGTCGGCACTGTGCCGACCGCTCGACCTGGACGTGCGGCTCTGCCGCTCTGCGGTGATTCGTGCGATCAGCTCGGTCGATGACTCCGTGCGACCACCCGCATCGGAGTGATTCCGGCGCATGGGGAGGAACCATAGGGAGGGTGACCACAGGTGATCACCCAACCTGAGAGGTGAGGTTGCGCGAACGCGCCCACAGGTCGATCGGACGCGCCGGATCGCAGGCAAATCGGACCAATGCCCCTCGAACTAGCCCGATCGGCGCAACAAACTTCTCAGCTCGCGACGAGCGGTCCCACTCGGACGGCGGACACCGTACGGGTGGACGCGCTCCTGTTAGGCGATTGTTATCGCGCTCGATGTACGCCACAATCGCGGCGATGCTCCCCGCTGCTCCCCCGGGGGGTGCGTCCCCGTACTCGACGGCGCTGGGGCCGTCGCGTGTGTTCGTGCCCCCGAACGACCATGTCGTGCTGGCGCTGCCCCCGACGGCCGCGTCGGCCTCCGTGCTGCGCAGCCTCCGTGCCGAGGGGGTGAACGTCAGCCCCGTCACCGACGGCATCGGCGTCCTCGACGTCGTGCGCGCCCGCGACCCCGCGCTCCTCGTCCTCGACGTCGAGCTGCCCGGCCCCGACCAGGCCGGCGTCATCGCCGCGGTGCAGTCCGAGGCGCCCAACGTGACGGTCATCGCCATCACCCCGCGCGAGCGCCGGGCCGGGCTGCTGGTCCAGCTGCGCGGCGACCGCGACGACTACCTGCTGCGGCCCTTCGCCGTCGACGAGCTGGCCGCCCGCATCCGGTTGCGGCTGCGGCTGGGGCCGGTCATCGAGAGCACCGTCCTGCGCCAGGGCGAGCTCGCCGTCGACACCGAGTTCGGCGAGGTCACCGTCGACGGGCAGTCGGTGTCGCTATCGCCCACGGAGTACGCGCTGCTCATGGCGCTGCTGGGGGCGCCGGGCGAGGTCGTGGCGCCCGACCGGCTCGCCCGCGAGGTCTGGTCCGAGCCTGCCTCGGCCAACCTCGTCCAGGTCTACATCTCCTACCTGCGGCGCAAGATCGGCCCGGAGCGCATCCGCACGGTGCGCGGCGAGGGCTACGTGCTGGAGGCCTGAACGGCGCGCGTCGTCCCGGTGACCGTTCGGGTGGCCGCGCCCCCAGGGCCGTGCATCGCCGGTCGGTGAGTGCTACCACGGAACCGGACGGGCGGCGCGGGGTGCCGCCCGCCGACCTCCAGGGGAGTCGCCATGACCGTTACCGGGATCATCACCGCCATCGTCGTCGGAGCCATCATCGGAGCCCTGGGCCGGCTCGTCGTGCCCGGCAAGCAGAACATCCCGATCTGGCTGACCATCGTGGTCGGCATCGTCGCCGCCTTCATCGGGACCGGACTGGCCCGGTTGTTCGGCGTCGCGCAGACCTCGGGCATCGACTGGATCGAGCTGATCCTGCAGGTCGTGGTCGCCGCGATCGGCGTGGCCGTCGTGGCCGGGATCTGGGGCCGTCGCGGCGTGCGCCACTGACTGCCCCGACCCGCCCACCCACGACCGGCACCGGGCCGCGCCGATGGCGCGGCCCGGTGTTCGCGTGTAGGGACTGCGGTGTCCCCATCCGACAGGAGGCAGTTCCGTGACCGCCAGCTCGATCACCCGGGAGACCGTCGCCCGCCTCGTCGACCACACCCTGCTCAAGCCCGAGGCCACCGCCGCCGACGTCGCCGCCCTCTGCGCCGAGGCAGGCGACCTCGGCGCGTTCTCGGTGTGCGTGTCGCCGTCCCGGCTGCCGATCCCGCCGGGCGTGCTGTCCCCGGCGGTCAAGGTGGCCACCGTGTGCGGCTTCCCCTCCGGCGCCCACCACGACGCGGTCAAGGCCGCCGAGGCCGCGGCCTCGGTCGAGCACGGCGCCGACGAGGTCGACATGGTCGTCGACCTCGGCCTGGTCAAGGCGGGCGAGTGGGCCGCGGTGGCCGCCCAGATCGCCGCCGTGCGCGCCGCCGTGCCCGCCCCCGCCCTGCTCAAGGTGATCATCGAGAGCGCGGCCCTGACCGACGAGGAGATCGTCGGCAGCTGCCGTGCCGCCGAGCAGGCGGGCGCCGACTTCGTCAAGACCTCCACCGGCTTCCACCCCGGCGGCGGGGCGAGCGAGCACGCCGTCCGGCTGATGGCCGAGGCGGTCGGCGGGCGGCTCGGGGTCAAGGCCAGCGGCGGCATCCGCACGGCCGACGCGGCGGTGGCGATGATCCGCGCCGGCGCCACCCGGCTGGGCCTGTCCGGCACCCGCGCCGTCCTCGACGGCCTCCCCTCCTGACCCACCCGCCGGACCCCGCCGCCCCCTCGCGGCGCTCCGGCAGGTTCAGGAAGGCCACCTTCCTGAACCCGAGGGCAGGCGGCAGGGCAGTCGGATCGGCCGCGGCGGTCAGCCGCCGTAGGCCGCCACCAGCTCGCGGGCGGCGTCGAGCACCTCGTCGCGCAGCTCGACCGGCTCGACGATCTCCACCGCCCGGCCCAGCCCCAGCAGGGTGATCCGGGCCAGCTCGCCGGACGGGAAGGCCACCTCGACGCCGGCCCGCCCGTCCGCCCCCGGCTCCACCACGACCGGGTCGCCCACCCGGCGGCCGTCGGTCATCCGCACCACCAGGTCGACCTCGTCCGCGCTCACCCGCAGCCGCACCCGGACGGCGGCGTGGGCCTCGAAGCGGTCGCGCAGGCCGGTCCAGACCGTGGCCAGGTCGACGTCGTCCGGGCGGACCGCCCGCTCGTCCAGCGCGACCGCGGAGCCGATCCGGTCGACCCGGTGCAGCCGCGCGACCCCCCGGTGCGCGGCGACCAGGTACCAGACCCCGGCCTTGACGACCAGGCCGTACGGGTCGAGCAGGTACTCGGCCGTGCGGCCGTCGCCGTGGCGGTAGCCCACCCGTAATCGCCGGTCGGCCCACACCGCCTCCTGCACCGCGCCGAGCAGCGGGGTGGGCGGGGCGGAGCGGTACCAGCCGGTGTGGTCGACCAGGACCCGCTGCCGGGCGCGCTGCGCGTCGGCGCGGTGCGAGGCCGGGACGGCGGCGATCAGCTTGTGCACGGCGCTGCTCAGGGCCGTGCCCAGGCCGAGGTCGTCGGGGATGGCGCGCCCGGTCAGCGCGACGAGTGCGCGCGACTCGGCGGCGGTCAGCCCGGTGATGTCGGTGCGGTAGCCGGGCAGCAGCCGGATGCCGCCGTTGTGGCCCTGCTCGGTGTAGACGGGGACGCCGGCCGCGGACAGCGCGGCGACGTCGCGGTAGACCGTGCGGACGGAGATCTCCAGCTCGCGGGCCAGCTCCGGGGCGGTGGCCCGGGCCCGGGTCTGCAGGATCAGCAGCAGCGACAGCAGTCGTTGCGAGCGCATCGGGGCAGCCTGCCAGTCGTGTCGGGGGAAAGCGCCGGTCAGCCGGTCGGCGGCGGGGTGGCCGGGACCCACGGCGACCACGCCGGGTCGCGGCCGAGCCAGCCGGCCAGCCGCTCGTACGGGCAGGCGTCGGGCGGGACGGGCACCACCGGCCCGTACGGGACGCGCCCGCCCCGCGGTCGGGCCGGCACGAACTCGACCGCGGCCGGTACGAGCGCGGCGGCCGGTGCCGCGTCGAGCTCCTCGGCCCGCCCGACGGCGGTGGCGAGGTCCCAGGCGTGCACGACGAGCTCGAGGGCGTGGACGACGGCGGCCTCCCGCCCGCTGACCGTCCCGAGCGGCGAGTGCAGCCGTCGGACCAGCACGGCGTCGTCGGACCACGCGGCGACCAGGCGGTCGCGGTCGGCGCGGGCGCGCGCGGCCAGCACCGGCACCGCGCCCAGCACGAGCACCGGCCGCGCCGGGACGGGCCGGCCGGTGGCCACCAGTGCGGCGCCGCGCAGCGCCCCGAGGACGTGCCCGCCCAGCGCGCGCACGTCGAGGCCGTGGCACGGGGTGGGGCGGTGCAGGTCGTCCGGGGCGAGCGCGGCGAGCAGCGCCACCACCTGGTCGGCGGCGCGGTGCAGCAGCGGGCGCGGATCGGCGTCGGGCGGGTGGGTGGTGTCGCTGGGGACGCCGGTGGGATCGACCATGGCGCCGAGCGTGCGCCCGATTACCTGACACCTGCGGTCAGGTTGCTCGGGCGAGGGTTCAGCCGGTGGCGGAGAACGCGAGCGCGGCGGCCAGGAACGTGTCGTTCTCGGCGCGCGAGGCTACCGTGACCCGCACCCCGTCGGCCGGGAAGGGCCGGACGACGACCTTGTGGTCGAGGCAGTGCGCGGCGAACTCGCCGGCCCGCTCGCCCAGCGCCAACCAGACGAAGTTGGCCTGCGTCGGCGGCACCACGAACCCGGCCCCGACCAGCGCGTCGCGCACCCGCACCCGCTCCTCGACCACCTCGGCGCAGGAGGCCAGCAGGTTGTCCGCGTCGGCCAGCGCGGCGATCGCGCCGGCCTGGGCCACCGAGCTGACGCTGAACGGCGAGCACACCTTGCGCAGCGCGGTGATCACCTCGACGGCGCCGACCGCGTAGCCGACCCGCAGCGCGGCCAGCCGGTAGGCCTTGGAGAAGGTGCGCAGCACCACCAGGTTGGGGTGCCGGTCGAGCAGGGTGAGCCCGTCGACGACGTGGGGGTCGGTGACGTACTCGTGGTAGGCCTCGTCGAGGGCGACCACGACCTCGGGGCCGACCGCGGCCAGGAACCGCTCCAGCTCGTCGCCGGTGACGGCGGTGCCGGTCGGGTTGTTCGGGCTGCACACGAACACCAGCCGGGTGCGCGGGGTGACCGCGGCGGCCATCGCGTCCAGGTCGTGGCGGAACCCGTCGTCGAGCCCGACGGTGACGGCGGTGGCCCCGCCGATCTGGGTGACGATCGGGTAGGCCTCGAACGAGCGCCAGGCGAAGACCACCTCGTCGGAGGGCTCCCGGCAGGTCGCCTGGACCAGCTGCTGGCACAGGCTCACCGACCCGCAGCCCACCGCGATCCGCTCCGGCGCCACGCCGAGCGTCTCGGCGAGGCGCCCGGTGAGCCCGGTGACGGCGAGATCGGGGTAGCGGTTGCCGCCCGCGGCGGCCTCGGCGATCGCCTCCAGCACCGCCCGGGACGGCGGCAGGGACACCTCGTTGCTGGCGAGTTTGATCGCCCCCGGGATGGTGCGGCCCGGCACGTAGGCCGGAAGGCTGTCCAGGTCGGCGCGGATGGAGGTCATGGGCTGAACGGTAGCTGCCCGGCGCCGACCGGGCCTCGGGTCCGTGCGACTCTGTGGTCATGACCGAGATCCGCACCGAGGCCGTCCCGCTCGTCGACGGCAGCGTGCTCCGACTCACCGTTGCGGAGCCGGTCAGCTCTATCCGCGGGGGGATCGTCGTACTGCACGAGGCACGGGGCGTCACCGACTCCGTGCGCGGGCTGGTATCGGGTCTCGCCGGGGACGGCTGGCTGGCCGTCGCACCGCACCTCTACCACCGCGACGGCGCCGACGAGCTCGACGGCGCCGACGACGCGAACGTCCGCGAGCACGTCGACCGGCTCGACGGCCAGCAGGTGCTGGCCGACACCGACACCGCGTTCGGCTGGCTCGCCGACCACGACGTCACCGCCGACCGGATGGGCGTCATCGGCTTCGACCTGGGCGGCTCGGTGGCCGTCATGGTCGCCGCCGAGCGCACCCTGGGCGCGGCCGTGACCGTCGGGGGCGGCGGCGTGCACACGCCCTCCGGGCGGCTCGACTCGCTGATCGGGGTGGCCCCCGGACTCACCTGCCCGTGGCTGGGCCTCTACGGCGAACCCGACGGCCCCGCCGAGGAGGGCGACATCGACCGGCTGCGCAAGGCCGCGCAGGCCTCCGAGGTGGCCACGCAGGTCGTGGTCTACCCGCGCACCGGGCACCGCTTCGACGACGACCCCGCCCACGCCGCCGACGCCTGGCAGCGCACGCTCAACTGGTTCGACTCGCACCTGCGCTGAGCACACCGCCCGCGGGTGGGATGTGGCTCGCGGACACTGTCTGCGAGCCGCCCGACTGATGCATGCTGACCGGCATGACGACCGCCGAGACCCCCGACGTCCTGTGGGCTCCGGAACCCGGGCACGCCGGTCCGATCACCGAGTTCGCGGCCCACGTCCGGCGGACCCGCGGCGTCGACCTGCCCGACTACGCCGCGCTGCACGAGTGGTCGGTCACCGACCTGGAGGGCTTCTGGTCGGCAGCGGCCGAGTTCCTGGGCGTGCGCTGGCACGACCGGCCGAGCGCCGTCCTCGGTTCGCGGGCCATGCCGGGCGCCGAGTGGTTCCCCGGCGGCACCCTGAACTACGCCGAGCACGCGCTCACCCCCGGCCCGGGCCGCGCCGACGACGACCTCGCCGTCGTGTTCGCCCGGGAGGACGGCCGGCAGCGCCGGGTCACCCACGCCGAGCTGCGCGAGCAGGTGGGCCGGGCCCGCGCCGGGCTCGTCGGGCTGGGCGTCGGGCGCGGCGACCGGGTCGTCGCGCTGGCCCCGAACTGCGTCGAGACGCTGGTGCTGTTCCTGGCCGCGGCCAGCCTCGGCGCGATCTGGTCGTCGTGCTCGCCGGACTTCGGGGCCCGCGCCGTGCACGACCGCTTCGCCCAGGTCGAACCGGTGGTGCTGCTCGCCGTCGACGGCTACCGCTACGGCGGCAGGGCGTTCGACATCCGCCCCACCGTCGACGCGCTGCGGGCGAAGATGCCCACGCTGCGCGCCACCGTCCTGCTGCCGTACCTGGACGACGCGGCCACCCTGGACGACACCGTGGCGTGGGCCGAGCTCACCGCGGCCCCGGGCCCGCTGGAGTTCGAGCCGGTGCCCTTCGACCACCCCCTGTGGGTGCTCTACTCGTCGGGCACCACCGGCCTGCCCAAGGGCATCGTGCACGGCCACGGCGGCATCGTCCTGGAGCACCTCAAGGCGCTGCGCCTGCAGATGGAGCTCGGGCCGGGGGAGCGGTTCTTCTGGTTCACCACCACCGGCTGGATGATGTGGAACTTCCTCATCGCCGGCCTGCTGGTGGGCGCCACGATCGTGCTGTTCGACGGTAGCCCCGGCCACCCCGACCTCGGCGCGCTCTGGCGGCTCGCCGAGGAGCACCGGATCACCTACTTCGGGGTCTCCGCGCCCTACGTCCAGTCCTGCCTCAAGGCCGGCCTGCGCCCCCGCGACGACGTCGACCTCTCCGCCCTGCGCGCCATCGGCTCCACCGGCGCCCCCCTGTCGGTCGAGGGCTTCCGCTGGATCGGCGACGCCGTCGGCGGGCACGTGCAGATCTGCTCGGTGTCGGGCGGCACCGACGTCTGCGCGGCCTTCGTCGCCGCCGCCCCGACCGTCCCGGTGTGGCTGGGCGAGCTGTCCTGCGCGGCGCTGGGCGCCGCCGTGGTGGCCTACGACGATGCGGGCGAGGAGGTCGTCGACGAGGTGGGCGAGTTGGTGATCACCCAGCCGATGCCGTCGATGCCGGTGGCGTTCTGGGACGACCCCGACGGCAGCCGCCTGCGCGCCGCCTACTTCGAGGACTACCCGGGCGTGTGGCGCCACGGCGACTGGGTGCGCCGCACCCCCCGCGGCTCCTACGTCATCTACGGCCGCAGCGACTCCACCCTCAACCGCGGCGGCGTCCGCATGGGCACCGCCGACTTCTACGCCGTCACCGAGGGCTTCGACGAGGTCCTGGACTCCCTGGTGATCGACACCACCGAGCTCGGCGCCCGCGACGAGGGCGCCCTGCTGTGCTTCCTCGTCCTGGCCGAGGGGGCGTCGCTCGAGGAGGTGGAGCCGCGGCTGCGCCGTGCCCTGCGCACCGAGCTGTCGCCCCGCCACGTCCCCGACCGCTTCGTCCTCATCGACGCCGTCCCCCGGACCCTGAACGGCAAGAAGTGCGAGGTACCGGTCAAGAAGATCCTGGCGGGCGCCGACCCCGACCGGGCCGTCAGCCGCGGCGCCCTCCTGGACCCGTCCGCCCTGGCCCCGTTCCTCGCGCTGCGAACCCCGGACCCCCGTGATCCCGCTTGAACGCGCTGTGTACCCTGGTGAGCGTTGGAGGGCCGAGAGGCCCCGGGAGGCTTCGCCTAGTCTGGTCTATGGCGCCGCACTGCTAATGCGGTTTGGGGTAACCCCCCATCCCGGGTTCAAATCCCGGAGCCTCCGCGCCGGTGGTCGGCTAAGCTGGCCACCGGATAACTGAAGATCACGCGCCCGTAGCTCAACGGATAGAGCATCTGACTACGGATCAGAAGGTTAGGGGTTCGAATCCCTTCGGGCGCACCAATCTCGACCTGCGGAAACCCATTCGGCGGAGATCACCTCGGTGGGCCGCTGTCCGATGCGTTCTGCATCTATCGATGCGGCCCGTTCGCCGCGCGGGTCGAACCGGAGCCGGGCGTGGTGAACCGCGCCCGGTCAGCGGTACCCGCGGAAGAACTCGCGGACGTCGGCGAGCAGCAGCTCCGGCTCCTCCAGCGCGGCGAAGTGGCCGCCGTGGTCGACGTCGGTCCACCGCACGATGGTGTTGTCCAGCTCCGCGTACCGCCGGATGCCGACGTCGTGGGCGAACACGATCACCCCGGTGGGGACGCCGGAATTCACCGCCGGCTCCCAGGACTGCGGCTGCGCGTAGCCGACGTAGGCCGCCGAGCCCGCCGTGCCGGTCAGCCAGTAGAGCATCACGTCGGTGAGCAGCCGGTCCCGGTCGACGATCTCCTCCGGGAGCGTGGACCGCGGGTGGGTCCACTCCCGGAACTTGTCCATGATCCAGGCGAGCTGCCCGACCGGGGAGTCGACCAGCCCGTAGGCGAGGGTCTGCGGGCGGGTCGACTGGACCGCGATGTAGCCGAACTCCTCCTGCATGAACGCCTCGATCCGGCCCACCCGGTCGCGCTCCAGTTCGGTCAGCGCCGCGCGCTCCTCGTCCGACTGCGGCATCGGCGGCAGCCCGGTCCCGCCGTTGACGTGCACGGCGACCACCCGGTCCGGGACCACGCGTCCCAGCTCCGTGGAGACCCCCGCCCCCACGTCGCCGCCCTGGGCGCCGAACCGCTGGTAGCCGAGCCGGCTCATCAGCTCGGCCCAGGCCCGGGCGATCCGCTCGGTCGTCCAGCCGCCGTCGGACACCGGACCGGAGAAGCCGAAGCCGGGCAGCGACGGGATGACCACGTGAAACGCGTCGGACGCGGCGCCGCCGTGCGCGACCGGGTCGGTCAGCGGGCCGACCAGGTCGAGGAACTCGACCACCGAGCCGGGCCAGCCGTGGGTGAGCACCAGCGGGAGCGCGTCCGGGTGCGCCGAGCGGGCGTGCAGGAAGTGGATGCGCTGGCCGTCGATCTCGGTGGTGAACTGCGGGACCGCGTTGAGCGCGCGCTCGGCCGCCCGCCAGTCGTAGCCGTGCCGCCAGTGCTCGACCATGCCGCGCAGCCAGGTCGTGGGGACCCCGGTGTCCCAGCCGTCGCCGGGCAGCGGGGCGGGCCAGCGGGTGGCGTCGAGCCGGGCGGCCAGGTCGTCGAGCTCGGCCTGCGGGATGTCGACGCGGAACGGGTGCAGGTCCTCGGTGTCGGTCATACCGATGACAGTAGGAGCCGGTTAGGACAGTTTCTGTCCTAGCCGGATGTCAGAATCGCCGACATGGCGGAGAGCTCGGCGCGGCTGCTGCGCCTGCTGTCGTTGCTGCAGACCCAGCGCACCTGGTCCGGTGGTGAGCTGGCCGACCGCCTGGAGGTGGACGTGCGGACGGTCCGCCGCGACGTCGACCGGCTGCGCACCCTGGGCTACCCGGTGCACGCCACGGCGGGGACTGCCGGCTACCGGCTCGGCGCCGGCGCCCGGCTGCCCCCGCTGCTGCTCGACGACGACGAGGCCATCGCGGTGGCGGTCGGCTTGCGCGCCGCGGCGACCGGTGGGGTGACCGGCACCGAGGAGTCCTCGGTGCGGGCGCTGGCCAAGCTGGAGGCGGTGCTGCCCGCCCGGCTCCGGCACCGGGTCGGCACCCTGAACGCGGTCACGGTGAGCCTTCCCGGCGGCGGCCCCTCGGTGGCGCCGGACGTGCTGGTGGCGGTGGCCGCGGCCTGCCGGGCCACCGAACAGTTGCGGTTCGACTACGCCGGTCACGACGGCACCGCGACCATCCGGCGGACCGAACCGCACCGGCTGGTGCACACCGGGCGGCGGTGGTACCTGGTGGCCTGGGACCTCGACCGGGACGACTGGCGGACCTTCCGGGTCGACCGGCTGCACCCCCGCGTCCCCACCGGGCCCCGCTTCACCCCGCGCGCCCTGCCCGACGACCTGCCGTCGTTCGTGGCCGGCGGGATCACCACCCGGGCGTACCGCCACCGCGCGCGGTTCACCCTGCAGGTGCCGGTCGAGGTGGCCGCGGACCGGATCGCGCCGACCGTCGGCGTGCTCGAAGCGGTCGACGAGCGCTCCTGCACGCTGCACGCCGGATCGAACTCGCTCGACGAGCTGCTGCTCTACGTCGGGCTGTTCGGGTTCCCGTTCGAGGTGCACGAACCGCCCGAACTGGTGGCGCACGTGCAGGAGCTGGTCACCCGGCTGGCCGCCGCCGTGGACGGTCGCTGAGGATCTTCCGGTGGGCGGTGCGAGACGCGGACCGCAGGGCCGCCATCGCGGCCCGATCCGCGGGGTGCTCGTAGGCACGGGGGCTGATGTCCGGGAACTGCAGCAACGTGGGGCCGACATCCGTAGCTCTCCGTAGGTACCGGTCGTGTCCGCGCCCCCCATCCGGTGTCTTCGCAGAGGCAGCGTGCTCCTCGCAGCGACCACAGCACCTGCGAGGAGCAGGGAGAGTCTGCGAGGACGGGCTCGAACTCCGCGCCCGCGCACAGGCGAAGCGACGCTTCGCGCCGCCGCGATGCCGCCTCGCGCCGTAACGCCTGCCGCTGTCCGGGCGACTCCGCTGCTGATCCGGGGTGTGTGCGCCGCCGCTCTCGGCCGGGCGGGCGAGGGGGTGGGGTCGTGCGTCGACGCGTGCGGGGCCTGTGGGTGCTCACGGCGGTGGCCGCGCTCGTCGTGTCCGGCTGCACGACGGTGATCACCGGTGAGCCGCAGACGCGCTCGTCGCGCCCGAGCGGCCCGGTCGATCCGGTCGCCGGGCACCCCCGCCTGTTCATCCGGGAGGGCGACGTCGAGCGCCTGCGCTCCTGGGCCACCCCGGAGAACCCGCTGTGGGAGGGCGGCGTCGTGGCGCTGGCCGAGCGGTCGAAGGGGTGGATGGACGACGGCACCATCCCCGCGCAGGACACCGGCTCGGCGGACTACGAGACCTACCCGACGGAGCTGAACGCGCAGCTCTTCGCGTTCATGTCGCTGGTCGACCCGGACGAGGCGGCCCGCGCCGACTGGGGCCACCGGGCGCGCGAGCTGCTGATGCACGTGATCGGGAAGGCGGAGGCCGGGGTCGGGGCTGAGGGCGACCCCTGGGTCGACCCGCGCTTCGCCGTCTTCAACCGCTCCCGCTGGCAGGGGGCGGCCTTCCCGCTGACCGTCGACTGGGCCTACCCGTACTTCTCCGCCGACGACCGGGCGCGGATCCAGAAGGTGTTCCTGCGCTGGGCGGGCGAGCAGTTCACCGCCTACCCCGCGGTCTCGGCGGGCGGGGGTGCCACCGACTTCACCCGGGCCGGGGCGGCGCCCGACGCGGCGCTGCTCGCCGACAGGACCCAGGTGCGCTGGGCGACGAACAACTACTTCACCGCGCACGGGCGCAACCTGGTGCTGATGGCGCTGGCGCTGGACCCCGCCGACGACCCCGGTGGCGAGCTGGCCTCCTACCTGCGCGACGCGCTCAACCTGTGGTGGTACCAGACCGACCACGCCCTGCGGACCGAGGCGGCGGGCGGGCACTCGCCGGAGGGCACCGAGTACGCGCAGAGCTCGATCGCCTACATGACCCAGCTCGGCTTCGCCCTGCACACCGCGGGCCAGGCCGACCCGGCGAGGAACGGTCCGCAGTCGGTGATGGGCGACAACCCGTTCTTCGCCGCGTTCCTGCCCGCCCAGCTGCACTCGATCGCCCCGGTGCCGACCCGGGCGCCGCCCGAGCTGGAGATCGGGGAGGTGCCGGTCTACCAGCCCGCCTCCTTCGGCGACTTCGAGCGGTACCAGGCCCACGACATCACCGACGCGCTGGTGCCGCTCGGCCTCTACGCCGCCGACCGCGGCGACCGGGCGACCCTGGACGCGGTGCGCTGGTACATCACCGACGTCTCGCCCGGCGGCGCCGAGGGGCTGGTCGACCGGGTGGGGAACACCAGCGAGTACTTCACCTCGATGTGGTACTTCCTGGCCCTCGACCCCACCGCGGCCCCGCCCGCCGACCCGCGCCCCCCGCTGCCGCTGTCCCACGCGGCGCAGGGCCTGAACCGGTACTCGGCGCGCACCTGCTGGTGCCCGGAGGCGAGCTGGTTCACCTACGGGCTGACCTGGAAGACGATCGACCACCAGGGCAGCGACGCCAACGAGTTCGAGCTGTACCGGCGCGGGGAGTGGCTGACCAAGAAGCACACCGGCTACGACACGCCCTGGTACACCGACTACCACAACACCCTGACCATCGAGAACGATCCACCGGTGGCGCCGCTGGACGAACCGTTCGCCGACATCGCCGCGCGCGGTTCGCAGGTGCCGATCGTCTCGCCCACCGACCCGACGCTGGTCGCGCAGGGCGAGGGCGAGGGCTGGTTCTACGCGCTCGGCGACGCCACGGCGCTCTACAACTGGGTCGACGACCAGCGCGACGACGTGCGGCACGCCAGCCGCTCGGTGGTCTGGCTGCAGCCCGACCACGTGATCGTCTACGACCGCGCGGAGACCGCGACCGCCGGCCGCTTCAAGCGGTTCTGGCTGAACGTGCCGGCGCAGGCCGAGGTGGTCGGGCCGCTGGCGACCGTGCGGACGCCCGGCGGGCAGCAGCTGTTCAGCACGACGCTGCTGCCGGCCGGGGCGACGATCACGTCCGGCCCGGCCGCCCCGCACCTGGGCACCACCTCGCTCGGGGAGCCGATGCTGTTCCAGGTGCAGGTCGACGCGACCGGCGGTCCGCCCTCGGCCCGGTTCCTGCACGTGGTCCAAGGCGCCGACGGCGGGGTCGCCGCGGACCCGGCGACCCTCGTGGAGAGCACCGGCGGGCGGCCCTACGCGGGTGCTGCGGTGTCCGGCACCGCCGCGGTCTTCCCCGTCGACGTCGGGGCGGAGGTCGACACCACCACCGTGCCGGTGCCCGCCGGGGTGACTCGGGTGCTGGTCACCGGCCTGGTCCCGAACGCAGGCTACGACGTGAGCAGCGGCGGCGGGCAGGTCACCGTGACCAAGGGCGGCTCGACCACCGCGGACGCGGCCGGGGTGGTGGTCGTCAACCCCTGAGGTCGGCGCGGGGTAACGCCGGGTCGCCCGCCTCCGAACCGTCCGGCGAACCGGGAACGACGCGCGGACGGGATGACCGATGGCGGAACGGGACGAACGGTTCGGCCACGTGCGGGTCGAGGTCGACCGGGTGGCCGGGCTGGTCGAGGTCTCCGGGGCCGCGGTGCCGCGGGTCCTGCTGCGCCGCCGCGAGGCCGAGCCCCGCCACCCGCACGCCCCGATCGGCACCCGCGACCCGGCCCGCCTCGACCTGCTCGCCGCGGGTCGCCGGTGGGAGGTGGCGCCCGCCGGCGGCGGGCTCACCCGCCGCTCCCACCGCGTCGACGCCCGCCGCGACGCCGTCCGCCTGCGGCTCGTGCCCTGCACGAGCGAGCGCAGCAAGCTGCTGCGCGACGGCCGCGAGCTGGGCAGGCTCTGGTCGGTGTGCGACGGCGGGTCCGCTCCGGACGTCTCGGCCCGCTGGCGGGCGCCCGGCCGGGTCGAGCCCGTCGACGCCGCCATCGGCTACGCGCTCGCCGCGGGGTTCGGCACGGGCGCGCAGGCGTGGTTCGTCACGCTCCTCCTGCGGGCGCTGGTGCGCTCCTGACCGGCAGTCGGTGAGGCTCTCGGGCGCCTGCCCGGGCCAGGTCAGCCGCCGTCGAGCAGGTGGTCGAACTCGCCACCCCGGGCGCCGTCCAGCCACGCCGCGAACTCGGCGCGGGTGAACCGGAGCACGGGCCCACCCCGGTCCTTGGTGTCGCGCACCTCGATCACGTCACCAACCCGTCGCTGCTCGACGCACGTGCCATCCGAGTTGCTGGCGGTCGCCTTGACCCACGGGGTCTCGTTCATCCGGTCCACTCCTCCACTGCCACGGTCTTGCTCAGCAGATCGCTGAACACGACCTCGTACTCGCGCACCTGATCGGCGGACTCCACATAGCGGGATCCGCCCGAGAACTCCACGTAGACGACGGTGGGGTCCTCGTCGTCGACAAAGTCCAGGATCGTGAAGTTGCCCCGCATCGGATAGGCGCCCACAGTCCAGGGCAACACCCGGACCTCGGCGGCACCGCTGGTGACGACCTCCTTGATGTGCGCCAGCTGAGCCGACATGACGCCGGGTGAGTCGACGACGAGCGAGACCGCAGCGGCCCCGAGGACGATCGTCAAGTCCGGTCGCCGGGCGAAGAGCCGGCGCTGGCGGTCCATGCGGAACCGCACCCGCTCCTCGACCACCTCCGGCGTCAACCGCGGGTCGGCCCCGATCACGGCCCGGGCGTAGTCCTCGGTCTGCAGCAACCCGTGGACCAGCTCGGGGTCGAAGCAGCGCAGCGAGGCCGCGGCCTGCTCCAGGCCGATGTAGAGCCCGAACCAGTCGGGCAGCACGGCCTGCGCGTACAGCTCGGTCCAGTCCTCCTGCTGCGTCCCCGGCGCCAATCCCACGAGTTCGTCGGTGGTGTCCCGGTCGGCGCCGTAGAGCCAGCACAGCGCCATGACGGTCGCCATCTTCACCGGCGTCTGCCCGGCCTCGATGCGGCTGACCGTGGCGCGGGAGGCGATCTGCGCCTCGACCACGTCCGCGACCTTCTTGCCCGACTTGAGCCGCAGTGCGCGCAGCTTCGCACCGAGCTGCCGCCGCACGACTAACGAGCCGCCCCCGCTCATGGCCACCTCCGGAGTGTCTCACGGTGAGTCATCGGAATGCGACCGTCCCGTTGCATGAACTTGCTCGCGACGCGACACCCGCAGATCTGAGAGTCTCACGGAGAGACGTGGCGACACCAGCTGCCTTCCAGAACGATGAGCTCTTGCAGGACCGGCGACCTGACCCCCGATACCGGTCGTCGGGCCTGCGTCCAGCGGAGGGCACAACGGCAGGAGGCGACTGTGGCGACCACCTACGAGGTCCAGGGACGACGGACAGAGCGCGGCGCGGACGGGGAACCGCGCGAGGTCGTGCGCCTGGACGCGACGAGGAGTCGGGCCACAGCGTTCGCCATCGCCGAGACGATGGGCGCCGAGAAGCTCACGGCCTGGGTGTTCGAGGCCGAGCGGCGGGCGGGCCGGACGTCCTACACGCTGCTCGGCATCGTCCGGGCGACGAAGTCCTGACCGGGGTGCCGCGAGTGCTGCTCGGAGCGGCGTTCGTCCAGGTGACGGGGGCCGAGGACGGCGCGGCGCACCTCGTCGCGTTCCGCCTCTACGAGGCGGGCCTGATGTCCGGTGCGGGCCGCTACGCCGCGATGTGCGGCAAGGCCGTGCTGGCCGCCTCGATGGCGACCGCCCCGGTCCGCCGGTGCCCGCTCTGCCGGGCATCGCTCTCCGAGCCGGAGTCGTGAACTCGGCGGCGCGCTCTCACCGTCCGGTCAACCGCACCACCGCGGCGACGACCTCCGGTCCGTGGCCCAGCTCCGGGTCGTTGTGCCCGGCCCCGGGCACGGGCACCACGGGGGCGCCCGCCGCGTCGGCGACGGCGGTGCTCTGCGTGAACGGCACCGTCGCGTCGTCCGGCCCGGCCACCACGACGACGGGCACCGGGACCGCGCCGACGGTGTCCCGGACGGGAAACCGGTCGCGCAGCAGCAGGGTGCCCGGCAGGAACGGGTAGTGCACGGCGGCCATGTCGGCCAGCGAGGTGAACGGGCTGCGCAGCACCAGCCCGCCGACGGGCCGCTCCAGGGCGAGCCGGGTGGCGACGCCGCCGCCGAGGCTCTCCCCGAACAGGACCAGCCGGGCGGGGTCGACGCGGCGCTCGTCGACCAGGTGGGTGTGCGCGGCGCGGGCGTCGGCGGCCAGCCCGTCCTCGGTCGGGGAGCCCGGGTTGCCGCCGTAGCCGCGGTACTCCAGCAGCAGCACCGCCGACCCGGTCGCGGCGATCGCCCCGGCCAGCGGGGCGCGGGCGGCCCGGTTGCCGGCGTTGCCGGGCAGCACGAGCACGGTGGCCCCGGTGGGGCGCCCGGTCGGCGGGGCGTACCAGGCGGTGAGGTCGAGGCCGTCCTCGGTGCGCAGGGTGACCGCGGAACCGCCGTCGAGCGCCCGCTCCGGCGCCGCCGCGGGTGCCCCGGACGGCAGGTAGACCAGTTGCCGCTGGAACGCCCAGGCCAGCACGAGCACCACCACGGCGAGCACCAGCGCGACCGCGCCGACCCGCACCGCCGTCCCCACCCGCCCAGTGTCCCCGCGCCAGGGCCGTCGACGCTCGCCGGGACGCCGGCGGCGGCGCGTCAGGCCGCGGGCGGGCGCGACCGACGCGCGGGGCGGCGGGTCTTGGGCTGGGTCGGCGCCTGCCGCCGCGGCCGCGCGGTCAGCGGACGGTGCACCGGGGCGTCCACCGCGGCCTCGACCTCCTCGCCCTCGTGCCAGAGCGTCAGCGGCTCGCCCTCGAGCACCTCGTAGGTCGCGCCGTCGTGGCGCACGGTGACCCGCAGCCTGCGGCCGTGGAAGCCCATCCGGAACGCCAGCCGGGTCAGCCCCTCGGGAAGCGCCGGGCGGAACTCCAGCCGCCCGTCGACCTGGCGCAGCCCGCCGAACCCGGCCACCAGCGCGATCCACACCCCGGCCAGCGCGGCCAGGTGCAGGCCGTCGCCGCTGTCGTGGTCGGCGTCGCGCAGGTCGGCCAGCGCCGACTCCACCACGTAGTCGTGGGCCAGGTCGAGGTGCCCGACCTCGGCGGCGAGCACCGCCTGCACGCAGGCCGACAGCGACGAGTCGCGGACCGTGACCCGCTCGTAGTAGTCCAGGTTGCGGGCCTTCTGCTCGTCGGTGAAGGCGTCGCCGCGGGCGAACATGGCCAGCACCAGGTCGGTCTGCTTCACCACCTGCTTGCGGTAGAGCTGGAAGTACGGGAAGTTCGCGTGCAGCGGGTAGGAGTCCTCGGTCATCGCGTCGAAGTCCCACACGGGCTGGTCGGTGAAGCCGGCCGCCTGCGGGTGCACGCCCAGGTCGGCGTCGTAGGGGACGGCCATCGCGTCGGCGGCGGTGAGCCACTGCCCGCGCTCGTCGGGGTCGACGCCCAGCTCGGCCGCCTCGTCCGGGAACCGCTCCGCCCAGTGCGCCGCGCCGCGCAGGTTCCGCTGCGCCATCAGGTTCGTGTAGACGTTGTCGTCGCTCACCGCGCTGTACTCGTCGGGGCCGGTCACGCCGAACAGGTGGAACGCGCCGTCGCCGGTGGTGTGGCCCAGCGAGGCCCACAGCCGGGCCGTCTCGACCAGCAGCTCCAGCCCGACGGTCCGGGCGAACTCCCCGTCCTCGGTGGTGTCGACGTAGCGGATGACCGCCTCGGCCACCGCCGCGTTCACGTGGAAGGCGGCCGTCCCGGCCGGCCAGTAGCCCGAGCACTCCTCGCCGGCGATCGAGCGCCACGGGAACGCCGCACCGCGCAGGTCGAGCTGGGCGGCCCGGGCGCGGGCCTTGGACAGCGTCGCGAACCGCCACATCAGCGCGTCGCGGCTCACGTGCGGGCGCAGCGCGGTCATCACGTGCAGCACGAACATCTCGGTGTCCCAGAAGGCGTGGCCCTCGTAGCCGGAGCCGGTGAGCGCCTTGCCGGCGATCGCGCGGCCCTCGGCGCGGTCGGTGGCCTGCAGCAGGTGCCACAGCGCGAACCGCACCGCCTGCTGCAGCTCCGGGTCGCCGTCGACCTCGACGTCGGCGTGCTCCCAGAACTCGTCGAGGACGGCGCGCTGGTCGGCGACCAGCCCGTCCCAGCCCGCGGCGCGCGCCGCGGTGACCGCCGCCGCCACCTCGTCGCGCACGGCGGGCAGCCCCCGGTGCTCCGACCAGGCGTAGCCCAGGTACTTGACGACCACCAGCTCCTCGCCGGGCTCCAGGCGCACCGCGACGGTGAACCGGGCCGCGTCCTCCTCGCTCTCGCTGTGCACCTGGACGCCCCGGGGGGCGCTCACCTCGTGCTCGGCCGCCGCGCCGAGCACGAACGCGGTGCGGCGGGTGCGGTGCAGCAGGGTGAGCCGGTCGCCGGTCGCGCGGTGCTCCAGCGGCTCGAGGGGGTGGCGCAGCAGGTCCTTGGTGTTCAGGTGCCGCGGGCGCAGCGGCTGCTGCTCGTTCGCTACCAGCGCCGACTGGACGACGACGTCGACCGGCCGGTCGACCGGGCGCACCGCGTACCGGACGGCGGCCGCGGTGCGGTGCCGGAACGACACCAGCCGCTCGGACTCCACGTCGACGACCTCGCCGCCCGGCGAGCGCCACCGCAGCTCGCGGCGCAGGGTGCCGGCCCGCATGTCCAGCGCCCGCTCGTGCCCGAGCAGCCCGCCCTCCCGGACGTCGAGGGCGTGCCCGTCGACGAAGAGCCGCACCAGCGCGCCGTCGATCGTGTTGACCAGGGTCTGGGTGGCCTCCGGCTCGCCCGCCCGCTCCTCGGTGTAGACCATGGTGCGCAGCTCGTGCAGCCCGGCCAGGTAGGTGCCGGCCTGCCCGGTCGGTTCGCCCTCGTCGAGCACGCCGCGCATGCCCAGGCAGCCGTTGGAGAGGGCGAAGGTCGTCTCGGTCTCGGCCAGGTCGTCGAGGCGGGGCCCGGCGGGCTCGCGCAGGATCCAGGGCTCGACTGCGTAGGCGTCGGGGCGGGGCACACCCACCCGTTCCCGATCCCCGGACGTTTCATGCCCGGTTGGGCGGTTCGCCTCGCCGTCAGGGACGGCGGGCCGGGTCGTCGAAGCGGTCGAGGCGCAGCGGCAGCCGGGTCGGCGCGACCGGGGGCAGCCACGACCGCCGCACGCGGGACAGGCCGACCCCGAGCAGCGCCCACAGCAGCCCGAGCCCGGCCTGGGCGAGGTGCCCGGTCAGCCCGTCGCCCAGCAGGTACGCCGGCAGCACGGCGGCGACCGGGTACAGCCCGCAGGCCAGCGGGAGGAAGCGCCCGCGCCCGGCCCAGCGCCGGGCGAGCAGCACCGCGGCCCCGGTCAGCACCATGCCCGCCCACGTGCCCACCGCCCCGACCGGGAACAGCGGCGACACCGACCGCGTCGCGTCGATCGCGGCGATGGCGTGCGCGAGCAGGTCGGTCACCACGCCGGCGATGGCGACCGCCAGCCCGACGATCGCCAGCCGGCCGGAGCCGGCCACCTCGGCGGCCGCCAGCCCGCCCAGCGCGGCGACCAGCAGCAGCAGGGCGACGGCGCTCAGCGCCATCCACGGGGAGAACCCCGAGGTCGCCAGCGGGAACGCGCCCGCGGTCAGGCCGAGGGCGAGCTGGAGCAGCCCGGCCACCGTCGCGCAGGCCCCGGCGGCCCGGGTACCGGGAACCGCCGGGATCGCGCGGATCACGGCGCCCCGGCGCCGGAGGCGGGGAAGGTCGGCATGGCGCGATCGTAGGAAAACCCGCCCACCGCGCACATCGGTGGTGCTACCGATGCGGAAAGGTTGGCGCAGGACGTCACGCGCGACGCCGGTCCGACCGGGTCGCCCTACCCGACGAAGATGCAGAACGGGTGCCCGGCCGGGTCGGCGTAGACCCACAGCGGCTCGTCCGGGTCGTCGGTGTGGTCGAGCAGCACGCGCGCGCCCAGGGCCAACGCGCGTTCGTGCTGGTGGGCGAGCGCGGCGGTGTCCGGGACGGTCATGTCCAGGTGCAGCTGCTGGGGCACGTCGTTGGACGGCCACGTCGCCGCGGGCAGCTCGTCGACCTGCTGGAACGCCAGCGGGAAGCTGCCGCCGCGCAGGACGAGCCAGTCCGAGGTGTCCGGCTCGCCCGGCTCCGGGGGCTCGTCGCCGGGGCGGTACCGCAGCCCGAGCAGCTGCCGGTAGAACTCGGCCAGGCCGCGGATGTCGGTCGCGTCGAGCACGGTCGTGCGCAGCACGGGGTAGCTCTCGTGATCGCTCATGTGACGGAGCGTGGCACGACCGCGGGCCGGGCGCCGGGCCCGCGCGGAATCCGGTGGTCGCCGCTCCGCGGCGCTCCCTACGATCCGCCGCATGTACTTCTTCCGCCTCCGCTGAGCGCCGCTCGCGGTCCACGGGACGCACCCCGCCGCGGGTGATGCGGGACGGCCACCGGCCGCCCCGGGTCGCGGCGTGGGAGAACGACGGTGGGCGCAGGAGCGTGCCTGGTGGCGCGGAGCGTGCGGGGCATCGAGGAGCTGGTGGCCGCGGAGATCGGCAGGCGCGGGGGCGAGGTGGTGGCCACCGGCCACCGGGAGGTCCGCTTCGTCGCGCCGCGGGCCGCGGGAAGGGCGACCGTGGCCTCGTTGGCCACGGTGGACGACGTGTTCGTGCTGGTCGCGGACGTCGAGGGGATCGGGCGCTCGCGCGCCGACCTGCCCCGGCTGGCGGCCGCCGTCGCCGCCGCCGACCTGGACGCGGCGCTGGCCGTCCGCGTCGGCTGCGGCGGGCCACCGGGGGCGGCGGTCGACGTGTCGGCGTCGTTCCTGGGGCGCCGCTCGTTCACCCGCTACGACGTGGAGGACGCCGTCGGCGCGGCCCTGGCCGCCCGGCTCGACCTGCCCTACCACTCGCGCCGGGGCGGGGGACGTCCGCCGGAGGGCGGGCTGAGCTGGCGCGTCACCCTGGTCGACGACCGCGCCTCGGTCGCCGTCCGGGTGGGGGCGCGGCCGCTGCACCGCAGGCCGTGGAAGGTGGCGTCGGTGCCCGGGACGCTGCACCCGCCGCTGGCCGCGGCGATGGTGGCGCTGGCCGGCGTCGGCCGCGGCGACGTCGTGCTCGACCCCTGCTGCGGGGCGGGCACGCTGGCGATCGAGGCGGCGCGGGCCGGGGCGGTGGCCGTGGGCGCCGACCTCGACCCGGCCGCCGTGGCCGCGTCGGTGCGCAACGGGCGGGCGAGCGGCGTGCGCTGGCTGCGGGCCGACGCGGGGGCGCTCCCGGTGGCCGACGGGTCGGTGCGTCGGGTGCTGCTGAACCCGCCGTGGGGGCGCCGGGTGGCGCCGGCCGGCGTGCTCGCGCGCCGTCCCGGGCGACTCGGGCGGGAGGTGCGCCGGGTGCTGGGGCCGGGCGGGACGGCCGTCGCGCTCGTCCCGGACGGGGCCGCGCCGGAGGTGGCGGGGCTGCGGGTCGAGCGCCGGGTCCCGGTGGCCCTGGCCGGGTCCCGGCTGGCGCTGCTGTTGCTGCGCTGACCCGGGCGGACGTGCGCTGAGCTGCGCCGGTCAGCGGCCGTGGTAGGCGCTGCGGGCCTCGACCACGTCGTCGATGTGCGTCTCCGCCCACTCCTCCAGGGCGCGCACCAGGCCGAGCAGGCTGCGCCCGAGGTCGGTGAGGGCGTAGTCGACCCGCGGCGGCACCACCGGGTGCACGGTGCGGGTGAGCAGGCCGTCGCGCTCGAGGCCGCGCAGCGTCGACCTCCCCCGCCTCCTCGGCCGCCCGGCCACCCCGCTCGCCGACGCCGTCCGCGCCGCCCTCTCCTGACCCACCCCCACCGTCGAGAACGAAGCTGTCGTCGTTTTGGACCGGTCCAACCGACAACGAGTTCGTTCTCGACGGGGGCGGTCAGGACCAGCTGGTGCCGACGGGCTGGCGGACGGTGACGTTGAGCCGGTTGAAGAAGTTCGTGGTCGCGATCATCGTGATGATCGCGGCCAGGGACTTCTCGTCGAAGTGGTCGGCGGCGTCGTCCCACACGTCGTCGGGCACGGTGCCCTTGTCGGCGATCCGGGTGACGGCCTCGGTCAGGGCGAGCGCGGCGCGCTCGGCGTCGGTGAAGTAGGGCGCGTCGCGCCAGGCCGCGATCGTCCACAGCCGCTCGTCGCTCTCACCCGCCTTGCGCAGGTTGCTGGCCCCGGCGTGCGCGCAGTAGGTGCAACCGTTGATCTGGCTGGCCCGCAGGTGGACCAGTTCGAGCAGTTCGGCCGGGGCGCCCCCGGCGTGCATGGCCTGGTAGATGCCGCCGATGGCCTTGGTCAGGCCGGGCAGGACGGCTGCGGGGCTCTGCATGCGAGCGGACATGATGGGTTCCTCCGTCGTGATCGGGTCCGTTCCGGACCGTCAACGCCTCGACGGACGACGGCGGGGAAAGGTAACGGGGGCGCGGTGGGGCAGCAGGACGATCTGGCGGAGCGCTTCGAGGGGGTCCGGGGGCACCTGCGCGCGGTGGCCTACCAGTTGCTCGGCTCGCTGACCGAGGCCGACGACGCGGTGCAGGAGGCGTGGCTGCGGCTGGCCCGCACCGACGTGTCCGACGTGGCCAACCTGGACGCCTGGCTGACCACCGTCGTCGGGCGCATCTGCCTGGATCTGCTGCGCTCGCGCACGTCTCGCAAGGAGGACCCGCTCGACGTGCACCTGCCCGACCCGGTGATCGTCGAGATCGGCGCGCCCGACCCGGAGCGGGAGGCCCTGCTGGCCGACTCGGTCGGCCTGGCGATGCTCGTCGTGCTGGACTCGCTGGGCCCGGCCGAGCGGCTGGCCTTCGTGCTGCACGACCTGTTCGCCGTGTCGTTCGCCGAGATCGCCCGGGTGCTGGGCCGGTCGACCGACGCGACGAAGATGCTGGCCAGCCGGGCCCGCAGGCGGGTGCGGGCCGACGCCGTGGCCCCCGACCCCGATCCGGCCCGCCAGCGCGAGGTCGTCGACGCGTTCCTGGCCGCGTCCCGGGCCGGCGACTTCGACGCGCTGGTCGCGCTGCTCGACCCGGACGCCGTGCTGCGCGCCGACGCGGGCGCCGGGCCGGGGATCTCCGCGGTCATCCGCGGGGCCGCTGCGGTGGCCGCTCGTGCGCTGATGTTCGCCCAGGTTGCCGCGACCGGGCGCCCGGTCCTGGTGCAGGGCCTGCCGGGCATGGTCAACCTCGTCGACGGCCGCCCGACCGCAGTACTGGCCTGGACCGTGGTGGGCGGTCGGATCGCGGCCGTCGACGTGTTCGCCGACCCCGACCGGTTGGCGGGCCTGCTCTGACCCCGCCCGCCGAGGCCGTCCGCGCCGCCCCTCTCCCGACCCACCCCCACCGTCGAGAACGAAGTCGTCGTCGTGTTGGAACGGTCCAACCGACAACGACGTTCTCGACGGGGGGTCACCCACAGGGGCATGACCGTCAACTCCTCTGTTCGGCGTACCGAGATACGGCAAGACTGGCAAGCTTTGTTGCGCCGAGCGTTGGAGTAGACGAATGCATGGCTACGAGGACGAGACCATCCGCCAGGAGGGCTGGGACGCCCCAGCGCCGCGGCCGCGGATCGACGCCGCCCGGTTGTGGTCCGGTGGGGTGGCCACGGCCGTGGTCGCCGCCCTGATCGCGCTGGTCGGGGTGCTGGTGGTGCGGGCGGTGTTCCAGGTCGCCTTCTCCGGCTCGCGGGAGGCGGGCGCCGTGGGCGACTCCAGCACGGTGGTGCTGTGCGTGCTGGCCGCCGTCGCGGCGCTGGCCGCCACCGGGCTGGCCCACCTGCTGCTGCTCGGCGCCCCGCGCCCGCTGGCCTACCTGGGCTGGATCATCGGGCTGGTCACCACGATCGCGGCGGTGCTGCCGTTCCTGTCCGGGCGGCCGCTGCCCGAGGCGCTCGCCCAGGCGATCATCCACCTGGTCATCGGCATGGCCATCGGCAGCCTGGTCACCGGCGCGGCCGCGGTGGCATCCCGGGATGTCCGCCGCTTCGACGCCACCCACTAGCGCCACTCGGCGGTGGCCGGGGGTCGTCGGACGGGCGGAGTATCGGGAGCGCACCCGCGGACCTGGAGCGCACGATGGACGACGACGCGACCCCCACCACCACCGGCTTCGACCAGGTCGGCGCGGCCGACGTCGCCCTGGTCGGTGGCAAGGCGGCCAACCTCGGCGAGCTCACCCGGGCCGGGCTCCCGGTGCCGCCGGGCTTCGTCGTCACCACGGCCGCCTACGACGCGTTCGTCGCGGCCAACGGCCTCGCCGCCGAGGTCGCGGGGATCGCGGGCGAGCCCGCCGACGCCGACGCCGCCGCGTTCGAGCGGGCCGCCGCGCGGATCGGCGAGCTGTTCGGCCGCGGCGCCGTCCCCGCCCCGATCGCCGACGCCGTGCGCGCCGCGTACCGGGCGCTCGGCGCCCCGCCGGTGGCCGTGCGCTCCTCGGCCACGGCCGAGGACCTGGCCGGGGCCAGCTTCGCCGGCCAGCAGGACACCTACCTCAACGTCCGCGGCGAAGCGGCCGTGCTGGGCGCGGTCGTCGACTGCTGGGCGTCGCTGTGGACGGCCAGGGCGATGGCCTACCGCCGCCGGCAGGGGATCGCCCCCGACGCCGTGAGCCTCGCCGTGGTCGTGCAGGAGATGGTCGAGGCGGACGCGTCCGGGGTCGCGTTCACCGCCGACCCGGCGACCGGACGGCGCGACCGCGTCGTGGTCAGCGCGGCGTGGGGGCTGGGGGAGTCGGTCGTCGGCGGCACGGTGAGCACCGACGACCACGTCGTCGACAAGGCCACCGGGCAGCTGGTCTCCCGCCACGTCGCCGACAAGGCGGAGATGACCGTCTACGCGGGCACGGGCACCGCGCCGCGGCCCGTGCCACCCGAGCGGCGGCGCGCCCCCGTGCTCGACGACGCCGCGCTGGCCGAGCTCGTCGCGCTCGCACGGCGCATCGAGGACCACTACGGCACCCCGCAGGACATCGAGTGGGCGCTGGCCGGCGGCCGGGTCGCGGTCGTGCAGGCGCGTCCGATCACCGCCCTGCCCGAGCCCGCCGCGGAGCCGCCGACGACGTGGCCGGTGCCCTACCCGGGCGGCCTGTACTTCCGGGCCAGCATCGTCGAGCACATGCCCGACCCGCTCACCCCGCTGTTCGCCGACCTGATCGACGGATCGGTGAGCCGGTCGCTGGGCGCGCTCATGCACCAGGCCTTCGGCCACTACCCGTCCGACGTCGAGATCAGCCTGCCGACGGTGAACGGCTACGCGTACTACTTCTACGGGTACCGCGGGATGCTGCGGATGCTCGCCGGGACGCCGCGGGCGCTGCGCGCGATGACCGGGCGCTCCGAGTACGCCGGGCCGCAGGCGATCGGCGGGCCGACCGGCTGGCGGGAACGCGCGCACCCCCGGTACCGGGCCGTCGTCGGCACCTGGAACGGGAAGGACCCCGCTGCGCTGACCCCGGCCGAGCTGCTCGGCGGCGTCGAGGAGCTGCTCGACGCCGGGACCGCCTACTACACCGCCGTCCAGTCGATCATCCCGCTGGCCGCGCTGAGCGAGCTCGCCTTCCGCGGCTTCCACGACCGGCTGGTGCGCCGCCGGGGCGAGCCGGCGGGCCAGTCGTTCCTGCTCGGCTTCGACAGCCAGCCGATCCGAGCCGAGAAGTCGCTGTTCGACCTGGCCGTCGCGGCGCGGGACGACGCGCCGGTCGCGGCCGCGCTGACCGCGGCCGCCGGTGCGGACCTGGCCGACGCCGTCCTGCACGACGTCGCGCCGCGGGGCGTCGACCGCGAGGCGTGGTCGCGGTGGAGCGCCCGGTTCCGCGAGCACCTCGACCGCTACGGGCACACCGTCTACAACCTCGACTTCGCTGACCCCCTGCCGGCCGACGAGCCCGGTCCGCTGCTCGACGCGGTGCGGTTCCACCTCGGCGGCACCGGCACCGACCCCTACGAGCGGCAGCGGCGCACGGCCGAGCGCCGCGACCGGCAGACCGCCGCCGTGCGCGCCCGGCTCGATCCGCTGCGCCGCGCGGTGTTCGACGGGCTGCTTGGCTGGGCGCAGGAGACCGGGCCGGTGCGCGAGGACGCGCTGGCCGACATGGGCCTGGGCTGGCCCGCGATGCGCCGGCTGCTGCGCGAGCTGGGCGGCAGGCTGGTCGCGGCCGGTGCGGTCGACGAGCCCGACGACGTCTTCTGGCTGCGCCTCGACGAGCTGCGCCGGGCCGTCGCCGGGACGCCGCCCACCGGCCTGCCGGCGGCGATCGCCGAGCGCAAGGCGCTCTGGCGGGGCCGCAAGCGGGCCACCGCGCCGCAGGTGCTGCCCGAGTCCGCGCTGCTGGACCGCCTGCTGGCCCGGATCCTGCCGGCCGGCGACCAGAAGCAGACCGGCGCCACGATCCGCGGCGTCGCGACCGGCTCGGGCACGGTCACCGCCCCCGCCCGGGTGCTGACCGGTCCCGCCGACTTCGCCGCCATGCGCCCCGGGGAGGTGCTGGTCGCCCGGATCACCACGCCCGCGTGGACGTCGCTGTTCGCGCTGGCCGCGGCGGTGGTGACCGACGTGGGCGGCCCGCTGAGCCACAGCTCGATCGTGGCCCGCGAGTACGGGATCCCGGCCGTGCTGGGCACCGGGTCGGGGACGGCGCGCATCCGCACCGGTCAGCTGGTCCGGGTGGACGGCGACGCCGGCACCGTCACCCTGCTCGACGACGACGGCCGGGCCCCGGCGGACGAGCCCGACCCGCGGGGCGGCCGGCGGGCGGTGCCGGTGGTGGCCGCGGTGGCGGTCGGGGTCGCGCTCCTCCGCCGCCGCCTCCGCCGATAGCCGGCGGTGCTCGGCTGTCCTGCGCCCTCGGCCGGGGTCAGCCGTCGTGGACGGCCCGCAAGCGGCGGACGACGCCGGGCGCGCTGAGCACGTCGGTGCCGTCCGCGAACTGGTCGACGGACCCGACCGGGGGCAGCTCCAGCAGCCGGGGGTCGGCGACCGCCCGCCGGCAGGCCGCGGCGAACCGGCCCGCGTCCAGCACCGCGAAGCCGCGGCCGTGGAACGACCGGACCGCGGTGTCGACCGGCTCGGTCAGCCCGGCCGCGTTGTGCGCCCGGGCGACGACGCCGTACGCCTCGACGAGCGCGGCCTCGCGCGCCGGGAGGTCGGCGGCGGCCAGGACCCGGACGAGCGCGGGCCCGAGCGCGGCCGCGACCGGCAGCCGCGCGAACGCGGTGCCGAACCACTTGGCGTAGGGCCAGTAGCGCCCGGTCAGCAGGAACGCCAGCCGCATCAGCTCGCGGGCCAGCCGGGCCGCCACCAGCCGCGAGCCCAGCTCGTCGCCGACCTGGGCGGTGCGCCCGACGAACGCCTCCTCCTGGGCGATGCGCGTCCACTGGCAGGCCAGCAGCCAGCGGTGCACCGGCGGCGGGAACCACGCCAGCGCCTCCCGGGCCCGTCGCAGGCCGCCGTCGTGGTCGAGGTGGACCGCTCCCGCCGTGACCTCCAGCAGCGCCTGCTGCGGGGTGGTGAGCCAGTCGGCCGTCGTCGGGCCGTCCGCCGGGTCGAAGCCCAGCCGGTCGCGCAGCCAGTCGTCCAGCGCGGCGACCTGCACGTGGTGGCGCACGGGCACGGAGTCCCAGCCGAAGCGCACCGGCCACCCGCGGAACCGCTCGGGCAGCCCGGCGTCGACCACCCGCCGGACGTCGTCGACGCGCTCCCGCGCCACGAAGACCTGCATCCGCGGGCCCCACCCGTGGTCGGTGGAGACCGGGGTGTCGTAGCCGAGCACGTCCGAGCCGGTGCCCAGCAGCGCGGCCGAGTGGGGCACGCCCACGAGCAGCGGCCCCACGACCTCGGCGTGGAACGCGGCGCTCAGCTCCCGCCCGGGCACGAAACCGGCGTCCGGGCCCCGGCCGGGGTGATCGGCCGGGACGGGGTGGGCGGGCACCCCCCGACTGTGCCCGCCCGCCCCGCCCCGGTCGATCGGGTTGCGGTCAGTCGAGCGGGGCGTCCGGCCGGTACGGGCACGTCCGGCAGTGGTCGACGGTGGCCAGCAGGCCGTTCAGGCGTGCGCGCTCCTCGGCGTTGCGCCGACGCTCGTCGGCGATGTGGTTCCAGGCCTGGTCCACCGATCGGCTCTTGATCATCCCGACCAGCACCGCCAGGACCACGAGCAGCACGAACCCCCCGAACCCGATCCCGATCAATCCGACTTCCATCAGAGACAGACCCCCTCAGGGGGCGTCGACCGCAGGCCGCGCCCCGCGCGTGGCCCGCCGTGGTGCGGACCGTTGAGATATCGCTAAGAGTGCATTAAGACTGCTCGCTGCTTGCGAGTGAGCTTAGTGCTATATAGCTGATTGCGCCACTGCTATGGCGTGCTGTCCAGCGGTGTTGTGTCGGTCGGCGACGTGACGATGCGATAGCTGCCGCCACTGCACGGTTGGCCCCCCGCACGTCCTGGCGCTGATCGAGCAGACGGTCAGCCGCGCCGCGCCGGACGGGACGCCCGCCCCGGACCCGCCGCCCCCGCCGCGATGACCGCGGCCACGAAGGCGAGCGCGTCGCGGCGGCGGGCCACCGGGCTCGCGTAGCGCGGGCGCCCGGGCGCCGCGGTGCGCAGCCGCAGGCACTCGTCGAGCACGCGGTGCCAGCGCCGGTCGAAGGTCTCCAGTGCGTACCGGGCGGCGTCGCTCTTCGAGCAGATCAGCCCGGTGTGCAGGGTGTGGTGGATGCGGGCGACGCCGAGCACCCCCCACACCGGCAGCCAGTGCGTCAGGGAGAGGGCGCCTGCCGGCGACAGCCACCGCGAGCAGCCCGCGTGCCAGCGCCGCCAGTAGCCGTCGAGGTTGGCGCGCAGCCACTCGTCCAGCCGGGCGCGGTCGGTGCGGACGTCGAGCTCGGCGCGGTCGGGCCCGCGCACGGCCACCGCCAGCTGGGCCACCTCCTGCCAGCGCACCGGATCGCCCGTGCCGCCGCGGTCGACGCGGCCGCCGTGCGCCTGGACCAGGCCGGTCGCGGCCAGCGGGTCGCCCGCGAGGTCGTGCCGGGTCAGGTAGAGGCCGTCCACGGGCGGGCGGCCGCGCACGGCGGCGTGCCCGCGGTGCACCCCGGCCAGCGCCTCGACCGCGGCGTCGTCCGGTGCTGCCGCGACGAGCGCGACGAAGTCGATGTCGCTGCGCGCCGCGCCGGAGGGCGCCCACCGGGTCGGGCCGCGGCCGGTGCGGAAGTCGCCCATGGCCGCGGACCCGGTCAGGTACAGGCCCTCGACCAGACCGGGGACGGCCCGGTCGAGCTCGTCGAGGTGCGTGCGGACGGTGTCCTCGACGAGGGCGGGCAGCTCCACGACCGGACATCCTGCCGCGCCGCGGCTACCGTCCGCGCATGGCCTGCCGGATCACCGAGCTCGTCCTGGACACCCACGACCCCGAAGCCCTCGCCCGGTGGTGGTGCGCGGTGCTCGACTACCGCGTCATCGACCGGGAGGACGACGGGAGCGTGGAGATCGGATCCGGGGACGCGCGGCAGCCGACCATCGTGTTCGGGGCGGGCGCCGGGCCCAAGCGGGAGAAGCTGCGGCTGCACATCGACGTCAACGCCACCGACCGCGAGCCGGCGGCCGAGCTCGAGCGGCTGCTGGAGCTGGGCGCGAAGCCGGTCGACATCGGGCAGACCGGCGACGAGGGCTGGCACGTGCTCAGCGACCCCGAGGGCAACGAGTTCTGCCTGCTCGGTTTCCGGGTGCAGCCGCTGCCGACGGGCTGATCCCCCGTCCGGGCCGCGGATGCCCGGCCGCCCGGTCAGCCGTCGGCCTGGGAGAAGACGCCCAGCACGGTGCCCGCCGGGTCGGCGATCAGCGCGTAGATCTCCGGCGGCTCGCCGTGCGCGGGCTCGACGACCCGGCCACCGGCCGCGCGGACCACGTCGAGGGTGGCCTCGACGTCGGCGACCAGCACGTGCACCAGCAGGCCCGGCCGGTCGGCGGGCGGGAGCCCGGTCTCGAAGTGGCCGCTCACCTCGCCGACGCTGTCGTCGAAGGCGACCGTGCCGGACTCCTTGCGGCGCAGTCGCCAGCCGAAGACCGTCGTGTAGAACGCCGCCGACTCCTCGACGTCGAGGGCCGGGAGCTGCAGGTAGCTGATCTTGCCGGGGGCGAGCGTCGGCGCCACGGCTCCTCGATTCGGCTATGGTCCGTCCCTAGTGAATAGCGTGAGCATGGCACCGGGCGACGGCGGGGGCAAGCGCCGGTACCACTCGCCCGGTCGCGCCGAACGCGCCCGGCGCACGCGGGCCGCCGTGCTGGCCGCCGCCCACGAGCTGTTCGTGGCCCGCGGCTACGCGGGCACCACCATCCGCGCCGTCGCCACCGCGGCCGGCGTGTCGGTGCCGACCGTGGAACAGGCGTTCGGCACCAAGCGCGGCCTGCTCAAGCACGTCGTGGACGTGGCCAGGGCCGGCGACGACGAGCCGGTCGCGATCCTCGACCGGCCGCCCGCCCTGGCCGCGGCCGCCGCCGCGGACGCCGCGGACTTCCTGGCCGCCGCGACCGCCGAGATCGCTGTGGTCGCCGCCCGGGTCGCGGCGGTACAGGCGGTGCTGGCCACCGCGGCCGCGGCCGACCCGGAGATCGCCGCGCTGGCCCGCGAGATCGACGCGCAGCGCCGGGTCGTGGCGGCCTGGCTGGTCGACGGCGTACGCACGCGGGCAGGGCTGCGGGGCGAGCGGGAACGGGCCGTCGACGCGGTCTGGACGCTGCTCGACCCGGTGGTGCACGGCAGGCTCACCGCGGGCTGCGGGTGGTCGAGCGGGGAGTTCGCCGACTGGCTGGCCGACGCGCTCGGCCGGTTGCTGCTGCCCGACCGGGGCTGAACCCCGATCCGGGACGGGCGGACGCCGGTGCCGCCGGCTAACGGGGGGCCGTGGTCGACCGGGCGACCAGCCGCGGCGCGACCACCAGCTCGCGCTCGGCGACGGGCTCGCCGTCCAGGCGCTGCACCGCGCGGGTCACCGCGAGCTCGGTGAGCCGGTCGGCGTCCTGGGCCACGGTCGTCAGCGCGACGTGCGAGAGCCGGGCCAGCCTGCTGTCGTCGTAGCCGACGACGCCGAGCCGCCCCGGCACGTCCACCCCGGCCCGCCGCACGACGTCGAGCAGGCCGGTGGCGCAGCGGTCGTTGAACACCGTGACCGCGTCCGGCAGGCCCTCGGCCAGCAGGACGCGCGCGGCCGCGGCCCCGTCGTCCTCGGTGAGCCCGCCGGGGACGAGCCGCGGGTCCAGGCCGTGCGCCGCCATCGCCGCGCCGTAGCCCCGGCGGCGCTCGGCCGCCCCGGGCGCCCGCCCGCCGTCGACGTGGGCGATGCGCCGGTGCCCCAGCCCGACCAGGTGCTCGACGGCCAGCCGCAGGCCCTCGTCGTCGGCGGTGCGCACGACGTCGACCGCCCGGTGCCGCACCGCCCTGGCCACCACGACGACGGGCAGCTGCGCGGCCAGCGCGGCCAGTCGCGACGTCGGCATGCCCGGCCCGAGCAGCACCAGCGCCTCGCAGCGGTCCTGCAGCAGCCCGGCGACGGCGCGCTCCTCGTCGCGGCGGGGGGTGACCGCGGACAGCGCGACGTCGTAGCCGAGCCGCTCGGCGGCGAGGTAGAGCCCGTCGACGAGATCGCCGTGGAAGGCGTGCTGGACGCCGAACACCACGCCGAGCAGCCGGCTGCGCCCGCGGCTGAGCAGCCGGGCCCGCGCGTCGGGCCGGTAGCCGATCTCGTCGGCGGCGCGCCGGACGCGCTCGCGGGTGCGCGGGCTCGCGCCGGGCGCGTCGCGGATGACGATCGAGACGAGCGCGCGGGACACGCCCGCCCGGGCCGCCACGTCCTCCAGCGTCGGGCGTCGGGGGCCGGCCATGCCGGGAACCTATCACTAGAGCGCTCTAGGGCCAGGCCTTGACCAGCTGGCCTGACGGCGCGCATCCTGCTAGAGCGCTCTAGTCGATGATGAGGGAGGTGCGCCGTGGGTGACCTGCGGGTGGCGTTGATCGGTGCGGGCCGGATGGGGTCGTTCCACGGGGAGACGCTGGCCAGGCGGGTGCCGGGAGCGGCGCTCGTGGCCGTCGTCGACCCGCAGCCGGGAGCGGCCGAGCGGCTCGCCGCCGCGCTGGGCGCCGGGTCCGCGGGCACCGACCCGGCACCCGTGCTGGCCGACCCCGGCGTCGACGCCGTCGTCATCGCCGCGCCCGCCCGGCTGCACGCCGACCTGGTCGTCGCGGCCGCGGCCGCGGGCAAGCACGTCTTCTGCGAGAAGCCGATGGCGCTCACCCCGGCCGAGGCCGAGCGGGCCACGAAGGCCGCGACCGGTGCGGGTGTGCTGCTGCAGGTCGGGTTCAACCGGCGGTTCGCCGCCGACTGGGTCGCCGCCCGCGAGCTCCTCGACGCCGGCCTGCTCGGCACGCCTCGGCTGCTGCGCTCGCTCACCCGCGACCCCGGCGGCTTCGACCCGTCCCGGGTGCCGCCGAACACGATCTTCCTGGAGACGCTGATCCACGACTTCGACACCGTCCGGTTCCTCAACCCGGGCGCCGAGGCCGTCGAGGTGCACGCCATCGCCGACGCGCTCGTCGAACCGGCCTGGCGCGACCGCGGCCTGCTCGACACCGCGGTCGTCACGATCCGCTTCGACAACGGCGCCACCGCCGTCACCGAGGCCTGCTTCGAGGCCGCCTACGGCTACGACGTGCGCGGCGAGGTGTTCGGTTCCGGCGGCATGGCGACCATGGGCGACGGCAGGCGCACCGGCATGGTGTTCTCCGGCGCCGACGGCCGCGCGGTCGCCACCGCCCGCAGCGACCAGGAGCTGCTGCGCGAGGCCTACGTCGCCGAGCTGGCCGCGTTCGTCGCCGCCGTGCGGGGCGGCGGTCCGGTGCCCGTCGGGGGTGAGGACGCCAGGGCCGCGCTGGTGATCGCGGCCGCGGCCGTCGAGTCGGTCCGCACCGGCCGCCCCGTCCGCACGGCCGAGGTCGGCTGATGCAGCTGGCCGTCTGCGCCGAGATGGTCTACCTCGACCTGCCCTTCGCGCAGCGCGTGCGGCGGATCGCCGAGCGCGGCTTCCTGGTCGAGATCTGGGACTGGACCAGCAAGGACGTCGAGGAGCTCGTCGCCACCGGAGCCCGCTTCTCCTCGATGACCGGCTACGTCACCGGCACCCTGGCCGACGAGGACGGGGCCGCGGAGCTGCTGCGCACCGCGGAGCACGCGCTGGAGGTGGCCGAGCGGCTCGACTGCCCCCGGCTGAACGTGCACGGCACCGGTCTCGACGCCCGCGGCCTGCCGGTGCGCCCGAGCGAGGTCGCCACCCCCGCGATGTGGCTCACCGCCGCCCGCACCCTGGGCCGGCTGGCCGAGCTGGGCGAGCGCGCCGGGCGGGTTTTCACCCTGGAGAACCTCAACACCGCCCTCGACCACCCCGGCACGCCGTTCGCCCGCGCCGCCGACACGCTCGCCCTGGTGGAGGCCGTCGACCATCCCAACCTGCGGATGAACCTCGACCTCTACCACGCCCAGATCGGCGAGGGGAACCTGGTGGCGCTGGTCGAGCGGGCCGGCCCGGCCATCGGCGAGATCCAGGTCGCCGACGTCCCCGGCCGCTGCGAACCCGGCACCGGGGAGATCCACTACCCGGCGGTGGCCCGGGCGCTGCGGCGCGCCGGCTACACCGGGGTGGTCGGCCTGGAGGGCTGGGCGTCTGGTGACCCCGACACCGCCCTCGACCGCTTCCGCGAGGCCTTCACCCCCTGACCACCGTCGCCCCTCGCCCCTGCGCACCCGCCCCGCGCCCCACCCCCGGTTCAGGAAAGCCACGATGCTGCCCGCAGAGGGCGGGAACGTGGCTTTTCCTGAACTCAGGAGGGCGCGGAGGAGGGTGCGGACGAGGAGGTGGCGGCCAGTCCCCGGCGGATCGCCTCGGCCACCGGAGTGGGGGCGTCGAGGTCCTGCTCGGCGGTCGGGAGCAGCGGCGGCTGGGCCATGAACCGGGGCGCCGTGCCGCGGTGCGGCTGGGCGGCGTGCACCAGGAACGGGTGCACCAGGTAGACGTCGCCGGGGGCGCCGGTGGCCAGCGCCGTCGGGCGGTGCTCGGTCGCCGGAACGGCCTCGCCGGCGAACGCGAAGAACTCGGCGCCGGCATCGCCGTGCGGAGCCAGCAGCGGCGCGACGTCGAGGTGGGAGCCCACCCGTACGCGGGTCGGCGCGTCCGCCTCGCCGACCTCGGAGAACAGGAACAGCATCAGCAGCGCCCGGCCCCGCGAGCGCAGGTTGAGCCGGAAGCGGGCGGGGTCGTCCGGGTCGGCGAAGCTGCCCTCGACGTGCCAGCCCGCGTCGCCCGGGTCGTCCGGGTGCGGGAAGCGGATGGGGAACGTGCCCAGCCCCGCGCGGGGGTGCCACCCGCCCGGCCCGACCAGCTGGTCGAACGCGGCGTGCAGCCGGGGCGTGCGGGCGGCGGCCTGGAACGGCGGATCGCTCCGGCCGTTGATCCGCACGACCGGCCGCGTCCAGGTGCTCGGGTCGCCGGGGTCGGCCCCGGTCTCCGCGCGGACCTGCTCCCACAGCAGGGCGCGGCACTCGTCGGCCAGCGCGACCGGGAACGCCCCCTCCAGGCGGACGAACCCGTCGGCGACGAACTGCTCGATCTCGGCGGCGCTCAACGGCTCAGACATCCCCACCACCCTGCCTTCTCCTGATCCCGCCCTCCACCCGTTTCCGCGCCCCCCGGTTCAGGAAGGCCACATCCGCGCCGGGTCGACGCCATCGGCTGCCCGCCCCGCCCCGCCCCGCCTCGCCGCCCACCCCGCCGCTCGTGTCAGGAAAGCCACCATCAGTACACCTGGCGTCCTGATGGTGGCTTTCCTGACCCCCGGGCAGGCAGGGCAGGGCAGGGCGGGGCAGGGGCGCGGCGGGGGCGCGGCGGGGGAGTGGGGGTCAGCGCAGGCCGGGGCCTTGGCGCAGGCGGCGGAGGTAGTCGTCGGGGTCGAGGGGGTCGCCGTCGAGCGGTCCGGTCGCCGTGGACGGCCGCGTGGGCGGGCGCCCGCGCACCTCCCGGTACCGGGCGAACTCGGCGTCCAGCAGCGCCTCCCCCCGTGTGAGCCCGGGCAGGCGCTGCTCCAGTTCGTGCACCCGAGCCGCGGGGATCTCGCCGTCCACGACGCAGCCGGTGCCCTCGACGCGGGGCGGGCCGGGCACGCCGTCCAGCCGGGCCAGCACGGGGAGCACCGCGATGAGCGCGTCGGCCGGGATCTCCAGCCGGAACCGGTGCACGGGTTCGTGCACCGAGGTCCCGGCGACGGCCAGCGCCCGGCGCAGGACGAGCGGGGTCAGGTTGCGGAAGTCGGTGGCGGTGCTCGACATCGACTTGTCGAAGGTGCCGTGGGAGTGGCTCTGGCGGGCCCAGTAGCCGGAGCGGGTCATGGTGACGACGCAGTCGCCGACCTGCCAGCCGCGCAGCCCGCGGCGCAGGGTGGCGGTCACGCCGTCGCGCACGGCGGTGAAGAACGCGGGCGGCATCGAGCCGAGCTCGACCTCCAGGTCGAACCGCACCCCGGAGCCGGGTTCGCCCGGCTCGACCCGCAGCCCGACGGTGGCCAGGAACGGGTTGGCGCCGGTGTCGATGACCTCGGCGGCCTCGCCGGTGCCGACGACCCGCTCGACGCACAGCGTCGTCGTCTCCCGGAAGGTGACGCGGATGCCGAACTCCTCGGCGAGGGTGGCGGTGATGACCTCCTTCTGGACCTCGCCGTAGAGCGACACCGCGGGTTCGGTGTCGCGGTCGTCCTGGCGCAGGTCGATCAGCGGGTCCTGCTCGGCGAGCTGGGCCAGCGCGGCGTAGAGGGCGCCGCGGTCGCCGGGGCGGTCGGGTACGACGACGGATTCCAGGCTGGGCGGCGCGAACTGCCCGCGACCGGGCGGTCCGGGCGGGGGTTCGCCGATCGGGTCGCCGATGCGGACGTCGCGCAGCCCGACCAGGGTGCCGATGCGCCCGGCGCCGAGCGCGCCGCGCGGCACGGCCTCGCCGTCGTCGAACACGCGTATCGCGGTGACCCGGCCGGCGGGCAGCCGGTCGCGGACCCGGACGGTGCCGGAGAACAGCCGGGCGTAGGCGATCCGCTCGCCCGCCGCCCCGCGCTCGATCTTGAACACGGTGCCCGAGACCGGGCCGTCGGGGTCTCCGCCCGAGGTCGGCAGGAGCGTCGCGATGCCCTCGGTCAGCTCGTCCACCCCGGCGCCGGTGATCGCCGAGCCGAAGAACACCGGGTGCACCAACGTCCGCGCCGTCTGGGTGGCCAGCGCCCGGCGCGCCCGCTCCGGCGCCACGGCGGTGTCGTCGACGAACGCGGCGAGCAGTTCGTCGTCGTGCTCGGCGAGGCGGGGGACGAGCTCGGCGGCAAGCCGCGCGCCGTCGTGCGGCACGAAGCGGGCGTCGCGGTCGCCGGCGCCGGCCGTGGTGCCCATCGCCACCAGCGCCGGGGTGAGCCGCTGGGCCATGGCCCGCAGCACGGCGGGCTCGTCGGCGCCCCGCCGGTCGATCTTGTTGACGAAGACGAGCGTGGGGATGCCCAGCCTGCGCAGGGTGCGCATGAGCACCCGGGTCTGGGCCTGCACGCCCTCGACGGCCGAGACCACCAGGACGGCGCCGTCGAGCACGCCCAGGACGCGCTCGACCTCGGCCACGAAGTCGGGGTGGCCGGGGGTGTCGATGAGGTTGACGGTGACGCCGTGCACCGCGAACGACACCACCGCGGACTTGATGGTGATGCCGCGGCGACGCTCGAGCTCGAGGGTGTCGGTGCGGGTGCTGCCGCGGTCGACGCTGCCCGGCTCGTCGACCACGCCGGCGGCGTGCAGCAGCCGCTCGGTGAGGCTGGTCTTACCGGCGTCGACGTGCGCCAGGATGCCGAGGTTGAGACATGCCATGCCGTGTCAGGTCCTTGGGGGAGGAGGGATGCGTGGACACGGGCGCAGCTGGCATGGCGTCCTCCCCGGGGGCGTCGGATGGCGGATCGCAGTGGACCCCACCGCCCGTCGGCGGGCAACCGGGTTTCTCCCGGTTAGGGTCGCGGGGTGGACGACCGCGCCGAGGCCGACCTGCTCGAGCGGGCCCGCACCGGCGACGACGCCGCCTTCGCGCGGCTGGTCGCGCCCTACCGCGACGAGCTGGTCGCGCACGGCTACCGGATGCTCGGCTCCCGCCAGGACGCCGAGGACGCCCTGCAGGAGGCGCTGATCGGGGCGTGGCGCGGGCTGGCCGGGTTCGCGGGGCGCAGCTCCCTGCGCACCTGGCTGTACCGGATCCTCACCCACGCCTGCCTGCGGCTGGCCGAGCGCAGGCGGCGGCTGCTCTCGCCCGCGTACGGGCCGCCGCGCCGCGCCACCGCCGACCTCGGCGCGCCCGTGCCCGGCCCGGTGTGGATGGAGCCGTGGATGGACGAGCCGGTCTCCGACGAGCCCGGCCCGGACGCCCGCTACCTGCGCCGCGAGGGCGTCGAGCTGGCGTTCGTCGCGGCGCTGCAGCACCTGCCCGCCGTCCAGCGCGCGGTGCTGATCCTGCGCGAGGTGCTGGAGTTCCCGGCCGCGGAGGTGGCCCGGATGCTCGACACCACCCCGGCCTCGGTGAACAGCGCGCTGCAGCGCGCCCGCAAGGCCGTCGACGAGCGGGTGCCGGGCCCGAGCCAGCGGGTCGAGCTGGCCGCGCTCGGCGACGAGGGCCGTCGCGAGCTCGTCGAGGCGTTCGTCGGGGCGTGGGAGCGGGCCGACGTGGCGGCGATCGCGGAGCTGCTGGCCGAGGACGTCCGGTTCACGATGCCGCCGTTGCCCGCCTGGTTCGACGGGCGGGAGGACGTCGTGCGGTTCTTCGCCGAGCGGGTCTTCGCCACGCCGTGGCGGCTGGTGCCGATCAGCGCCAACGGACAGCCCGCCTTCGCCTGCTACCAGCGCGATCCCGACGACGGCCGGTTCCGCCTGGGGGCGGTCAACCTGCTGGCCGTGCGCGCGGGCCGGATCGTGGAGATCGCCGGGTTCATCGACCCGGCCGTCGGCGCCGCGTCCGGGCTGCCCGCGGAACTTCCGGGGGAATCCGCCGCGGTGCGATGAATTCGCGGCGCGGGCCGTCTCTGTCCCCGTGAACGCGTGCCGAAGGCGCACGCAGAGGACGGGAGAACCCGATGCGCAAGCTGGTCGTCGCCGCCATCACCTCGCTGGACGGCTACTGCGAGGGCCCGGGCGGCGACGTGATGGTGCTGCCCATGGACCACACCTTCGACGAGCACAACGCCGAGCGGCTGCGCTCGGCGAGCACCCTGCTGCTGGGGAGGAACACGTTCCAGGGCTTCCTGCGGTTCTGGCCGCCGGTCGCCGCCGACCCCGCCGAGCGCCCGGTGGAGCGGGAGATCTCCCGGCGCAACAGCGCGATCGAGAAGGTCGTCGTCTCCGACGGGCTCACCCCGGCCGGCACCGGCGTCTGGGCGGGGACCACCCGGATCGTGTCGCGGGCGCAGGCGCACGCGGAGGTCGCGGCCCTGAAGGAGGGCGATGGCGGCGACGTCCTGGTGTTCGGCAGCCGGACGATGTGGCACGACCTGCTGCGCGCGGGCCTGGTCGACGAGCTGTACCTCATGGTGGGGCCGGTCGTGCTGGGCGGCGGTTCGCCGACGCTGCCGGTGGGTGCGGCGCTGCGGCTGCTGGAGGCGCGCACCCGGCGCGACTCGGACAACGTCCTGCTGCGCTACGACGCCCGCCCCACCGCCTGACCGGCACGGCGACTCCCATCGCGGTGAGCGGCCACCGGCCTCGGTCCGGATGGTGACCAGCGCGTCGCGCGGGTCGTGCTCCCCGGTCAGCAGCGCCCGCAGCGGGGGTCGTCCGGGGCGTCGCGGGTCATGGCGCGCACGGTAGGCCGGTGGGTGGGCCCCGACCCGCCGTGCGACGCCGTCACGGCCTCACGCGACGGCCGCCCCCAGCCGCCCGGTCCGCCGGGCGCGGCGCTCGAACCACAGCGTGGCCAGCGGTGGGATGCTGCACAGCAGCGCGACGACCAGCGTCGAGGTGGGCCAGCGCAGGGCGCGGGCCGCCCACACCGAGACGACGAGGTAGGCCACGAACATCGCGCCGTGGATCGGGCCGAACACCTGCACGCCGATCTCGTTGCCGACCACGACGTACTTGAACAGCATCCCGATCAGCAGGCCTGCCCACGAGCAGGCCTCGGCGACGGCGACCGCGCGGAACAGGCGGGCGGCGCGGGCGGCGGCCAGGGTGGTCGGGGTGTCCTGGGCTGTCATCGGTGCGGCTCCACGGATCGGGACGGGCGGGTGTCGCTCCCACTCTGCCCGATCCCCCCACCGAACTTCTACCGGGTGTCGAAACTCGACGATGTGACGCCGGGGGCTTGCCGGTTCCCGGTCCGTTGTGGATGGCTGTGGCCCGGGGATCGGGGGGCGCTGATGAGCACGCGCGAGCGGACGAGGGCCGGGTCGGGGCTGCCCGCGGTGGCGTGGGGACCGGTGGCCGTCGTGCTGGCGGTGCAGGCCGCCGTGCTGACGGCGTTCTCCGGGCGCTACGGCTTCCACCGCGACGAGCTGTACTTCCTGGTCGCCGGGCAGCGCCTGGACTGGGGCTACGTCGACCAGCCCCCGCTCACCCCGGCGCTGACCCGGCTGGCCACCGACCTGCTCGGGGCCACCCCGATGGGCCTGCGGGTGGTCGCGACCCTCTGCGGGGTGGGCACCGCGCTGCTCGTCGCGCTCATCGCCCGCGAGCTGGTGGGCCCGGTCGGAGGTTCGCCCGGGGTCTCGGCTGCCCGGCTCCACGCTGGACGCACCGGCGGACAACCCGAGTACGACCAGGTACGAGGGCTGCCGGCCGGCACGCCCAGCGAGAAGCCGGATCCCCCGATACCCCAGACGAACCTCCGACCGCGACCACCAGACGGCGGCCGCGCGGCGCAGGTGCTCGCCGCGGCGGCCACGGCGCTGGGCACGTTCGTGCTGGTCGTGACCCACATGGTCTCGACGACGTCGATCGACCTCGTGGTCTGGACGGCGCTGGCGCTGGTGCTGCTGCGGCTCACCCGCACCGGCGACGGGCGATGGTGGGTGCCGGCCGGGCTGCTGGCCGGGATCGGGCTGCAGAACAAGTGGCTGGTGCTGCTGCTCTGCGCGGGCTGGGCGGTGGCGCTGGCGATCGTCGGGCCGCGCCGGGTGCTGCGCAGCGGCTGGCTGCTCGTCGGCGTGCTGGCCGCGCTCGCGGTGGCCGCGCCCTCGCTGGTGTGGCAGGCGGCCAACGGCTGGCCGCAGCTCGACCTGGCCTCCGGGATCAGCGAGTCCGACGGCGGGGAGAACCGGGTTCTGCTCGTGCCGATGCAGGTCGCGTTCCTGTCTCCGGTGCTGGTGCCCACGCTGGTCGCCGGGGTGCGGCGGGTGTGGCGCGAGCCCGGGCTGCGCTGGGCGCGGGCCTCAGTGCTGGTGTACCCGGTCGTCGCCGTGGTCGCACTGGTGCTGGGCGGCAAGCCCTACTACGTGGTGCCGCCGGCGTTCGTGCTGCTCGCGGCCGGTGCGGAACCGACCGTGCGGTGGCTGGCCGGTGGCGCGGCCCGGCGGGCGTGGGCGGCGGTGGCCGCGGGGGTCGGGGTGGCGGTGTCGGCCGTCGTCGGGTTGCCGGTGCTACCGGCGGCGCAGCTCGGGCCGGTGCTGGCGATGAACCAGGAGGCGGGGGAGCAGGTCGGTTGGCCGGAGCTCGCCGACACGGTCGCCACCGCATGGTCCGCCCTGCCGGCGGACGAACGGGCGTCGGCCGTGCTGTTCACCAGCAACTACGGGCAGGCTGGCGCGCTCGACCACTACGGCCCCGAGCGCGGGCTGCCGCCGGCCCACTCCGGGCACATGTCCTACGCCGACTGGGGCCCGCCGCCCGACACCGCGACCGGACCGGTCCTCGTGGTGGGCGAGGCCGCGGCGCGCTTCACCGGCTGCGCCCCGGTCGCGACCCACCGCAGCCCCGACGGCGTCGACAACGACGAGGACGGCACCGTCGTCTCCCGCTGCGCGGCCCCGCCCTCCTGGTCGCGGGCCTGGCCTGCCCTCCGCCACGGCTACTGAGGGATCGGCGTCCTCGCAGAGGCAGCGTGGTCCTCGCAGGGATCACAGCACCTGCGAGGCCCGCCGGGGGGGGGCGGGGCCCCGCGGGACGCCGCGCCCCCGCAG
>NZ_JAGSOV010000066.1 GCF_023898865.1 Pseudonocardia humida
CGGGGCGCCCCCGCCGGGCCGGCGGGGCCCCCGCGGCCACCCCCCCCCGCCGGCGCCCCACGGAGAGTCTGCGAGGACCGGCGTTCCGCGCCGCCACGGCTACCGACCGGTGGGGAGCTCGGCGGCGAGGCGGCGCAGGTGGCGGGCGAGGTCGGCGGCGTCCTCGGCGGGCCAGCCCGCGGTCAGCTCGCCGAACACGCGCTCCTGCCAGGCCCGGGCGCCCGCGAGCAGCTCGTGCCCGTCCGGCGTGACGGTCAGCACGGCGCGGCGCGCGTCGTCGGTGGCGGCGCCGCGGGTCAGGTAGCCGTGCGCGACGGCGTCGGAGACGAACCGGCTCGCCCCCGACCGGTCGATCCCCAGCTGGTGCGCGACGTCGGCCACCGACGCCTCGTCGCCGGGCGTGGCGGCGACGGCCTCCAGCACCTGGATGTCCTGCAGCCTGCGTTCCTCGCCGGTCAGCTCGGCCGAGACGCGCAACGGGCCGCGTCGCGACCAGAAGCGCACCAGGCGGAACAGCGCGGGCCCCCCGCCCTGCAGGTCGTCGGCCATCGGGCCTCCCTTGTGCGTGCAATACGCATACAATAACGTGTGCGAAATGCACGTATCTACCGGGGTGGGCGCGCCCCGTCGCGCCGTCGAAGCGGCGTTCGCGGCGCTGCTGCTCGGCATGCTCATGGCCCAGCTCGACGGCAACGTCGTCGTCGCCGCGCTGCCGGCGATCGGCGCCGACCTCGACGACCCGGACGCCGTCGCCGGGGTGACGGCCGCCTACCTGCTGACCGTCACCGTCACCACCCCGGTCCACGGCAGGCTCGGGGACCGGCTCGGTCGCCGTACGGTCTTCGCCGCCTCGGTGCTGGTGTTCGCGCTCGGGTCGGCCCTGTGCGCGCTCGCGCCCTCGCTCCCGACGCTGGTCGCGGCCCGCGCCCTGCAGGGCGTCGGCGGGGGCGGGCTGGTCGTCTCCGCCGTGACGGCCCTCGGCGAGATGTTCGACCGGGCCGAGCGGGTGCGCAGGCAGGTCTGGGTGACCGCGGCCTTCGGCGTCTCCGCGCTGGCCGGACCGCCGGTCGGCGCGCTGCTGGCGGCCGGGCCGGGCTGGCGCTGGGCGTTCGGGATCAACCTGCCGCTGTGCGCCGTCGCGCTGGCCCTCGGGCTGCGCGGCCTACCCGGCCGCCGGGCCGACGCCGGGCGCGGATTCGACGTCGTCGGCACCGCGCTGGTCGTGCTCGGCGGCGGGTGCATCGTCCTGCTCGGCTCGTCCGAGGCGCTGGCCGCGGGGCCCGCCGCGGTGCCGCTCCTCCTGGTCGCGCTGCTGGCGGCCGCGCTCTTCGTCCGGGTGCAGCGGCGCGCGCCCGCCCCGCTGTTCCCGCCCGCCCTGCTCGCCGCCCCCGGCCTCGCCCGCACGATCGCGGTGACCGGGCTCGGCGGGGTGGCGCTGTTCGGCAGCTTCACGTTCGTCCCGGCCGCGGTGGCCGCGGGCACCGGGCTGGGCACCGGCGCCGTCGGCGCGACGCTGGTCGCGCTGACCGGCGGCCAGCTGGCGATCGGCCTGGTGTTCGCCGCGCTCGCCCGCCGCTGGTCGCGGATGGTCCCCTGGGGCCGGCTCGGCCTGGGCGCCGGCGTCGTCGGGCTCGGCGCGCTGGCCGCCGTGCCGTGGACGGGCGGCCAGGGCGCGCTGGTCGTCGCGGTCGTCGGGATGGCGCTGACCGGCGCGGCGCTCGGCCTGTGCCTGCAGGCCTACACGCTGCTCGGGCAGTCGTGCGCCCCGCCGGAGGCGTTCGGCGCCGCGATGGCCGCGCTGACGTTCGCCCGCCAGCTCGGCGGCGCGCTCGGCGCGGCGGCACTGGGCTGGCTGCTGCTCGCCGTCCCCGACCGGACGGCCGGGCTCACCGCGGTGCTGGCCGTGGCGGCCGTAGTGCTCGTCGCAGCGCTCCCCCTCGCCCCTCGCCGCGCGGACGAACCCCCACCACCTCCGACCCCCTGACCCTGCGCCCTCCCCCGCGCCCCCACCCCGCGCCCGCGTGTCAGGAAAGCCACCATCAGGACGCGTGGCGTCCTGATGGTGGCTTTCCTGACAACCGGTCGGGGCGGCCGCCCCCCCCCCCGGCGGGGGGGGGGGGGGGGGGGGGGCGGGCGGCGTAGCGGGCGACGAGCTCGCGGCCGATCCGGGCGAGCTCGGCGGTGAGCGGCGGTGAGCCCACGACCTCGACCTGCGCGCCCCAGCCCGCCAGCCGCTGGGCGATCATCACCGGGGTCGGCGCGGACAGCCGGACGCGCACCCGCCCGTCGTCGGCGGGTCCGAGGACCTCGCACTGGCGGCCGAAGTGGCCGCGCAGGACGTGCAGCACCCGGGCGTCGATCAGGACGTCGGCGTCGAAGCCGGCGCGACGCTGCTCGACGCGGTCGACGACCCGCTCCCACTCCGCGGCCAGGTCGAAGTCGGCGGGTCGCGCGGCGGGTTCGTCGGTCACGGTCGCCTCGACGACGCGGTCGACGCGGAACGTGCGCCGCCCGGCGTCGGTGCCGGCGACGAGGTACCAGGTCTCGTCCTTGTCGACGAGGCCGAGCGGGTCGACCCGGCGGGTGCCCGGTTCCCGGCCGGGCCGGGCGTAGACGAGCTCGACGCGGCGGCGCCGCACCACGGCCGACTGCAGCAGCTCGACCAGCTCGGAACGCTCCCGGCCGTGCTCGCCCCACCGGGCCGGGTCGACGACGACGGCGTCGGCGGCGGCTTCGGCGGCGGGGCGGAAGGTGTCGGGCAGGGCGCGCACCAGCTTGCGCAGCGCCGAGCGCGCGGGCGTGCCCGCGGCTCCGGCGCTCGGTCCGAGCAGCAGGAACAGGGCCTGCGCCTCACCGGCGGTGAGGCCGGTGAGGTCGGTGCGCGCGCCGCCGACCAGCTGCCAGCCCCCGCCGCGGCCGGGTTGCGGGTAGACGGGCACCCCGGCGGCCGAGAGCGCCTCCAGGTCGCGGCGGGCGGTCGCCACGGAGACCTCCAGCTCGGCGGCGACCTCGGCCGCGGTCACCCGGCCGCGGGCCTGCATCAGCAGGAGGGTGGCGACGAGGCGGTCTGCGCGCATGCCCGAATCCTGCCCGTAAAAGTGCTCATTGGATGAGCACTTCGCCTCCGCACCATGGTCTCGACACCCGGATCGAACGGAAGGACACCGCACATGCTCCGCGGACTCGCCACTGTCAACCTCTACGCCGACGACGTCGCCGAGGCGGCCCGGTGGTACGCCGGGTTCCTCGGCGTCGAGCCCTACTACTCGGTCCCCGGCCCCGACGGGACGCCCGGCTACGTCGAGTTCCGGCTCGGCGACTACCAGCACGAGCTGGGCTTCATCGACCGCCGCTTCGCCCCGCCCGGGGCGGCGAACCCGGCGGGCGGCGCGCTGGCCAACTGGCACGTCGACGACATCGAGGCCACCTTCGCCTGGCTGGTCGAACACGGCGCCACCGAGTACGAGCCGATCACCGCGCGCACCGAGGGCTTCGTGACGGCGGCGGTCGTCGACCCGTTCGGCAACGTCCTGGCCATCATGTCCAACCCGCACTACCTGGAGGTCCTGGACAAGACCGGCCCGTTCTGACCTGAGCTACGCGGACCGCAGGACCATCGAGCGCAGGCCGGTCGCGATCCAGGACTCGTAGTCCTGCGGCGACCAGCCGCGCTGGGTGAGCAGCAGCCAGACGTCGGGCGAGTTGAGCGTCCAGATGACGTCGCGGGCGCGCTCGGCGTCCAGGCCGGGGCGCAGCCACCCGCGCTCGGCCCACAGGCCGGCGACGAGGGTGGCTCCGGTCAGCCGCTCGGCGTCGACGGTGGCCACGAAGGCGTCCAGGTCGGGGTCGCCGCCGCGGGCGGAGGCCACGACGCGCATCAGGCCCCCGGCCCGGCCGGTCAGCCCCCGGCACAGGGCCGCGTAGGCGGCGACGGCCTCCTCGGGCCCGGTGGCCTCGCGCACGGCGACCGCCTCCGGTCGGGCGCCGACCGGGGCCGCGTCCTCGTCGCCGGCCATCGCCACGTCGTAGGCGTCCTTGAGCAGCCGGGCCTTGTTCCCGAACCGCTTGTAGACCGTCTCCTGCGACACCCCGGCCGCCGCGGCGATCCCGCGGATGGTGGTGGCGGCGTAGCCCTGGGTCAGGAAGGCGTCGCGGGCGGCGGCCAGGACCTTGGTCCGGGTGGCCGCCGCGGCGGCCGCGCGCGAGCTGTTGTCGTAGGGCATCGGTCTCCAACCGGTACTTGCGCCGTCATTTGGATACAGCGTACTGTCTCGACTCGATACAGCAAGCTGTACCGAACTTGGGAGGCCCCATGACGACCACGACCGACCGCGCCGCGCAGGCCGACCTGGCCGCCCGGGCCATCCATCTGATGGTCAACGGCACGCTCGACGACTTCCGCCGGGTGGTGCACCCGGAGGCGACGAACCGCGAGGCCGCGTCCGAGCCGCCGAACTGCCGGGGCCGCGGCCCGAACGCGTTCTGGGGCACCGCCCGCTGGCTGCGCACCGCGTTCGCCGACATGGCCTTCGGGATCAGCACGGTGCTGGTCGACGGCGACCTGGCCGTCACCCACGGCACGGTGAGCGGGCGGCACGTCGGCGACATGGTGATCTGGACGCCGGAGGCCACCGTCGAGCGGGCGTTCGCGCCCACCGGCAAGCGCTTCGAGGTGAACCACGCGCACTTCCTGCGCTTCCGCGACGGCCTGGTCGTCGAGCACTGGGCCGTGCGCGACGACCAGTCGCTGGCGATGCAGCTGGGCTGGGTGCCGCCCACCCCCGTCTACCTGCTGCGGTGCGCCCTCGCCACCCGCCGTCACCGCCGCGCCGGCTGAGCCCGCCGCTCACGGGTCGGTGCCCTGCAGGTGGGCGGCACCGCGAGCATCCGGCGGGTGTCCTCGGTGACCACCCAGGTGCGCGGCGTTCGCGCTGGTCGGGCGCGCTCCGCGACCAGGGCGCGCACCTCGCGCTCCCGCGGCGAGAGCCGGTCCAGCGGATCGGTCGAGCGCTCCACCGGCGCCCGCACCACCTGGGTCGATGACCGTGCCGCCCTCGGCCTCCCGGCGCGGCGAACACCTCGACGTCGGCCACCCGGTCCGTGACCAGGTGGGCCCACGCCCGGCCGCAGCGGCGAGGCGGATCAGGAACAGCGGTGTCGCGGACCAGCACGAGCTCGGCTCGGGCCGCCGGGCCTGACCGCGGCGGCCGACCGTTCGCGGCCACCCCGGCGACCGGGCCGGCCTGGGCGTCCGGCAGCACCTGCCGGCCGGTCGCTCAGCGGAACTCCAGGCCCTCGAACGTCCCGGCCCGACGCCACTTGTCGATGTACGCGAAGTACGCGGCGGGGCCGTGCGGGTGGCCGACGTTGAGCCGGGCCCGCGGGCCGGGGTCCTGGCCCTCGTTGTTGTAGTAGCCGGGCGTGCAGTCCAGCGCGCCGGCCATCATCCGGCCCGGCCCGGTGAGCAGCAGCTCGCCCCAGGCGTTCTCGGCCTCCTTCGTGCTCTCCACCTCGGCGGCGCCCCGCTCCAGCGCGTGCGCGACCACCGCCGCCACCGTGCGCCCGTGGTCGGTGAGGTTGCTGGGCACGTTGGAGATCAGGTTTGCGGCCTGGGTGGGCTGCACGACGAACATGTTGGGGAAGCCGTGCACGTGCAGGCCGTGCAGCGTGCGCATGCCCTCGGCCCAGTAGTCGGAGATCCGCACCCCGCCGCGGCCGGTGACCTCGTAGCCCGCCCGGCGGGTCCACTCCGTGCCGACCTCGAAGCCGGACGCGTAGATGATCAGGTCGACCTCGTGCTCGACGCCGTTGGCGACCACCCCGCGCTCGGTGATCCGCTCGACGCCGCGGCCGTCGGTGTCGACCAGGCGCACCCCGGGCTCGTTGTAGGCCTGCAGGTACTCGTCGTGGAAGCAGGGCCGCTTGCACAGCTGGCGGTACCAGGCCTTGAGGTGCTCGGCGGTCGCCGGGTCGGCGACGACCGCGTCGACCCGGGCGCGGATCTGCTCCATCTTCTCGACGTCGGCGTCCTCGAACGCGGCCAGCATCGCCAGCGGGGTGCGCTCCTCGCGGGGCAGGGCGGAGAACTTCGAGCGCATCCGTCGGGAGATCTCGGTCCAGCCGTCCATGACCAGGTCGACGTCGGCGGTGCCGCCCGCCTGGTTGAGCGTGAAGTTGTCCAGCCAGCGCTGCTGCCAGCCGGGCGTGGCGATCCCGGCGAACCACTCCGGGTCGATCGGCCCGTTGTCGCGCACGTCGATCGACGACGGCGTGCGCTGGAACACCAGCAGCTCCCGGCAGGCCCGGGCCAGGTGCGGCACGGCCTGCACGGCCGTCGCCCCGGTGCCGATGATCGCCACTCGCTTGTCGGCGAGCCGGTCCATCGGGGCGCCGAGGTGGTCGCCGCCGGTGTAGGCGTAGTCCCAGCGGCTGGTGTGGAACGAGTGGCCGGCGAAGTCGGCGATGCCCGGGATGCCGGGCAGCTTGGCCACGTGCAGCGGCCCGATGCCCATCGCGACGAACTGCGCGGTGAACCGGTCGCCGCGGTTGGTGCTGACCACCCAGCGCGACGCGTCGTCGTCCCAGCTCAGGTCGGTGACCTCGGTGTGGAACAGCGCGCCGTCGTGGAGCCCGAACCGGGTGGCGATCCGCCGGCAGTACTCGAGGATCTCCGGCCCGTGCGCGTACTTCTCGGTGGGCATGTGCCCGGTCTCTTCCAGCAGCGGCATGTAGACCATCGAGGCGGTGTCGCACTGGGCGCCGGGGTAGCGGTTCCAGTACCAGGTGCCGCCGAAGTCGCCGCCCTTCTCCACGATCCGGACGTCGTCGACGCCCGCCTCCTTCAGCCGCGCGCCGGTGACCAGCCCGGCGAAGCCGCCGCCGATGAAGGCCACGGTCACGTGGTCGGCGCGCGGCTCGCGCTCCACCGAGGGCGTGTGCGGGTCGTCGAGGTAGTGCGCGAAGGGCCCGCCGGCGAGCCGGACGTACTGGGCGTTGCCGTCGGCGCGCAGCCGCTTGTCGCGCTCCTCCAGGTAGCGGCGGCGGACGGCCTCCTTGTCGATGGGGGTGCCGTCCGGCCTGGTGGGGCCCTCCATGACGCTCATGCACGCTCCGCCGGCTCGCCCTGTCGCCTCTGACCAGTGCCAGCATGTCACTCCTGAGTGACACCGGGCAAGCGCCGCCGGTACCATCCCCCGGTGCCGGACGCCGGGACCACGACACCGCTCGCCGTCGAGCAGCGCGACGCCGCCCGCGCCCGGATCCTGCACGCCGCCCGCGTGGTCCTGGCCGACCGCGGGCTCGCCGCCACCGTCGACGACGTGGCGGAGGCGGCCGGGGTCAACCGGCGCACCGTCTTCCGCCACTTCAGCACCCGCGACGCCCTGTTCACCGCCGCGATCCGGGAGGGCGTGCGCCGCTACGCCCAGCAGATCCCCCCGGCCCCCGCCGACGGCGACCTGCGCGCCTGGCTGCTCGACCTGCTGCTGGTCACCCACCGGCTCAACGCCCGCAACGGCCGCGTCTACTGGGAGCTGGCGGTCCTCCCGCCCGAGGACCTCTCCGGCGAGCTGGCCGAGGCGGCCGCGGAGCGGCGGGCCGGCCGCAAGCAGTTCGCGGTGCGGGTGACCGGGCGGATGTGGCAGGCCCGCGGCGGGCCGGGCGAGCCGCCGGAGTGGCTGGTCGACGCGGTCGCCGTGCACCTGTCGAGCTTCTGCACCCAGTCGCTGGCCGGCGACTTCGGCCGCACCCCCGACGAGGTCGCCCGGGTCTCCGCCCGGGTGATCGAAGCCACCCTCGCCGCCGCCCTCACCCCCTGACCGCCCTCGCCCGTGGTTCAGGAAGGCCACCTTCAGGTCCTGTGCGGCCGGGAAGGCCACCCTCCTGAACTCCCGGGGTTCAGGAAGGTGGCCTTCCTGAACCCGCGGGAGGTGCCGAGGCGGCAGGGACGGGGGCGAGGAGCGGGGCCCAGTCGCGGACCGCGACGACCCGCACGCCCGCGGTCGTGACGTACGGGTCGGCGGCCAGCACCGCGTCGGCGCCCGCGCGGTCGGTGGCGAGGATCAGCAGCGCGCCGGAGTCGTCCGCCCACGGCCCGGCGGCGACCAGCACCCCGCGGGCGTGCAGGTCGGCGAGGCGCCGCCGGTGCGCCGGGCGGGCGGCGAGGCGGGCGGGGTCGGGGGTGAAGGCCAGTTCGATGCAGATCATCCGCCGGACGGTAGGAACGTCGACGGCCGAGGGCTGTATCCGGCGATACAGCGGGGTGACACTGGCCGCGTGGACCTCGACGGCTTGCGCCGGGTGCCGTTGTTCGCGGCGCTGCCCCCCGGTCGGCTCGCGCGGCTGGCCGCGGCCATGCCGGTCCGGTCGCTGCCGGTCGGGCAGGTGGTCGCGGCGGCGGGGGAGCCCGCGGTCCGGCTCGTCGTGCTGGAGCGGGGGTCGGTCGTCGGCGTCCGCGACACCGTCGGCGGCACGGCGGTCCGGTTGGCGACGGTGGTCGCGCCGGGCGTGATCGACAAGGTGGCGGCGCTGGGTGGCGGCGTGCACACCGCGACCTGGACGACCGCCGCCCCGGCCCGGGTGCGGTCGCTGCCGTCGGCGCAGCTGCGCCGGCTGGTCGACGAGGTGCCGGCGGTGCGCGAGCACGTGCTGCGCTGGCTGGCCGCCGAGGCCGACCGGCAGCGGCGGTCGCGGGTGCGGGCCACGGGTGGCCCGGTGGCCCGGGTGGCCGACCGGCTCATCGAGGCGGGGGCGGTCGCCGGGGCGGCGGTGCGGCTGACCGGCGGTCAGCAGGGGCTGGGGGAGGAGCTGGGGTTGTCGCGGGTGACGGTGAACCGGGCGCTGCGGGTGCTGGTCGCGGCGGGCGCGGTGCGGGTGGCGCCCGGCCTCGTGCACGTTCTCGACGTCGGGCTGCTCGCGGCGGCGGCGGGTCAGCCGCGGTAGCGCAGCCCGTCCATGATCAGGTCGAGCAGGCGGCCGGCCTGCTCGCGCTGCTCGGGTGCCCCGGCGGCCAGCGACACCCCGCTCAGCCCGGTCAGCACGTCGCCGGGGTCGACGTCGGGCCGCACGGCGCCGGTCGCGGCGGCGGCCGCGATGAGCGCGGTGATCGCGTCGAGCAGCCGGGCCCGGCTCTGCTCGTAGGGGTTGGCGCCGGAGGCGATGACGGCGCGCAGCGCGTCGGCCATGCCGCGCTTGGTGGTCATGTAGTCGACGAACCGGTCCATCCACGTGCGCAGGGCCTGATCGGGGGGCTGATCGGCGAGCAGGTCGGGGACGGCGTCGCAGAGGCGGGCGAGCTCGCTGCGGTAGGCGGCCTCGATCAGCGCCTCCCGAGTCGGGAAGTGCCGGTAGAGGGTGCCGATGCCGACCTCCGCCGCCCTGGCGATGGCCTCCAGGGTGACCTCGCCGCTGTCGGGCGCGGCGAAGGCCCGCACCGCGGCGGCGAGCAGCCGGTCGCGGTTGCGGCGCGCGTCGGCGCGCAACGGCCGCTCGCTGGTCGCCATCGCTCCTCCTGCTCTCCCGCGTCGCCGCCAGCGTAGGCCGGAATGAACCGGATGGGCCTCCGGTTGCACCGGACGTATCGGAGGAACCTCCGCTTGACCGGAGAGAGGACGACATGACCGGCTCCACGCTCACCAGCACCCCGTTCACCGCCGAGTCCACCGCAGCCGACGTCATCGAGGGGATCGACCTCACCGGCCGCCGCGCCGTCGTCACCGGTGGGGCGTCGGGCATCGGCGTCGAGACGGCCCGCGCGCTGGCCGGCGCGGGCGCCGACGTGACCATCGCCGTGCGCGACATGACCGCGGGCGAGCGGACCGCCCTCGACATCGCGGTCGACACCGGCCGGGAGATCACCGTCACCCCGCTCGACCTGACCGACCGGTCGTCGATCTCGGCGTTCGTCGCGGCCTGGAGCGGGCCGCTGCACATCCTGGTCGACAACGCCGGCGTGATGGCCTCCCCGCTCGCGCGCACGCCCGAGGGCTGGGAGGTGCAGTTCGCCACCAACCACCTGGGGCACTTCGCGCTGGCCTGCGGGCTGCACCGCAACCTGGTCGCGGCGGACGGGGCGCGGATCGTCTCGGTCAGCTCCAGCGCCCACCTGCGCGCGGGCGTGGACTTCGACGACGTCCACTTCGAGCGCCGCGAGTACGACCCGTGGGTCGCCTACGGCCAGTCCAAGACGGCCGACGTGCTGCTCGCCGTGGAGGCGACGAAGCGGTGGGGCGGCGAGGGCATCACGGCCAACGCCCTGATGCCCGGCGTCATCCGCACCAACCTCCAGCGCCATGTCGACGAGGCCGAGCTGGACCGGATCCTGGCCGCCGCCGGCAGCTCCGCGGCGTCCTGGAAGACCCCGCAGCAGGGTGCGGCGACCTCGGTCCTGTTGGCGGCGTCGCCGCTGGTGGAGGGGGTCAGCGGGCGCTACTTCGAGGACTGCGCCGAGGCCGCCCCGAACGAGCCGGGCACCCGCACCGGCGTGGCCGCGCACGCCCTCGACCCCGAGGCGGCCGCGCGCCTCTGGGATCTCTCCGTCCGCACCCTCGCCTAACCCCCGCCCCCCGCCCCGGCCCCGTCGAGAACGAAGCTGTCGTCTCTTGGACCGGTCCAGAACGACGACGAGAGTGGCTCTCGTGCCGCTGGCGGGACGAGAGCCGCTCTCGTCTCGTCGGGCGGGATGAAAGTCGCTCTCGTGCTGTTGGGCGGGATGAAAGTCGCTCTCGTGCTGTTGGGCGGGATGAAAGTCGCTCTCGTGCTGTTGGGCGGGATGAAAGTCGCTCTCGTCTCGCCGATGCGGCGTGTCAGCGCCGGGAGGCGAGGGATCGCCGGGGCGCGTCATCGCCCCGCTCCTCTTCCGAGGCCCCCTGCTTGATCCGAGGTCGCTCGCCGCGTAGGCGCCGCCGGAGGCGTTGTTCGCTGTCTCTGAGCTGGGTATGGGGCTGGGCGCGTCGCCCACGACAGTCACTGCTTAGAGCGCCTCCGGCGGCGCCCTCCGCGGCGAGCGACCTCAGCTCCAGCAGGGGGAGAAGTACTCCCCTGCCGCCACCTCGACCCACCCATCGAAGCACCTCCGTCACCGACCCGCACCCCACCACCACCCGCCTTCGGCGGGCGCCGGGTGCCGCCGCTTCCCGGCTCCGCTTCGCTGCGCCGTCCGCGGCTCCGGACACGTGGTGGGGTGCGGGTCGGCGCCGGAGGCGCTGCGCCGTGCGCGCCGAGGCGACGGCAGGGGAGCACTTCCGGGGGTGGGCGCTGCGCGCCCCCTCGGGCTCGCCCGGCTCGCGGCGCTGTGCGCCGCCTCACGGGGGGACGAGCGCGACTTTCGTTGCGTCCCGGGGCGCGAGCGCGACCTTCGTCCCACCCTGCGAGCGAGTGGCGCGTTGGCCCAGCCTCGTTGGCCCAACGCGCCGTTCGCCCGAGGTCAGGCGTCGAGGGCCTGGCCCTCGCGCTGCACGACGGGGGTTCGGTCGACCACGGGAAGTTGATCCAGCGGTCGGTGCGCCGCCACGCGTACTCGCACTCCACGGTGCTGTGCGGCTTCTCGTGGAGTTCGTTCTCGACGGGCGAGCGGGGGGTGGGGAGAGCCCTACCCGGGAGCGGAGGCGGGCCGGGCTGTCGGGCGGGGGTCGCGGCGGTTGGCTGGCCGCATGACGACGAGCACGCTCCGCTCCAGCTCCGAGGAGAGCGGGTCCCTGGTCCGCGAGGTCGGCCCGTTCCTGGGGCTGGCGTTCGGGCTGAGCTGGGTGCCGTGGGCGGTGGCCGTCGCCCTGGGCGGCGACATCGCCGAGCCGCTGGTGTTCGCCCTCTTCGGCCTGGGGAGCTTCGGTCCCAGCCTGGCCGCGGGGGTGCTCGCGCTGCTCGGGCGCGGGGGTGAGCGCCAGGCGCGGTGGGGAGCGGCGGCGGGCTGGGTGCCGGCCGCGCTGCTGGTCGGGGCGTTCCCGGCGGTGGTGGCGGCCGTGGTGGCGCCGCTGGTCGGGGCGGCGCCGGTCGATCCGTCCGCGATCGCCGGCACGGTCGCGGGCGTCGGCGGCCTGCTGCCGATGCTGGGCCTGTTCCTGGTGACCGGGCCGCTGGCCGAGGAGTTCGGCTGGCGCGGGCACCTGCAGCCGCGGCTGCGCAGGCGGCTGTCGCCCGCGGCGACGTCGGCCGTGGTCGGTGCGGTGTGGGCGCTGTGGCACGTCCCGCTGTTCCTGCTGGTCGGGACCAGCCAGGCGCAGATGGGCCTGCTCTCGCCCGCGGCGCTGCTGTTCTTCGCCTCGATGCCGCCGCTGTCGGTCGGCTACTGGTTCGTGTCCGAGCGGTTGCGCGGCGGGGTGCCCTCGGCGGTGCTGGTGCACACGGCCGGGAACATGTCGCTGACGCTGCTGGCGGTCTCGGGGTCGTTGGTCGGGCGGGCGATCTTCTTCGCGGCCGCGGTCGTGACGGCCGGCGCGCTGCTGGCGCTGCGCCGGTCCTGACGGGGGGTGCGAGGGGCCCGCGCGCTCGGCGCGCGGGCCGGGTGGGGGGCCGGCGGGGCGGGGGGGGGGGGGGGGCGGGCTGGGGGGGGGGGGGGGGGGGCCCGGGGGGGGGGGCGGCCCCCCCCCTCGCCGCGTGTGCTTGGCTCGCCCGGTGTGGCGGCTGAGCGAACTGGACCTGCGCGACGACCGGATCGCGCGCGAGGTGCACCAGCTCGGGCTGCGCTCCTACGCCGTGGAGGCCGAGCTCATCGGCCACCCCGGCATCCCCGCCCTCTCCGAGACCCTCGACGAGCTGCGTGCGGCCCCGCTGAGCTGGCTCGGTGCCGTCCACGACGCGCTACCGGTCGGTTTCCTGGCCTGGATCCGCAGCCCGGCGGGCGAGCTCGACCTGGTGCGCCTCTGCGTCGACCCGCCGTGGTTCCGCCGCGGCATCGCCCGCCGGCTGCTCGACCACGTCCTGGCCGCCGAGGCCGGCGGTGACGTGCTGATCTCGACCGGGGCGGCGAACGAGCCGGCGCTGCGGCTCTACCGCTCGCTGGGGTTCGTCGAGACCGGCACCCACGAGCCGGAGCCCGGCCTGCGGGTGACCGAGCTGCGCCTGGCCCGCTGAGCGCTCACTCGGCGGCGCGGCGCTCCCGCCTGCCCCGGGCCAGCTCGGTGGCCAGCGCGTCGAGCGGCTGCTGCCAGAACCGGCGGTACCGGTCGAGCCAGGCGTCGATCTCGCGCAGGGGCTCGGGGTCGACCGAGTAGAGCCGGCGGGCGCCGTCGGCGCGGACGGTGGCGAAGCCGTTCTCCCGCAGCACCCGCAGGTGCTGGGAGACCCCCGGCTGGGAGATGCCGAACTCGCGCTGCACGACCGCGCTCACCTCGCCCGCGGGCCGCTCGCCGTCGGCGAGCAGCTCGAGGATCCGGCGCCGGACCGGGTCGCCGAGGACGTCGAAGGCGTGCACCCGCCCAGGGTTGCAGCCGGCGGTTATATAAGCCAGTGGTCGTCATGCCCGGAGGGCGCCGCGCAGCGCACCGACCGCCATGGCCGCCAGCGGCTCGCGCTCGCGCTCCGGGCACCCGGACTCCACCCAGGCGAGGCAGGCGGCGTCGAGGAAGCCCAGGTAGCCGTGGAAGGCGAGCTCGGACTCCCGGCCGAGCAGCTCGCCCATCAGCCCGACGTAGTGCGCGCGCAGCTCGACGCGCAGCGCCTCGGCCTCGGGCGGCTCGCCGAACGGTGCTCGCAGCGGTCCGGCCCAGCCGTGCGGGATCGCCGCCACGAAGTCGAGGTAGACCCGGGCCGACGTGGCGACCCGCTCCAGGGGGTCGGTCGCGGGCGGCAGGGCCTCGTCGGCCTGCCGCTGGTGCTCCAGCAGCAGTGCGATCGCCTCCCGCACGACCTCCACGTAGAGCGCGGCCTTGCTGGTGAAGTACCGCAGCACGAGCGCCTCGGACGCGTCGGCGGCCTCGGCGATCCGGCTCAGCGCGACCTGCTGGTAGGCGCCCGCGCCGAACGCCGTCCGCGCGGCGTCGAGGATCGCCGCGCGCCGCTGCGCGACGTCGAGGCGGCGGCGGGGGCGGCGGTCGGCGCGGCTCACGGGCAGGACGCTACCCTCCTACTGAGTTCGACTCAGTAGGAGGCCCGTGATGACCGGTTGGGTACCGCACGCGATCTGGTGGCACGTCTACCCGCTGGGCTTCCTGGGGGCCGAGCCGCGGGCCGCCGACGCCCCGCCGGTGCACCGGCTGCGCCGCATCGTCGACTGGCTCGACTACGCCCGCGACCTCGGCGCGTCCGGGCTGGCGCTGGGCCCGGTGTTCGCCTCCGAGACCCACGGCTACGACACCGTCGACCACTTCCGCATCGACCCGCGACTGGGCGACGACGCCGACTTCGACGCGCTGGTCGCCGCGGCGGGTGAGCGCGGGCTCCGGATCCTGCTCGACGGCGTGTTCAACCACGTCGGGCGGGGGTTCCCGGCGTTCCAGCGGGTGCTGGCGGAGGGCCCCTCGGCGCCGACGGCGTCGTGGTTCCGGCTCGGCTGGCCGAACGGGCCGGGCGCCGAACCGGAGTACGCGACGTTCGAGGGCCACCCGCAGCTGGTCGCGCTGGCCCACGACGAGCCCGCGGTCGTCGACCACGTCGTGGCGGTGATGAACCACTGGCTCGACCGGGGCGCCGCGGGCTGGCGGCTCGACGCCGCCTACGCCGTCCCGCCGTCGTTCTGGGCGCAGGTGGTGCCCCGCGTGCGGGCCGCGCACCCCGACGCCTACCTGGTGGGCGAGGTGATCCACGGCGACTACGCCGGCTTCGTCGCGGGGAGCGGGATCGACGCCGTCACCCAGTACGAGCTGTGGAAGGCGATCTGGAGCTCGCTCAACGACGCCAACCTGTTCGAGCTGTCCGCCGCGTTCGACCGGCACGACGCGCTGCTCGACGCCTTCGTGCCGCTGACCTTCGTCGGCAACCACGACGTCACCCGGATCGCCAGCCGGCTCACCGACGAGCGGCACCTGCCGCACGCGCTCGCCGTGCTGTTCACGGTGGGCGGCACGCCGTCGGTCTACGCCGGCGACGAGCAGGCCTTCCGCGGCGTCAAGGAGGACCGGGCCGGCGGCGACGACGCCGTGCGCCCCGCCTTCCCGGACACCCCGGACGGGCTGGCGCCCTTCGGCTGGCCCACCTACCGGCTGCACCAGGACCTGATCGGCCTGCGCCGGCGCCACCCGTGGCTGCACCGCGCCCGCACCCGCGTGGTCGAGCTGGACAACCGGCGGCTCTGCTACGAGGTCCGCGACGGCGACCGGGCGCTGCTGGTCGCGCTGAACCTCGACGACGCGCCCGCCGACCTCCCCGCGCCCTCCGCCGGTGAGGTGCTGGCCGGGGAGGCGAGCGTGCGCCCGGAGGGGCGGGTGACCGTGCCGGGGCACGGGTGGGCCGTTCTGTCCACCACCGATCAGCGATGCGCATGACGGGCCCCACTACGGGCCGCTGGGGCGGCAGGCCGGGCGTAACCTGAACCCCGTGATCGGCGCGAAGGCGCAGGTGCGACTGATGCGGGTGGGCATCCGCGCCCTGTTCGGACTCCCCCGCCGGATGCGCAGGCTGCTGGCCGGGCGCCCGGTCCGCCAGGACGGCCAGGTCCTCGACCAGGACCTCCAGCTCCTCGGCCGGGTCAGCGCGGCCCTCTCGGGCTCCGGGTCCGCCGCGCTGGACGCCGCGGCCGTCGCCGGGCAGCGCCGCCAGGCCGACCTCGCCGCCGAGGCCGTCGCCGACCCCGGCCTGGACGACGTGCTCACCACCGACTGGGACGTCCCCGGCGCCGACGGCCCGCTGCTGGCCCGGCTCTACGTCCCGCCGTCGGAACCGGAGAGCCACGCCCTGCTCGTCTACTTCCACGGTGGCGGGTTCGTCGTGGGCAGCCTGGCCTCCACCGACCCGCTGTGCCGGCTGCTGGCCGCGCAGTCCGGCGTCCGCGTGCTGTCGGTGGACTACCGGCTCGCCCCGGAGCACCCGTACCCGGCCGCCGTCGACGACGCGCTGGCCGCCTACCGCTGGGCCCGGTCCGCGGCGCGCTCGCTGGGCGCCGAACCCGAGCTGATCGCCGTGGGCGGCGACAGCGCGGGCGCCAACCTCGCCCTGGTCGTCGCCCACCAGCAGGAGCCGGCGGCCGTCCCGGCGTTCGTGCTGGCCCTGTACCCCGTCACCGACGCCGAGCGCACCGGTGGCTCCCGCGAGGTGTACGGCAGCGGCTTCGGGCTCACCGCAGAGCAGCTGGCCGACCTCGAACGGCTCTACCTGCCCGACGGCGTCCCCGACGGCGACGTCCGCGGCGCGATCCTGCGCGCCGACGACTTGAGCGCCATGCCGCCGGTATACATCGCCACCGCGGGCTTCGACCCCCTGCGCGACGAGGGCGAGGAGCTGGTCGAGCGGCTGCGCGCCGCCGGGGTGCCGGTGGTGGCCCGCCGGTTCAGCGGGCTCGTGCACGGCTACGCCAGCTTCACCGCCTTCAGCGCGGCGGCCCGGGACGCGACGCTCGACGCGGCGAGCGCCCTGCGCTCGACGATGGCGCTCATCGAGAGCAGGCGGCCCGGCCCCCGCCGCTCCCGCCCGACCGCCGACGGCCGGTGGACAGCGGCCCTCCGCCGCCGCCGCGCGCAGTCCCGCGGAGCGTGACCGTCCCCCGCCCCTTCCCCGCACCGCCCCTCGCCCCGCTCCCGGCTCGCCTCCCGCCGAGTTCAGGAAAGCCACGATGCTGTCCCCTGGGTTCAGCATCGTGGCTTTCCTGAACCGGGGGCGGTGGGGATCAGGGCTGGAGGAGGGCGGTGGCCAGCGAGTCGGGATCGGTGAACAGGGCCTCGTGGCTGCCCGGGATCGGGACCGCCGCCACGCCGAGGCGCTCGGGGAACCGGGGCGCCCAGGCGAACGCGCCCGGCGGCAGGGCGATGTCGTCCACGCTGACCAGGTAGGTCGTCGGGACGCCGAGCGCGGCCGGGTCGACCGGCGCCACCGGGGTGGTGAAGTACTGGAACGGGTGCGGCACCAGCAGCGAGTGCACGGTGCGCTGCACCGGCTCGGGCGCGTCCTGCATGAACGCGCCGGCGAAGACCTCGAAGGGCAGCGCGATCGAGTTGGTGCCGGAGGCGGCGGCCAGCGAGCCGAACAGCTCCTGGTAGCTCGGGGGGATCTCCTCGTAGAGGGGGCGGTCCGCGGCGGGCACGAACGCGCTCCAGTAGACGAGCCGGCCCAGCCGGAGTGCGAGCCGGGGCGCGGCGCCGGTGATGACGTAGCCGCCCCAGCTGTGCCCGACCAGCGTCACGTCCCGCAGGTCGCGCGACTCGACGACGTCGACCACGAAGTCGACGACGTCGCCCAGCTGGTGGGCCGTGGGGTCGTCGCCGTCGGCCAGCCCGGGCAGCGTGGGGGTGAGGACGCGGTGGCCCTGCGCGCGCAGCCGCTCGGCGACCGGGCGCCACGCCCACCCGCCGTGCCAGGCACCGGTGATCAGGACGTAGGTCTGGGCCACGGCTGCTCCTTCGCAGGTCGGGCTGATCGGCGCGCAGATCATGGTGCGGTCTGGTCGCGGCCGTCAACGCGGCGGCACGATGGGCCCGGCAGGACGGGGAGGTGGCGGTGGCGGTGAAGGCCAGGTCGCTGGTGTTCGACCTGTTCGGCGACTACCTGCGCTACCGCGGCGGCGAGGTCCGGCTGCGGGCGCTGGTCGCGCTGGTGGACTGCTTCGACGTGCCGGAGGCGACGGTGCGGGTGGTGGTGGGGCGGCTGCGCCGGGAGGGGTGGCTGACCAGCAGGCGCGACGGGCGCGAGACCGTCTACCTGCTCACGCCGGCCGCGTGGGAACTGCTCGACGAGGGCCGCACGCGGATCTTCCAGCGGGCCGCGGGCCCGTGGGACGGGCGCTGGCACATGGTCATCTACTCGGTGCCGGAGGCCGACCGGGCGGTGCGCGACCAGCTCCGCAAGCAGTTGGCGTGGTTCGGGTTCGGGCCGCTGGCCGCCTCGGTGTGGGTCAGCCCGCATGACCGGGTCGCCGCGCTGCGGGCCGCGCTGCCGGCCGGGGCGCCGATCCGGTTGGACACGTTCCGGGCCGGTTCGGCGGGGGCGGCGGCCGACCGGGACATCGCCGGGCGGGCCTGGGACCTGGTGGGCCTGGACCGCGACTACGCCGCGCTGCTCGCGCGCTACCGGCCCCGCCTGGCGGACTACCGCCGCGGCCTGCCGCCGCGGGAGGCCCTGGTCGAGCGCGTCCGGCTGATGCAGGACTACCGCCGCTTCCCGTTCCGCGACCCCGACCTGCCCCCCGAGCTGCTGCCGGCCGACTGGTCGGGGCGGGCGGCGCACGAGGTGTTCCGCGAGGCCCACGGGCTGCTGCGCGAGCGGGCCGAGGCGTTCGTCGACTCGGTCGGAACGAGCGTGCCGTTCGCGCCACGACCGTCGTAGGATCGTTCGATCTCGGAGGAGGAGGCGCGTGCGGATCGCGGTCGTCGGCGGGGGCCCAGGGGGGTTGTTCCTGGCCGCGCTGGTGCGCCAGGCCGATCCGGCGGTCGAGGTCACGGTCTTCGAGCGCAACCGGGCCGACGACACGTTCGGCTTCGGGGTTGTCTTCTCCGACCGCACCCTCGCCGCCATCCACGACGCCGACCCCGTGCTGCGCACCGGGCTGGCCGAGCGCGGGGTGCACTGGGACGCGATCGAGGTGCGGCTCAAGGGCGAGCGGGTGCGCTGCGGCGGCAACGGCATGGCCGCGATCCCGCGCCGCGTGCTGCTCGGGCTGCTCCAGGAGCGGGCCCGCGCCGTGGGTGCGGAGCTGCGCTTCTCCACCACCGCCCGGCTGGCCGACCTGGACGGCTACGACCTGGTCGTCGGGGCCGACGGCACCGGCTCGACGATCCGCGCGGCGCTCGCCGACCGGCTCGGGCCCAGCACCGAGGTGGCCGCGGCCAAGTTCATCTGGCTCGGCACCGACCACCCGTTCACCGGTCTGACGTTCGTCCACGAACGCGGCGAGCACGGGGTCTTCGCCGTGCACGGCTACCCCATCGGCGACGGCACCAGCACCTTCATCGTGGAGACCGATGAGCGGTCGTGGCGCGCCGCGGGCCTGGACGCGTTCGACGTCACCCAGCCGCCCGGCCCCAGCGACCTGCGCAGCCGCGACTACCTGCAGGAGCTGTTCGCCGACCAGATCGACGGCCGCCCGCTGCTGGTCAACAACTCCCGGTGGGGCAACTTCCGCACCCGGCGCACCCGGCGCTGGTCGGTGCTCGAGCCGCGGCCCGTCGCGCTGCTCGGCGACGCCGTGCACACCGCCCACTTCTCGGTCGGCTCGGGCACCAAGATGGCGATGGAGGACGCCGTCGCGCTCAGCGCGGCGCTCGTCGCGCACCCCGGCGACCTGCCGACCGCGCTGGCCGCGTACGAGGCCGCGGCCCGCCCGTCGGTCGACGAGATCCAGGACTCGGCGCGGCCCAGCCTGGCCTGGTGGGAGCGGTTCGGCAGCTACCACGACCACTTCGCGCCCTGGCAGTTCGCCTACCACTTCCTGTCCCGCAGCATCAGCGACGCCCGGCTGGCCCGCCGCGCCCCGGAGTTCGTCGCGGCCAGCCACGCGGGCTGGCGCGCCGAGCACGGCGGCGCGGAGCCGCTGGAGTCGTCGCTGGTGGTGGGCGGGCGCACCCTGCCCGACCGCCGGGTCGCCGTCGAGGGGTGGGCGTTCCGCGGCGCGGACGGGGCGGCGCTGCCCGCCGCCCGGCTGCTCGCCCCCGACGACGAGGCGGGACTGGCGGCGGCGGCCGCCCGGCTCGACGGGCTCGTCGGGGGCGGGGCCGCGGTCGTCGCCGTGCACGGCGGGACGGCGTTCACCCGCACCCTGCTCACCGAGCGGGTGCGGATGCACCACGGCCTGCCCGCGCTGCTCGTCGACCCGGACCTCGACCACGACCGCGCGGTCACCGCCGTGCTGTCCGGCCGGACCGACCTGGTCGGCGCCGAGCCCGCTACCGTCGCCGGCTGGCACCGGCCCTGACCGGGAGGACGCCCGTGGTCACCCCCATCGCCGAGGGCACCGTCGGCTGGCCGGCCGAGTTCGCGCGGCGCTACGTCGAGGCCGGGTACTGGGCGGGCCACCCGCTCGGGGAGGTGCTCACCGCGGCCGCCGACCGGGCGCCGGACGCCGTCGCCCTCGTCGACGCGGACGTGCGGATCACCTACCGGGAGCTGCTCGCCCGCGCCGACGCCGCGGCGTCCCGGCTGGCCGAGCGGGGGATCGCCGCGGGCGACCGGATCGTCGTGCAGCTGCCGAACGGCTGGCCGTTCGTGGTGCTGGCGCTGGCCTGCCTGCGCGCGGGCGTCGTGCCGGTGATGGCGCTGCCCGGGCACCGCCGCACCGAGCTGACCCACCTGGTCGCGCAGGCCGAGGCGGTCGCGATCGCCGTGCCGGACGTGCTGCGCGACTTCGACCACCAGGAGCTGGCCGCCGAGCTGGTGGCCGGCTCGCCGCACCTGCGCCACGTGTTGGTCGACGGGCGCCCGGTCCCCGGGAACGTCGACCTGGCGCGGCTGTGCGCCCCCGGCGCCGACCCGGACGCCGACCGCGCCCGCTGGGACGCCGCCGCCCCCGCCCCGGGCGACGTCGCCGTCTTCCTGCTCTCCGGTGGCACGACGGGCCTGCCCAAGCTGATCGCCCGCACCCACGACGACTACGCCTACAACGCCCGGGCCAGCGCCGAGCTGTGCGGCTTCGGCGCGGACACCGTCTACCTGGTGAGCCTGCCCGCCGGGCACAACTTCCCGCTGGCCTGCCCGGGCATCCTGGGCGCGCTGGGCGCCGGCGGTCGGGTGGTCGTGCTGGGCTCGCCGGAGCCGCGGCGGGCGTTCGCCGCGATCGAGGCCGAGGGCGTCACGCACACGGCGGTCGTCCCGGCGGTGGCCGGACGCTGGCTGGAGCACGCCGCCGAGCACGGCCGCCCGGGCGAGAGCCTGCGGCTGCTGCAGGTCGGCGGCGCCCGGCTGGCCGACGAGCTGGCCGCGCGGGTGCGCCCGGTGCTGGGCACGCAGCTGCAGCAGGTGTTCGGCATGGCCGAGGGGCTGCTCAACTACACCCGACCGGACGACCCCGACGAGGTCGTCTGCACCACCCAGGGTCGCCCGCTCAGCCCGGCCGACGAGGTCCGCCTGGTCGACGAGCTCGACCGCGACGTACCCGACGGCGAGCCCGGCTCGCTGCTCACGCGCGGCCCGTACACGCCGCGCGGCTACTACCGCGCCCCCGAGCAGAACGCCCGCGCCTTCACCGCCGACGGCTGGTACCGCAGCGGCGACATCTGCCGGCGCACGCCGGAGGGAAACCTCGTGGTCGAGGGCCGCGACAAGGACATGATCAACCGGGGTGGCGAGAAGATCTCCGCCGAGGAGGTGGAGAACCTCGTCTACGGGCTGCCCGCGGTCAGCCAGGTGGCCGCCGTCGCGATGCCCGACGCGGTGCTCGGCGAGCGCGTCTGCGTCTATGTCGTGCCGCGCCCGGGGGCTACGGTCACCCTCGACGAGGTCCGGGCGTGGATGGGCGCGGCCGGCGTGGCGGCGTTCAAGCTCCCGGAACGGTTGGAGCTGGTCGACCGGCTGACCGTGACCAGCGTCGGGAAGATCGACAAGAAGGCGCTGCGGGCCGACGTCGCCGAGCGGGTGCGGGTGGAGGGGGAGCCTTAGTGGACCGGCGCGACATCGGCAGGACGCTGCCGCTGATGGGTGCGGGCACCGAGTTCCTCGGTCACGCGGTCGACGCCCTGCACGACGACGCCCTGCGCGAGCCCAGCACGCTGCCCGGCTGGACCAGGGCGCACGTGGTCGCCCATGTCGCCCGCAACGCCGAGGCGCTCACCCGGCTCGCCACCTGGGCCCGTACGGGCGTCGAGACGCCCATGTACCCCGACCGGGCGGCCCGCGCCGCCGAGATCGAGGCCTCCGCCCAGGCCCCGGCCGAGACGCTGCGCCGCGAGCTGACCTCCACCGCCCGCGATCTCGACGCCGCCCTCGCCGCCCTCGACGCCACGACCTGGCAGTCCACCGTGCGCAGCGCGCTGGGCCGCCCGCTGCCCGCCACCGAGGTGCCGTGGATGCGGATCCGCGAGGTCTGGCTGCACGCCGTCGACCTCGACGCCGGCGCCGGGCTGTCCGACCTCCCGCCCGAGGTGGTCGACGCCCTCCTCGACGACGCCTCCGCGACGCTGTCGACCCGCGACGGCTGCCCGTCGGCGGTGCTCGCGCCGGACGACCGGGAGCAACGCTGGCAGCTGGGGGAGCCCGGCGGCTCGGTCACGGTGAGCGGCCCGGCCGCCGCCGTCATGGGCTGGCTGATCGGCCGCACCGACGGCGCCGACCTGACGACCACCGGAGGCCCCCTCCCCACCCCGCCCCCCTGGCTCTGACCCCCAACCGCCGCCCACCCGCTCTCCGCCCACACCGCTCTCCGCCCACCCGCCCTCCCGATGTCAGGAAAGCCACCATCAGGACGCCAGGTGTCCTGATGGTGGCTTTCCTGACACGGGGGTGGGGGAGCGCACGGGGGTGGGGGGAGCGGGGCAGAGTGTGGTGGGCGGGCCGGGCGCGGAATGTTGCGTACGCAACTACCGTTGCAGGGCGCACTGGACCACTGACAGGAGGATGCGATGCCGCAGCCACAGGGTGCCGAGCTCGAGGCCGTTCGCGAGCGCCGGACCACGCTGAAGCAGAAGTACCTGCGCGCCCCCGGGGAGCGCCCGGCGCCCCCGACCCAGGGCGTGCACCACGTCGCCTTCGTCGCCCGCGACGTCGAGCAGACGATCCGCTTCTACCAGGAGACGCTGGGCTTCCCGCTGGTCGAGCTGGTGGAGAACCGCGACTACGCCGGGTCGAGCCACTTCTTCTTCGACATCGGCCACCGGAACCTGCTGGGCTTCTTCGACTTCCCCGGTCACGACCACGCGGACTGGGTGGAGACGATCGGCGCCTTGCAGCACATGGCGCTGTCGGTGACCCCGGAGCGGTTCGACGCGCTGCGCGCGAAGCTCGACGAGGCCGGCATCGAGTACCTGGGTCCGGACCGCGGTGTCGACAACAGCCTCTACATCCGCGACCCGAACGGGTTGGGCCTCGAGTTCTACCGCGAGGAGCTGGGCCGCTTCGAGGGGGAGCCGCTGCTCGACGCCTGATCACGGGCGGTCCGCCTACACCCTGTGACCTGGATCTCGGTGACGGGTTCACGCCGACTTCGCGGTGGCCGGAACTTCCGGGGCGCCCTCGCACGTCGAGTCGACGAAGGGCGCGCCGGCGGCCGTGCGTATCGTGACCTCCGCCGGGCGCCCGGGTGATCAACGGGGGGAAGGTACGGGGATGGACCGCAACTACGGACGGCCGGGGGGCCCGCCCCCCGGCGGCCCGCCGCGCCGCGGCGCGCCCGGCTGGGGCCAGCCGCAGCGACCGGGCCCGCCGCCCCGGCCGCTCCAGGAGACGGCCCTGCTCCCCGGGGACCAGGGCGACTACCCGCCCGAGCCGCCGCCTGCGCGCCGGCGCCCCATGCCGCCCGCGTACCCGCGGGCCGCGATCCGCCCGCGCCAGTCGGTCACCCGCCGCCGCCCGCGCCGCCTGGTCCGGCGGATCCTGGCGGTGGTGGCGGTGCTGCTGCTGGCGGTGGTCGGGTTCGGCGTCTACATCGACACGACCCTCAACCGGGTCGCCGCGCTCCCGGCCGACAGCACGGCCACCTCGTCGGGCACGAACTGGCTCATCGTCGGCTCGGACAGCCGGCAGAACCTCAGCGACGAGGAGAAGGACAAGTACGCCACCGGCGACGACACCTCGCAGCTGACCGACACGATCATGCTGCTGCACTCGGGGGCGAGCGGGACGGTGCTGGTCAGCATCCCGCGCGACTCGATGGTCGACATCCCCGGGCACGGCCGCGCGAAGATCAACTCAGCGTACGGGCGCGGCGGCGGCCCCGACGGCGGCGGCCCGGAGCTGCTGGTGCGCACCATCGAGGGCGCCACCGGCCTGCACATCGACCACTACGCCGAGATCGGCTTTTTGGGCATCGTCAACGTGGTGGACGCCGTCGGCGGCGTCGACCTCTGCGTGCCGGAGGCCATCGAGGACCCGAAGGCCGCCCTGGACATCCAGGCCGGCTGCCAGACCCTCGACGAGGCCACCGCGCTGGGCTACGTCCGCACCCGGGCCACCGCCACCTCCGACTTCGGCCGGGTGGAGCGCCAGCGGGCGTTCCTGTCGGCGCTGCTGTCCAAGGTGACCAGCCCCGCCGTGCTGGCCAACCCGTTCCGGGTGGTCCCGCTGGCCAACGACCTCTCCGGCTCGATCACCGTCGACAGCGGCGACCACATCTGGAACCTGGCCCAGCTGGGGCTGGCGATGCGCGGCCTGGGCGAGGGCATCTCCACCACCGTGCCCGTCCGCGACGGGGTGGTGAACTGGGACCGGGAGCGCGCGCTGGCCCTGTTCGAGGCGCTGCAGAACGACCAGCGGCCGCCGGAGAACGCCCTCGGCCCGTGAGGCACCGACCTCGCGGCACCGGAGCGCCGGTGCTGCGAGGTCTGGGCTCTGCCGGAGCGGGTCAGGCGGGCTTGCGGGCCCGCTTGCGGGTCTCGCCGGTGTCCTCGTCGTCGGCCTTCTTGCGGGCGGCCGGCTTGCGGGCCGGGGCCTTCTTCGCCCCGCCGGACGACGAGCGGCTGCGCGAGCGGGCCGGCTTCTCGTCCGGCTCCTCGTCGGCGGTGTCGGACGCGGCCGGCTTGCTCGACCCGGAGCCCGAGCCGCCGGCGGCGGACCGGGCGGCCTCCACACTCGCCTGCAGCGCGCTGAGCAGGTCGGTCATGCTGTCGGGGCCCTCGTCGCGCTTCTCGGCGACCGGGGCAGGGCGCGTCTCGCCGGTGGTGCGCTTGCGCTCGATGAGCTCGACGACGGCGTCGCGGTAGTCGTCGTGGAAGTCGGCCGGGTCGAAGTCGGCGCCCAGGCTCTCCACCAGGGACGCGGCCATCGTCAGCTCCTGCGGGCGCAGGTCGACGTCGGTCTCGAGGATGTCGAAGTCGGGCTCGCGGACCTCGTCGGGCCAGAGCATCGTCTGCAGGACGATGGCCTTGTCGCGCACGCGCAGCAGGGCCAGCGTCTCGCGCTGGCGCAGCGCGACCTTGACCACGGCCATGCGGTCGGTCTGCACGAGCGCCTCGCGCAGCAGCGCGTACGGCTTGGCCGCCTTGGCCTCGGGTTCGAGGTAGTAGCTCTTGTCGAACAGCAGCGGGTCGATCTGGTCGGCCGGGACGAACTCGACGACGTCGATCTCGTGGCCGGTGGCCACGGGCAGGGAGTCGAGGTCCTCGTCGTCGAGCGTGATCAGCTCGCCGTCCTCGGTCTCGTAGCCCTTGACGATGTCGGCGTAGTCCACCTCCTCGCCGTCGATCGAGCAGGTGCGCTTGTACTTGATGCGGCCGCCGTCGGCCGCGTGCACCTGGTGGAAGCGGATGTCGTGGTTGGTCGTCGCGGAGTACAGTTTGATCGGCACACTGACCAGGCCGAACGACACTGCCCCGCTCCACATAGCGCGCATTGCAGGCCCCTGTTCCTCCGCGGTGGGTCGCTCCCGGTGACAGCATGTCGGCGTGCAGCCGATGCTCGCCACTCCCGGGACACTACCGGCGGGGTCCGACATTTTCTTCGAGGTCAAGTGGGACGGCATGCGGCTGCTGGCCGACGTCGCCGACGGCAGGCTGCGCCTGGACGACCGCGGCGGCCGCGACGTGACGGCCCTGTTCCCCGAGCTCTCCGGCCTCACCCGGCTCGCCCCGGACGTCCTGCTCGACGGCGAGGTCGTGCTGCTCGACGGCGGCGTCCCCAGCTTCGCCGCGCTCACCGACCGCATGCACGAGCCGGTCGACCCGCGGGTCGCGCAGGCCCGCCCGGTCACCTACATGGTCTTCGACGTGCTGCGGCTCTACGGCGTCCCGCTGCTGGAGCGGCCGATGGGGGAGCGGCGGGCCACCCTGGAGCGGCTCGACCTCGACGTCGTGGCGAACCTGTCGCTCTCGCCCCGCTACACCGACGGCCCCGCGCTGCTCGACGTCACCCGCGAGCGCGGGATGGCCGGGGTCGTCGCCAAGCGCGGCGACGGGACCTACCGGCCCGGGGTGCGCAGCCCGGACTGGGTGGTCACGACCCACCTGCGCACCGTCGCCTGCGCCGTCGGGGGGTGGCGGCCCGAGCGCGGCGCCGCGGACCGGGTGGGATCGCTGCTGGTCGGGCTGCCGGGCGCGACCGGGCTGCGGTTCGTCGGCAGCGTCGACGTCGCGCACGCGGGTCCGGTCGCCCAGCGCGTGCTGCACGGGCGGTTGGTGGCGACGCCGATCGCGCCGTTCACCGCGGGCCTGTCGCGGGCGCTGTCCGCCGGGGTGCGCTGGTGCGAGCCGACGACGATCGTGGAGGTGGCGCACGGCGGCCGCGCTCCCGGCGGCCGGCTGCGCGACGCGGCCTTCCGCGGCATCCGCGACGACCTGCACCCCGCCGACCTGCCCGCCGACGTCCCGGACGACGTGCCCGACGCCGCGCCGTGGGGCCGCTCGCCCGATCGGCCCGCCGATCGGCGCGGTGGCGGATCGTGATCGACGTACTGCGCGGGGAGGACGTGCGGAAGGCGCCGTGTCGTCTACCGTAAGCCCGGTGACGACCATGCTCACGTGGCAGGCCGACGACGGTCACGGGCTCGAGGGCACGCGGCTCAACATCGGCGCAGGCGGTGCTTACCGGGCGCTCAGCCGGATGGTGCGGGTGCACCCCGACGGGGACTTCACGGCCTCGTTCCGGCTGGTCGTCGGCACGGGGGGTGAGCTGCAGCGGTTGTCGGTCACCAGCGCCACCGCGGGTCGCGAGCGCCACCTGACCCTCAACCGGACCGAGGACGGCTACTGGCTGCTCGACACCGGTTCGGGCATCGGCGGTCGGCGCGACGAGTTCGGCGGCGCGCTGGACATCGACCTGCAGTACAGCCCGATGCTCAACACGGTGCCGATCCGCCGGCTCGACCTGCACCGCAGCGGCGGCGAGCACGTCATGCCGGTGGTGTTCGTGTCGCTGCCCTCCCTGGAGGTCAGCCAGGTCACGCGGACCTACCGCACGGTCTCCCCGCTGGACGAGTCCGGCCGCGCGCTGGTCGAGCTCCGCTACGACGACGTCACCGCCGAGCTCGTCGTCGACGCCGACGGCGTGGTCGCCAGCTACTCCGGGCTCGCCACCCGGCTCGGCCCGAGCACCGCCCCGGCCCCGACGACCTAACCTTTCGGTCGGTACTCCAGCCGCGGGAGTACCCGGCCGGGGATCGACTCCGAGGCCACCTCCCCGACCCGGACCGCCCCCATGGCGAGGTAGAACGCCTCGGCGTGCGGGTCGGCGTCGATCGTCATCCGCTCGGCCCCCAGCCGGCGGGCCGCGGCCGTCGCGTGCGCCCACAGCTCGCGCCCGACGCCCCCGCCCACGTGGGCCGGGTCGACGAACATCATCCCGAGCTCGAGCTCGGGCGGCTCGCCCACCAGCGTGCAGAAGCCGACCAGCCGGCCGTCGCGCTCGACGACGGCCGCCCGCTCGGCGACGACGTCGTCGGCGGTGAGGGTCAGCTCGCCGCGGCAGGCCTCCAGGAACGCGGCGTCGTAGCCCCAGTGCCCCTTGGAGGCCAGCGCCAGCTCGCTGAGCGCCCCGGCCTCGGCCGGCCGCGCCGCACGCACCACCACACTCGCGACGTTAGTGGTCCCACCCGAGGACCGGTGTGCCCGCCCGGCCGATCGCGCGCAGCTCGGCCCACGGCTCGTCGCCGGTGATGCGGGTGCCGGGCTCGTTGCGGGCCGCCGCCCAGCGCTGCCTGCCCTCGTACCCGGCGTTCACCGTGGCGGCCAGCCCGCCGGTGGAGGCCAGCGCCCCGCGCATCACCCCGAGCCTGCCCAGCGCCTCGTCGACCGCGGCCAGCAGCGCCGGGCGGTTGCCGTCGCACATGGCCAGCACCAGCTCGGGGCGGGTGCCCGCGACCCGGGTGCCGTCGGCGAAGGAGGACGCGGCCAGGGCCATCGGCAGCCCGGGGTCGTCGTCGGGCAGGCCGACGCCGGCCGCGGTGGAGGCCAGCACGGCGGCCAGCAGGTGCGGCAGGTGCGACACCCTGGCGACCGCCAGGTCGTGCTCGTCGGCGGTGGCCGGCACGACGTGCGCGCCGCAGGCCCAGGCCAGCTCGGCCACGTCGGCCCAGACCTCGCGGTCGGTGCCGTCCTCGGCGCCGACGACCCAGGCCGCGCCGGTGAACAGCCCGGCGTAGCCGGCGGCCCAGCCGGACTCGGCGGTGCCGGCCATCGGGTGCCCGCCCACGTAGCGGGCCCGCGGCGCGTACCGGGCGACGGCCTCGGCGACGGCGCCCTTGACGCTCACCGCGTCGGTGAGCCGGCAGCCCGAGGCGCTCGCGTCGACCTGGCGCAGCACGTCCGGCAGCGCGGGCAGCGGGGTGGCCAGCACGACCAGCGCGTCCTCGGCCGCGGCCCTGCGCAGCGCGCCCCCGGTGTCGGTGGTGACGTCGAAGCCGTCGGCGCGGGCCTGCGCCGCGGTGTCCTCCGACGCCGTCGCCGCCCACACCTCTCGTCCGGCCTTGTCCGCGGCCCGCACCAGCGACCCGCCGATCAACCCGGCGCCGACCACGCACACCGCTCTCACGGGTGATCAGCCTACGGCGCCGCCGACCGGACACGGATGGGGAATGCCGGGACTACCGGGCGTCACGAACCGGCGATCGCCTCGGCGACCCGTAGCACCCCGCGCTCCTCCAGACGGACGCCGACGACCTGGACACCGGCCGGCAGCTCACCGTCCGCGACGGCCCCGGGCACCGACACCGCGGGCCACCCGGTCAGGTTGAACGGCAGGGTCAGCGCCAGTAGCGCCATCCGCACCAGCACCGCCGATCCGCCCACCTCCACCTCGGGCACGCCGATCGGGGTCGCCCGCAGCCGGGTGGTCGGCAGCAGCAGCACGTCGACGCCGTCCACGGCCGCCCGCAGCTGCGGGACGAGCCGGCGGCGGGTGCGCAGCGCCTCGACGTACACACCGGCCGGCATGTCGGCGTTGGGCAGCAGTCGCTCGCGGGTGATCGGCTGGTAGGCGTCCGGGCGCTCGCCCAGCCAGCGGGCGTGGGTGGCGTAGGCCTCGGCGCCGACGATCGTGCCGTAGGTGGCGGCCAGCTCGTCGATCACGGGCGTCCGCAGCTCGACGACGTGCGCGCCGCGCGCCTCCAGCCGCAGGGCCGCGGCCCGCACGGCCTCGCCCAGCACCGGGTCGGCGGCCTGCCAGTACCCGTCGAGCAGCAGCCCGACGCGCACCCCGTCGACGCCGGGGGCCTGGATGCCGCCGCCGGTGCCGTCCGGGCGGCTGAGCACGTCCCAGGCGACCGAGGCACCGTGCACGTCGGCGGCGAGCACGCCGACGTGGTCGCAGGTCTCCGACAGCGGGAAGACGCCCTCGGTGGGCAGCGCGCCGTAGGTCGGCTTGAGCCCCACCACACCGCACAGCGCGGCCGGGGTGCGCACGCTGGCCCCGGTGTCGGTGCCCAGCGCCAGCGGCAGGTGCCCGGCGGCGATCGCGGCCGCCGACCCCGACGACGAGCCGCCGGTGATCCGCGACCGGTCGTGCGGGTTGCGGGCCGGGCCGGTAGCGGCCACGTCACCGGTGGGGCCGTAGGCGAACTCGTGGGTGTGCAGCTTCGCCACCGGGACCGCGCCCGCCTGCCGCAGCCGGGCGACCACCGGCGCGTCGACCTCCGCGGGCGGGGCGTCGGCCAGCACGTCCGACCCGGCCGTCGTGCGCAGCCCGGCCACGTCGAACAGGTCCTTGACCCCGAGCGCGACCCCGTGCAGCGGGCCGCGCCACTCGCCGCGCGCCAGCTCGGCGTCGAGCCCCGCGGCGGACTTCAGCGCCGCGTCGGTGTCGAGGGTGATCACCGCGTTGTGGGTGTCGGCGGCGAGCCGGTCGAGGACGTCGGTGACGTGCTCGACGACGGACAGCTCGCGGGACCGCAGGGCCATGGTCAGCTCACGCAGCGACATGGTCGGGATGGTCGGCACGGGCACCACCCTGGCACGGTCGGGCCGGTCCACTCAGCGCAGGGCGTCCAGGGCGAGCGCGGCGTAGACGGCGACCCCGGTGGCCATCGCGGCCTCGTCGAACACCACGCGGTTGGAGTGGTTGGGCGGTGCGGTGGCCGGGTCGGTGCCCGGCGGGCAGCCGCCCAGGAACGCCATCGCGCCGGGCACCTTCTCCAGCACGTAGGAGAAGTCCTCCGCGCCCATGATCGGGGTGGGCATGGTGACGACCCGGTCGCGTCCGAGCAGGGCGGCGCAGACGTCGGTGAGCGTGCTGACCGCGGGGCCGGTGTTCACCGTCACCGGGTAGCCGACCTCGATCTCCACCTCGGCGGTGCAGCCGTGGGCCAGCGCGGTGTGCGTGCAGATCCGGCGGATCTCCTCGTGCGCGCGCTCGCGCGTCTGCGGGGACAGCGAGCGCAGCGTGCCCTCCAGGAACGCCGTCTCCGGGATGATGTTGTTGGTGGTGCCGGCCCGGATGTGCGCCACGGTGAGCACGGCGGGCTGGTGGGCGTCGAGGCGGCGGGTGATCATCGTCTGCAGGGCCCCGACCATCGCCGCGGCCGCGGGCACCGGGTCGAGGGCGTCGTGCGGGGCGGAGGCGTGCCCGCCGCGCCCGGTCACCGTCACCTTGATGACGTCGGCCGCGGCCATCAGCGGCCCCGGCCGGACGTGGATCTCGCCGGCCGGCAGGGTGGCGCTGATGTGCAGGGCGTAGGCGACCTCCGGGCGCCCGGCAGGCCCGGTGCGGTCCAGCAGCCCCTCGTCGATCATGTAGCGGGCGCCGTGCCAGCCCTCCTCGCCCGGCTGGAACATGAACAGCACCCGCCCCGCCAGCTCGTCGCGCCGCCCGGCCAGGATCCGCGCGGCCGAGGCCAGCATGGCCACGTGCGTGTCGTGGCCGCAGGCGTGCATCGCCCCGGGCACGGTCGAGGCGAACGCCAGCCCGGTGTCCTCGTGCAGCGGGAGCGCGTCCATGTCGCCGCGCAGCAGCACCGTCGGCCCCGGGCGCCCGCCGTCGAGGACGGCGACGACGGAGCTGGTGGAGCGGCCGAGGTGGACCTGCAGGGGCAGGTCGGACAGCGCGGCGAGCACCACGTCGCGGGCGTGCGGCAGGTTCAGCCCGATCTCCGGGTGGCGGTGCAGGTCGCGGCGCAGGGCCACCGTGCGGTGCTGGACGTCGTGCGCCTCGCCCAGCAGGCCGGTCTTGGACACGTCCAGCGACATGGCTCCGATACTGGCACCCGCCCGGGGTGCGACGGAGGTGAACTTCGCGTGTGGTTTGGACCACAGTCGAGCCTGGGCTTACCGTAGTCTCATGGCAGTGCAGAGCATCGAGGCGCCGGCGGGCGTACGGGACGAGGCCCTGCCCGGTTATGCCGTCGCGGCGATCCGGGAGGACGGTCGCTGGCGCTGCGTCCGGCTCACCGCCGAGGCCCTCGTCGACCTGGACACGGCGATCACCGAACTGCGGGAGCTGCGCTCGCAGGGGGCCGTGCTCGGCCTCCTCGACGTCGACGACGAGTTCTTCGTCCTGCTGCGGCCCACCCCGGGCGGCGTGGCGCTGATGGTCTCCGACGCCGTCGCCGCCCTGGACTACGACGTGGCCGCCGACGTGCTCGACCTGCTCCGCATCGACCTCCCCGCCGACGAGGACGCCCTCGACGAGCCGTGGCCGGAGGGCGACCTCGCCATCCTGGCCGACCTCGGGCTCCCGGCCGACGAGCTGGAGGTGCTGGCCAACGAGTTCGAGCTGTGGCCCGACGAGCAGCTCGCCGCCATCGGGCGCCGCTGCGGCTTCGCCGCCGAGCTGGCCGAGGTCGTCGACGCGCGGTGACGGCGGCGCACGACCGCGGCGGACCCGGACGGCGACCCGCCCCCCTCGAACCCGTCCCCGACACCTCCGACGAGCGCCTGGTCCGGCGCGCCCTGCAGCTCGCCGCGGCCGCGCCCCGCACCGGCGACGTCCCGATCGGCGCCGTCGTCGTCGACGCCGACGGCGTGGAGCTGGCCGCGGCCTGCAACGCCCGCGAGGCGCTGGACGACCCCACCGCGCACGCCGAGGTACTGGCCCTGCGCGCGGCGGCCGCCGTGCGCGGGCAGTGGCGGCTGGAGGGCTGCACCCTCGCGGTGACGATCGAGCCGTGCACGATGTGCGCGGGCGCGATCGGCCTGGCCCGCGTCGAGCGGGTGGTGTTCGGCGCGTGGGAGCCCAAGACGGGCGCGGCCGGTTCGCTGTGGGACGTGCTGCGCGACCGCAGGCTCAACCACCGCCCGGAGGTCGTGGCGGGGGTGCTGGCCGACGAGTGCGCCGCCCTGATGGAGTCGTTCTTCGGCGGCTACCGGTGAGGAAGCGGGTCCGCGCGGGCGCGTACGTGGTGTGCGTGCGCGACGGCGCCGTGCTGCTCGCCGGCGGTGTCGAGCCCACCGGCGGCACCGAGTGGACGCTGCCGGGTGGCGGCCTCGACCACGGCGAGCAGCCGCACGAGGGCGCGGTGCGGGAGGTCGCCGAGGAGACCGGCTACGCCGTCCGGCTGGACGCGCTGCTCACCGTCGACGCGGTGCGCGTCAGCACCCACCACGTCCCGCCCTACGACCTGCACGCCGTCCGGATCATCTACGCGGGCACCGTCGTCGGCGGCGACCTGCGGTTCGAGGTGGGCGGCAGCACCGACCGGGCGGCGTGGGTGCCGCTGGGCGAGGTCCCCGGCCTGGTCCGGTCGTCGGTCATCGACGTCGGGCTGGCCGCGTGGGGTCAGTCGACGTCCACGCCGTAGCGCACGGCCAGCTCGCGCAGCCCGTCGTCGTAGCCCTGCCCCACCGAGCGGACCCGCCACCGCGCCCCGCGCCGGTACACCTCGGCCACCAGCAGCGACCGCTCCGTCGTCGCGGCGTCGCACACGCCGCGCGCCACCGGGGCCCCGCCGGGGTCGGTCAGCAGCAGCTCCACCGGACCCACGTCGCCGAACCGGGCGCCGTCGGTGGTCGTCGCGGCCAGCACCACCCGCCCGCCCGCGCCGGCCAGCTCGTCCAGGTCGAGCGCGGCGCGCGCCTCGCCCGCGGTGTCGACGGCCAGCTCGACCTCGCCGCCCGGCGTGACCAGGTTGTTGAAGAACGCCAGGTGGTCGTCGGAGAGCACGTGGTGCTCGTCGTCGGTCACCAGGGCCAGGACGTCGAGCTGGGTGCCGCCGTCGGCCGGCCAGCTGACGAACGCCTCCCAGCGCCCGACCCCGTCGGGCAGGTCGATCACCTCGCCCTGGCGCAGCTGGGCGACCGCGGGCCCGTCGGCGGTCACCGTCGGGTCGCCGTGGGTGGGGGCGAGCGTGTCGGGGTCGAGGCGCGGCAGGTCCAGGGTGGCCCCGAGGCGGCGGTCGGCCCCGGCGCCGTCCAGCTCGACGACGTGGGTCACCGACCCGGTCAGCCGCACGGCGACGGTCGCGCCGCGGTCCTCGGCCGCTGCGCGCACCGCCGTCGCCCGGTCGTGCGGGCCGCCCAGCACCAGCACCCGGACCCCGGCCAGCGGGCCGCCGCGGCTCGGCCGGACGGGCACCGCGACGGACCCCACCGGCACGCCGGGGCGCACGTCGCCGAGCAGGCGCAGGAACGTGCCCTCGGTGACCGTCGGGACGCCGTGGGCCGCGGCGGCGCGGGCGTCGCCGGTGGTGGCCGCGGGGTTGTTGCTGACCAGCAGCCGGGTGCGGCCGCTGACCGAGTTCATCGGCACGAGCCCGGCGACCAGGGCGCGGTCGTAGAGCTCCGGGCGCGGCGTCCCGGTCGGCCCGGTGACGGCGAACCGGGCGCCCTGCACGAGCGGCAGGTCGGGGCGCCACGGCCCGGGGTCGTCCCACGGCGAGCGCACCCGGGGCGCCAGGCCGGCGGCCGCCCGGTCGTCTGCCGCGGGCGCGCACGCCGACAGCGGCAGCAGCGCGCCCAGCTCGTCGGCCTGGGGCAGCAGCGCGCGCAGCACCTCGGCGAGCGCCCGCACCTCGGCTTCCGCGTCGTGCGGCCGGGGCGCCGGCACGTCGCAGTGCTCCGCGAGCGAGGCGAGGGTGAGGTCGGACAGGTCCAGCTCCAGGCGGCGGGCCAGCGCCATGGTGCACAGCCGCCGGCTCACCCGGACCGCCCCGGACGCCCGACCCGTCTCGGCGGCCAGCGCGCGCCAGCCGAAGGAGGCGTCGTGGGCGACGAGCACCCGCCCCCGCAGCAGCTTCGCGACGGTGGTCTCGACCGCGTCGAACGCGGGCGCGCCGGCCAGCCGATCGGCGGTGAGGCCGTGCAGGGCGACCGGGCCGGGATCGCGGCCCGGGTCGAGCAGCGTCGACCAGGTGTCCTCCACGCGGCCCGCCCCGTCCGCGGTGGCCACCGCGAGCCGCACGATCCGGTCGCGGCGGGCGTCGAGCCCGGTGGTCTGCAGGCTGACGACGGCGAAGCCGTCAGCGGCGGGGCCCGTCGGTGCGGGGCTGGGGAGCACGCGCGGACGGTCCCAGAGTCCCGACCCGGGCGCATCCCTCGAATTGGGGGTAACGGGGCCGCCCCACCGACCCGGGGGATCGGCGCGACCGGACAGCTACGGTCGGTTGCCCCGACCGAACGCGTATCGGGTGGTTCCCCGCCCCCTCTGGAGTACATGTGACCCCACGGCTCCCCACCGCGCTCGTCGCGGCCACGGCACTCGCACTCGCGCTCCCCGCCACCGCGGCGGCCCAACCCACCACGCCCCGCATCCACGACGTCCAGGGCAGCACCCGCCTCTCCCCGCTGGCCGGCCAGGTCGTGGCCGGGGTCCCCGGCGTCGTCACCGCCGTGCGCGCCTTCGGCTCCGCGCGCGGCTTCTGGTTCGCCGACCCCGAGCCCGACGCCGACGCGGCCACCTCGGAGGGCCTGTTCGTGTTCACCGGCGCCACCACGCCCGACGTCGCCGTCGGCGACGCGGTGCAGGTCGGCGGCACGGTCGCCGAGTTCCGCCCGACGGCCTCCGGCGAGACCCCCGAGACCACCCCGAACCAGTCGATCACCCAGCTGACCGGCGCCACGTGGACCGTCACCGCCCAGGGCCGTCCGCTCCCGCCGGCCGAGGTGCTGGCCCCGGGCACCGTGCCCGCCACCTACGCCACCGCGGGCACCGACGAGGACGCGCCGCTGGACCCCGCGGCGAGCGCACTGGACTTCTACGAGTCCCGCGAGGGCATGGTGCTGCGCGTCCAGGACGCTCGCGTGGTCGGGCGCACCGACGAGTTCGACGGGCTGTGGGTGACCACCGAGCCCGACCGCAACCCCACCGCCCGCGGCGGCACCCTCTACGCCTCCTACGACGACCCCAACGGCGGGCGGCTGAAGGTCGAGTCGCTGGTCCCGCGGGCCGAGCAGCCGTTCCCGGTGGCCGACGTGGGCGACCGGCTGGCCGGGACCACCGAGGGCCCGCTCGACTACACCCGCTTCGGCGGCTACGTCCTGCAGGCCACCACCCTCGGCGAGCACGTGCCGGGCGGCCTCACCCGCGAGACCGCGGCCCCGGCCGCGCCGGGGCAGCTGTCGGTGGGCACCTACAACGTCGAGAACCTGTTCGCAGGCGACGACCCCGCCGAGTTCGCCCGGCTGGCCACCGGCGTCGTCACGAACATGGCCGCGCCGGACGTGATCGCGCTGGAGGAGATCCAGGACAACTCCGGTCCCGCCGACGACGGCATCGTCGCCGCCGACGCCACGCTGCGCCGGTTCGTCGAGGCGATCGTCGCCGCGGGCGGCCCGCGCTACGACTTCCGCCTGGTCGACCCCGAGGACCAGGCCGACGGCGGCCAGCCCGGCGGCAACATCCGCGTGGCGTTCCTGTTCGACCCCGCCCGGGTGGCGTTCGTCGACCGCCCCGGCGCCACCCCGACCACCGCCGTGCGGGCCGTCCCGGCGGCCGGCGGCGCCGCCCTGTCGATCTCCCCGGGCCGCGTCGCCCCCACCGACCCCGCGTGGGACGCCTCCCGCAAGCCCCTGGCCGGTGAGTTCAGCGTCGCCGGGCACACCGTCTTCGTGATCGCCAACCACTTCGCCTCCAAGGGCGGCGACCAGCCGCTGCACAGCCGCACCCAGCCCCCGCTGCGGTCCTCGGAGGAGCAGCGCGGCCGGCAGGCGGCGGTCCTGCGCGGCTTCGTCGACGAGCTGCTCGCCGTCGACCCGCGCGCCGAGGTCGTCGTGCTCGGCGACCTCAACGACTACGCGTTCTCCCCGTCCGTGCAGACCCTCACCGCGGGCGGCGCCCTGCGCGCGCTCATCGACACCCTCCCGCCCGAGGAGCGCTACGGCTACGTCTTCGACGGCAACTCCCAGGCCCTCGACCACGTCCTCGTCTCGCCCGCCGTCACCGACCCGGGCTACGACGTGGTCCACATCAACGCCGAGTTCGCCGACCAGGCCTCCGACCACGACCCCCAGGTGGTCCGGTTCGTCCCGGGTGCGGGGGCGCGGTGACCGTCTTGTAAGCTCTCCGGCGGTAGCGTGTCCGAGCGGCCGAAGGAGCACGCCTCGAAAGCGTGTGAGGTGCAAGCCTCCGTGGGTTCAAATCCCACCGCTACCGCCAGCCTCACCAGGCGAAACGCCGGGTAGGTCCACGAGGGCCCACCCGGCGCTTCTGCGTCCAGTCTCATTCCTAGTCTCAGTCTCGTTTGCCGGGCTCGGCCCGCCTCGGGAGCCACTCACCAGCCTGGCAGCCCTGAAGCCGCGCCGCGAGGAAGCCGCAGCTAGCTCTCGTCACGGGCCGCGCGAAAGAGTTCCGCGACTTCGGGGGTAAGCCAGTACCCCGGAGCGCTACCGTCCAGGTCCTCCCAGGACCAGAAGTACTCACGGCCAACCGCCAAGCAGTAGCGCCCGGGCCAGCCAAGCGCGCCAGCGACCCCCTGCCTGCCGTTCGGGATCCCGGCACGTTCAGCCAGTTCGTCGCCGCCGACGTGTTCATCAGGAGAGTCGACGAGGATCGAGACCAGCCGCTTAGCGGGTTGGCTGAGCTTGGACCAGACCTCGCGGGCCAGGTCTCCGTCCGCAGCGGTCCAGTGCGGCAGGTCCGAACCGGAGACCGCCCCAGAGGTTTCAGACATACCCTGAGCTACCTCAAGGTTCCCTGCTATCACGTGAACGGCTCCGTTCAGCCAGGCTGCGTACATCGAATAAAAGTCCGACAGTCGATCTTCTGGCACCATTACTGGCACGTTGACCATCGCCATGAGCCCTCCCGCTCGCCTAAACCCGGACCTACCGTTGCCGGCAGTCTAGGGCCTCAAGCCCTCCTGGGGAAGCCTCTGAGGTAACTCAAGATACCTCAGAGGCTTGCTGCATCGCCATCAGGTGTCGCCCTCAAGGCGCCGCCTCCGGCGGCGCGGGGGGGGGCCC
>NZ_JAGSOV010000008.1 GCF_023898865.1 Pseudonocardia humida
GCCGAGCCGTCGGAGATCTGCGAGGAGTTGCCCGCGGTGATCACCCCACCCTCGGGCTTGAACACCGTCTTCAGGTTCGCCAGCGTCTCCACCGAGCTACCGGGCCGGATGCCCTCGTCCTTGCTGATCACCGTGCCGTCGTCCAGCGTCACCGGGGCGATCTGGGCGTCGAAGCGGCCCTCCTGCTGCGCGGCCGCGGCCTTCTCGTGCGAGCCCACCGAGAACTCGTCGACCTGGGTGCGGGAGAAGCCCCACTGCTCGGCGATCATCTCCGCCCCGACACCCTGGTTCGGGAGCACCCCGCCGTAACGGGCCAGGAACTTGTCGCCGAAGGGGTTGGCGCCGCCCCCGCCGATCGAGGAGCCCATCGGAACCCGCGACATCGACTCCACCCCGCCCGCGACGACGACGTCGTACTGGCCGGCGATCAGCCCGGCCGCGGCGAAGTGCACCGACTGCTGCGAGGAGCCGCACTGCCGGTCGACCGTCACCCCGGTGACCGTCTCCGGCCAGCCCGCGGCCAGTGCCGCCGTGCGGGCGATGTCCATCGTCTGCTCGCCGACCTGGGACACGCAGCCCCAGATGACGTCCTCGACCAGCGCCGGGTCGACGCCCGAGCGCTCGGCCACCGAGTTCAGCACGTGCGCGGACAGGTTGACCGGGTGCACCCCGGACAGACCGCCGTTGCGCTTGCCGACCGGTGTCCGGACGGCCTCCACGATCACTGCGTCGCGCATCTCGACCCCTTCGTCGCAATTCCGGTCAGTGCTGCCTGTCTTCGCACCCCGCTTCGCAGGATAAGCGGCGACCCGGCGGCCTCCCAGCGATCCGCCTCACATCCACGACCGCGTCACGCGACGTCCGCGGACCTGCGGCCGAGCACCACCACGGTGACGGCGAGCGCGGCGGCCACCGCGGCCGCCCCGACGACGAAGGCGATCCGGTAGCCCGCCCCCAGCGCCGCCGCGGCCGGCTCCCCCGCCGCGAGGTAGCCGTCGGTCACCGCGGCGGCCACCGCGGCCAGCACCGCCGTGCCGAGGGCGCCACCGATCTGCTGGCTGGTGTTGGCCAGCCCGGAGGCCAGGCCGGCGTCGGCGGGCGTGGCGTCCGACATCATCACCGTGGTCACCGCGGGCAGCGTCAGACCGGCGCCGATCCCCAGCACGGCCAGCGAGGGCAGCACGTCGAGCGCGTAGGCGCCGACCGGTGGCCGGGCCAGCAGCAGCAGGCCCGCCACGAGCAGCAGCTCGCCGACGACGAGCACGCGGAACGGGCCGGACCACCCGATGAGCCGCCCGGAGAAGGCCAGCGAGACGACGGCGATCACCAGCGGGATGGGCAGCATGGCCAGCCCCGCGGCAGCCGGCTCGTAGCCCAGCGAGTTCTGCAGGTACTGCGCGGCGATGAACTGGAAGCCCAGCATCCCGGCCACCATCAGCAGCTGCGCGGCGTTGCCGCCGGAGACGGCCCGCGAGGCGAAGATGCCCAGGCGCACCAGGGGCTCGCGCACCCGGCGCTGCCGCAGCACGAACCCGACCAGCAGCGCGACGGCCAGCAGTCCGGTGCCGGTCCGGACGAGGGGCCCGGACGTGTCGACGATCGTCAGCACCGCCAGCACCAGGCCCCCGGTGACCAGCACGCCGCCCAGCACGTCGGGGCGGCCGGCGGCCGGGCGGGGCCCGTCGGGTGCGACGGCCCAGCGGATGAGCAGCACGGCGACCAGCCCGATCGGCACGTTGACCCAGAAGATCCACGGCCAGCCCGCGGTCTCGGTCAGCACGCCGCCGAGCAGGACGCCGATCGAGGCGCCGGCCGCGCCGACGAAGGCGTAGACCCCCATCGCCCTGGCCCGCTCGGCCGGCTCGGGGAACAGCTCCACGACCATCCCGAGGACGACGGCGGAGGCCAGCGCGGCCGCGACGCCCTGGGCGAACCGGGCGCCGATCAGCGTGGCCGGGTCGGGGGCGAGCCCGCACAGGATCGAGGCCAGCACGAACAGCACCAGGCCGGTGAGCAGCACGCGCCGGCGGCCGAGGAGGTCGCCCAGCCGGCCGGCCAGCAGCAGCAGGCCGCCCACGGGCAGCAGGTAGGCGTTGACCGTCCAGGCCAGCGCGGAGGGCGAGAAGCCCAGGTCGGCCTGGATGGCCGGCAGCGCGATGCTGACGATCGTGCCGTCCAGGATGACCATCAGCAGCCCGAGGCAGAGCGCGCTGAGCGCCACCCACCGCGAGGGGCGCCGGGGCGGGGGCGCGGCGGGCTGCTCGTCGCTCGGGATGATCGATTGCGGAGAACCGGTTTCGGACACGACGGGACCGTAACATATGGTTCCGTTCGGGACGATCCTTATCTGGACTAGACCGAGCGGGACGACCTCCGGGTCCGCCGCGCACCCGCGGGAGCCGCCTGCGGCGCCTCCAGCGGGCCACCCCGCCCCACCAGCGCGACCAGCGCGTCCAGCAGCGCCTCGCGCTGCGGCTCGGGCAGCACGCCCAGGACCTCGCCGTAGACGCCGTCGATGATCGTGCGGGCCTTCTCCACCACCGCCCGGCCCTCGTCGGTGGTCTGCACGATGCGGGCGCGGCGGTCGGTCGGGGAGGGGCGGCGACGGGCGAGGCCCGCCTTCTCCAGGTGGTCCATCGTGACGACCATGGTCGTCTTGTCCAGCAGCGCGACCTCGGCCAGCTCGCCCTGCGTGAGCTCGCCCGTCATCGCCTTGGACAGCACGCAGTACCCCCGCGGCGTGATGCCCAGCTCGGCCAGTGCCGCGTTCATCCGCGACGTCAGGACCTGGCTGCCCTTGTCGAACAGGTAGCTCAGGTCGGCGCGGATCTCGGCGTCGGTGCGGTTGTCCACAGCCCCAGGGTAGGCGGTGTTCCGCTGCGGAACGGTCCCGAAGCCGATCGTCGGGCTATCGGCCGGTTCCGCGGCCCACCAGCTCGGCCGCGGTCAGCTCCGGCGCGGTGACCATGGCGTCGTGCCCGGTGGCGAGCTCGGAGTAGCCCCAGCCCTCGCGCCGCACGATGGCGTGCGCGCTGTGCACCGCCGGGTAGGCCGGCGCCGTGCAGCACACGTAGCGCACCGGCACGCCCGCGCCCAGCGGCGCTCGCAGCCCGAACGGCTCGGTGTAGGCGCGCAGCGGCTGCGGGGTGAGCCTGCGGATCAGCCAGGCCCGGTCGGCGGGGTCGTCGACGCCGAACGCCGCCGGCTCCGGCGGCGGGTAGGACAGCCCGCCCGACGTGCGCTCGGCCAGCGCGATCCGCCCGGCCACGGCGTCGGCGGGCAGACCGGCGAAGCCGGGTTCCCCCGCGTCGACGACCACGCCGTCGAGCAGCACGACCTCGCGCAGCCGCCCGGGGACCTCCTGCGCGACCCCGAGCGCGACCAGCGCGCCGAAGCTGTGCCCGACGAGCACGACGTCGGACAGCTCCTCGCACTCCAGGACCGCGACGACGTCGCGCACCAGCGTCGCCGGCCCGACGTGGGGGGTGAGCAGGTGGGCCCGCTCCCCGAAGCCGGTCAGCGTCGGGGTGAACACCTCGTGGCCGGCCGCGCGCAGCAGCGGAGCCACCCGCCGCCAGCACCACCCGCCGTGGCAGGCGCCGTGGACCAGCACGTACGGGCTGCTCATGCCGACGAGTCCACCCGCTGCGCGGGCGCGGGCTCGGCGTGGGGTCGGGGATGTCCCAAGTGGGTCAGCCAGCCGCGCAGCACCCGGTGCAGCGCCTCGGCGCCGACGACCTGGCCGGGCGCGGGCAGCTCGGCCGGGTACAGCAGGAAGCCCCGCGACTGCGGGCCGCCCAGCCCCCCGTGCGAGCCGACGTGCGGCTCGAAGGCGGACGCCTCCTCGGTCACCGGGTCGAGCCGGCTGTTGATCACGATGTCGGGGCAGTGGGCGAAGGAGTCGGTGCGCCGGATCAGGTCGGCGGCGTGCGGGCCGTAGTCGGTCAACGGGTCCTCGCCGATCACCACGTCGGTGGCCAGCCGGCGCAACCCGTCGCGGGCCAGCACCACCGGCCCGAACTCGGCGCTGCGCACCAGCAGGAACCCGACCCCGGCGTGGTCGACCAGCGAGGGCAGCAGCTCCGGGTACTCGAGCTCGATCGTCTCCAGCTCGACGCGGCCCTCGTGCTCGGTGAACGACACCATCGACACGTGCCCGGAGTCGACCACGACGACGCCGGGCGCGACCCTGGTCACGGCGCCGTGCGTGCCCTCGACGACCGGCGGGCGACCACCGGAGCCCTCCACCCGCGCGCGCAGCCTGCGCGCGATCGGGCCCGCGGAGTCGGTGGCCTCGGCCAGCACCGCGCCCACCTGCCAGCCCTCCGCCGCCTGCCGCGAGCTGCGGCGCACCGGCGGCGGCTCGCCCCCGCACAGCCTGCCCACGACGTGCTCGATCGGCTCGCCGAACCGGTCGGCGAACGCCCAGCCCTGGGTGAGGCCGTGGTCGGAGAGCGCGACGACGTGGTAGCGGCGCGGGGCGAGCTGGGCGGCGCGCTGCAACCGGCCGAACTGCTGGTCCATCGCGCGCAGCACCGCCAGCGCGTCGAAGCGCTCGATGCCGGAGTGGTGGCCGACCTCGTCGTAGCCGAGCAGGTCGGCGTAGACGACCGCGCGCCCGGCGAGCATGTCCTCCACGATCGCCGAGATCACGATGTCGCGGACGACCACGTTCGTCGCGGCCCGCGCGAAGGGGTAGAAGCCGCCGCGGGCGACCCGCGGGCGCACGTCGGCCCGCCACTGCCGCACCGACGCCGAGACCTCGCGGACGATGTCGACCAGCGCGGCGACGAACGTGCGCACCCCGTTGCCCGGGTTGGCGAAGTAGGCGTAGTAGCCGGCGCCGAGCCCGTCGCGGCTGCGCCGCCACCGCGATCCGCGCACCACGGGCACCGCGCTCATCGTCAGGCTGACGTGCTCGGCGTCGCCGGTGAACAGGTTGCCGCGGCTGGCGCCGTTCACCGCGAGCAGGCCGCGACCGTCGGAGTGCCTGCGCTCGATCTCGGCCGCGTCGCCGGGGTGGGCGCAGGCCATCACGTGGTCGCGGTCCTTCTCGTACCAGCGGAAGCCCAGGATGTCCTCGTTGTTCCCGTGCAGGATCCCGCAGACGCTGGCCCCGGTCTGCGAGCTCCAGTCGCAGTGCCACTCGGCCAGCCGGTGGCTGCCCCCGGCGAGCCAGCGGGCGAAGGTCGGCATGTCGCCGTCGCGGACGGCGCGGCGCACCGTGTCGACGCCGAGCCCGTCGACCTGCAGGAAGATGACCCCGGGCGGCTGCTCGGCGTCGTGCTCCGCCCGCGCGCGGGCGCGGCGCCCGGCCCGCCGGAAGAACAGCTCGTCCTCGTCGAGCGCCAGCACGCTGCTGGTGACCGCCCCGACCAGCGCCATCCCGACGGCCACCACCACGCCGGTGCGCAGGTTCGCGATCTCCACCCCGGGCACCGCGAGCGAGATGGCCAGCACACCCGCGCCGAGCAGCAGATAGGACCCGACGCCCAGGGTGAACAGCGCCACCGGCAGCGCCACCCGCAGCACCAGCGGCCACACCACGGCGCTGAGCACGCCGAACAGCAGCGCGAAGACCGGCGGCTGCCACCAGCCCGCCATCCGGAAGCCGGTCAGCAGGTCGTCGAGCAGCACCAGCGCGCCGGCCACGAGCGCCCAGACCAGCAGCACCCGCGCGACGACGCGCCCGCCGCGCAGCAACCGGCCGCCGGTGCCGTCGCCGGTCACCGCGGGCCCCCGGCCGGAAGCCGCTCGCGGCGGCGGCGCAGCAGCGTCGAGACCAGCGAGGAGACCGCGCCGACCAGCAGCACCACGACCGCGGCCAGCAGCGGGGCGATCAGCGGGTCGTCGAACAGTCCGCCGGTGGCCACGCCGAGCGCCGCGTAGACGACCGCCCACAGCAGGCAGGCGACGGCGGCCGCGGGGGTGAGCCGCGCCCACGGGTAGCGCAGCGCGCCCGCGGCCAGCAGCACCGGCACCCGGCCGGCCGGCAGCAGCCGCCCGACCACCACCAGCAGCCAGCCGCGCTCGGTGAACCGGTGACGGGCCGCCTCCAGGCGCTCGGGGTGCTGGCCCCGCGACACCCACCGCACCGCGGCGTCGCTGCCGATCCGGGCCACGCCGAAGGTGATCAGGTCGCCCACCAGCGCGCCCACCGCCGACAGCACGACGACCAGCGGCAGCGACAGCTCCCCGGAGGTGATCGCGACCGCGGCGGCGGCCCCGACGAGCGCGCCGGTGGGCACGATCGGGATGACCGAGCCGAGCAACACGCCGCCGAACAGCGCCGGGTACCCGATCGCGGACGTGCCCGACCAGCCGTCGGCCAGCACGGCCGGGCTCAGCACGGGCCGCCACCCTCCGGCACGGCGCCGGGCAGTGGGACCGGCTCACCCGGCTCGGTGACCAGCACCTCGGTCTGCGAACCGGCGGCCGCCACGGCCGCGGCGAACTCCCGCGGCGGGTCGACGAGCAGCCGGCGCATCCGCGCCCCGACGCGTCCCGGGGCGCGCACGAGCCCCGGGAGCGCCAACGTCCCCCAGTGCACCGGGACCGCCACCCGCGGCCGGATCCGGGCCACCGCCTCCGCGGCCCGCACGGGATCGAGGTGGCCCGGTCCGAGGGTCGGGCCCCACCCCCAGACCGGCAGCAGCGCCACGTCGAGCGCGGGGAGCCCGGCCATGCCGGGGAAGAGGTCGGTGTCGCCCGCCGCGTAGACCGCGCGGCCCGCGCCCTCCAGCAGGTGGCCCATGGCCCGCGCCTGCGGCCCGCGCGTCGACCGCGGACCCCAGCGGTGCCCGCTGTGCACGGCCTCGACGCCGGTGACGCGCAGGTCGCCGTGCTCGAGCACCTGCCCGGGGGCCAGCTCCTCGACCCGGGCGACCCCGCGCGAGCGCAGCCACTCCCCCGCCCCCCGCGGCGCCACGACCCGCGCGCGCAACCTGCGCAGCGAAGGCAGGTGCAGGTGGTCGCCGTGCAGGTGGGACAGCAGCACGAGGTCGGCGTCGGCCCAGTCGGCCGGCGCGGGCGGGCGGCACGTCCGGCGCAGCGGCCCGACGGCCCCGGTCAGCACGGGGTCGGTGAGCACGACCGTCCCGGCCAGCTCCACGCGGACGGTGGAGTGGCCGAGGAACCGCATCGCCAGGCCGGGCACCCCGGCAGTATCCCCCGCGCGGCCAGTACGACGATCAGCCGACCCGCCTCACCCGTCGTGCTCCACCCGGCCGCGCGCGACCCGCACGAACGTGGCCGCGGCGCCGTCCGCGGTCCGCTCCACCGGCCCACCCGGCTCCCACGCGTCCAGCAGCCAGGCCGCCGGTTCGGCGAACGGCGGCTCCCGACGCGGCAGCACGAGCCGCGCCGCCGCCCACCGCGGCGGCCGCTCCGCCGCCCCCGCCAGCGTGCGCACCATCTGCGGCAGGACCGTGCGCCGCACGGGCTCGCCCCCGCCGAGCACGGCGCACGCCTCGACCGACCCGTCCGCGCCGAGGCGCAATCTGTCGGCCCGCTCGGTGACGAACTCCCACAGCTCCGTCCGCTCGAGCTCCCGGCGCTCGTCCGGCACCTCCGGCGCCTCGGTCATACCCACCCCTGGTTCGTCGATGACGTGCCCCGACAGCGTCGCGGCCGGAGATCGACTCCGGTATTCCCGAACCGGGTGGCCCAACACCATCCCGCCGACCCGAGCAGCGGGGCGTCCGAACGCGACCCTCGCTACCCCCAGTCGAACGAAAGCCACTCTCTCGTCCGGCCAGACCAACGAGAGTCACTCTCGCCCAGTGCAGCGGGACGAAAGCCACTCTCATCCCACCAGGCTGAGCGAAAGGGACTCTCGTCCAACCAGATTTCGCTCCGCCGAGGCGGCGCCCAGCGCCGCGAGGCGAGCCCACGCGAAGCGGCGCGCAGCGCCACTCCCCTCCCGAAGCCCCTGCCGTCACGTCGGCGCGCACGGCAGAGCGCGACCGGCGCGGCCCCCGCACCCCCCGCTGCCAGCCGCCGCCCGTGGATGCCAACCGTGCGGGGGTCGCGGCGGACGTGCTTCGCTGGGCGTGACGACGGGACGGCAGGGGCCGGACCCCTGCTCGATCCGAGGTCGCCCGCCGCGCAGGCGCCGCCGGAGGCGCTCTTCACCCCCGATCTCGATCAGCCCGCTCGCCCGAGGCTGGGCGCGCCGCCCGGCAACGCTCCTGCCTACTGAAGGCGTCCGCGCGCGCCCGCTCCAGGAGAGGAGCTCGTCGGAGGCGGGGTGAAGAGCGCCTCCGGCGGGCCTCGGCTCCAGCAGGGGGCACTTCTCCGGGGGGACCCGCGACGGATCGGGGCGATCGGCGGGGTCCGGTGGGGTCCCTGGGCACCGCGCGCACCGTGTGGCCACGACGCACATGTCCTGACGTGTGCGCCGTGGCGAGTAGGTGCGCGCGGTGGAGAGTAGGTGTGCGCGGTGGAAAGTAGGTGTGCGCGGTGGAAAGTAGGTGTGCGCGGTGGAAAGTAGGTGTGCGCGGTGGAAAGTAGGTGTGCGCGGTGGAGAGTAGGTGCGCGCGGTGGCGAGTGGTGTGCGCCGTCGGGTGTCAGCCGAAGCGCACCGGCTGGCCCGTCGCCTCCAGCACCGCCAGCCACAGGTCGCCGTGCGGGTCGACCTGGTTGCGCCGGCTGACCGCCGTCTTCATCGGGATGTGCACGAACCGGCGCCGGTACCGCCCGACCACCATCTCCGTGCGCCCGGACATCGCCGCGTGCACCGCGGCCTGCGAGAGCCGCACGCAGTAGACGCTGTCGTAGGGGTTGGCCGGGACGCTGCGGATGGCGTAGCTCGGGTCGATGTAGCGGATGGAGGTGTCGATCCCGGCGCCGGCGAAGTGATCGGCGATGCGCCGGCGCAGGTACGGGCCGATGTCCTGCAGCCGGGTGTTGCCCGAGGCGTCGTGACCGGCGTGCGGGTCGCCGACGAGGTCCTGGCCTGCGCCCTCGGCGACCACCGCGACCGCGTGCCCGCGCTCCTCCACCCGCCGCCGCAGGTGCGCGAGCACGCCGTTCTCGCCGTCGAGGGCGAAGGGCACCTCGGGGATCAGCACGACGTCGGCCCCGCTGCGGGCCAGCGCGGCGTAGCTGGCGATGAAGCCGGAGTGCCTGCCCATCAGCTTGACCAGGCCGACGCCGTTCGCGGTGGACTTGGCCTCCACCTGCGCGGCCCGGATGGAGTCGCTGGCCAGGCCGAACGCGGTCTGGAAGCCGAAGCTCTGGTCGATGTAGGGGATGTCGTTGTCGATGGTCTTCGGCACGCCGACCACCGAGATCAGCAGGTTGCGCTCGGCGATCACGCGCGCCACCTCCATGGCGCCGCGCATGGAGCCGTCGCCGCCGACCACGAACAGGATGTTGACGTGCAGCCGCTCCAGGCAGTCGACGATCTCCTCGGGGTCCTGCGGGCCGCGGGAGGTGCCGAGCACGGTGCCGCCGTCGGTGGCGATGTCGCGCACCGACTGCGGCGTCAGCTCGACGACGTCGTGCCCGTAGGACGCGCAGAAGCCCTGGTAGCCGTTGCGGATGCCGACGACGCGGCGCACCCGGTAGTGGTGGGTCAGGCTGCGGACCAGCCCGGCGATCACGTCGTTGAGGCCGGGGCACAGCCCGCCGCAGGTGACGATGGCCGCGCGGGTCTTCGACGGGTCGAAGAAGATCTTCCGCCGGGGGCCGCACGGCTCCATGCCGGGCAGCTGGTCGGCCGCGACGCCGCGGGCGGCGACGCCGGCGACGGTGTCGTCGAGCAGGACGCGGTCGTTCTCGTGGGCGTAGTGCTCGCTGGTGCGGCGGGCGCCCAGCAGCGGCTCCATCGGGGAGGTGATGCGGGCGGGGCCGAGGGTCCGCACCCGCATGTCCGGGACGGGTTCGGGGCGGGGCAGTTCGACGACGTCGGCCGAGTAGCCGCCCGCGTCGGCGGTGTCCGCGGGGATCGGGTCGAAGGCGCTGGTCACGGCACTCCCAGGGGCAACGGGCTGCGATCCGGTCGGCGGGGCCCGCGCCGCGCCGGTGAGGCCGCGACCCGCTCGTCTGTACCGTTCCAGTGTGCCCCGGTCCGACGGCCGGACCAAGGGGGTTCGCCGAGGTCGCCGACGGTCAGCGCAGGCGCACGGACAGCGACCCCAGCCGGCGCACGCCGGGCATCGCCAGCCATCGCGGCTCGGCTCCGTCCAGGGCCATCCCCGGGAGCCGGTCGGTGATCGGCAGCGGGTAGGCGCACTCGCCGATCAGCTCGGCGGTCGGGCCCATGCCGTCGATCAGCTCGGCGGTGATCTCCTCGACCCGCGGGCGCAGCCCGTTCACCCGGCGCACCGTGAACGCCCGCGACACCAGCTTGCGCAGCCGGACGTGGTGGTGGTCATCGGGCGCTCCGTCCTGGCGGCTGCGTCGGGTACGCCGGGAACGGTGCCGGCCTTCAAGTCGGCTCCGGCGCGGTTTTCAGCCGGTCGCGCGCGGCCCACGATCCGCACCGTCAGCGCAGGCCCAGCGCGCGGTGCACGGCGATCTCGATGACGACGCGCTCCGGGTTGACCCGGGGCCGGCGGTAGCGCACGGCGTAGCGGGCGACGGCGTCGGCCACGGCGTCCGGGTCGTCGCGCACCACGGCCGAGCCCTCCAGCGTCGACCAGAGCCTGCCCTCGACCTGCGAGACCACCGCGACGCCGGTGGCGCGCACGTTGCGCACCTTCTGCGAGCCGCCGCCGCAGATCACTCGGGCCAGCCCCGCCTCGACGTCGAGCGTGACGCCGACGGGCACGGCGTGCGGGCTGCCGTCGCGACGCAGTGTGACCAGCGTCGCGAGCCGGCGGACGGTCCAGAAGTCGACGAACTCCGGCGAGGCCGTCCGGAGGTCCAGGGGGTGTGACACAGGTCGAGCCTATTCAACTTGCCAATGGCAACTATTCCGTGGTCACCTGAATCGGTGCCCGACCCCGCGTCCCCCGCTCCACCGGCCGAGCGAAGCCCTCGCCCTTCCCTGGTGATCCTCGTACTGGCCTCCTGCGGGCTGGCCGTGTCGCTGATGCAGACCCTGGTCGTGCCGCTGCTGCCGCAGTTCCCGCGGCTGCTGGACACCTCCCCGGCCACCGTGGCCTGGCTGGTGACCGCGACGCTGGTCGCCGGGGCGGTGTGCGCGCCGCTGCTGGGCAGGCTCGGCGACATGTACGGGCGGAAGCGGATGCTGGTGCTGGCGCTCGCGGTGGTCACCGCGGGCTCGGTGCTCGGGGCGGTGGCGCCCGGGGTCGAGGTGCTGATCGTGGCCCGGGTCCTGCAGGGCGCCTCGCTCGGCGTGGTGCCGCTGGGCATCAGCATCATGCGCGGCGTCCTGCCCGAGGGTCGCGTGGGCAGCGGGGTCGCCCTGATGAGCTCGTCGCTGGGCATCGGCGGCGCGATCGGTCTACCGATCACCGGCCTGGTCGCCGAGCACCTGGGCTGGCGGTGGCTGTTCGCCGGGGCCGCCGTGCTCTGCGCGGTGCTGCTGGCGCTGGTCCAGCGGATGGTGGCGGAGTCGCCGGAGCGCACGGGGGGCCGGTTCGACCTGCTCGGCGCGCTCGGGCTGGGCGCGGCGCTGGTCAGCCTGCTGCTGGCCATCTCGAAGGGCAGCGAGTGGGGCTGGTCCAGCCCCCGGGTGCTCGGCCTGCTGGCCGCGGCCGTGGTGCTGTTCGCCCTGTGGGGCCGGCTGGAGCTGCGCGTGCGCGCCCCGCTGGTCGACCTGCGGGTCTCGGCGCGCCCCGCGGTGCTGTGGACGAACGTGGCCTCGGTGCTCATCGGGTTCTCGATGTTCGCCGGCTTCCTGCTGACCACCCAGGTGCTGCAGGCGCCCACCTCCACCGGCTACGGCCAGGGCCTGTCGCTGATCGCGGCGGGCATGGTCCTGCTGCCCGTCGGCGCCGTGATGGTGGTCTTCTCGCCGATCTCGGCGCGGATCTCCGACCGGCGCGGCGCGCGCACCACGCTCCTCATCGGCGCGGTCATCCTGACCGCGGGAAACCTCTGGCAGGCGACGATCCCGCCGACCGTCCCGCTGATCATGGCGGCCACCACGGTCACCTCGATCGGCGCGGCACTGGCCTACTCGGCCATCCCGATGCTGATCATGGACGCGGTGCCGTCCTCGGAGACGGCCGCCGCGAACAGCCTCAACTCGCTGATGCGGATGCTGGGCACGTCCTCGTGCAGCGCGTTCACCGCCGCCGTCGCCTCCGGGATGATCATGCAGGTGGACGGGCACGCGGTGCCGACGGGCGGCGCGTACACGGTCGTGTACCTGGCCGCGGCCGGCGCCGGGCTGGCCGCGGTGCTGATCATGGCGGCCCTCCCGCGCCTGGTGCGCGGCCGCCGGTCCGCGGCGGTCGTCACGCCGGCCGCGGCCTCGGTCTGAGCCCCGCTCAGCGCCCGGGCCGGAAGACCATGCAGCTGCTGGTGGCGTGCGCGACCAGCCGGCCCTGGGAGTCCAGCAGCCGGGCCTCGGCCAGCGCGGTGCGCCCGCCCAGGTGCACCAGCAGACCCTCGCAGCGCACCCGACCGGAGCCGGCGTGCAACGCCCGGATGAACTTCACCGTGAGGTCCAGGCTGGTGTAGCGGGCGCCGGCGGGCAGCGCGCTGTGCACCGCGCAGCCGCACGCCGAGTCGAGCAGGGTGGCGTAGACGCCGCCGTGCACGGAGCCGATCGGGTTGAAGTGGTACTCGGCGGGCTCGAACGAGAACACCACCTGCCCCTCGTCCACCTCGTCCACGGCGAAGCCGAGGGTGCCCGCGATCGGCGGGCCGGGCACCTCGCCCGCGGCCATCATCCGCAGGAAGGTCAACCCGTCGACCTCGGCGGCGGCTGCGGCGGTGCGCATCGGGTCCTCCCAGGTGTGGGTCCGCTCGCGGGTGCCCGCGGTGGTCGGGTCGGGCTCGGTGACGGTCATGTGGGCTCCTCGGCGACGACGGGACGGGGTGCGGGAATGGTCAGAGCGGGGGCGCGGGTGCGGCCGACGGCCAGCCCGCAGCCGACGGTGAGCAGCGCGGTGGCCGTCATGACCCACCAGCCGGCCCGGAAGGTGCCCAGCTCGGCCGAGCCGGCCAGCGCGGAGAGCAGCACGGCGATGCCGAGCACGGCGCCGATCTGGCGGGCGCAGGTGCCCACGGCGCTGCCCGTGGCGAAGTGCGCGGCGGGCAGCCGGGCCACGCTCGCCGTGGCCAGCCCGGAGTACACGAGCCCGACCCCGGCACCGTTGAGCAGCGTGGCCGGCAGGAAGACCGCGAGGTAGGCGGGCTCGGGCCCGACCCGGGTGGCGAACAGCAGGCAGCCCAGGGCGAACAGCAGCGCGCCGGGCACGATCGACGCCCTGGCCCCGAACCGGTCGCTGATCCGCCCGCCCACCGTCGACCCGACCGCGGCCATGATCGGGCCCGGCGTCACCGCGACCCCGGCCAGCAGCGTCGGGTACGCCCACACGCCGGTCATGAACAGCACGTTCGACAGCAGCAGCGCGTAGAAGCCGCCGGAGAACACCAGGTAGCCGAGCACGGCCGCGGAGAACGACCGGACGGCGAACAGCTCGGGGGCGACCAGCGGGTTGGGCACGCGCCGGCCGCGCCACGCGAACAGCGCCACCAGCACCACCCCGCCGACCAGCGGCGCGAGCGTGGCGGACGCGACCCAGGAGCCGCCCTCGCCGCTCACGATGCCCAGCGACACCAGCGCGACGCCGGAGCCGAGCAGCAGCACGCTCAGCGCGTCGGGCAGACCGACCCCCTCGCCGCGCGACTCGGCGAGCACCCGCAGGGCGATCACCAGCGTCAGCGCCACGATCGGCAGGTTGACCAGGAACACCGCGCGCCAGCCGAAGACCTCCACCAGCAGGCCGCCCAGCGCCGGGCCGGTGGCCGCGGCGATGCCGCCCATGGCGCCCCAGGTGCCGATGGCGGCGCCGCGGCGCTCGGGTGGGAACGCCGGCAGCAGCAGCGCCAGCGACGCCGGCACCAGCATGGCCGCCGCCGCGGCCTGCAGTACGCGGGCCCCCACCAGCAGGGCCGCCGTCGGGGCGAAGGCGCACGCCGCGGACGCCACGGCGAACAGCGCGAGCCCGGTGACGAAGACGCGGCGGCGCCCGTACAGGTCGGCGGCGCGCCCGGCCGGGATGAGCAGCGCCGCGAACACCACGTTGTAGGCGCTGAAGACCCAGGACAGGTCGGCCAGGGAGGCCGAGTCGAAGGACCGGGAGATGGCCGGGAAGGCGATGTTGAGGATCGTGACGTCGAGGAACGCCAGGAACGTGGCCAGCGAGCAGACGGCGAGCACGGCGCCGGGCCGCTGGGTCCCCATGAGAAACGCAGCGTAGAGAGCTGGGTTGTTGTTAGCAACCCCGCTACGCTGGGTCCGTGGACTGGACCGAGTTCGACAGCAGCCGCTGCTCGGTGGCGCGCGCCGCGGGCGTGGTCGGGGACGCGTGGACCGTGCTGGTGCTGCGCGACCTGTTCAACGGCATCCGCCGCTTCGACGACCTCACCGAGCACCTGGGCATCGCCCGCAACGTGCTCACCCGCCGACTGTCCGCCCTGGTCGACGAGGGCATCGTCGTCCGCGTCCCCTACCGGGAACCGGGCAGCCGCGAGCGCCACGAGTACCGGCTCACCGCCGCCGGCCGCGACCTGCGCCCGGTCATCCTGGCCATGCTGGCCTGGGGCGACGTGCACCGCGCCGACGGCTTCGGGCCGCCGATGCGCGTCGAGCACGCCGAGTGCGGGGCGGGGGTGCACGTCGAACTGCGCTGCGACGAGGGCCACCTGGTGACGCCGACGACGCGGCTGCGCGCCGTCCCCGGCCCCGGCGCCCGCGTCGCCGCCGACTGACCCCGCACCCCTCCCCCACGCCCGTCGCCCCGCCCACCCCGCCCGCCTCGCCCACCTCTCGTGGTTCAGGAAAGCCACGATGCTGCCCGCAGAGGGCGGCATCGTGGCTCTCCTGAACCGGGCGGGCGGGGACGGCGACGGGGTCAGTCGCGCAGGCGGGCCGCCAGTTCGGCGGCGACGGCGAGGTCGTCGGCGAGGACGTCGCGCTCGGCGTCGGACAGCTCCATCCCCGCCACCTCCGCCAGCAGCGCCGCGGCTCCGTCGCGGTCGTCGGTGCGGACCAGCAGCTCGATCAGGAAGATCAGCGCGGGCACGCGCTCGGTGGCCGGGGCGTCGGCGTGCCGGGCGAGCCCGTTCTCCAGCACCCGCACGCCCGCCGCCTCGTCGCCGTGCGCGTCGGCCTGCCGGGCCGCGTTGGCCACGACCCTGGTCAGCCGTTCGCGCGCGGGCGCGCCGCCTTCGTCGTCGCCGTAGGCGCTGATCCGCAGCCAGTTGCCGCCCGGGTCGACCACCGAGAAGCCGGCCGAGGTGCCCTGCTTGGCGCGGGGCCGGGTCATCCGCGGGATGCCGGACAGCGGGACCCGGCCGAACAGCTCGCGCAGCCCGGCGGCGAACGCCCGGTGCAGGGCTCCGGTGTCCTCCACGAGCACGACGACGGTGCCCATCGAGTCGGCCGGGTCGAACCCCTCGACGGAGAAGAAGTGCAGCTCGATCCCGCCGCGCCGGACCGCGGCGAACGGGTTGGGGCGCTGCTGGCGGTAGGTCAGCTCGAACCCGAGCGCGTCGTAGAAGGGCAGGACGTCGTCGAGGTCGCGGCAGGGCAAACCGGGGATCACGGTCTCGGTGCGCACGAGAAACATCGTACACTGTTCGGAGTATCGATCGGAGGAGACCGATGGTGGAGTACGCCGGACGCGGCGACGCCGAGCGCACGATGGCGCTGCTCTGGGACGGCATCCCGACCCCGCGCCGGGGTCCACGCCCCCGCCTCGACCTCCCCCGCCTCGTCGACACCGCGATCGCCGAGGCCGACCGGGCCGGCCCCGACGCTCTGTCCATGCGCGCGCTCGCCCACGCACTCGGCATCGCCCCGGCTTCGCTGTACACCTACGTGCCCGGGAGGGCGGAGCTGCTGGAGCTGATGGTCGAGCGGGTCGTCGGCGCCCAACCCCTCCCCCGCCCCGACGCCGGCTGGCGCGCCGGCCTGCGCGACCTGGCCACCACCGACCTCGCCGCCTACCGCGCCCACCCCTGGCTCCTGCAGGTGGCCACCTCCCGCACGGTCTTCGGCCCGCACGTCATCGCCCGCTACGACGCCGCGCTGGCCCTCCTCGACGGCCACGGCATCCCTGCCGTCGAGATCACCGGCTGCGTGGCGGCCGTGGAGTCCTACACGCGCGGCGCCGCCTCCGCCGTGGTCGAGGCCGAACAGGCCCCCACCCGCACCGGCAGCACCGACGACGAGTGGTGGGAGCGCCGAGCACCCCTGCTGGACGAGCGCATGCGCGGCCGGTTCCCCCGACTGGACGCCCTGGACCGGGCCGGCGCGTTCGCGGTCTCCGGCACCGACCTGCCGTACACGCTGCAACGCGCCCTGGACCGCTTCACCTACGGTCTGGACCTGCTCCTCGACGCCCTCGGCGCCCGGATCACCCGCTCCCCACCACCCGACTGACCGCCTCACCCCCGCCGCCAGCTCAGGGCGTCCTCGCAGCATCCGGGTGGTCCTCGCAGGGTCCACGCACCCTGCGAGGACGCAGCCCACTCTGCGAGGACGCGCGGAGCCTGCGAGGCCGGACGGGTCAGAGCGTGCGCTGGTCGCGCCGGATGGGGTGGTCGGCGGGGACCTCGACCAGGACGATCCGGGTCCCGTCGGGGTCGGCGACCCACATCTCGTGCAGCCCCCACGGTTCCTGCCGCGGCTCGCGCACCACGTGCTCGGCCAGCTCGGCGTGCGCCGCGGCCAGGTCGCGCACCTGCAGCCACAGCGCCACCGCCGGGCCCGCGGGCTCGTCGGCGGCGCCGGAGAGCTCCAGGTGGCCGCCGCCGAGGAAGAAGACCGTGCCGCCGGGGAACTCGCGGGCCACCGCGAGCCCGAGGACGTCGCGGTAGAACGCGATGCTGCGCGCCATGTCCAACGGGTGGAGCAGTACGCGCGCGGCCAGGACCTCCATCGGACCCCTTCCTTCGGATCAGTGCCTGCGGGTCAGCCGGGGTGGGCGGCGAGGTGCTCGGCGATCAGCTCGGTGAGCTGGTCGGGGGCCTCGTCGGGGATCCAGTGGCTGACGCCGCGCAGCTCGACGAACCGGAACGGCGCCGCGACGTACCGGTCGGCCAGCTGCGCCGCGTCGCGGGTGATGGCGGTGTCGCCGTCGCTCCAGACGTAGAGCGTGGGCACCCGGATCCGCCCGGGCGTGCCGCGGGAGAACCGGATGGCCCGGTACCAGTTGAGGGCGGCGGTCAGGGCGCCGTCCTCGGCCATCGCGGCGGCGTCGCGCTCGGCCGCGGCCGCCGACTGGCCGCTGCGGCGCAGCGTCGCGACGAGCCGCGGGGAGAACGGCTTGCCGTCGGCTCCGAGGGCGCGTTCGGCGAGCCCGGGGACCTGGAAGGCCAGCATGTACCAGGAGGCCAGTGCCTGGCGGCCGCGACGCATGGCGCGCAGCATCGCCGCGGGCGGGGGCACCGACACCGCCGTCAGCGAGCGGAGCCTGCCGGGGTGCCGCCCGGCCAGCGCCCAGGCCACCGCGGCGCCCCAGTCGTGCCCGACGACGTGCGCCCGCCCGTCCGGGCCGACGACGTCGTCCAGCACGGCCAGGGCGTCGGCGACCAATTCGTCGATCGCGTACGCGCGCGCTCCGGCGGGTCGCGCGCCCGGCGAGTAGCCGCGCTGGTCGGGAGCGACGCACCGGAAGCCGCGCCCGGCCAGCCGCGACGCCACCCCCGCCCAGGACGACGCCCGTTGCGGGAAGCCGTGCAGCAGCAGCACCGGGTCGCCGTCGGCCGGGCCGTGCTCGACGACGTCGAAGGTCAGATCACCGCGGGTCACCGTGCGCACGGACCCCATCCTGCCCGTCCTCACCCGGATCGGCGTGATCACGCCCGACCGGGGGAACACCGTCGTCGCCCGGCCGCAGGTTGTGCGACCGGGTGGCCTCTAGTTCAGTGGTGGCCGCCCACGCGGCTACGGTCCTGCGGTCGAGGAACACCGGATCGGTGCAGAAGGACCGGATCGGGAGGCGCGCCACCAGCAATGGGAGTGATCAGGTCGTGACGGTGCAGTCATTCCAGCGCGTCGCCATCGTGAACCGCGGTGAGCCGGCGATGCGGCTGATCAACGCGGTGCGCGAGTGGAACGCCGAGATCGCCTCGCCGGGGTCGGCGCTGCGGGCCGCCGGTCGGCCCCCGCTGCGCACGATCGCCGTCTACACGGCGGTCGACCGGCATGCGATGTTCGTGCGGGAGGCCGACGAGGCCGTCCTGATCGGCCCGCAGGATCCGGAGCAGGCGTTCGCCGCCAGCCCCTACCTCGACCTCGCCGAGCTCGAGCGGGGGTTGAAGGCGGCCCGGGCCGAGGCGGTGTGGCCGGGCTGGGGGTTCGTCTCGGAGCGGGCCGACTTCGCGCGGCTGTGCCGCGACATCGGGGTCGTGTTCGTCGGGCCGTCGCCGGAGGTGATGGAGCGGCTCGGCGACAAGATCGCGGCCAAGGAGCTGGCCGAGCGGGTCGGCGTGCCGCTGGCCGCGTGGAGCGGCGGCGCGGTCGCCGACGTCGCGGCCGCCCGCGAGCACGCCGAGCGGATCGGCTACCCGCTGATGGTCAAGGCCACCGCCGGCGGTGGTGGTCGCGGCATCCGCCGGGTCGACTCCCCCGACCAGCTGGCCGAGGCGTTCGAGCGGGCCGGTTCGGAGGCGGCGAAGACCGCGGGCGACGCCACGGTGTTCCTGGAGCGGGCCATCCGCGGCGGGCGCCACGTCGAGGTGCAGGTCGTCGCCGACGCCGGGGGCGACGTGTGGACGCTGGGCGTGCGCGACTGCTCGGTGCAGCGGCGCAACCAGAAGGTGATCGAGGAGTCGGCGTCGACGGCGCTGGACGCCGAGCAGGAGGCGCTGCTGCGCGAGTCGGCGGCCGAGCTGGCCAAGGCCGCGGGCTACGTCAACGCGGGCACGGTCGAGTTCCTGTACGAGCCCAAGGAGCGGCTGCTGTCGTTCCTGGAGGTCAACACCCGGTTGCAGGTGGAGCACCCGGTCACCGAGGCCACCACCGGCGTCGACATCGTCAAGCTGCAGCTGCACGTGGCGATGGGCGGGCGGCTGGCCGACTCCGGTGCGGCCGGACCCGACGGCCGCGCCCCGCTCCCGCGCGGGCACGCCATCGAGGCCCGGCTGACCGCGGAGGACCCCGAGCAGGACTTCGCCCCGGCCCCCGGGCGCATCGAGCACCTGGCGCTGCCCAGCGGTCCCGGGGTGCGCGTGGACACCGGGGTGGCGACCGGCGACCTCATCCCGCCGCAGTTCGACTCGATGATCGCCAAGGTCATCGCGTGGGGCCGCGACCGCGCCGAGGCGCGCGCCCGGCTCTCCCGCGCGCTGCGCCAGACCGCCGCCGTGATCGACGGCGGCACCACCAACAAGGCGTTCCTGCTCGACCTGCTCGACCGCCCGGAGATCCTCTCCGGCGACACCGACACCACCTGGCTCGACACCATGATGGCCGCGGGCTACGCCCCGCCGCAGCGGCTCGACGTCGCGCTGCTGGCCACGGCCGTCGAGGCGCAGGACGCGCACGTCGCCCGCCAGCGCCAGCGGCTGTTCGCCTCGGCCGAGCGCGGGCGCCCGGAGGTCGGGCACGAGGCCTGGCACCAGGTCGACGTGCGCGCCGCCGGGGAGTCCTACCGGCTGCGGGTCGCGCAGACCCGCGGCGGGCGCTACCGCGTCGAGCTGGACGGCGTCGTCGTCGACGTCGACGCCGAGCGCACCGGCCACGTCGAGCGCAGGCTGACGGTGCAGACCGCGACGGCGCCGCAGTCGTTCGCGGTGCTGGCGGTGCCCCCGCACGGCAACTCGTCGGACTACCTGATCGAGGTCGACGGGGCCGTGCACCGGATCTCCGGCGGCGAGGCCGGGCTGGTCCGCGCACCGGCGCCGGCGATGGTGGTGGCGCTGCCGGTCGCCGAGGGCGACCAGGTCGCGGCCGGCGACGTCGTGGCGATCGTGGAGAGCATGAAGCTGGAGACGGCGCTGCGCGCGCCGGTCGCCGGCCGGGTGCGCGAGGTGCTGGTCGCGGCGAACACCCAGGTGGAGGGCGGCACCAAGCTGGTGCGCCTGGAGCCCGACACCGACTCGGCGGCCGGACCGGTTGGCCGGCGCGCCGACCTGTCCGGGCTGGCCAGCCCGCCGGCGACCGGCGAGGCCGCCGCCGACGTCGCCGCCGACGCGCTGACCTCGCTGCGCTACCTCGTGCTGGGCTACGACGTCGACGAGCGCGACGCCCGCCCGCTGCTCGCGGCGCTGCGGTCGGCCCGCGAGGCGCTGCCCGCCGACGACCCGGCCGTGCTGGCCGGGGAGACCGCGGTGCTGCGCATCTTCGCCGACCTGTGCGCCCTGTCGCGCAACCGGCGCGGCCCGGAGGACGAGACCCAGCAGGTCGACCCGGCCGGCGAGGAGGCCCGCAACCCGCAGGAGTTCCTCTACGCCTACCTGCGCTCCCGCGACGCCGACGCCGAGGGGCTGCCGGAGTCGTTCCGGGAGAAGCTGCGCCGGGCGCTGGCCCACTACGGCGTGCCCGACCTGGACCCCTCCGACCAGCTCAGCAGCGCGCTGTACCGGATGTTCCTGGCGCACCGGCGGGCGTCGTCGCAGGTGCCGGTGGTGCTGGAGCTGCTGCAGTGGCGGCTCACCAACCCCGAGTCGCTGCCGCCCGCGGCCCGCGAGGCCTACCAGGGCATGCTCGACCGGCTGGTCACCGCCACCCAGCTGCGCCACCCGGTGGTGGGCTCACTGGCCCGGCGGGTGCGCTACACCTGCTTCGACGCGCCGCTGATCGCCGCGGAGCGAGCGCGGGGCCAGGCCCGCGTGCGCGAGGAGCTCGACCGGCTCTCCTCCGACCCGGCCGAGCGCTCGGCGCAGATCGACCGGATCGTCGCCGCGGCCGAGCCGATCCTGGGCGTGTTCGGCGACCGGCACCACGCCGCGATGCTGGAGGTGATGACCCGGCGCTACTACCGGGTCCGGCTGCTGGCCGACGCCTCGGTGCAGGACCGCGGCGGCCGCCCCCTGCTGACCGCGACCTACCCGCACGACGGCCGCGACACGGTGGTGCTGGCCACCACGGTGCACACCGCGCCGGACGCGCCGCCGTGGGGCGACCCGATGGCCGTGCAGGGCGACCTGCGGCGGATCATCTCGCAGCTGCCCGAGGGCCGGGTCGCGGTGCTCGACCTGTACGTCATCGCCGGCGAGGCGCCCGACGCCGACGACGAGCGCTCGGCGGACAAGATCCGGGCGATGCTCGGCCCGCTGCCCGAGCGGCTGGTCCGCGTCGCGGTCGCCGTGCGCCGTCCCGGCGGCGACGAGCGCTCGGCGTGGTTCACGTTCGTCCCGGCCGGTTCGGTGTCGGGCTCGGGCGCCTCGGCGAACGACCGCCGCCCGGTCGAGGACCGGACGCTGCGCGGCCTGCACCCGATGGTCGCCGACCGGCTGGGGCTGTGGCGGCTGAAGGGGTTCGAGCTGACCCGCCTGCCCTCCCCCGTCGACGTGCACCTGTTCCGGGCGGTGGGCCGCCAGGTGCCGACCGACCGCAGGCTGATCGTGCTGTCCGACGTGCGCGACCTGACCGTCCTGCGCGGCGACGACGGCCGCATCCGCGCCCTGCCCCAGCTGGAGCACGTGCTGGACTCGTGCCTGGAGGCCGTGCGGTCGGCCCGCGCGGCCGATCGCGCCGACGCCGCCCTGGAGTGGAACCGGGTGCTGCTCTACGTGTGGCCGGTCGTCGACGTCTCGCTCGACGAGTTGGACTCGGTGGTGCGGGTGCTGGCCCCGCGGACGCTGGGGCTGGGCCTGGAGCAGGTGCTGGTGCAGTTCCGCCACGCGGGCGACGGCGAGGAGCCCGGGCAGTACATGCTGCGGATGTCGCGCCCGCCGGGCGCCGGGCTGACCGTGCGCGTCACCGAGCCGCCGACGCACCCGCTGCGCGAGCTGGACGGCTACGCGCAGAAGGTGATCCGGGCCCGCCGCCGCGGCGCCGTCTACCCGTACGAGCTGGTGCCGATGCTGCTGCGCAACCCCGACCGGGGCGGGCGCCAGGGCGCGTTCACCGAGTACGACCTGGACGACACCGGCGCCCCGGTGGTGGTCCAGCGGGCGCCGGGCGGCAACACGGCCAACATCGTGCTGGGCACCATCGAGACGGCGACCGAGCGGTACCCGGAGGGCATGACCAGGGTCGTGCTCATCGGCGACCCGACCAAGGCCCTCGGCGCGCTGGCCGAGCCGGAGTGCCGCCGGGTGCTGGCCGCGATCGAGCTGGCTCGCCGCCTCGATGCGCCGATCGAGTGGTTCGCGGTGTCGGCCGGGGCGAAGATCGCCATGGACTCCGGGACCGAGAACATGGACTGGATCTCCCGGGTGCTGCGCGGGGTCATCGAGTTCACCCAGGACGGCGGCGAGATGAACATCGTCGTCACCGGCATCAACGTGGGCGCCCAGCCGTACTGGAACGCCGAGGCGACCATGCTGATGCACACCAAGGGCATCCTGGTGATGACGCCCGACAGCGCCATGGTGCTCACCGGCAAGCAGTCGCTGGACTACTCCGGCGGGGTGAGCGCCGAGGACAACTTCGGCATCGGCGGCTACGACCGGATCATGGGTCCGAACGGGCAGGCGCAGTACTGGGCGCCCGACCTGTCCGCCGCGGTCGACGTGCTCCTGGCGCACTACGAGCACACCTACCGCGCCCCCGGCGAGCGGTTCCCGCGCCCGGCGCGGAGCGCCGACCCGGTGCAGCGCGACGTCTCCGACTCCCCGCACAGCGGGCCCGGCTGCGACTTCACCACGGTCGGCGAGGTGTTCACGGCCAACCCGGGGCGCAAGAAGCCGTTCGACATCCGCTCCGTGCTGGCCGCGGTGGCCGACGCCGACCACCCGACGCTGGAGCGCTGGGTCGACATGATCGACGCCGAGGGCGTGGTCGTGCTCGACGCCCACCTGGGCGGCCAGCCGGTCGCCCTGCTGGGCATCGAGTCGCGCCCGCTGCCCCGCCGCGGCCCGGTCCCGGTGGACGGCCCGACCACGTTCACCGCGGGCACGCTGTTCCCCAAGTCGTCGAAGAAGACGGCCCGGGCGATCAACGCGGCCAGCGGCAACCGCCCGCTGGTGGTCCTGGCCAACCTGTCGGGTTTCGACGGCTCCCCGGAGTCGCTGCGCCAGCTGCAGCTGGAGTACGGCGCCGAGATCGGCCGGGCGGTGGTCAACTTCGACGGCCCGATCGTGTTCTGCGTGGTCAGCCGCTACCACGGCGGCGCGTTCGTGGTGTTCTCCGGCACGCTGAACGACAACATGGAGATCGCTGCGGTCGAGGGCTCCTACGCCTCGGTGCTCGGCGGCGCCCCCGCCGCCGCGGTGGTGTTCGCCGGCGAGGTCAACAAGCGCACCGCGGCCGACCCCCGCATCGCCGACCTGGAGGCCCGCATCGCCGAGGCCTCCCGGGCGGGTGAGGCGGCGGAGAGCGCCCGGTTGACGGGTGAGCTGGCCGTCCTGCGCCCCGGGGTGCGGGCGGAGAAGCTCGGCGAGATGGCCGACGAGTTCGACGCCGCGCACAGCGTCCAGCGGGCCCAGCGGGTGGGCTCGGTCGACCGGATCGTCCCGCCGACCGAGCTGCGCCCGTACCTGATCGACGCGGTGCGGCGCGGCATGGCCAAGGCTGGCAGCACCCGCTGACGACCCGGCGCCCGGTCGAGGTGCCCTGCCAGCCCGCGGGCTGAGTCGTCCACGCGACGGCTCAGCCCTGCGTCCACCGCACGGTGTGGCTTCCGAGCTGCAGGCCGCCGGTGGCGAACCGGGTGGTGACGGTCCCGTCGGGAGCGGCGACGAAGGTCCCCAGATCGATGCCCTCCGGCAGCAGGGTGACCCGCACGCTGCTGCCCGGGGCGAAGTCGTGGCCGGTCGCGGTCTGCTGCTGGCCGGTCGGGATGACCGGGCGGGCGATGGTCCCGTACGGACGGCCCACCGCGGGATCCGCGCTGTCGGCCGGGGTCGGCACGGCCGTTGCCGGGGTGACCGCAGGACCCGCCGATGTCGTCGGCGGCTCCGTCGTCGGCAGCACGGTGGTCGGCGGCACGGTGGTCGGCAGCACGGTGGTCGGCAGCACGGTGGTCGGTGGCTCCGATGCCGGCGGCTCCGTCGACGGCGGGACCGTCGACGGCGGGACCGTCGTCGACGGGACCGCGGTCGGTCGGGGCGTCGTCGACGGCAGTGGTGCGCTCGTGGTGGGAGCGTGGTCGGGAGGCCCTGGCGGGACGGCCGCGGCGGCGACCGCCGGTGATCCGGCCGCGACCGCCAGGGCCACGAGCAGCGGCGCCGCGGTCTGCAGCGCCGCTGCTGCGCGCCCCAGTGGTCGACGGTTCGTCATCGTGGTTCTCGCGCGGTCTCGCGGCGACGCCGCCGGAGCAGCACCACGACGACCACGATCAGCAGCGCCACCAGCAGGATCAGGGCACCGACCAGGAGTACGACGCCGTCGCCGTCGTCCTGCACCGCGACCGGAGCGGCGAGGCCGGGAGCGGCCGGGAACTGGATGCGGGCGTCGACGCTCTCCTCCAGCAGCCCGCTGCGCAGCGTGAGGGCCGCGTCCCACGGACCGTCGGGCAGTTGGCGGTCCATCGCGATGGTCACCGTCGTCGACCGTCCGGGGGCCACGGTGCTGCCCACCTGCACGGGGAAGGGGCCCGCGGTCAGCGCGCCGGGCCCGCCGGACAGCGCCAGTGCCCCGGACATGTCCAGGGCCCGGCCGCCGGTGTTGTGCAGCTGCGCCGTCACCACCGGCCGGCCGTCGGGATCACGTCCCGCGGTGAGCGAATCGACGGTGAAGTCGGAGGCGGGCGCGTTCCCGTCACCTACCGAGAGGTACATCCGGATGCCGACCCGGTTGACCAGGACGACGCCCGCGTCCCCGGGGGCCCTGACCTCGGCCCACGCCGCCCCGTACCGCTCACCGGGGGCGGCGTCGGCGGGCACCGAGACGGTGACGGTGGCTTCGGCCTCGGCGCCGGGGGCGAGGTCGAGGGTGCTGCTGCTCAGCGTGGTCCACGTCGACAGCTCGTTGGCGGTGCGCCCGTCGGCGCCGAGGAACGAGCCGTCCTCGATGACGGCGGCCGCCGGGTAGATCGCGATGCTCATCGGTTCGCGTGTGGTGTTGGAGACCATGATGCGGCGGTTGACGACCGCACCCGGCGCCAAGTGGTCCACGATGTACTGCCGTGCCCGGGGGTCGTCGCGGGCGACGGTGGGTACGTCGAGCAGCCGCACGCCCACGCTGCCCGGGTCGGGCGCGGGCGGTGCCGCGCTCGCCGGGCCGGCGGCCGCGGCGATCGCCGCGACCACCAGCACCGGGATGAGAGCGAAGCTACGCACGGGGGATCTCCATCATGATCGTCACAGCGCTCATACGACGGAGTGGGTCAGCGTGGCGGTGTACACCCCTGCCTGGGCCCCGGCCGGTACCTGAACCGTGACGGTGGGACTCCAGGTGGCGGTGTTCGCGCCGGAGACCCCGGTGGCGGTCTGCACCGGCATGACGCCGATGGGGCCGTTGGCGTCCTGGGCCGTGACCGTCGACGTGCCGGTTTCCGTGGCCGCGGGGGTGGCGTAGGTCACCGCGGAGGCGGACACGGCGACGGCGGGTGCCGCCGGGGTGAAGGCGGTGGAGATGACGGACGCGACCCATCCGGCCACACCGCCGCGGCCGTCGGTCACCGCGACGTTCCCGAGGGCGGCGCCGATGGCCTGCGTGCCAGGGCTCGCCGCCGCCGTGCCCAGCGGGACGGACTCGGCCGGTGCGGTGATCGCGAGTGCGCCGCCGGTGATCGTGAAGGTGGCGTCGGTGTCGGCGGCGAGCGCCGGACCTGCTCCGAGCACCAGGAGCGCCGCGCTGGCCACGATCGGGGTGATGATCAGATTCTTGCGCATGGTGTGCTCTCTCTCCGTAGCTGGGCCCATGCACTGCGTGGGCACACCACAGAGAAGCATCGATACGACACGCATCGTTGCTAATTGAGGGGAAGCAGAGTTTCCCGACCGGAGGCCACACGATCGATGCCGGCAACCAGCCGATGAGGCAGTCCCCCACGGGGCCGCCGCGACCGCGTCCGTCAGAAACGCACGTTGTGGTGAACGGCGGCGCGATCGTGCCGGCCCGGCGCCGCGGCTCCCGCACACTGCGGAGCATGACGGCACCGGCGAGGGTGCTGATCGTCGAGGACGACGTCGAGATCAGCTACCTGATCGAGTTGGCACTGGCCGACGCCCACCTGGACGTCCGCACGGTCGGCCACGGCGACCAGGCGCTGAGCGAGGTCCACGACTGGGCGCCCGACGTGGTGCTGCTCGATCTGAGCATCCCCGGTCCGGACGGGTTGGAGGTGTGCCGCAGGCTGCGGCAGTTCTCCGACGCCTACGTCCTCATGCTGACCGGTCGCGCCGACGAGGTCGACAAGGTGATCGGTCTGTCGATCGGCGCCGACGACTACCTGACCAAGCCGTTCTCCCCGCGCGAGCTCGCCGCCCGCGTGCAGGCCATGCTGCGCCGCCCCCACGAGCTGCCGCAGGCCGGGCAACGACGGGGCCGGGGCCAGCAGCCCGACGGGCACCCGAGCGGCTCGCTGGAGATCGACGTCGCTGCCCGCGAGGTACGGGTCCGCGGGACTCTCATCGCCCTCACGAAGATCGAGTTCGATCTGCTGGCCGCGCTGGCCGAGGACGAGCGGCAGGTCCGCACCCGCGATCAGCTCCGGGAGCGGGTGTGGGGCGGTGCGTGGCTGGCCGACGAGCACGCCGTCGACGTCCACATGTCCAATCTGCGGCGCAAGCTCGCCGCGGCCGGGGAGGGGCAGACGATCACCACCGTGCGCGGCGTCGGGTACCGGATCACACCGCTCGGCGGACCATGAGGGTCCTCGTCGTCGACGACGACGAGGACAACGTGGAGGTGCTGGTCATGTGCCTGACCGCGTTCCTGGACTGGGACGTCCGGGCCGTCACCGACGGCCGGGAGGCGCTGGAGATCTGCTGGTCCACCGAGTTCGACGTGGTGGTGCTGGACGTCGAGATGCCGCTGATGGACGGCCCGCACGTGCTGGCCGCGCTGCGGGCCGACCCGCGCACCACGTCCCTGCCGGTGGTCTTCCTGACCGCCAACGCCGAGCCCGCGCTCGGCGACCGGCTGCAGGCTCTCGGCGCGCTGGCCGTTCTGGCCAAGCCCTTCGACACGTGGCTCATCGGCGAGCAGCTGGCCGAGTTCCTCGGCGGACGCTGAGCCTCACCACCACGGCCTGTCGCTGTCCGGCCCGGTGGTGGGCAGGGACACCTCGAAGACGCTCCCGCCCCCCTCGGCCGGCCGAGCGCCCAGGTGGCCGCCGTGCGCGGCGACGATGCCGCCGGCGATCGCCAGACCCAGCCCCGCCCGCCCGTTCCGCCGCTGCCCGGGCACCTCGAACTGGACGAACGGCTCGAAGATCTCGTCCAGCTGGCCCTGCGGGATGCCCGGGCCGTGATCACGGACCGAGCATTCCGCCCAGGCTCCGTCGGTCCCGCAGTGCACCGTGACCGTTCCCTGCGGTGGCGACACGTTCACCGCGTTGACCAGCAGGTTCGTCAACACTTGGACCAGCCGGTCGGCGTCGCCCCGCAGCGGGGCCGGATCGTCGCAGGAGACCTCGACCTGCACGGACGCGCGGTCGGCGACATCCCGGACCGCGAGCACCGCCTGATCGACGACCTCGGGCAGGGTCAGGGTGGCCAGCCGTAGATGCAGCTTGCCGCGCTGCATAAGGTGCAGGTCGACGACGTCCTCGGCCAGCCGCACCATGCGGCCGGCGTTCTTCGCCGCGATGCCCACCAGCTTTGCCACCATCGGTGTCAGCTCGCCGAACCGCCCCGACTCGATCAGCTCGAGCGACCCGCGGATGGAGGTCAGCGGGGTCCGCAGCTCGTGGCTCACGACCGAGACGAAGTCCCGGCGGGCACGCTCGGCGTCCCGCTCCCACTGGCTGGACCGCGGGACGGCGTACTCGAGCTCCACCCAGGCGGCCAGGTCGCGGAGCGACCGGCGCTGCCTGCTGTCCAGCCGTCGCGGGACGCGGTCCGCCACGCACAGCGCACCGACCAGGTACCCGGAAGGTGCAGCGATCGGCTGGCCGGCGTAGAACCTGACGAACGGCTCACCGACGACGGTCGGGAAATGCGCGAACCGCTCGTCGAGGGTCGCGTCGAACACCTCCAGGAGCTTCCCGGCGGCCAGCACGTGCGAGCTGAACGACTTGTTCCGCGGCAACTCCCGCGCCGGGGCCCCGACGGCGGACTTCGTCCACTGCCGGTCGACCTCGACCAGAGTGATCATGGCGATCGGCACGTCCAACAGGTCGCGGGCGACTCGGGTGATCCGGTCGAAGCGGTCCTCCGGGGGGGTGTTCAGCAGACGCAGGGCGCGCACCGACGCCACCCGTTGGCCTTCCCTGGCCCCGCCGCCTTCCGGCGGATCGACCACGCGCCGCACGGGGCTCAGGACGCACCCGGCGTTCCCGGCCGAACCACGAGCCGATCCGATCCAGTCATCTGCGCACCTCGAGCAGGATCCGTCCGGCGACGTTCCTCGCGGACACCGGACCGGGGACGGCCCGGTTCGCTCGCCTTCGTGTGGGTGGCCGCATCCGGCCTGACATCACCAGCGTCAGCCCCTTCACCGATCCTGTCAAGCGGTGCTACACAGCGCGACAACTGGTGCTAGCGCTGCCCGGTCCGACCGGCGTCGCAGGCACGGCGGCCGAGCCCAGCAGGGTTTGCCCTGCCGCGTGCGAGCGAGTCAGCGCCTGCGCTCAGCGCCGACCGCCCCGGGCCGCTCCCATGGCCGTAGCGGTACCTTCTGCGGCAGGCGCACTTCCCGACACGTCGGCGTGGACCGTGCCCGCGCCTGCCGGCCAGGAAGGCGCGATGACGACGGGCACGGATCCGGAGCGGTCGCGCGGGCGCCCACGCAGCCCGGAGTCCCATCGTGCGATCCTGGCGGCCACCCGCGAGGTCCTGGACGAGGTGGGCTACGTCCGGCTGACGGTGGAGGGCGTGGCGACGCGGGCAGGCGTCGGGAAGTCGACGGTGTACCGCTGGTGGCCCTCCAAGAGCGCCCTCGTCCTGGAGGCCGTCGGTTCGGCGCTCGCCGCACCGCCCCGACCGACCGGGGACGTCCGGGCGGACATCCGCGCCGTCCTGGCGAACATCGTCGAGGACCTGCGCGGCCCGCTGGCGGTGACGCTGCTGGCACTGGGCAGTGACGCGCTGCACGACGCGCCGGCCGCCGCCGAGCCGGTGGACCTCCTGCAGGCCGACCGCGGCGCGGTCCAGGACATGATCGAGGACGCGGGCCGGCGGGGCGATCTGCCCGCTGACGTCGACGCCGACCTGCTGCTGGACGTCTGCGTGGGCACGCTGCTGTACAGGTTGCTGTGCCGGCGCCCGACCGAGGACGTGGTCGACCGGCTCGTCGACCTGGTCGTCGAGGGCAGGATCCCGCGCACCGGGCCGGAGACCGAGCCGACCTGACCGCCCACGCGGCGGACCTCGATCGGGTGGACCTCGATCGGGTGGACCCGCCGCGCTGACGCGGCTCACGACCTTACTGTCGGAGGTGAGCCGCAGGCCCGGCCAGGTACCCGCAACGAGGTACCGCCTGGCCGGAGGGCTCGGAATCGGGGGTCTCGTGTCGCATCATGTCGCAGACCCGGCTCCCCGGAGGACCGGTGACGACGTCAGCATCGTCCTGCGGGCCGGCGGCGGCCGGGTCGACCTGGTGATAGCCGCGATCCGCGACGACAACCCCGACGTCGAACTGCACGTGGTCGACCACGGCGACCTCGTCGACGTGTCGGCCTGCCGCCGGTTGCTGCTCACCGTGAGGTCCCTGCGCTGGCAGACCGGCTGGGACCTCGGGGCGCACGACGTGTGGGCCATGATCGTGTCGTTCCGCGGCACGATGACCGCCACCGCCGACCGCGTGATGGTGACCTCCGGCGGCAGGTAGGCCCGACCGTCGGGCGCAGCGGCATCCGAGGCCGTTGACCGTAGCTAATCGAAACGATACGTTTCGTATAATTAGTGGACGGTCCGTCGCCCCAGCCCCCGGCGCTCACCAGTGCCGGCCGGCGCACCGGAGACACGGTCTCCCGGGCGAGCCGCACCGGCTGACCCCACACCATCTCCGGTCCGGCGCCGGCACACCCGCCCGACGCCGCCGGTCCGTCCAGCAGAGGAGCACCCGGTGTCGACAACCCCGAGCGAGCAGGCCGCCATGTCGCTTCGGCGTGCCCGGGACACCCTCCGGACACTCCGGGGCGCACCGTGACCAGCCCTGTCCTGCGAACGTCCACGCTCGCCGTCGACGGCGGGGCACCGATCCGGGATCGTCCGTTGCCGGCATGGCCGCACTTCGACGACGACGAGCGCGCCGCCGCGGACGCGGTGCTGGGCTCGGGCCGGGTGAACTACTGGACAGGCGAGCAGGGGCACCACTTCGAGCGCGACTTCGCGGCGTGGGTGGGGGTCCCGCACGCCGTCGCCGTCAGCAACGGCACCGTCGCGCTGGAGATCGCGCTCCGCGCCATCGGGGTCGGCCCCGGTGACGAGGTCGTCGTGCCGTCGGCGACGTTCATCGCCACCGCCGCCGCGGTGGCGACCTGCGGGGCGATCCCGGTGGTGGTCGACGTCGACCGGGGCACCCGGTGCCTCACCGCCGGGACGGTCGAACCGGCACTCACCGCCCGGACCGTCGCGATCGTCGTCGTGCACCTCGGCGGGTTCCCCGCCGACATGGCACCGATCCTGCACCTCGCGCGCGAGCGCGGGCTGACCGTCGTCGAGGACTGCGCGCAGGCGCACGGCGCGCGTCGCGGGGGCCGGATGGTCGGCACCCACGGCACCGTCGCCGCCTGGTCGTTCTGCCAGGACAAGATCATGAGCACCGCCGGCGAGGGCGGCGCGATCACCACAGCCGACCCGGACGTGTGGCGGCGCTGCTGGGAGTACAAGGACCACGGCAAGAACCACGACGCGGTCACCGACCAGACGCACCCACCCGGGTTCCGGTGGCTGCACGACAGCTTCGGCACCAACGCCCGGATGACCGAGGTCCAGGCCGCCGTGGGGCGCCGCCAGCTGGGCAAGGTCGACGGCTGGGTCGCCCTCCGCAGGGCGCACGCCGCCCGCCTGACCGACGGGCTGCGCGACCTGGACGCGCTCCGGCTGCCGGCGACCCCGCCCGCCGTGGAACCGGCCTTCTACCGCTACCACGTCGAACTGCGGTCCGAGCGGCTCGCGCCGGGGTGGGACCGCGACCGGGTCGTCGCCGCGCTCGTCGCCGAGGGCGTCCCGGCGACCCAGGGCGGGTGCTCGGAGATCCAGCGCGAGCGGGCGTTCCGGACGGTGCGGACACCACCCCGGGTCCTCCCGAACGCCGCCGCGCTGTCCCGCACGACCTTGACGCTCCCGGTGCACCACCGGATGTCGGACTCCGACGTCGACGACGTGGTCGCCGCCGTCCGCAAGGTGCTCCAGGAGGCCGCCGGATGAGCGGCCCGAACATCACGACCGACCACGGCACCCGGCCAGAGGCGATCACGAGGGCACCGCTGATCGCCGCGACGTCGATCCGACCGACTGACACCCCTTGGAGTACGACATGTTCGGACACGGAATCGTCGTCATCGGTCTCGGCTACATAGGCCTACCGACGTGTGCAGCCATCGCCGGACGCGGGGTATCGGTCACCGGGGTCGACGTCAACGCCTGCACCGTCGCCGAGATCAACGCAGGTCGATCGCCGGTGTTCGAGCCGGACCTCGGGGTGGCCGTGGCCGGTGCCGTGGCCCGAGGCCTGCTGACCGCCACCACCGAGGTGCCTGCCGCCGATGCCTTCCTCATCGCGGTACCGACACCGTTCACCGATGACCACCAGCCCGACCTGTCCCACGTTCACGCTGCCACTGCATCGATCGCGCCGCAGCTGCGCGGGGGCGAGGTGGTCATCCTCGAATCGACCTCACCGCCCGGGACGACGCTGCAGATCAGCCGGTGGCTCTCCGAGGCGCGCCCCGACCTCACCTTCCCGCACCAGCCGGGCGTGCCCGACGTGCACGTCGCGCACTGCCCCGAGCGGGTGCTCCCGGGCCGCATCATGATCGAGATGGTGACCAACGACCGGCTGGTGGGCGGCCTCACCCCGGCGTGCAGCGCCCGGGCCGCGGCCGTCTACCGCATCTTCTGCGAGGGCGAGATCCTGCTGACCGACGCCGCCAGCGCCGAGATGGCCAAGCTGACCGAGAACTCCTTCCGCGACGTCAACATCGCCTTCGCCAACGAGCTCGCAGCGGTGTGCGAGGAGGTGGAGGTCGACGTGTGGGAGGTCATCCGGCTGGCGAACCACCATCCACGGGTCGACATCCTGAGTCCCGGCCCCGGCGTCGGCGGGCACTGCATCGCCGTCGATCCGTGGTTCATCGTGTCCGCCGCACCGCACCGGACCCGACTGATCCGTACTGCGCGCGAGGTCAACGACGCCCGCCCCGGTTCGGTGGTCGACGCCATCGCCACCGCGGTCGACAACATGGTCGACCCGGTGGTCGCCTGCCTGGGGCTGGCCTTCAAGGCCAACGTCGACGACCTGCGGGGCAGCCCGGCGGTGGACATCACCGGACGGGTCGCCCGGCGGCTGCCCGGAGCGTCCGTGCTGGCGGTCGAGCCCCACGTCGGCAAGCTTCCCCCCATGCTGGACGACATCGCGAACCTCGCCTTGGAGAGCGCCGCCGACGCCGTGGCGAAGGCCGACGTCGTCGTCCTGCTCGTGGACCACAACCAGTTCCGCGCCATCACCCCGGCTGAACTCGACGGCAAGCAGATCGTCGACACCCGGGGCTTCTTCCGGTGAAGCAGGTCGTCCAGTCGGTCGGGGACGGCAACCTGCGGGTCGTCGAGGTGCCCAGCCCCACACCCGCCCCGACCGACGTCCTGGTCGCGACCCGGCGTTCGCTGCTGTCCTCCGGTACCGAGCGCGCCGTGCGGGAGCTCGCGTCGGCCGGCCTCCTCCGGAAGGCGAAGGCCCGGCCCGACCTGGTCAGAGCCGTGCTCAAGAAGGCGAGGACCGACGGGATCAGCAACACCGTGCAGGCCGTGCGGACCCGCCTGGACGACGACATGCCGCTCGGTTACAGCGCGGCCGGCGTCGTCGTCATCGCGGGTGGTGCGGTCCCGGGGACGCTCGTTCCGGGGAGCCGGGTGGCGACCGCCTCGGCCGGGCACGCCGAGATCCAACTGGTGCCGGGCCTGCTCGCCGTGCCGATCCCGGACGGCGTCAGCGACCAGGCCGCCGCCTTCGGCGCCGTGGCCGCCGTCGCGTTGCAGGGCCTGCGGCAGGCCGACGTCGCACCGGGCGGAACGATCGTCGTCGTCGGGCTCGGCCTGGTCGGCCAACTGACGGTCCGGATGGCCGTCGCCTCCGGACTGGATGTCGTCGGCGTGGACCTGCGCGGATGGACCACCGAGTTGGTCACCGCAGCCGGTGGGCTGGGCCTGGTGGAGTCCGGTGAGGACACCACCGAGACCATCCGCGCGCGCACCCGCGGCCGTGGAGCCGACGCCGTGCTGATCACGGCGTCGACGCCGTCCTCCGACCCCGTCATGTCCTCGTGCGCCCGATTGCGCGACCGCGGCCGGATCGTCGTCGTCGGGGACGTCGGTCTCGACCTCGCCCGTACCCCGTTCTACGAGAAGGAGATCGAACTCCGGTTCGCGCGGTCCTACGGTCCCGGCCGCTACGAACGCTCCTACGAGGAGTTCGCGGTCGACTACCCGGTCGGTCACGTCCGCTGGACCGAGGGCCGCAACATCGAGGCCTTCCTCGATCTGGTCGGCCGCGGCCGGGTGACCGTCGACGACCTGGTCACGCACGTGTTCCCGGTGGACGAGGCGGAGAAGGCCTACGCCACCGTCGGCAGCGACCCCAGGGCGCTGGCCGTCCAGTTCTGCTACGACCTCGATCCCGCGGCCCGATCCGAGCGCATCGTCCTGGGGGCCCGCAGCGGTCCCGGTGGCCTCGGTGCCGGCATCATCGGAGCGGGCAACTTCGCCAAGGCCACCTTCCTCCCCGCGCTGGGGCGAGCGGGCTGGACCGAGCTCGCGGCCGTGACCTCCTCCGGCGGGCTCACCGCGCGCCACCTCGCAGAGCACCACGGCATCGGGATCGTCTGCCCCGACGTCGACGACCTGCTGACGATCGACGACGTGGGCACCGTGTTCGTCCTGAGCCGCCACGACAGCCACGCGCAGTTCGTGTCGAAGGCGCTCCGCGCCGGCCGGAACGTCTTCGTCGAGAAACCGCTGGCCCTGACCCACCACGAACTGGACGAGGTCGTCGACGCTCTCGGAGCGGGCGAGGGTCAGCTGTGGGTCGGGTTCAACCGCAGACACTCCGAGGCAGTGCACAGGACCGCGGCCGCGCTCCCCGCCGACGGCGGCCCCCTGGTCGCCACCTACCGGGTGTCGGCGGGCCGGCTCCCCGCCGCGCACTGGTACAAGGACCGGCGCCAGGGCGGGCGCCTGCTCGGCGAGGTCTGCCACTTCGTCGACGTCATCTCCTGGATCGTCGGTGCCGCCCCGGTGCGGGTCACCGCGATGGGCAGCGGCGGCGCCGAGGCGCTGCTGCAGGAGAACCTCGTCCTCACCCTCGCCTACGGCGACGGCTCGCTCGCCACGGTCAGCTACGCCGAGCACGGCCACCCGTCGACGGCCAAGGAGCGGCTGGAGATCCTCGGTCGAGGACACTCGATCACGATCGACGACTACAAGCGGCTCACCGTCGACGGCAAGGACGTGAAGATGAGGAACCCGGACAAGGGCCACGTCCGCAACCTCGAGCGCTTCCACGCCGTCGTCCGCGGCGAGGCCGACGGCACCGCCGATCTGCGCATGTCCATCGCCACGACGGCGACGATGCTCGATGCGGCGTCATCACTCATGGCGGAACCGACGACGACGCCGCCCCACCTGCAGCGTCCGTGATTCTCGTGGGCGATCTCGGGCCGTTCGACGCGGCCCGGCGCTCGCCGTCCGCGTCCTGCGGCCGATCGTACCCGTTCGAAAGCCGCGACTGAGTCCGGCGAGGCTCTCGCGAAGATCGTCGGTGGTCGTCGGATCCCGACGATGCGCACTTCGACGAGGTACGGATCAGCGTGCGCCACTTCTCGCCTGCTCCGACGTGGCTGGGCTTCCCGGCTCGACATTCAGCGTCGTGCCCGCGCTCCGCGCAATCAGCACCATGATCATCACAGCGCCGATGTGGAGTACCAGCGTCCGCAGGAAACCGTCGCTGCCGCCCTTGGCCAACTGGATGCAGTCCGCCGCGAAAAACGGTGCGAGCATGGTCCAGTACAGCCGCGGTCGACTCATCATCCAAAATGACAGCCGAGTCAAGAGGATTCCGAGGAGGAGCAGGGCGGCCAGACCACCGAATAATCCGAAAGAATGGAAGAACTCGGCGAAGATCGAGGGCGGCACACCTGTTCCGTCTACCCACTTGGACAGGAAGTACTGCCTTGAGAACTGGGTGGCCGCACCTTCCGGCTTAGCCGGCCACACCGACCGTGGGACAAGATTGGCCAGCGACCCGACAGCGAGTTCGGGATTGAGGGCGAACGGCTCCTGCTTCGCCGCGGCCACACCCGTCGTGCGAATGGTGTCAAGACCACCGCGGACGAACGGGCCGACCAAGGAATTTATCGTGACGGTTCCGGTGGCGGGATCGGACCATTCGACCTCCTGGCCGTAGGTGAGGCCCGTCCGGACCTCCAGGCCATATATCGTGCTGAGCGGCACCACTGCCAGCACCGTGACCAGAACACCGGCCTTCAGCCGTCGCGACCAGCCGTTGACCCGAACATGCGCGCAGATGACAGCGACAGCGAGCACGATCACCTGGAACCGTGACCCGGTCAGCAGGGTCGACGCGGCATAGACAAGCCCACAGGCCCAGGTGAGCATCCTCTGACGGGTGGTCTTGTCAGCATGCAGAGCGCCGTAGATGCACGCGACCGCACTGACGATCAGCAGTATGCGCAGCGGACCAGTACCGGCCAACAACTCACGTCGATCAGCGAGGGTGTACAACAGAGCAACCGGGCCGCCGGCCGATGCCGCAAGCACCAGATAGCCGAGAACACCTACGGCGAGACCGCCGAACAGCGCAACGTCCAGCTTGGTTCCAGGAGTCCTGAGACTGATCTCTGAAACCCTGCCGGGCGGACAGGCGAGGATCACCCCGAACGCCGTCACCAGCAGCGCAAGGGTCGTCACGGATGCCGCCAGGTACGGGTCCGATGCGATCTCCGACCACGGCTGGGCCCAGCCGATCACCCACAGCACAGGAACCACTCCGGTAGCGACCGCCAAGTATCCGACGAAGAGGCCGATCGGCAAGATCGATGGCGCTGAACTCGCCCGGAGAAGGGTTATCCGGACGATCAACATAGCCGTTGTGGCGACGAACAGGATGAGAAGGGCGATCATGTCAGGGATTACCTCCCAAGGCGATCTCGAACTCCCCCGCGAGCGCATGGCTCTGGCGGGTCGAGATGTGCAGGCCGTCGCGGTAGATCCAGACCCCATCGCGAACCGAACGACAACTGGAGTCAGGACAGAGCACGGCACGAAGATCCATTTCCTGCACACCCGCGCTCGCCGCTGCATCATGCTCGGCGGTGCGCGCACGAGCCTGGGTTTCATCGACGTCCTGAAGCGGAACTTCGACTCCGCAGTCACTGACGCTGTCGCGCAGCGTCGGCAACGCACACTGGGATGGTGACCACCAGCGCTGCTGGTCTCCGCCGAGGTGTGGAATGACGTTGACCATGAGGACGGCATGGCCCGCGCTCTTCAGCGCTGTGAGCGTACGCTCCAGACCAGCCGCCCAGAGACGCTGCTTCGCGCTGGGCTCGGACGCCCCCTCACCGGTCAGAGGATCACGAAGAGTGACCTCCGGATCGTTGATGGCCTCGTTCGCGGCGGCTATGACGATCGACGCTCCAGCCTGCTCGGTCAACCATCGAGTGGATTGCTCCTGAAAGATCCGACAATCGTCATCAGGTCGCCCGGCCCGCTCGAACACGAGATCGATCAGCGGGCAACCGGACATCGTGGCGAGCACGACGGTCCGATCCAGGGCACGCCCTGCGTCGATCACCGCCTCCGCATACTGGCCCGCATTCGAGTCCCCGACCAGAAAGACCCTCGGCCCACCAGGACGCCCTTCGAAGGTACATCTCGTCAGATTTCGGGCAGGAACGGGCGTCGAACTGTGGCAGCCCTCTCGATAACCGGTCGGTACGGGTCTCACCTGTTCGGCCATGGCCGCGATCGCGGGGTTGCCCCAGCTTCTCGTCGCCTCCGCGTACACCACTCCGAACAGCAGGATGGGGACGACGATGCTCACGACAGCAAGTCGCACAGTCGCCCATGCGCTCAGCCCACCGCCCCGCCGGATCGGTTGCTCGAAGTAGGTGTAGGAAGCCCACGCCAGCGGCAATGCGATCACCGCTGCCGCTACCGTGACCCCGGAATCACTCGGCCAGACCAGGTGCGCAAAGACGATCAACGGCCAGTGCCAGAGGTACCAGCTGTAGGAGACGTCGCCGATCGCCTGCAGCGGCCGGCGAGCCAGGAGGCGACCGAGTGCGCCCCCTTCCGTCCGCCCGCCGACGATCACCAACGCCGTACCGACGACCGGCACGACGGCCACGGATCCGGGGAACACGGCCGTGTCGGGTATCAGGGTCGCTGCGGCGAGGAGCAGAGCCGCGCCCGTCCAGCCCACTGCGGCACCAGCAGCGCGGGAGAGGGGTGTCCCGCGGTCCGCCCACAGAGCGACCAGGCCGCCGATCCCGAACTCCCAGGCACGGCTGGGCGCGGAGTAGAACGCCGCCGTCGACGGCTTGTCGATGAACGGCAGGCCGTGGCCGTAGGACAGCCAGAGCGAGATCGCGAAGGATGCGGCGACCACCGCGGCCATGACGAGGGTGGCTCCTCCGACGCCCCGCCGCTGCTTCCGGCGTCCCCACCAGTAACCCACCGCGAGCAGCACCGGGAACACCAGGTAGAACTGCTCCTCGACCGCCAGTGACCAGGTGTGCAGCAGGGGGATCGTCTCGGCGGCGTTGTCGAAGTAGTCACCGGTGACGAGGTACAGGGCCACGTTGGCCAGCCACATGCTGGCACCGACCCCCGCCACTGCGGTGTCCTGCTGCGAGCCGAACGGCGACTGCAGCACCATCGACAGCAGGGCGGTCACGGTCAGGACGAGGGCGAGCGCGGGGAGCAACCGCCTGATCCGCCGCGCGTAGAACCGCCGGAACCGGATGCGGCCGTGCGCCGCCAGCTCGCGGAGGAGCAACATCGTGATGACGAAGCCGGAGATGACGAAGAAGACGTCGACCCCGACGAACCCGCCCTGGACCGGCAGCCCCGCGTGGTAGGCCACCACGAGCAGGACGGCGACCGCCCGGAGCCCCTGGATGTCGCCGAGCCGTCGGCTCGGCGGGCCCGGCGACGGAGACGGCGACGGCCCGACGGATCCGTCCGCGGAACGACCCCCGGAGGAGCCGGCAGCCGCCCTTCGCGCAGTCGGCATCACTGCGCACCGACGTCGGGGACCAGGGTGTCGAGCATCGCGTTCAACCGCTTGGCCATGACCTGCCGCGACTGGTTCTCCCGGATGTGTCGTCGCCCGTTGCAGCCCCAACGGGACAGCTGGTCCGCGCCGGCCTCCGCCATCCGGGAGATGCCGGCGGCCAGGCCCGACGGCGACACGGCGATGCCCCCGCCGGAGTCGGTCACCAACGCCGCGACGTCTCCCGGGGTGTTGGTGATGACCGGCTTGCCCGCCGCCATGTAGTCGAAGAGCTTGTTGGGGCTGACTCCGTAGTGGAAGAGCGGCACGTCGGCCAGGCAGTGGACGCCGATGTCGGCCGCATGCAGCAGCCGGGGCATCTCGGCCTTGGGGAGCGGGTCGAGGAACCGGACATTGGTCAGGCCCTCGGTCACCGCGCGTTCGACCAGGGCGGCTCGGGAGACGCCGTCGCCGACGAGGACGATGCCGATGTCGTCACCGATCACGGCCGCGGCGTCCAGCAGCAGACCGAGGCCGTTGGCCGGGCCGTGCGCCCCCGCGTAGACGAAGGTCAGCCGGTCGAACCCGTATCGGGCGCGAGCATCGTCACGGGTGACCTCGGTGTCGAAGTACTCCGGATCCGCGGCGTTGGGGATCACCGTGATCTTCTCGACCGGGACCCCCGCCTGTTCCAACGAGCGGGCGACGCCGTCCGCCAGGACCACGATCCGGTCGGCCCTGCGGTACAGCCACGACTCCAGCGCGGCCAGCGCACGACAGATCGGCGAGCTCGCGGACAGCTGGCCCATCTCGACGAGGACCTTCGGCCACAGGTCTCGGATCTCGAGCACCAGCGGTGCCCGGGAGGCGGCCGCGATGACCGCGCCTGCCGCGGCGGCGAGCAGGTGCGGCGACGAGGCGTAGACGACCGCCGGTCGCCGCCGGACGTCGAGCAGGGATGCGACCACGGCCATCACCGCGTAGCTCATCCAGTTGCCGATCCGGGCGACGCCGTTGCTCCGGTACGGCGTCACGGGAACGAAGCGGAAGCCTGGCCGGTCCCGCTGCGTCCGGTGGGTCGACAGGTTCGTGCGCGACGCGACGATCAGGTGATCCCACCCCGGGAGAGCGCCGAACAGCTCGGTGTGCCGGGTCCCTCCCGGTTCTCCGACCGGTACCGCGAAGTGGTTGAGGACCAGAACTCGACGGCGGGTCATGCGGCGCCCGTCCCGGCGGTGTGGATGCGGGTCCGTCCCCCGACCCTGACGACCATGCTGGCGCCGCCGGGCCGGAACTCCATCCCCATCTCGATGCCCGCGACCGTGACCTGGTCCCCGTCAACGGTTGCGTCGTGGGCGGTGCTCCACCGCCGCGCCACGCCCCACACCGTGGCCGCGGTCCCGCTGACCGACCGTTCCAACCAGGTGGCCGGTTCCCGTTGGCCGTAGGTCGTGCTGTGCCAACCGGCGAAGGGCTGCTCCTGCCCCTCCACCGCCGAGCCGCCCTGCAGGCCGCGGACGACGAGCCCCGGGCAGTGGGCGAGGTGGAGCTCGTTCCGCACGATCTCGGTACCCGGTGCGAGTGCGACCGTGAGCAGCGCATCCTGTCCGTCCTCGCGCCAGTCCACGACCGTCAGGCCGTCCGCGGTGACGACCACGGCACGGGCGATCCGCCCGGCCCCCTCCGATCGGGCGTACGCGTCGTGCACGGCCCACACGACGACCGCTCCCCTGGTCCGGACCGGCACTCCGCAGTGCACGGTCGCCGACGTGAGCCATCGGAACGCCCGGTGCGGCACGAACATCTCCTCGCCCCGGGTGCGCAGACCGTTGTGGGCCCGACTGGTGCGGAAGGCGTTGCGCACGTCGAGCCGACCGTTGTAGGTGCCCGTGCCCGGGTCGACCAGCACCCATCGGTCGCCGAAGCGGGCGCTGACGTGGGTGAGGTCGGCGTGTTGGTGCGACGGCCCGGTACCGCCCTTCAGCCACACGTCCCAATCGCCGACGGTGGCCCGGGCGATGCCGCCGCTCACAACCACGGCTGCTTCGGGGGGTCGTGCGGCGGAGGTCGTGGCTCCCACGTCCCCGATCGGGGGGGCGTACCACGCCACCTCGTCGAACTCCGACCACCACCGCGGGTCGGCGGACCGCCCGCTGAGGACGAGTCCCAGTGCCGTGGAGCCGGCGAGGTCGAGGGCATCACCCGAGGACGCGAGTACCCGGCCCTCGTCCCAGTCGCCCCACTGCGGGATCGGGCCGTCGAGCGCACCCATCCGCCGCAGATGCCGTGCGGCCCCTCCCATCGCCGTCACCACGGCCGGCGAACCGTCCCCCAGCAGGTGCTTGACCGTCAGCATCTCCAGCACGAAGCGGTGGTAGGACACCGAGTCCTCGATCATCGAGCCGTCCGGACGCATGTGGCGGTCGAGCTGAGCGGCGAAGGCCCGCTCCGCGATCCTGGAGAGCCGGCTCCGGGCGCTGCCGCCGGTGAACCTCTGGATGGCCAACAACCCGAGGGCATCACCGAGGAGGTGGTTGTTGCGCATGCTGCTGACCGTGTACGGGAAGTCGACGAGCAGGTGCCGGCGTGCTCGGGCGACGTCGAGCGCCATCGAATCGCGCACGTCCTGCGGGAGGACGTCCGCGCACAGGGCGTGGACCTGCATCCAGGCCACGGCCCGGAGCGCGATCTCCAGGTTCGAGTACCAATGGACGCCGTGTTCGGTCGGGGTGGCCCGGAACCACAGGCGCAGCCGTCGGGCCAGCTCGCCCTCCCACTGCTCCCCCGGTTGCAGGAAGGCGGCGCGGGCGAGCACGACGATGTCCCGGTGCCGGCCGAGCTCCCAGGCCCACTTCACGTCGCCGAGGCGCTTCTCGGTCCGGATGTCGATCTGCCACCAGAACGGGGACGGCCATCTCGCGCCGTGGTCACCGACCAGGTTCCAGTCCTCGGCCGCCCGCACCGGGATCCGCTGCCCGAAGACCCGGTGCCCGAGCTCGACGATCTGTCGGGCGTCCGCGATGCAACGCCCGGCCGCTGCCGGCGCCACCCGACCGCTCGGCCGGAAGCCGGGAACCAGGCGCAGGACCGCCGGGCGCGCGGAGCGGGTGGCGGCCCGCAGCGCGAGCCCGTGGGCACCCGAGCGCTTACCGAGCTCGTAGAACGCGCGCACCGGGGCCAGGACACCCAGCGCCGCGAGATCCGCCCTGATCGACGCTGTTCGGCTCATGCGGCCGTGCTGCGCGGATCGTGCAGTCGGTCGAGTGCGCGGAACACCGCACCGAACTCGGCCTCCCACGTCAACTCGCGGTCGCCGAGCTCCCGGCACCGGCCGGCGAGATCATCGAGGTCGTCCTCGGCGGCACGGGCGACGAGCGACTCGGCGATGCCCTCGGCAGTGACCGGCGTCAGCCAACCGACCTTGTTGTCCACGACGAATCTCCGGTTCTCGGGGAGGTCGCCGGCGAGCACCGGTCGGCCGGTGGTGACGCATTCGAGGATCTTGTTGGACAACGAGTCGTTGCCCGCGTCCGTCGGCTCGTAGAGCGCGACGCCGAGGTGACCGGCCAGGTAGGCCTGCGACACCCGGGAACCGTCCAGCCGACCGTGGAACCGCACCTGGTGGGTGACCTGCAGGCGGGTCGCCAGCTCGACGAGCGATTCCGCGTAGTCCGGTCGGCCGGCGCCGTGGACGTCCAGCTCGACGCGAGTGCCGCGATCGCGGGCGATGCGCACGGCGTGGATGAGCTGTTCCAGGCCACGGCCTTCGAACAGCGTCCCGACCGTGACGACGCGGAGCACCCCGGCCCGGTGCGCAGGCGGCGCGGTGTACGCGCTGCGCCAGCCGGCCAGCGGCGCGTTCCGCACCACGATGACCTCGCCGAACCCGTGGTCGGACGTCAGCAGCGTGGCATGGCCGGGCGTGACGACCAGCGTCACGTCCGCCCGCCGGGCACCGGCCCTCAGCAGCAGCGGCTCGACCCTGCGGAACAGCGCGAACAGCGAACCCGTCGCCGACACGCTGGCCGGCCGCTCGTTGACGTCCAGCACCAGGCGGGAGCCGTGCCGAGCCTGGTGCAACAGCCCCAGCACCAGCAGCGGGACTCCGGTGACGTGGACGACGTCGCCGTCGCGCCGCCACACCTCGCGCACGAGTCGCCCGAAGGCGGGAAGGTACGAGCGGAGGAGGTTGGACAGCTGGCTGGGGACCGTGGGCGCAGTCGACGGCGTGCGCAGCGGGACCTGATGCACGCTCACACCGTCCGTGAGGCGGGTGCCGGCGGAGTCGCGCTTCCCGGTCCGCCCCACCCCCTGCAGGGACAAGAAGGTCACGGGCCCGCGGTCGCGGTAGGCGACGGCGGCCTTGCGCGTGCGAGTCGCGTACCGGTAGGGCGCCATGGACAGGACCAGATAGCGGGTCTGCCGATCGGGCGTCATCGGGCGACCTCCCCGGACCGGAGCAGCTTCGAGCTCATGACCACGCCGGCGATCACTCGCGTGAGGGTCCCGGCCAGCAGCCCGTACGCGACGGCCAGCAGGATGTCGCCGCCGACCACGACCGTCACCACGACCTGCACGAGCAGGCCGACCGCTCCGACGGCTCCGAGCCCGAAGAGCCACCGCGGCGGCGCGACGGCACCGAGGTAGGCGCTGGGCAGCACGTAGAACAGGCGCAGTCCACCGATCGCGCCGAGCACCGTCAGAAGCGCCCAGGGGGCTCGCACCTGGAACAGGACGTCCGCCAGGTAACGCGACGCCGGAACCGCCACCGCCGTCATCGCGAGGGATGTCATCGCAGCGCCCACCGCCCACCGCCGCGCCGTGGAACGCGTGATCGTCGCCCGGCGGGACGCGATCGCGGGCAGCGCCACGAAACCCAGGATCGAACCGACGGACAGGATCGGGTAGAGCGCCAGCAGCTTGAGCTGCCCGTACTGGCCGACGTCCGCGAGGCTCCTGCTGAGCTCGGCGGCGAGCGCCAGGTCCGCCCAGTCGCCGGCCGCCAGCGTCAGCATCGACAGGCTGTACCCGACGCCCAGGCGCCGCATGGTGCGGTGTGCCGCATCGTCGATCGGCCAGGGAGCGGCCAGGCGGGTCGACCACATGACGCATCCGACGGCGACGACCAGCGCACACATGCAGAACGTGAGCGCCGCGCCGGTGCCGGACAGGAGACCGGCTGCGCCGATGAAGGCCACGCCGGCGAGAAGCCGATGGCCCTGCTGCGCCAGCGCTCCGAGTCCCGGCCGGTTGCTCGCCCGCATCACGCCCGAGACGAGGCTGCTCAGCGCGATCGCGGCGCTGCCCACCACGAGGGTCCACGCGATCGGCCAGGCCACACCCAGACGGAGGACGAGGTACCCCGCGCCGGCCGCTGCGACGACCACGCAGAGCAGAACCAGCCGCCACTGGCGACGGTCCAGCCGCGGCGCGATGCCGCCGCGTGCTGCGGTCTCCCTCGTGAGCGCCTGGTCGTAGCCGAGCAGCGCGAGGACCACGACGACCGGGACGCCCTGCCGCACGAGGTTGTACTGCCCGAACTCCGCGGTGTCGAGGTGGCGCGCGAGCAGCAGCTCCCCGATGAAGAGCAGACCGACCGAGCCGCCGTAGACGAGACCGATGAGGCCGGTGGCGCGGGCGAGCGTCCGCCCGCCACGCCCGCCGGAGCGCAGGTCGGCGGATCCCGTCACGACGGCACGCCGCATGTCGGGCCGGGCACCCGGCTCATCGCCGCGCCACGACGGCACGGCGCGCTGGAACGCCCACCACCGTCGAACCCGTGGACGTCGGGTGGGTGACCACGGCACCGGCGCCCACCACGGCGGAGTCGCCGACCCGCAGGCCCTGCAGGACCGTGGCAGAGGCTCCGATCAAGGCACCGGTCCCCACGACGACCGAACCCGACACGCACGCCTGGGGGTTCAGCCGGCTGAAGTCGTGCAGGACGGTGTCGTGGCCCACCGTCGCGTTCTGGTCGATGTGGACGTGGGCGCCCACGGTGATGTTGGTGCTCAGCCGTGCGCCGGTGGCGACGACGACACCGATGTCGATCGACACCAGCGGACCGATCGTCGCATCGGGATGGATCAACGCCGGGTAGGTCACCGGGGCATGCGCGAGCCGGTCGACCACGGCCCTGCGCGCAGCGCCGGAACCGATCGCGACCACGGCGTGAAACGGGTCCGGACGCGCGGCGAGCAGGTCCACCGTGCCGATGATCCGTCCCCCCAGTGCGGTCACGGCGGCCCGATCGGCCGGCGACGGATCGTCGTCGACGAATCCTTCGACCACCCAGTCACCGCCGGCGGCATTGATCGCCTGGACAGTGCAGAGCACCTCCCGGCCGAAGCCCCCGCAGCCCACGATGATCAGGGGCCGCCGTGGGTCGGGCAGCTGCGGAACGGGCTCCCCCGTGAACTCCGACATCGTCACGACACCGGGTCCGCTGATGCCGCTCCGGCGCAGCACCGACCCGATCGTGCGCAGCAGGATCCGGATGTCCAGCGAGAAGGAGCACCGCTCGACGTATTCGACGTCCAGCTCGAACTTCCGCTCCCAGCTCAGGCCGTTGCGGCCGGAGACCTGGGCCAGGCCGGTCAGTCCCGGAGGCACCTCGTGCCGGCGGGCCTGCTGCGGGGTGTACCGGTCCAGGTACTGCATCAGCAGCGGCCGGGGGCCCACCAGCGACATCTCCCCCCGCACGACGTTCCAGAGCGTCGGCAGCTCGTCGAGGCTGGTGCTGCGCAACACCCGACCCAGGGCCGTCATCCGGGACGCGTCGTCGATGCGTCCCCGTGCCGCGTCCGCCGGGAGCATCGTGCGGAACTTCACCAGGACGAACGGGCGCCCATGCAGTCCCGGCCTGAGCTGGCGGAACACCACGGGCCGACCGAGCCGGACGGCGATCGCGGCGGCGGTCACGACCTGGAGAGGGGACGACAACACCAGCGCCACGACGGCGAGCACCAGGTCGAGCAGCCGCTTGGCCTGCCGATAGGTCACCATGTGGGTCGCCTCCGGTCGGCATCTGGGGGCAGCCTCGGCGAGACGTGCCACTCGATACGATACGAATCGTATCGACAGACGACAGGACACGTCCACGTCACGCACGCCGCAGCGCCAGCAGCGGGGCCAGCATCGCGGTCTCGCCGGTCCACGACGAGTCGGGGAACTGCGGCAGCTCGACCATCGCCCGCTCGGCACCGACCCGGTCGCCGTGCTGCCGCACGAAGGTGATCCCCAGCGTGGGCACGGTGACGTGGGAGACCGCCCGGTGCACCTGGCAGGTGCTGGACTCCTCGTCGCCGAACAGCTCCTCGTGCAGCTTCTCGCCCCTGCGGAGTCCGGTGTAGACGATCTGCACCGTCCGGCCGGCGATCTCCATCAACTGGCGGGCGACGTCCTCGATCCGCACGGCCTTGCCCATGTCGAGCACGAGCACCTCACCCGGAGCCCCGATGGCCGCGGCGTGCACGACCAGCTGGACCGCCTCCGGGATCGTCATGAAGAACCGGGTCACCTCGGGGTGGGTGACCGTGATCGGGCCGCCGTGGGCGAGCTGCTCGGTGAAGGTGCCGAGCATCGAGCCCCGGCTGCCCAGAACGTTCCCGAACCGGACCGACAGGTAGGTCCCCGTCGCCCGGCAGGCGGCGTCGGCGACCAGTCGTTCGCCGATCCGCTTGGACCGCCCGAGCACGCTGATCGGGTTCGCCGCCTTGTCGGTGGAGATGTTGACGAACTTCTCGGCCCGGCAGGCGCGGGCGGCGTCGAGCACGTTCTGGGTGCCGATCACGTTGGTCTTCCACGCCTCGGTCGGGTACTGCTCGAGCAGCGGCAGGTGCTTGAGCGCGGCGGCGTGGAAGATCACTTCCGGCCGGCGCGCGACGAACAGCGCGGTGAGCACGGCCGCATCGCGGATGTCGGCCAGGATCACGTCCGGGGAGTCGAGCAGGGCGCTGCCGTGGATCGACAGCTGGATGGCGTGCAGCGCCGACTCGTCCCGGTCGAGCATCATCAGCTCGGCGGGCCCGAACCGGTGGATCTGCCGGCACAGCTCGGACCCGATCGAGCCGCCCGCCCCGGTGACGAGGACCCGCCGTCCGGTCAGGTACCCGGCGATCGCGGCCACGTCGACCTCGACGGGCTGGCGGCCCAGCAGGTCGGTGATGTCGAGATCGCGCAGCTGGGCCAGGCCGATCTCCGAACCCAGGAGCTCGGCCATCGGCGGCAGCACCTTGACGCCGAGGCCCGCCGTCGTCGCGGCGCGGTTGACCCGGTGCACCGCCGTCGCGTCGAGCACCGACGAGGCGACGACGAGCAGGTCCGCCCCGGTCGCCGCGGCGACCTCGGCGATGTCGTCACGGGTGCCGCGCACCCGGACTCCGTAGACCCGGCGGCGGCGCAGGTCGGGATCGTCGTCGAGCAGCGCGACCGGCAGGTACTCGCGGCCGCGGTCGGCGATCATCGACCGGACGAGTTGCTGCCCCTCGAGACCGGCGCCGAGGACGATCACCCGGTGCGTGGGCGGACCGTCCGACCGGACGCTGCGGTCCCGCCACCGCCGCACGACCACCCGGGCCCCGACGGACAGCAGCAGCGCGATCAGGGCGCCCGCCGCGGGCACCGAACGCGGCACCGGGGGCAGGCTCGGGAGCAGCACGACGACGAAGGCGACGATGCCGACCAGGGCGACGGCCGCGGTCACGCTGATCGCGTCCTCGACGCTGCCGGTCGAGTACCGGCCCCGGTAGAGCCGCAGTGGCACCGCGACGATCACCTGCACCACCAGCGCGACGACCAGGACCTGGGCCAGTCCTCGCGTGTCGATGGCCGTCACGTCCCCGTCGTAACGGAGCCAGACGCCGGTGGACAGGCCGATCACCCACGCGGCGCTGTCCCAGGCCAGCAGGGCGAGGCGCCGGGCGCGTCGCGGGAGGCGGCGCACGCCGGCCCGGTCAGGGCTCCCGGCGGTGCGTACCGCCGCGCCGGGCGACCCCTGCTCCACGTACGTTTCCACTCGGCCTCCGTCGGGGTGCGTTGAAGACCGGGCGAGCACCTCGCGGGCACTGCGGTGAATGACGTCACGGAATCGCGCGGCAATTGTGTGCGGCAGCGCGGATCTCCCCGACATCGCTCACGTGCCGCGCCTCGAACACCACGCCGACCTGCAAGAACATTTCATTCGGTCCACACCAATGTATCGCCGCCGTCCTCGGCGGGCGATGACACAACGGGTACGTTCGGTCGGAGCCGCGTGGAATTGAGCGGAACTTGAGGAACGGCCGGATCGAGCTGCGGAGCCTGCCGGAACCAGACCGGAAACAGAGGTGCGGCGACGATCGGCGGCAGGCCGGGACCACGGGGTCGGTGACGCCGTGCAGCGGCCCGGCCCGATCAGCCCGTCCCGGGCCACCCGTCGGAGTGACGGCCCCCGTGTCGTGTCACATCCGAGGGTGCCCGAGCGGCGTCGGTCGCTTCGTGGTGGGCGAGCACCGGAGGCTCGGCGCGGTAGTACGAGTTGTACCCGGCGTACGCGCGGGGGCCGCGGGTGGGCACCATCGTGAACAGGGTGCCCAGCACCGGCACCGACACGGCGGCCAGCGCCTGCACGGCCCGGCCGACCTGCTCCCGGTTGGCCCGCTTGTACCGGCAGACCAGGATCACTCCGTCGGCCGATGGCGCGACCGCGGCGGCGTCGGTGACCGGGAGCAACGGAGGGGTGTCCAGCAGCACCACGTCGTACTGCGTGCGCAACTCCGCCAGCAGCTCGGTCATCTGCCGCGAGCCGAGCAGCTCGCTCGGATTGGGTGGCAGCGAACCGCTGGCGAGCACGTCGAACTTGCCGCCCGACCACGGCTGGATCACCTGATCGGGGCGCAGCCTGCCGGACAGGATGTCGGTCAGCCCGACGGTCCCGTCCAGGCCGAGGAGCTCGGCGACCTTGGGCCGGCGCAGGTCGGCGTCCACCAGCAGCACCCGGGCGCGCGTCGCGGCCATGGCTATCGCCAGGTTGCACAGGGAGGTCGTCTTCCCCTCCTCGGGGAGCGAACTGGTCACCACGATGACCTTGTGGGGGTTGTCCAGGTCGATGAACTGCAGGTTGGTGCGCAGCTGCCGGAACGCCTCGGCACGCGGCGACTGGGGATCGTCGTCGTGCACGGTCAGCGGCCGCTTCGGGGTGTTCGCCTGGTACGCGATCGTCCCGAGGTTCGGTGCCCGGGTCACCGCGTGCAGCAGCTCCAGGGACTTGATCGAGCTGTCGGTGGCGTTCCGCAGGAGCGCCAGGCCCACCCCGGCGGCCAGCCCGACCAGCAGGCCGAGCAGGAGGCTGGCCGGCAGGCCGGTCGACGACGGTGCCGTCGGGACCTCGGCCGGTTCGACGACCCTGACCAGCACGGGCGCCAGCGCATCGGGAGTGGCCGGGCGCTCGAGCTCGGCGACCAGGTCGGTGAACACGCGACCGACCGAGTTGGCGACGGTCGCGACACCCTCGGGCGAGCCGCCGGTGACGGCGACGTCGATCAGCACGGAGTCGGCCGCGTTCGACGCCGTGATGCGACCCGCCAGTGCGGCGGGCGACTCGGTGAGGCCGAGCTGCCGGACCACCGCCCGGCTCACCCGCATGCTGTTGACCAGCTCCACGTAGGACGACACCCGCTGCTGCGACAGCAAGCTGCCCTGGTAGGCGGCGTTGGCGGTGTCGGCGGACTGCGCCGAGACGTAGAGCGAGATGCGCGCGGTGTACTCGACCGGTCGCAGGGTCCAGGCGACTCCCGCCCCGAGGGTCACCAGCACCGTGGTGAGCACGAGGATCATCCATCGTTCCCGGAGAACCCGCGCGTAATCCTGAATGGCCACATTTCCCCCGTCGCCTACGCATGGCCGCATTAGGACCATTCGGCGTAACTGACTACGCCTAACAGGGTAGGGGCGACGAGGCCCTGGAGCCAACCGGCGCGCACCTCGGGATGAACCGCCGCCCATCCTTCGACCGACGGCGTATCGATCCGACGGTGGACGCCCAGCGCACCGCCGGCCCCTACCGTCAGGGATATGACCGCCGTCACAGATCCCGGTGCCACGTCCATCGCCGCCCGCGCCCTCGCGCCCGACCTGGCCCGCGGCGGCATGCTGCTGCTCATCGCGCTGGCCAACGTCCACCTGTTCACCTACGGGCACCCGCTCGGTCCCCGCGGCTACCCGCGCGACGTCGGGGGTGTCGACAGCGTGGTCGCCCTGCTGCAGATGACGCTGGTCGACGGCCGGGCGTACCCGCTGTTCGGGCTGCTGTTCGGCTACGGGATCGTGCAGCTGACCCGGCGGCGCACGGCGGTGGGCCGGTCGGTGGACGCCGTGGTCGGGCTGGTCCGCAGGCGGGGCGCCTGGATGCTGCTCATCGGCGCCGTGCACGGCGTGCTGCTGTGGTCGGGTGACATCGTCGGGGCCTACGGGCTGCTCGCGGTGCTGCTGGCCGGACTGCTCGTGCGGGGGTCGGACCGGGCGCTGGCGCGGGTGGCCGTCGCCGGCACCACGGTCACGACGCTGTTCTACGCGGGCTCCGGGCTGTCCATGCCGGGCGATCCGCAGGCGTTCATGGCCTCGATGGCGATCGCCGACCCGCTGGCGGCGCTGGGCGCGCGCGCGTTCGAGTGGGGGACGATCGGGGTGCTGCTGCAGGCCTTCGGCGTCTTCGGGGCCGTGGCGGCCGGAGCCTGGGCGGCCCGGCGCCGGCTGCTCGACGAGCCGGAGCGGCACCGCCCGCTGCTGACCCGCGTGGCCGTCGTGGGGCTGGCCGCGGCCGTGCTGGGCGGGCTGCCCATGGCCCTGATGGCGGCCCAGCTCTGGACCTCACCCCCGCTGTGGGCAGTGCTGGCCGCGGGCTCGCTGCACGCGCTCGGCGGCTACGTGGGCGGGTTCGGGTACGCGGCCCTGTTCGGGCTGCTGGCGATCCGGGTGGTCGAGCGCGGCACCGGCCCGGTGACCGACGCGCTGCGGGCCTGCGGGCAGCGCTCGCTGAGCTGCTACCTCGCCCAGTCGGTGGCGTTCGTGGCGCTGCTGCCGGCGTGGACGCTCGGGCTCGGGGAGGGAGCGCACCTGTGGCAGACCGCCCTGGTCGGCGCCGGGGCCTGGCTGGTGATCCTGGTGGTGGCCGCGGCGTCGGCCCGCGCCGGGTTCCGCGGCCCGGCCGAGGTGCTGCTGCGCCGGCTGACCTACGGCCCCCGACGCGTCCCGGTCGCCCACTGACCCCCCGACCCCGGTTCAGGAAAAGCCACGATGCCGCCCTCTGCGGGCAGCATCGTGGCTTTCCTGAACTCCGGCCGGCGACAGCTGCGACGGACGCCCAACGGACGATGCCCCATCGTCCGACCGATTGATCCCCGGGGCGCGGCCGCTCCCTAGTGTCGTGGGCATGACCCTCCCCCCGGACCCGGGCGCCACCCCCACCGGTGCCCGCGCACTCGCCCCGGACCTGGCCCGGGGCGGCATGCTGCTGCTCATCGCCCTGGCCAACGTGCACGCCTACACGTACGGCCACTCGCTCGGCCCGCGCGGCTACCCCGCCGACCCGGGCGGGATCGACGCGATCGTGGCGCTGCTGCAGATGCTGCTGGTCGACGGGCGGGCCTACCCGATGTTCGGGTTGCTGTTCGGCTACGGGATCGTGCAGCTCGCCCGCCGGCGCACGAACGGCCCCGACGGCACCGGCGCGGCGGTGGGCCTGGTGCGCCGACGCGGGACCTGGATGGTGGCCATCGGGGCGGCGCACGGGCTGTTGCTGTGGTCCGGCGACATCGTCGCCGCCTACGGGCTGGTCGCGCTGCTCACCGCCGGGCTGCTGCTCCGCGGCTCGGACCGGGCCCTGGTCCGCGTGGTGGTCGCCGGCACGGCGTTCGTGGGGCTGTTCTACGCCTTCAGCGGCCTGCCCCTGCCCGGCGACCCGCAGGCGTTCCTGCCGTCGATGGCGATCGTGGACCCGGCGGCGGCCGCGGCCGTGCGCGGCGTCGAGTGGCTGGGGGTCGGGGTGGTGCTGCAGGTCCCCGGCACGGTGGGAGCGGTGGCCGCGGGGGCCTGGGCGGCTCGGCGCCGGCTGCTCGACGAGCCCGGGCGGCACCGGGCGCTGCTGGTCCGGGTGGCCGTGGTGGGGATGGCCGCCGCGGTGCTGGGCGGCCTGCCGCTGGCCCTGGTGGCCGCCGGGTACTGGACGTCGCCGCCACTGGCCGGCCTGCTGGCGGCCGGGGCTTTGCACGCGGTCGGCGGCTACGCGGGCGGGTTCGGGTACGCGGCGGTGTTCGGGCTGCTCGCGGTCCGGATCGCGCGACGCGGCGCCGGTCCGGTGGCCGGCGCGCTGCGCGCCTGTGGGCAGCGCTCGCTGTCGTGCTACCTGGCGCAGTCGGTGGCGTTCGTGGCCCTGCTGCCCGCCTGGACGCTGGGTCTCGGCGCGCGGGCCCACCTCTGGCAGGTGGCACTGCTCGGCGCCGGGGCCTGGCTGGTGATCCTTGTCGTCGCGGCGGTGTCGGCCCGCGCGGGGGTGCGCGGCCCGGCCGAGGTGCTGCTGCGCCGGCTGACCTACGGCCCCCGACGTGTCCCGGTCGCCCACTGAACTCCGGCCGGGAGCGCGCGCCGGGCACCGCCGCGGGTCGGCTACGTGCGCGCGATAGTGCGCAGCCATTCGGCCATCCGCGGGAGCAGGCGCGCGTCGATGCCGTGCCCGCCGTCGTGCGGCAGCTCGGTGACCTCGGCGCCGCGGTCCCGCAGCTGGCCGACCAGGGTGGTGGTCTGGTCGAGGGTGGCCATCGGGTCGCGCCTGCCGTTGGAGACCAGCACCCGCCGCCCGCCCAGGTCGGCAGGGGGCGGCCCGTCCCGGTAGGGCACCATCGCGGCCAGCAGGACCGCGGCGGTCAGCGAGTCCGAGTGGCCGAACAGCAGCGCCGAGGCGATGTTGGCGCCGTTGGAGAAGCCGACCGCGGCCCAGGTGCCCGCGGCCACGCCGTAGCGGGCCTCGGCGGCGGCCAGGAACGCGGCCAGCTCGTCGACCCTGGCCCGCAGGTCGTCCTCGTCGAAGACGCCCTCGCGCAGCCGCCGGAAGAACCGCGGCATGCCGTTCTCCAGCACCGTCCCGCGCACCGAGAGCACCGGGGCGTCGGGGGCCAGGTGCTCGCGCAGGGGCAGCAGGTCGTGCTCGTCGCCGCCGGTGCCGTGCAGGAGCAGCAGCGGCGTCGGGCCGGGGCCGGGCAACCAGACGTGCGGCCGGTCGAGCGGATCGGTGCTCACGACGTCGCCGGGGCGGAGCCGTCGGGGGCGTCGGGCAGGCGCAGGGTCGGCAGCGCCGCGGCGATCTGCGCGCGGTCGGGCTCCAGCCACGGCGGCAGCTTCAGCGCCCGGCCCAGTGCGAGCAGCGGCTCGTCGACGGCGAAGCCGGGCTGGTCGGTGGCGATCTCGAACAGCACGCCGCCGGGCTCGCGGAAGTAGATGGAGGTGAAGTACTGCCGGTCGAGGACCTCGGTGACCTGCACCCCGGCCTCGAGCAGCTGCCGGCGCCAGCGCAGCTGGGTCGGCGCGTCCGGGGCCCGGAACGCCACGTGGTGCACGGTCCCGCCGGCCTGCAGGCCCTGCCGGCGGGTCTCGGCGGCCAGGTCGACGATCGCGCCGGCGGTGCCGTTCGCCCCGTCGTCCATCGCGTACCGGGCGCGGTCGCCGCGCTCGCCGTCGAGCCGCATCCCGAGCAGCTCGGAGAGCATCCGCTGGGTCGGTTCGAGCTGCCGCTCGGACAGCGTCACCGAGTGCAGCCCGCGCACCGCGTGCTCGGCGGGCACCCCGGCGGCGCCGTCCCAGCCGGAGCGCGCGTCGCCCGGCGCGGCCACCAGGTCGATCACCAGGCCGTGCGGGTCGCGCAGGGTCAGCACCTCGGTGCCGTCGCGGTCGACCGGGGCGTCGGCGTCGACGCCGAACCCGGACAGCCGCCGCTGCCACCAGCCGATCGACTCCGGCGGCACGCCGAAGGCGGTGCTCGTGGTGAGCCCGGCGCCGTTGCGGCCCGGCGGAACGCCCTTCCACGGGAAGAACGTCAGGATCGTCGAGGGCGAGCCCGCGGCGTCGCCGTAGTAGAGGTGGTAGGTGTCCGGGGAGTCGAAGTTGACCGTCTGCTTGACCAGCCGCAGCCCCAGCACCCGGGCGTAGAAGTCGACGTTCTCCTGCGGATCGGCGGCGATCGCGGTGACGTGGTGCAGCCCGCTGGGCGCGATGTCGGTCATGGTGGTACCCAATCTAGTTGTTGCATCAACTATTCCGGAGGGTCCGTCCGGACGATCGAACCACCGACCGGACGTCCCGGTGCGATAGCCGCAAGCCACTGCATCGGAACGCAAGAATTTGCGTTAGTCTTGCGCCGTGACTCGACGGCTGGCAGTGGTGGCGCAGAAGGTCGGCGTGAGCGAGGCGACGGTCAGCCGGGTGCTCAACGGCAAGCCCGGGGTCTCCGAAGCGACCAGGGAAGCGGTGCTCACCGCCCTCGACGTCCTCGGCTACGAGCGGCCCACCCGGCTGCGCGGCGAGCGCGCCCGGCTGGTCGGGCTGGTGCTGCCCGAGCTGCAGAACCCCATCTTCCCCGCCTTCGGCGAGGTCGTCGGGGGCGCGCTCGCCCAGCAGGGGCTCACCGCGCTGCTGTGCACCAGTTCGGCGGGTGGGGTCAGCGAGGCCGCCTACGTCGACCTGCTGCTCCAGCAGCAGGTCTCCGGCGCGATCTTCGCCGGCGGGCTCTACACCGAGGCCGACGCCTCGCACGAGCACTACACGCTGCTGCGCACCCGCAAGCTGCCCACCGTGCTGGTCAACGCCGCGGTCGGCGGGCTGGCGTTCCCGCAGGTCAGCTGCGACGACGAGGTGGCGGTGGAGCAGGCGTTCGGGCACCTGCGCGCGCTCGGGCACCGCCGGATCGGGCTGCTTCTCGGCCCCGCCGACCACGTGCCGTCCCGACGCAAGCTTGCGTCGTTCCGGACAGCGAGCGCCCGCGCGGGCGGCCCGGCCGAGCCCGAGCTCGTGGAGCACGCGATGTTCTCGTTGGAGAGCGGCCAGGCCGCGATGCTGCGCCTGCTCGACCGCGACGTCACCGGCGTGGTCTGCGCCAGCGACCCGCTGGCGCTGGGCGCGATCCGGGCGGTGCGCCGCCGCGGGATGAGCGTCCCGCGCGACGTCTCGGTCATCGGCTACGACGACTCGGCCCTGATGACCTGCGTGGACCCCGCGCTCACCACCGTGCGCCAGCCGATCGAGGCGATGGGGCGGGCCGCGGTCGACCTGCTCGTGCACCAGATCGGGGGCAGCCGGGTGGGTACCGCCGAGCTGCTCTACGAACCCGAGCTCGTGGTGCGCGCCTCCACCGCGCAGGTCCGTTCTGACTAATTCCCAACCAGGTTCTGTCGAAATCTTGCGTTAGTCTGTTAGGCACCCGTACCGTCCCCGGCCACACGACGGAGTGACCGGAGCGGGGGGCCATGGGCGAGCGCGAGTGGTGGCGCGACGCGGTGATCTACGAGGTCTACCCGCGCAGCTTCGCCGACGGGAACGGCGACGGCGTCGGCGACCTCACCGGCGTGCGGGCCCGCCTGGGCCACCTCGCCGAGCTGGGCGTGGACGCCATCTGGTTCACCCCCTGGTACGCCTCGCCGATGGCCGACGGCGGCTACGACGTCGCCGACTACCGCCGCATCGACCCCGCGTTCGGCACCCTGGCCGACGCCGAGGCGCTCATCGCCGACGCCCGCGCGCTGGGCATCCGCACGATCGTCGACATCGTCCCCAACCACGTCTCCGACCAGCACCCGTGGTTCCAGGCCGCGCTGGCCGCCGACCCCGGCTCGCCGGAGCGCGCGCGGTTCTGGTTCCACCCGGGGCGCGGCCCGAACGGCGACGAGGTGCCCACCGGCTGGGTCTCGGAGTTCGGCGGCGACCCGTGGACCCGCACCAAGAACGCCGACGGCACCCCCGGCCAGTGGTACCTGCACCTGTTCAGCAAGGCCCAGCCCGACCTCAACTGGTCGCACCCGGACGTGCGCGCCGAGCACGAGTCGGTGCTGCGGTTCTGGTTCGACCGGGGGGTCGCCGGGGTGCGCATCGACTCGGCGGTGCTGCCGGTGAAGGACCCGGAGCTGCCCGAGGTGCCGGCCGCGGCCGGCCCCGGCGGGCACCCCTACGTCGACCGCGACGAGCTGCACGACATCTACCGGTCCTGGCGGGCCATCGCCGACGGCTACCCCGACGAACGGCTGCTGGTCGGCGAGGTGTGGCTGCCCGACGCGGCCCGGTTCGCCCGCTACCTGCGCCCCGACGAGCTGCACACGGCGTTCAACTTCGACACCCTGGCCCGCCCGTGGGACGCCGCCCAGCTGCGCGCCTCGATCGACACCACGCTGGCCGCGCACGCGCCGGTGGGCGCCCCGGCGACCTGGGTGCTGTCCAACCACGACGTCACCCGGCCGGTCACCCGCTACGGGCGCGCCGACACCGGGTTCGCGTTCGCCACCAAGCGCGCCGGCACGCCGACCGACCCCGCCTTGGGCACCCACCGGGCCCGGGCCGCGGCGCTGCTCACCGCCGCGCTGCCCGGCTCGCTGTACGTCTACCAGGGCGACGAGCTGGGGCTGCCGGAGTTCGAGCAGCTCGACGACGAGCTGCGCACCGACCCGATGTTCCTGCGCTCCGGCGGCGTCGACCCGGGCCGCGACGGCTGCCGGGTGCCGCTGCCGTGGTCGGGCGCCGCGCCGCCGTTCGGCTTCTCCCCCGACGGCCGGGCGACCTGGCTGCCGCAGCCGCCCGAGTGGGCCGCGCTCACCGTCGAGGCGCAGGCCGCCGACCCCGGTTCGATGCTCGCGCTCTACCGGGCGGCGCTGCGCATCCGGCGCGCCGAGCTGCCCGGCCGCCCGATGCGCTGGCTGCCGTCGGGCCGGGACGTGCTCGCCTTCGCCCGCGGCGACGCGTTCGCCTGCCTGGTCAACCTCGGTCCCGAGCCGGTGCCGCTGCCGGTCGGCGAGGTCCTGCTGGCCAGCGGCGCGCTGACCGACGCCCGATTGCCGACCGACACCGCGGCCTGGCTGCGGACACCGCTCGACGCACCACCGCCCGTGCAGTAGCGCCACCAGTAGAGAGGGCACGGAAACGACGATGAGGTCCATCCGCAAACCCGCAGCGGCGGTGGCCGCCGCGCTGGTGCTCGCCGGCATGACGGCGTGCAGCGGCGGCGGCGAGCCGACCACCACGCCCGAGGGCAAGACCGCGATCACCGTGGTCAGCCTCAAGCCGGGCAGCGAGCAGGCCGCGTTCGACGCGTTCGAGGAGCAGGTCCGCCAGTTCGAGGCGGCCAACCCGACGATCGACGTCACGACGCAGGAGTACGAGTGGACGGGCCCGACGTTCACCGCCCAGCTCGCCGGCGGCACCCTGCCGACGGTGTTCACGGTGCCGTTCACCGACGGCGCCGGGCTCGTCGAGCGCGGGCAGCTCGCCGACATCACCGAGCACGTCCAGGCGCTGGGCTACGTGGACAAGTTCAACGAGGCGGTGCTGGCCACCGGGAAGAGCGCCGACGGGCGCATCTTCGCGCTGCCGACCGAGGCCTACGGCGTCGGCCTGCAGTACAACCGCACGCTGTTCCAGCAGGCCGGCCTGGACCCGGACGAGCCGCCGACCACCTGGGACGAGGTCCGCAGCTACGCCGAGCAGATCGCCGAGCGCACCGGGCAGGCCGGCTACGCCGAGATGACCCAGGACAACACCGGCGGCTGGATGCTGACCACGCTGACCTACGCCCTCGGCGGGCGGATGCAGTCCGTCACCGGCGACCAGGTGCAGGCCACCGTGGACAACCCCGGCGCGAAGGCCGCCCTGCAGCGTCTCAAGCAGATGCGCTGGGAGGACGGCTCCATGGGAGCCAACGTGCTCTACGACTGGAGCACGATCAACCAGGACTTCGCCGCCGGCAAGATCGGCATGTACATGGGCGGCTCGGACGTCTACACCTCGCTCAAGCAGCAGAACGGCATCGACCCCGACGACTACGGGCTGGCCGTGCTGCCGCTGGCCCCCGGCGCCGACTCCGGCCTGCTCGGCGGCGGCACGCTGGCCGCGGTGAACGTCAAGGCGAGCCCGGAGCAGCAGGCCGCGGCCACGAAGTGGATCGACTTCTACTACCTGGGCAAGTTCGTCCGCCAGGACGCCGCGGTGCAGGACGCCAAGACCCTCGCCGAGAGCGACCAGCCGGTCGGGGTGCCCAAGCTGCCGATCTTCGACGAGGCCACGCTCACCCAGTACAACGAGTGGATCGAGCCCTACGTCAACGTCCCGCTGGGCCAGATGAGCTCGTTCACCGAGGGGATCCACGGCCAGCACCTGGCCGGGGAGCCGCCCGCGCAGGCCCAGGAGATGTACGCGGTGCTCGACACGGTCGTGCAGGCGGTGCTCAGCGACCCGAACGCCGACATCGACGCGCTGCTCGCCCAGGCCGACGCCGACGTGCAGACCGTCCTCGACCGGGGCTGAGCGGGCACCCGTGCTGACCTGGATCCGGCGCGGCGGCCTGAGCACGCTGCTGTTCCTGCTGCCGCTGGTGGTGGTCTTCGGGGTGTTCTCCTGGTGGCCGATCGTGCGCGCGGCGGTGATGAGCGTGCAGCAGACCAACCTGGTCACCGCGCCGGTCTTCGTCGGCTGGGAGAACTTCGAGACGGTCTTCACCGACCCGCTGCTGGGCACGGCGGTGCGCAACACCGCGTTCTTCGCGCTGATCGCGCTGGTGTTCGGCTACCCGATACCGCTGGTGGCCGCGGTGCTGATGAGCGAGGTGCGGCGGTGGCGCGGGCTCTACAGCGCGGTCGCGTACCTGCCGGTCGTGGTGCCACCGGTGGTGGCCGTGCTGATGTGGAAGGTGTTCTACGACCCCCGGCCCGAGGGGCTGTTCAACACCGTGCTCGGCTGGGTCGGGATCGCGCCGCAGTCCTGGCTGCAATCCGCGGACACCGCGATGGGGTCGCTGGTGCTGGAGGCCACCTGGGCCGCCGCGGGCGGCACGGTGATCATCTACCTGGCCGCGCTGGTGGCCGTGCCGCCCGAGCTGTACGACGCCGCGGAGGTCGACGGCGCGTCGATCTGGCGCAAGGTCTGGCACGTCACCCTGCCGCAGCTGCGCGGGGTGCTGCTGGTGACGCTGATCCTGCAGATCATCGGCACCTCGCAGGTGTTCCTGGAGCCGTTCCTGTTCACCGGCGGCGGCCCGGCCAACTCGACGATCACGGTGCTGCTGCTGATCTACGACTACGCGTTCTCGTCCAGCCTGGGCGGCGACTACGGGGCCGCGACGGCGCTGAGCCTGGTGCTGGCGGTCTTCCTGGCCCTGCTCTCGGCGCTCTACTTCCGGCTCACCCGCTCCTGGAGCACGTCGTGACCATGGTCTCCCCGGGTCCCGTGACGGTCCCGCCCGTCGCCGGTCCTCCCCCGACCGACCCGGCGCCGGCCCCGCGCGGGGGTCGGCGCCGGCGTCCCGACGACGAGGGCGGGCGCGGGATCGTCTCGCCCGGGGAGTGGCGCTCGCCCGTAGCCGGCACGCTGCTGCGCCTGGCGCACGCCGTGCTGCTGATCGGGCTGCTGGTGGTCGGGCTCGGCCCGCTGCTGTGGCTGGTCAAGGCCTCGCTCAGCCACACGCAGGACACGCTGCGCGACCCGATGGCGCTGTTCCCCAGCGGTGTCGACTGGGCCAACCTGGCCACCGCGTGGTCCGAGGTGCACGTCGACCTGTACTTCTTCAACAGCATGGCGCTGGCCGCGGGCTCCTGGCTGGTGCAGCTGGTGGTGGCCACGACCGGCGGCTACGCGCTGGCCGTCCTGCGCCCCCGCTACGGCCCGGTCCTCTACTGGCTGGTGCTGTCCACGCTGTTCGTGCCGGCCGTGGTGCTGCTGGTGCCGCTCTACCTGACGATCATCGACCCGCCGCTGATCGGCGTGTCGCTGGTCGACTCGTTCTGGGCGGTGTGGCTGCCGGCCGGGGCGAACGCGTTCAACGTGCTGCTGGCCAAGCGGTTCTTCGACAACCTGCCCCGCGAGGTGTTCGAGGCGGCCCGGATCGACGGCGCCGGGCCGTTGCGGGTCTTCTGGTCGGTGCTGCTGCCGATGTCGCGCCCGATCCTCGGGGTGATCTCGGTGTTCGCGTTCGTGACGGCCTGGAAGGACTTCCTGTGGCCGCTGCTGGTGCTGCGCGACCCCGACATCCAGCCGCTGTCGGTGCGGCTGCCGACGCTGGCCCGCTCCATCGAGCTCGACGTGCTGCTGGCCGCGCTGACCATCTCGGCGCTGATCCCGGTGGCGCTGTTCCTGGTGTTCCAGCGGACCTTCCTGCGCAGCGCCGGGCTCAGCGGCGCGCTGAAGGGCTGATCACGAACGGCCGCAGACGCCCTTGGCCGACAGGACGCGCTGGACGGCGGTGTCGTTGGCCCCCGCGTCGAGGCGGCCGGCGGCGAGGGCGGCCTCCAGGTCGTCGAGCAGCGGGGCGACCTCGCCGCCGGTCGACCAGAGCGCCACGTCGGCCCCGGCGGCCAGCGCGCGCTCGACCGCCTCCGGCAGGTCGAAGCGGCCGGTGACCGCCCTCATCGCGCCGAGGTCGTCGGTGAGCACGAGACCGTCGAAGCCGTAGTCCTCGCGCAGCAGCCGGTAGGCGGCCGGGGTGAGCGAGGTGGGCAGGTCGTCGGTCAGCCCGGGGACGTCGAGGTGCCCGACCATGACGCCGGTCCGGTCGCGGCCCTCCCGCGACGACAGCGGGCCGTCCGGTCCGACCAGGTTCGCGTAGGGCAGCAGGTCGAGCTCGCGCAGCTCGGCCAGGGGCGGCGTGCTGACCCGGCCGCGGTGCGAGTCGCCGTTCGCGTGGCCGTGCCCGGGGAAGTGCTTGAGCACGGTGAACAGCCCGCGCTCGCGCTGCCCCTCGGCGAAGGCCAGGGCGAAGGTCGTGACCTTCTCGGCGTCGGCGCCGAAGGACCGGTCGCCGATCACCGAGCCGGCCGGCTGCTCGCCGACGTCGACGGTCGGGGCCATGTTCATGGTGACGCCGCGGGCCAGCAGCCGGTCGGCGCGCTCGGCCGCCGTGCGGTGCACCTCGTCGGGCGACATCCGGGCGGCCATCGCCCTGGCGCTGGGCAGCGAGCCGTCGAGCTCGTCGATGCGCTGCACGCGCCCGCCCTCGTCGTCGACGGCGACCGCGATCGGGATGCGCGCGACCGCCTGCACGGCGCGCAGCTCCTGGTCGCGCAGCAGGTCGGTGGCGTTGCCGCCGATGAACACACCGCCGACCTGGGTGGTGCGCACCGTCGCGGCCGTGGCGGCGGGGTCGGCGGCGTCGACGCCGACCATCAGCCGCTGCGCCAGCCGCTCGCGCGGGGTCATCGACCCGACCACGGCCGCGCACCCGGGCAGCCGGTCGGGCCCGAGGTTCTCGCCGGTCAGCGGGGGCGCCGGCGCCGAGCCCGCCGCCTGGGCGCCCGGGGCGGGGACGGTCAGCAGGGCCAGCACGGCGGCCGCACCGGCGAGGGCGAGCCGGCTGCGGCGCGGACGGCGGGTGGGGGCGGACATCGCCGCCCATCATCCCCGGCCGCTCGCCGGGTGCCGGTCGGGGGCCTCGACCTGCGCCGCGGGCACGAAGCCCGCGATCTCCCCGGCGAGCCGGCCCGGCTGGTCGAGCGCGAGGAACGTGCGGGCCTGGTCGACCTCGACGAGGCGCGCGTCCGGGAAGGCGTCGCGCAGCCGGTGCGCGAGGCCGATGCGGAAGAAGCGGTCCCGCGGGGCCCAGCAGAGCAGCACCGGCCGGTCGAACGCCGCCAGCCGCCCGCCCACGGCGGCGAGATCGGCGGGGCGCCAGGCGCGGGCGAAGCGGGCGACGTCGCGGCGCACCCCCGGGTCGGTCAGGTACGGCGTGATCCAGGGCAGGGTCTCGGCCGCGGTCGGCCTGCGGGCGACCAGCGCGCCGAAGCCGAACGGGCCGGTGCGGAACCGCGCCCAGCGCGTCGCGGCCAGCGCGACCCGCGTCGGGCCGGGGTGGCGGGCCAGGCGCAGCAGCAGGTCGAACGGGAACGGCGGGAAGACCTCGAAGGCGTCGCAGTTGGTCAGCACGAGCCGTCCCACGCGCGAGGCGTCCTCGTCGAGGACGAACTGGCAGATCGCTCCCCCGGTGTCGTTGCCGACCAGGGTGACGTCGTGCAGGTCCAGCGCCTCCAGGAAGGACAGGACGATCCGGGCGATGCCGCGCGGGGAGAGGTCGGCGTCGGCGGCCGCGGGCGTGCGGTGCGCACCCAGCGGCAGGGTGGGCGCCAGGACGCGCAGCCCCCGGGCCGCGAGCCGCTCCGGCACGTCCGCCCAGACCCCGTCGTCGACGAGGAAGCCGTGCACGAGCACGACCGGTGGTCCGTCGGCCGGACCGAGCTCCCGGTAGTCGATCCGCCCGGTCGGCAGGTCGATCGGGCGTCGGGTCGCGGGCTCGCCCATGGCCACCTCCGATAAAGTCCGTACACGTTGTACGTAACTTACGGACAGGTTGTATGGAAAGCAAGAGGACCCAGGCCGAGCGCTCCGCGGCCACCCGCAGCGCACTGGTCGCCGCGGCGCGGCCGCTGTTCACCGAGCGCGGCTTCGCCGCCGTCGGCACCGACGAGATCGCCCGCGCGGCGGGCGTCACGCGCGGTGCTCTCTACCACCAGTTCGCCGGCAAGGAGGAGCTTTTCGTCGCCGTCTTCGAGCAGGTCGAGAGCGAGCTCCTGGCCCGGCTCGGGGCGGGCATCACCACCGCCGACACGAGCGATCCGGTGGCGATGCTGCACGCCGACGTCGACGGCTGGCTGGCCGCCTGCGCCGAGCCCGAGGTGCACCGGATCGTGCTCATCGAGGCCCCCGCCGCGCTGGGCTGGGAGCGCTGGCGGGAGCTCGGCCGCGGCTACGGCGTCGGGCTCGTCGAAGCGGTCCTGGACACCCTCATGGACGCCGGCGCGATCGCCCGGCGCCCGGTCCGCCCGCTGGCCCACGTGCTCGTCGGCGCCCTGGAGGAGGCCGCCCTCTACGCCGCCCGCGCGGCCGACCGGCCCACCGCCACCGACGAGGCCCGCCAGGCCCTCTACGCCCTCGTCGACGGCCTCGTCCTGCCCTGAGGCCCGTCGAGAACAGCGAACGGCGCTCTCGCCCAACCAGATGAGCCGAACGCGCCACTCGCTCGCCCAGCCCTTCCCGGCCCAGGTTGAGCGAACGGCGCACTGGGCCGACCCGGGCGGGGAAAGAGCGCATCCGGCGGGACGAGCGCGGCTCTCGTTGCGTCCGGCGGAGCGAGCGCGACTCTCGTTCGCCCAGCGGCACTCCTGGGGAGCGAGCAGCGCAGCGCCAAGGGGTTGGGGCGAACGCGCCACTCGCTCACGGCCGCCGGGCGGTCGGGCCGACGTCTCCGAGCACGCACCCTCCCGTCGAGAAGGACGTCGTATTCGACGGGGTCAGGCCAGCGGTGGGACGCGCTCGGCCTCGAGGGGCGGGCCGGGCGGGGTGCCGTCGCCGAAGGGGCGACCGCCGAGCTCCTCGCGACCGTGCGGGGTGAGCCAGCCGGAGTTGTCGGGCCCTAGCGGGACGACGCCGGACGGGTTCACCGTGTCGTGCACGCCGTAGTAGTGCTGCTTGATCTTGGCGAAGTCGATGGTGTCGCCGAAGCCGGGGGTCTGGAACAGGTCGCGGGAGTACGCCCACAGCACCGGCATCTCGGTCAGCTTCTGCCGGTTGCACTTGAAGTGGCCGTGGTAGACGGCGTCGAAGCGGACGAGCGTCACCCACAGCCGCACGTCGGCCTCGGTGATCGTGTCGCCGACCAGGAAGCGGCGGGTCGCCAGCCGCTCGGACAGCGCGTCGAGGCGGGCGAACAGCGCCCGGTACGCCTCCTCGTAGGCGTCCTGGGTGGTGGCGAAGCCGCAGCGGTAGACGCCGTTGTTGACGTCCTCGTAGATCGACGCCATCACCTCGTCGATCTCCGCCCGGTGCTCCTCGGGGTACAGGTCGGGCGCCCCCTCGCGGTGGAACGCGGTCCACTGGGTGGAGAAGTCCAGTGTGAGCTGCTGGAAGCCGTTGCTGGCCACCTTCCCACTGGCGACCTCCACCATCGCCGGCACCGTGATCCCGGCGTCGAAATCGGGATCGGCCTTGCGGTAGGCCTCGCCGAGCCACTCGATGCCCAGCACCGGGTCGCGGTTGTCGGGGTCGTCGTGGAAGTGCCAGCTGCGCTCGTCGTGCAGAGGCCCGGCGATGCCCATCGAGATCGCCCCCTCCAGCCCGAGCAGGCGGCGCACGATGACCGAGCGGTTCGCCCACGGGCAGGCCCTGGCCACGACCAACCGGTAGCGGCCGGCCTCGACGGGCCACGCGGACGAGCCGTCCGCGGTGATCCGCTCGTCCAGGCCGACCGGTTCGCGCTGGAACGCCCCGGCGTCGGAGTCCGTCGCAGTCATGGTTCCGAACGTAGTCCCGTCGGGTGGCCCCCGCGGCCCGAGAACCATGGTCTGACCCGACCCCGACCGGTCCCGCACGAGTCAGCGGCCGGGGCAGAACTCCGCCCGCAGCACGTCGGTGAACACCCCGATCGGGTCGGCCCAACCGCCCCCGCCCCAGTCGCCGTTGGTGTTGAGCACCACGAGGTGCGCGCCGTCGGGGCTGCCGTACGCGTAGGTCCACGACCCGAACAGGGCCCCGCCCATCCCCCACACCGTCGTCCCGCACGGCAGGGCGAGTGCGGAGATCCCCAGCCCGTAGGCGCTGTCGGCGATCCAGTCGACGGTCGGCACGGTGCGCACCATCCGCTGCTGCTCGGCGGGGCCGAGCAGGCGCCCGCCCAGCAGCGCGGCGAGGAACCGCAGCAGGTCGCCGGTGGTGGAGACCATGCCGCCGGCGGCCCAGAACATCGACGGGTCGAGCTCGGTGGCGTCGTGCACCGCGGCGTCGGGTGCCGGGTCCGTCATCTTCGTGTAGTGGCGGGCGTGCGGGCCGCGGATCGTCGGGTCACCGCCGACGGGCAGGTAGGTGCCCTCGAGCCCGAGCGGACGGGCGATCCGCCGGTCGATCTCCCCCTCCAGCGCCCGGCCGGTGGCCCGCTCGACGATCATCCCGGCCAGCACGTAGTTGGTCTGGCTGTAGCGCCACCCCGTCCCGGGCGGGAAGTCCGGCGGGTGGTCCATCGCCAGCTCGACCAGCAGCTGCGGGGTGTAGGCGGGGAAGCGGCTGAGCCGGTCCATGTCCTCGGTGTAGCTGTGGACGCCGCTGGTGTGGTCGAGCAGCTGCCGGACGGCGACGAGGGCGCCGTCGTGGCCGTGGCCGCGCACGACGCCGGGCAGCCAGCGCTCGACGGGGTCGTCCAGGCCGAGCACGCCCTCCCCGGCGAGCTGCAGGACCACCGCGGCCACCACCATCTTGGTCGCGCTGCCGATGCGGAACCGGTCGTCGGGGTGGCGGGCGCGCCCGGTGGCGGTGTCGGCCACCCCCGCCGACCCGGACCACTCCCCGTCGCCGTCCCGGACGGCGGCCACGATCCCGGGCAGCCCGGCCTCGACCACCGCCCGGTCGAGCAGCCGCTGCACCGCCCGGCGCCCGCCGCCCGACCCGCTCCCGAACTCCGCCACGTCGTCTCCTCCTCGCCGTCGTGCTGGGCTCCGGACGCTACGATCCGTTCACCCAGCATGAAAGGTCCGGCGAGCGGGTCACCACGGAACGGCAGGTGGTGGCGTGATGCCGGAAGCGATGGCCTGGAGGTGAACGCAACGACCGCGGACCGCTCGGTGCACCGACCTGACGGCGAACGCACCGGCAGGCTCACCCACGACGACCGCCGGTCCATCGCCGCGGGCGTCGCCGCCGGGCTCGGCTACGCCGAGATCGCCCGCCGACTGGGCCGGCCGACCTCGACGGTCAGCCGGGAGGTCGCCCGCAACGGCGGGCCGGGCCGCTACCGCGCCGACCGCGCCCAGCGGGCCGCCGCCCAGCGCGCCACCCGGCGCCGGACGCCCGCACCGGCGCCCGCGCCGCTCGACCACGCCCCCGGCCGCGACCCCGTCGCCGTCCGCGAGGCCGTCGACCGGTTCGCGGACCTGCTGGTCCGCATCGGGCTGCCGCGGACCGCCGGGCGGGTGCTCGCCCACCTGGTCGCCACCGACACCGGGGCGCTGAGCAGCGCCGAGCTCGTCGAGCGGCTGCGGGTGAGCCCGGCGTCGGTGTCGAAGGCCGTCACCTACCTGCACGGGCTCGGCGTGCTGCGCCGCGAGCGGCAGGCGACCGGGCGACGCGAGCGCTACGTCGTCGACGACGACACCTGGCTGCGGGCCTGGGAGGTGAACGCGCAGACCCACTCGGCCTGGGCCGACGTCGCCGACGGGGCCGCGGACGCGCTCGGCCCGCGGACGCGGGCCGGCGTCCGGCTGGCCCGGATGGGCGAGTTCTTCCGCCGACTCGGCGACGACATGGCCGGCGGACCGGCGGCCGCCGCCCTGGCCGACCCGCTCACCGCGGTCGCGGCACTGGTGCACGCCGGGCGGCCGCGCACGCTCGACGAGCTGGCCGGCGCGCTCGGCTGGGCGCCGTCGCGGGTGGCCGACGCGCTGCGCGAGGCGGCCCGGCACCCCGACGTCACCGACCCGGTCGTCGTGGAGCGCACGCCCGACGGCGCGTTCGCGGCGGCGGCCCCACCGCAACGGCTCACCGCGGCCCAGCGCGCCGCGCTGCGCCGGCCGTGACGGCCGGGCCGTCGGGTCAGCGCTTGCGGGAGACACGGGCCTATCGGCCCGCGCACACGACGCGGGCCTGCGCGTCCAGCTCGAACCTCGACACGTCGTCACCGCAGAGCCCGGTGAGCACGGCGTTGTGCGCCACGCGTCCGTAGACCGTCGTGGGATCGAGGTCCTGGATCCGGACGAGGATGCTCGAGTAGGCGGCATCGATCAGCTCGCGCCCGCACTCGCGCCCGAGGTTCTCCCCGAGATCGCGAGCGGGCACCTGCCTCATGATCGCCTCCGCGTCGAGCAGCGCGGAGGCGTCCGAGTCGACGCGCCGGACCACGGTCTCGATGGTGGTCACCATGTCGTCCTCGGCGGAGCGGCACCCGTGCTCGCGGGCGATCTGGGCGGCCACCCCGGGGTCCGCGCGCGCCACGCCGAGCACGGTCGACGCACAGCCGCTCACGGCGAGCGCGAGCAACAGACCTGCCGACACGAGAACTCCACGGAACACGGCCGTCGACTCGCGGACGGCCCGCTGGCCGTTACCCTCCGCGCATCCGGAGCCGGCTCGGCCCACCGACTACTCCCTCAGGAGTACGACCGTCCGGTCAGCGGTGCGCGACCGCGGAGGACGCGGGGTCCTCGGCGAGGGCGTGGTGGGTCTCGTGGTCGGTGTCGTCGGCGAAGACCCACTGCCGCAGCACCAGGAACCGGACGGTCCCGCCGAGCAGGCTGGCCGCGGCGACGGTGAGCGACTCCAGCGCCGGGCTGGGCGAGTCGACGAACAGCCCGAGCAGCAGGAGCACCGCGGAGCTGTAGAACGCGTAGAACAGCACCGTGCCGCCGCTCTGCACGGCGTTGCGCCAGCGGTGCACGGCCGCCCCGCCGAAGGTGAACCGGCGGTTGAGCTCGGTGCTCAGGGCGGTGCTCAGCACGAGCGCGACGAGGTTGGCCGGCACGGCGTCGAGCCAGGTGCGCAGCACCAGGAAGATCAGCGCGTTGGTGCCGGTGCCCGCGGCGCCCAGCATCGCGTAGCGCACGACCTGCACGAGCAGCGGGTGCTCGATGCGGAATCGCGGCAGGGCCGGACCGCTGGTGCCGGTCGCCGCCGTGCCGCTCACTCCGACCGCCTCTCCTCGACTCGCCGGGGGTCGAGTCATTTCTCCCACGCCGAGCCGTGCGGGCGCTGGTCCCCGACTGTGGGAACGCTGTGAACCGGAGAGGGATTCCGGTTCGGCGCGGCGTGTGACGTGCATGACCGCGACTACCCGCGACGGAGGCGGACCATACAGCCGGGTGACCGATCGCACCTGCTCAGGGGGTGCGCGGGCGGGCCCGGCCGGGCGGTTCAGACGGCGAGGAAGACGGTCTCCCCCTCGCCGCGCAGCCGGACGTCCCAGCGCAGCTCGGCTGGCCCGACCTGCTCGGCGACCAGCGTCGCGGCGCGCTCGGGCGGCAGGCTCGACAGCAGCGGATCGGCCGCGTTCGCCTCGACCTCGTCGGGGAAGTAGATCCGGCTGACGACCCGGTCGAGCAGGCCGCGGGCGAACACGCTGACGTCGATGTGCGGGGCCTGGCCGTCACCGAGCGCGCCCGGCTTGACGGTGACGATCCGGTACCGGCCCTCGGCGTCGGTGGACGAGCGGCCGAAGCCGTGGAACCCCGAGCCGCTGGCGCCGCGCGGGTCGTCGGCGTGGTCGAAGCGGCCCTCGGCGTCGGCCTGCCAGGTCTCGACCATGCCGTCGGGGACCACCGCGCCGGTGCCGTCGCGGACCACACCGGTGATCGTGATCGCGCCCGGGGCGTCCTCGGGGACCACCAGGTAGCCGGTCGGCCAGGTCAGCCCGAGCGACAGGTACGGGCCGACGGTCTGGGACGGCGTGAGCGCCAACTCACTCATGGGGCTCCTCGAACGGGGTCTGCTCGCGCCCGCGCAGCACGATGTCGAACCGGTAGGCCAGCGCCCAGTCCGACACGCTGTTCTCCATGTCGAACGACGAGATCATCCGCTGGCGGGCCTTCTCGTCGGGCACCGAGTTGTAGATCGGGTCGTAGGGGAACAGCGGGTCGCCCGGGAAGTACATCTGGGTGACCAGGCGCTGGGTGAAGGACCGGCCGAACACCGAGAAGTGGATGTGCGAGGGCCGCCACGCGTTGTGGTGGTTGCCCCACGGGTACGGGCCGGGCTTGATCGTGGTGAACGAGTAGGTGCCCGCCGAGTCGGTGACGACCCGGCCGCCGCCGGAGAAGTTCGGGTCCAGCGGGGCGTCGTAGGTGTCGACGGAGTGCGCGTAGCGGCCGCAGGCGTTGGCCTGCCAGACCTCGACCAGGGTCTGCGGGATGCCGCGGCCGTCGGAGTCGAGCACCCGGCCGGAGACGATGATCCGCTCGCCGATCGGCGGGGCGGCGTGCTGGCGGGTGAGGTCGTGGTCGTTGGGCCCGATCTCCCCGGTCAGCAGCGGACCGGTGATCTCGGTGAGCCGGTGGCGCAGCACGACCGGTGCCTGCGAGGGCGCGCGCAGCCCAGTGGACTTGTAGGCCGGCGAGTCCAGCGGTGGGTGGGTGCCGGCGGGCGGGCGCAGGTACGCGGCGATCTCCGGCGTGGAGGGATGGTGGATGGTCACAGGGCGGCTCCGTACGGCAGTCCGACGTAGTTCTCGGCCAGTGAGGTGGCGGCCGCGCGCGAGGACACGGTGTACCGCAGTTGCGCGAGCTGCAACTTGCGGCTGAACGGGTCGCCGTCGAAACCGGCGACCCCGCTCGATTCCGGGTCGAAGTTGTGCAGCATCGAGGTCATGAACCAGGAGAAGTGCTCGGCCCGCCACACCCGGCGCAGGCAGCGTTCCGAGTAGGTGTCGATGCCGGTCTCGTCGCCGGTGCGCAGCCACGTGCTCAGCGCGTCGGAGAGCACCCGGACGTCGGAGATGGCCAGGTTCATGCCCTTGGCGCCGGTCGGCGGGACGATGTGCGCGGCGTCGCCGGCCAGGAACAGCCTGCCGTGGCGCATCGGCTCGGCCACGAAGCTGCGCATCCCGGTCACCCCCTTCTCGATCAGGGGGCCCTCGTTGACGGTGAACCCGTCGGCGGCCAGCCGGGTCTGCAGCTCGTCCCAGATCCGGGCGTCGGACCAGTCGGCGGCGTCGGTGTCCGGCGGGACCTGCAGGTAGAGCCGGGTGATCTCGGGGCTGCGCATCGAGTAGAGCGCGAAGCCGTTGTCGTGGTTGGCGTAGACGAGCTCGTTCTGGGTGGGTGCGGCCTTGGCCAGGATCCCGAGCCAGGCGAAGGGGTACTCGCGGTCGTACACCGCCGGGCGGTAGACGCCGCGGCTGACGCCGTGGAACCCGTCGCAGCCGGCCACCGCGTCGCAGCGCAGCTCATGGCGGCGGCCCTCGGCGTCGGCGAATCCGATCGAGGGCGCGTCGGTGGTGACGCCGTCGATGGTCAGGTCGCCGACCTCGAAGCGGATGTCGGCGCCGTCGGCGAGCCGGGCCGCGATGACGTCCTTGACGACCTCCTGCTGGCCGTAGACGGTGATCCCGCGCCCGACGAGGTCGGTGAAGTCGATGCGGTGGTCGCCGCCGTCGAAGCGCAGGGAGATGCCTTCGTGCGGCATGCCCTCGCGGTCGAGGCGGTCGGCCAGCCCGACCTCGCGCAGCAGCTCGACGGTGGGGTGCTCGAGGACCCCGGCGCGCACCCGCTGCTCGACGTAGCTGCGGCTGCGCGACTCCAGCACGACGGACTCGATCCCCTGGCGGGCCAGGAGGTGCGACAACAGCAGCCCTGCCGGTCCCGCGCCCACGATCCCGACCTGTGTGCGCATCCACGGAGAGTGGCCCACCGGCCCGCCCGGGCTCGACGCGGCTTCCGCTCAACGGAAGGATGTCCCCCGTGGGCGAGTCGGTGACCGGGCGGGTGCTGGGCGTGCTGGCCGCGTTCAGCGCCGAGCGCCCCGAGCTCACCCTGACCGAGATCAGCAGGCGGGCCGGGCTACCGCTGACCACCGCCCACCGGATCGTCGGCGAGCTGGCCGCGTGGGGCGCGCTGGAGCGCCAGGCCGGGTGCTACCGGATCGGGCTGCGGCTGTGGGAGGTCGGCGCGCTGGCCCCGCGCGGGCTGGGGCTGCGCGAGACGGCGATGCCGTTCCTGGAGGACCTCTACGAGGTGACCCGGCAGAACGTGCAGCTCGCGGTGCTCGACGGCACCGACGCCGTGTACGTGGAGCGGATCTCCGGCCGGGGCGCGGTGAACGTGATCACCCGGGTCGGCGGGCGGCTGCCCCTGCACGCCACCGGCGTCGGGCTGGTGCTGCTCGCGCACGCCCGCCCGGACCTGCAGGAGCAGGTGCTGGCCGGGCCGCTGCGCCGCTACACCCCGAAGACGATCTGCGTGCCCGCCGAGCTGCGCCGCGTGCTGGCCGAGGTGCGTCGCGAAGGCGTCGCCATCACCGACGGCATGGTCGAGCTGATCGCGCTGTCGATCGCCGCGCCCGTGCGCGACGCCCGCGGCGACGTGGTCGCGGCGCTGTCGGTCGTGGTCCCCTCCGAGGGCACGGACGCCCGGGCCTACGTGCCGGCCGTACGGGCGGCGGCGCGGGCCATCTCCCGCGCGCTCGGCTCCCCCGACCGACCGCGGCCCGTCGAGACCGTGCTCGCCGGCGACGACCCGGCCGGGGTTCAGGAAGGCCACCTTCACGGCGCCGGAAGTTCAGGAAGGCCACCTTCAGGTCCGGTGCGGACAGGAAGGCCACCTTCCTGAACTCCGGAGTTCAGGAAGGTGGCCTTCCTGAACTCCGCCCAGCGCCCGGCGGCCTTGCGCTCCGGTCGCGAACCGCACAACGATCACCGCGTGGACGTCGTGGAGTTCCGGCCGCGCCCGGAGCAGTACGCCTGGACCTTCGGCGGCGCGGCGCCGACCCACCGGATCAAGCCGGGGACGGCGCTGCGGCTGTGGACGGAGGACGCCTTCTCCGGGCGCCTGCAGCGCACCTCCGACCTGCCCTCGCAGGTGCTCGACATGACCGAGGTCAACCCGCAGACCGGCCCGTTCTTCGTGGAGGGCGCCGAGCCCGGCGACACGCTGGCGGTGCACATCGCCGAGCTGACCCCGGCCCGCGACTGGGCGGCCTCGTCCACGATCCCGTTCTTCGGCGCGCTGACCGGCACCGACCGCACGGCCCTGCTGCAGCAGCCGCTGCCCGAGCAGACGTGGATCTACCAGCTCGACCGGGCCGCGGGCACCGTGCTGTTCGAGGCCCAGCGCTCCACGCTGCGCCTGGAGCTGCCGCTGGCGCCGATGCTGGGCACGATCGGGGTGGCCCCGGCCGGGCGCGAGGTGCGCACCAGCCTCGTGCCCGACAAGTTCGGCGGCAACATGGACACCCCGGAGATGCGCGCGGGCACCACCTGCTACCTGGGCGTCAACGTCGAGGGCGCGCTGTTCTCGGTCGGCGACGGGCACTACCGCCAGGGCGAGGGCGAGAGCTGCGGCACCGCCGTCGAGGGCGCGATGGACGTCACCCTCGTCGTCGACCTGATCAAGGGCGGGGCGCCGGAATGGCCGCGGCTGGAGCACGACGAGGACTACTGCGTCGTCGGCTCGTCGCGCCCGCTGGAGGACGCCTGGCGGGCCAGCCAGGTGGGCATGGTGGGCTGGCTGGGCGAGCTCTACGGGCTCGACCCGCTCGACGCCTACCAGCTGCTCACCCAGATCAGCCGCTCACCGCTGGCCAACGTCGTCGACACGAACTACAGCGCGGTGACCAGGGTCGAGAAGGCCCTGCTGCCCGCCGCCGACGCGTACGAGGGCGTGCACCGCAGGCTGAGCGAGCTCGCCCGGACGATCTGAGAGGACCGACATGGATCTTCAGCTGGACGGCCGCGTCGCGCTGGTCACCGGGGGCACCAAGGGCATCGGGAGGGCGGTGGTCGAGGGGCTGGCCGCTGAGGGCGCCAGGGTCGCGTTCTGCGCCCGCACCGCCGACGACGTCGCCAAGGCCGAGCAGGAGCTGCGCGACGCAGGCCACGACGTCGCCGGCACCGCGCTCGACGTCGCCGACGGGGCGGCGCTGGCGGCGTGGGTGGCCGCGGCCGCGGAGCGGTTCGGCGGGATCGACGTCGTGGTGGCCAACGTCAGCGCGCTGGCCATCGGCCCGGACCCGGACTTCTGGCGGCAGAGCTTCGAGGTCGACCTGATGCACACCGTGCGGGTGGTCGAGGCGGCGCTGCCGCACCTGGAGGCCGGCGGCGTCGGGTCGGTCGTCGCGGTGTCCAGCGTGTCCGGCCGCGAGATCGACTTCACCGCCGGGCCGTACGGGGTGATGAAGTCGGCGCTCGTGCACTACACGTCGGGGCTGGCCTACCAGCACGCCGGCAAGGTGCGCGCCAACACCGTCTCGCCGGGCAACACCTACTTCGACGGCGGCGTGTGGCAGAGCATCGAGCAGAACAACCCGGAGCTGTTCGGCACCGCGCTGGGCCTCAACCCGACCGGGCGCATGGCCCGGCCGGAGGAGGTGGCCTACGGCGTGGTCATGCTGTCCAGCCCGCGGGCCAGCTTCATCACCGGCACCCACCTCGTCGTCGACGGGGCGCTGACCCGAGGAGTCCAGCTCTAGTGGCCCCGGTCGGAGGTTCGCCCGGGGTCTCGGCGGCCCAGCTCCACCGATATGCGCAACAGACCCCGGGCGGGAGGCACTAGTGCGGGAGTACGAGGTCGAGATCCCCGAGGAGCAGCTCACCGACCTGCGCGAGAGGTTGGCGCGCACGCGGTGGCCCGAGCCGTCCACGATCGAGGGCTGGAACCAGGGTGTCCCGCTCGACTACGCCCAGGACCTCTGCGCGTACTGGGCCGACCAGTACGACTGGCGGCGCTGCGAGGCCGAGCTGAACTCCCGCCCGCAGTTCCGCACCGTGCTCGACGGCGGCGGCGACGACTCGCTGAGCGTGCACTTCATCCACGCCCGGTCCCGCCACCCCGGCGCGCTGCCGCTGCTGCTCACCCACGGCTGGCCCGGTTCGGTGGTCGAGTTCCTCGGCGTGCTCGACGCCCTCACCGACCCGCCCGACCCGGCCGACGCGTTCCACGTGGTCGTGCCGTCGCTGCCCGGCTACGGGTTCAGCGACAAGCCCGCCACCAACGGGTGGGGCGTGGAGCGGATCGCCACCGCGTGGGCCCAGCTGATGGACCGGCTCGGCTACGAGCGCTACGCCGCGCAGGGCGGCGACTGGGGCTCGATGATCACCTCGGCGCTGGCCGTCGGGGTGCCGGAGTTCCTGGTCGGCATCCACCTGACCATGCCGCTGGCCGAGCAGCCGCCCGACGCCGAGCAGCAGCCGCTGTCGGCTTCGGAGAAGGCGGCGATGGCGGCGCGCAAGGTCTTCCAGCGCCAGGGCACCGGCTACTCGGCCGAGCAGTCCACCCGCCCCCAGACCCTGGGCTACGGCCTGCTCGACTCCCCGGTCGCGCAGTGCACGTGGATCGTGGAGAAGTTCTGGGACTGGACCGACTGCGCTGGCCACCCGGAGAACGTGATCAGCCGCGACCGGCTGCTGGACAACGTGATGCTCTACTGGCTGCCCGGCACCGGTGCGTCCTCGGCCCGGTTGTACTGGGAGAGCTTCCAGCGCCGCAGGATGGACCCGGTCGAGGTGCCGACCGGGATCTCGCTCTTCCCGCAGGAGCTGGTGCGGCTGCCCCGGCACTGGCTGGAGCGGCGGTTCACCGACCTGCGCTACTGGAACGAGCCGGCCACCGGCGGGCACTTCGCCAGCCTGGAGCAGCCCGAGGTCTTCGTCGACGAGCTGCGCACCTTCTTCCGGCCGCTACGCGGGTCGTGAGGGGGTTCCCCGGTCGGGACCGGGACACTCACGCACGCCCTCGGACCGCCCTGAGCAGGAGGTTCATCGCGATGTCGGTGGAGCGCTCGCGGATGTCGGAGCGCCCACCGGCCAGCTGCGGATCGCGGGCGAGCACCAGGCCCTCGGCGGTGGTGAGGCAGAAGCAGACGTAGCCGACGGGCTTGGCCTCGGTGCCACCGTCCGGGCCGGCCACGCCGGTGATCCCGATGCCGACGTCGGCGCCGAAGCGCTCGCGGGCGCCGTCGGCCAGCGCCCTGGCCACCTCCGGCGACACGGCGCCGTGCTCGGCGATCATCTCCGCAGGCACGCCGAGCAGCGCCGTCTTGGCCTCGTTGGAGTAGGCGACCACGCCGCCGGACACGTAGGCCGAGGAGCCGGCCCGGTCGACCAGCCGGGAGGCGAGCATGCCGCCGGTGCACGACTCGCCGGTCGCCACCGTCCAGCCGCGCGCGAGCAGACCGCGGGCCACCAGCTCGTCGGTGGTGGTGCCGTCCTCGCTGACCAGCTGGCGGGCGTGGCGCGCGGCCAGCTCGGCGTGCAGCTCGTCGGCGGCGGCCAGGGCGTGCGGGCCCGGGCGCAGGTCGACCTCCAGCTCCGAGCGGCGCAGGCAGGTGGTCACCTCGATACCGGACAGGTCGCGCCGGGCCCCGATCTCGCGCAGCGTGGCCGCGATCTCCGACTCGGGCAGCCCGAAGTAGCGCAGCGAGCGCGGGTGCGCCGGGGGCACACCGGTCAGCAGCTCGCGCACCGGCGCGGACGCCAGCGCCGAGGGCCACACGGCCTGCAGCTCCCGCGGCGGCCCCGGCAGCACGACGACCAGCGGCCCGCCCTCGCGCGGCACCACCAGGCCGGGCGCGGTGCCGGCCGGCGGCAGCGCGACCGCGCCGCGCGGCACCATCGCCTGCTTGCGGGTGGCCTGGTCGAGCGCCTCCCCGCCGAAGCCGGTGCGGGCGGCCCAGGCGGCCAGCCGGGCGTCGATGCGGGCCCGCATGTCCTCGTCGAGCTCCATCTCCAGCCCGGCGAACGCGGCGACGACCTCGGCGGTGAGGTCGTCGGCGGTGGGCCCGAGCCCCCCGCTGGTCACGACGAGCGCGCAGCGGGCGTCGGCGGCGAACCGCAGCGCCGAGGCCAGGTCGTCGGGCCGGTCGCCGACGGTCAGCACGTGGGCGACCTCGAAGCCGAGCCCGACCAGCTCCTGGGACAGCCACGGCCCGTTGCGGTCGGCGATGGCCCCGGTCAGCAGCTCGCTCCCGGTGACGACGACGGCGGCCCGCGGCCGCTCACCTGCGCTCACCGGCCGACGCTATCCCGGGCGCGGCGCCCGCGCGACACTCGCCGCGGCGCTCAGGCCACCCCGTGCTCGGCGACCGACTCGAACGCGGCCACCACCGACGCCCCGCCCACCTCGACGGCCTCGGTGATCGGCCCGCGCTCCACGCACAGCGCGCCCACGCCGACCGACCGGGACGGCCCGATCGCGGCCAGGTGCCCGGGGCCCCGGTCCGGGTGCGCGGCGTCGGTGACCAGGCGCAGGTCGCTGCCGTAGCGGCGGGAGCCCTGGGCGAGCGTGCCCAGGCCGGGCACCAGCCGGTCGAGGGTGCGCGCCCACAGCGAGAGCCCGGCGTCGGCGTCGGGGTGCAGGTCGTCGGTGCCTCGGCAGAGCAGCGCCAGCACGTGGGTGGCGCCGCCGCGCAGGGCCCTGGCCATCGCCAGCGGCTCGCCGACCGATCCGTCGACCCAGCGCCGCCCGCCGTACTCGACGGGTGGCCCGGCCAGCAGCGGGATGGTCGCGCTGGCCCGCAGGGCCCGGCGCCAGTCCTCCACGCTCGCCATCCCGGTGAGGGTGTGCGGCTGCAGGTCGGCGGCGTCGGTGGCCACCACGTGCAGGGTGGCCGGGGTGCTGCCGAGCGCGGCCCAGTCCATCGGCTTGTCCGTGCTGAGCACGTCGACCAGGTGGTTCAGCGCCACCACCGGGCGCCGCGTGCCCAGCCGGCGCATGTCGATGAACACCTGGGTGCACAGGTCCTCTGAGAAGCACGCGGCGCACTCCTCGGCGTCGCCGGTGAGGAAGGCGGCGGCGCTGTAGGAGCCCGACGACGCCCCGTAGACCTCGTCGAAGCCGGGGCGCAGGCCGAGCCGCTCGAGGTCGCGCAGCATGCCCGCGACGTAGGCGCCGCGCATGCCGCCGCCGCCGATCACCAGGGCCACCCGGTGCTCGTCGGCCCGCTCGCCGGGCACCGAGCCGGTGGACCGGCGGTCGAGCAGGACCTCCAGCACCTCACGGTCGCCGTGCAGGAAGGGAACCGCGCGTTGCGTAGTCACCACGGGCACCTAGGGTACGGCCCGCCACGATCGACGCGTTGATCGTCGGTCCGGCAGGATGTCCGGGCATGAGCAACTCCGTGTCGGACGGCACGACGGCGGGCGGCGCGGTGGTCCACCCGGAGGACGACGGGGCCCAGGACGCCTCCGGCTCCGCCCCGCTCGAGCTGGGCCCGGTGACCCCCGAGCAGCGCGGGCAGCCGGCCCGCGTCCGCGTCCAGCGCCGGGTCGAGTGGGCCCAGACCGACGCGGCCGGCCACCACCACTGGTCGGCGGTGCTGCACTGGGCCGAGGAGGCCGAGACCGTGCTGCACGAACGGCTCGGCATCGCCCACCGCACGTTCGGCCGCGAGCCCCGCGTGCACCTGAGCATGGACTTCTCCGGGCGGCTGTACTTCCGCGACCTGGTGGAGATCGAGATCTGGGTCGGCGAGGTCGGCACCTCGTCGGTGCGCTACGGCTTCACCGTGACCCGGGCGGGTGAGAACGCGGCGTCCGGGGAGATGGTCGCGGTGCACGTCGACCTCGAGTCCGGGCGCGCCCAGCCCTGGCCGCAGGACGTCCGCGACGCGCTGACCGGCGGCGGAGAGCAGGTCCCCGAGCTGGTCGGGGCCGGGTGAGCGGGTCGGGGCCTTGTTGTGTGCGCGCTGCGCACGCCCGTAGGGTTGGCCGACATGAGCGGTGATCCACCCGGGGACCCCCGAGTCGCGAACGGCAGCCTCGACGCCGGCATCGAGGAGGTCGATGCCGCCGACTTCGCGGCCGGGGAGATCGACGAGGTCGTCCGCTTCGACGTGGTCGACCACGGCGAAGCGGCCCGCGTCGTGCACGTCGTGGGCGAGATCGACACGCTGACGGCCCCCGTGCTGCGCACCCGGCTCGACGAGCACCTCTCCGAGGTCCCGCTGCTCGTGCTCGACCTGTCCTCGGTCACGTTCCTCGGCTCGGCCGGGCTGGCCGTGCTGGTCGCGGCCCGGGACGAGGCCGACCGCCACAACCACCGCTTCCGGCTGGTCCCGGGCTCGCGGATCGTGGTGCGGGCGCTGGAGGCGACCGGCCTGCTCACCCTGTTCGAGCTGGCCGAGACCACCGAGGAGGCGCTGGCCAACTAGGCCCGGACGCGCGCCGGGGCAATCCCCCGGGCGGGTAGAAGGCTGCTCGGAACCCGGCGAAATCCCACGGCTGGGTGGCCGTGGGTGCCATGGTGGCGGGATGGACGATGTCGACCCGACCGCCCTCGACGCGGCCGGGATCGCCGCTCTGGTGCACGACGGCCGAACCAGCGCGGTTCAGGTGGCCCGGGCCCACCTCGCCCGGATCGCCGAGCGGGACGGCGAGATCGGGGCCTTCCAGGCCCACGACCCCGAGCGGGTGCTGCGGGAGGCCGAGGCGGTCGACGGCCGCGCCGACCGGTTCGCCCTGCCGCTGGCCGGGGTGCCGGTGGCGGTCAAGGACAACGTGGACGTGGCCGGCTACCCCACCCGCCACGGTTCCGCCGCGACGTCCGACCAACCGGCCCGGCGCGACGACGAGCTGGTCAAGCGGCTGCGCGCGGCCGGGGCGGTGGTGGTCGGCAAGACGCGGATGCCCGAGCTGGCGGTGTGGGGGTTCACCCACTCAGCGCTCGGGTTCACCCGCAACCCGCTCGACCCGGCGCTCGCCCCGGGCGGGTCGAGCGGCGGCAGCGCGGCCGCGGTGGCCGCGGGCATGGCGACACTGGCGCTGGGCACCGACGGCGGCGGCTCGATCCGCGTGCCCGCGGCGTACTGCGGGCTGGTCGGGCTCAAGCCCGGCCGCGGGGTGGTCCCGCTGCCCGGTGGCGCGCCCGAGCACTGGTGCGGGATGAGCGCGGCCGGCCCGATCGCCCGCACCGCCGCGGACGCCGCCCTGATGTTCGACGTGCTCCGCGGCGTCCCGGGCCGGGCCGCAGACCCGGACGACGCCTGGCCGGGCAGCGCGGTGCTGTCGCTGGGCAGCCCGTTCCCGCTCGGGCGGCTGCACCCCGACCACCGGGCCGCCGCGGTCGGGGTGGCGGCCCGCCTGCGCGCGTCGGGCACCGCGATCACGATGGCCGATCCGCCCTACCCGCGGACGCTGACCTCGCAGTGGACGCGCCGCTGGCACGCCGGCATCGCCCGCGACGTCGCCGACCTCGCCCTGGCGCGGAGCGCCCTCGAGCGCCGCACGGCGACGATGGCCCGCAAGGGCGGGCGCGCGCAGCGCCTGGCCCGTCCCGGCGAGGCGGCCCCGCAGCGCTGGCGGGAGCGCTTCCTGGACTGGCTCGACGGCCACGACGTGCTGATCACACCGGCCACCGCGACCGGCCCGTTCCCGGCGGGTCGCCCCACCGGGCGCCACTACCTGCCGACGCTGCTGCGCTCGGCGGTCCGCACCCCCTACACGCCCGCGTGGAACCTGGCCGGTCTGCCGGCGCTGGTGGTTCCGGTGCAGGTCGGCGGGTGCCCCGTCGGGGTGCAGCTGGTCGGGCGGGCGGGCGAGGAGCACCGCCTGCTGGCCATGGCGACGCGCATCGAGCAGCGCGCCGTACCCACGACGGCCGGAGCCCCCCGCCGCGTCTATGCCTGACAGCCCCGTCGAGAACGAAGCTGTCGTCGTTTTGGACCGGTCCAACCGACGACAGGTTCGTTCTCGACGGCGGGGT
>NZ_JAGSOV010000009.1 GCF_023898865.1 Pseudonocardia humida
TACACTCTCGGGGGGGGGTTGGTCCCCCGCCCCACCCCCCCCTTTCGCGGCCCCCCACGGCGGGGTTACTGGGGACGCCAGGGTCCGGTGATCGCGAACATCGTCCCGGGGGTCTGCACGTTGGCGAACAGCACCTTCTTGTCGTGCGAGTACACCGGCGCGGTGAACTCGCTGCCGTCGACCTCGTTGCGGGCCAGCGGGTAGGCCTCCCCGTCGCCCGAGACCCCGATGAGGTGCTGCACGCCCTCGCCGTCCTCGGCGAGGATCAGCCCGCCCCACGGCGAGACGGTGATGTTGTCGGGCCCGTCGAACGCGCCGTCGGCGTCCGGATCTGGGTTCAGCCCGAACCGCACCTTCAGCGTCAGCGTCGCGGCCCTCGGGTCGTAGAACCACACCTGCCCGTCGTGCGGCACCGGGCTGTCCTCGGCGCGCGCGAAGCTGGTCACGACGTAGGCGCCCCCGTCGCCCCACCACATGCCCTCGAGCTTGCGCCCGCGGGTGACCTGGTCGTCGCCGAACTGCTCGCGGGTCGGCACCGTCGCGGCGTCGCGGTCGGGCACCGGCACCCACTCCACCCGGAAGGTGGTGCCGATCTCGGTGCCGCGGGAGAGGTCGTCGACGTGCGCGCCGTCCTCGGTGCGGCACCTCATCGCGGCGAGCTCGCCGTCGGTGGCGCCGAGGTCGCGCAGCACGCCCTTGCCGCCGCGGAACCCGTCGGGCGCCGCCCACCGGTAGAACAGGCCGTTCGGGCCGGCGGCGTCCTCGGTGAGGTAGAGGTCGAAGGTGTGGGGGTCGACGGCGGCGGCCTCGTGGTCGTAGCGGCCGAACGCCTTCACCGGGGTCGGGTCGGCGTTCGCCTTCCGGTCGAACGGGTCGACCTCGAAGACGTAGCCGTGGTCGCGGGTGGCACCGTCCTCACCGGCCCGGGTGCTGTCCTCCTCGCAGGTCAGCCAGGTCTTCCAGGGCGTGATACCGCCGGCGCAGTTGGTGGAGGTGCCGGCGATGCCCACGTACTCGTTGAGCCGGGCGCCGTCGTGGTCGGTCTCGACGACGGTGCAGCCGCCGCCCATGGCCGGGTCGTAGGTCAGGCCGGGCAGCGCCGGCACGGGCACCTCGCCCTGCGCCTCGGCCAGCGCGCCGATCTCGTGGTTGTTGACCAGCACGGTGCCGCGCCCGTGCGGGAAGGCCCCGGTGCCGTCGTGGGTGCCCGGGGTCGGCTCGCCGGACTCCAGGGTCGTCTTCCCGGCCTCGGTGACGATCCGGTACGTGAAGCCCTTCGGGAGGGCGAGGCGCCCGGCCGGGTCGGGGAGCAGCGGGCCGTACCCGGGGCCGGCCGGGGCGGCGGCGGCGTTCGGGGCGGTCAGCAGCACCTGCGGGGCGCCGAGCAGCACGACGCCCGCCACGGTGCCCTGCAGGAATCCGCGGCGCGAGAGTCCCTCGGAGGTGGAGCGGGTCACGTCATCTCTCCGTCCTGTGGTGGTGCGGTGACGCTGACCGACCAACGCGACCACGGAGTGAACGGATGCGGGCACCGCGCCGTCAGGGAGGCGACCACTCCCCGGTGCCCAGGAAGCGCTCGATCGTGGCGGTGTAGGGCGCCGGGTCGAGCCCCTTCTCCGCCAGCCACCCGTCGTCGTAGTAGCTGTGGCGGTAGCGGTCGCCGCTGTCGCAGATGAGCGTGACGACGCTGCCCCGCACGCCCTCCGCGCGCATCCGCGCCACCAGTTGCCAGACGCCCCACAGGTTGGTGCCGGTCGAGCCGCCCGCCCACCGGCCGGTGGTGGCGTGCAGGTGCCGGGCCGCGGCGACGCTGGCCGCGTCCGGCACGGCGAACATCAGGTCGACCACGCCCGGGACGAAGCTGGGCTCCATCCGGGGGCGGCCGATGCCCTCGATCCGGGAGGGCATCCCGGTGGCGTAGTCGGCGGCGCCGGTGGCCCAGCCGGGCAGGAACGCCGAGTTCTCCGGGTCGACGACGGCCAGCCGGGTGCGGTGGCGCCGGTAGCGCACGTAGCGGCCGATGGTGGCCGACGTGCCGCCGGTCCCGGCGCCGACCACGATCCACTCGGGCACCGGGTGCGGTTCCATCGCCAGCTGCTCGAAGATCGACTCAGCGATGTTGTTGTTGCCCCGCCAGTCGGTGGCGCGCTCGGCGTAGGTGAACTGGTCGAGGTAGTGCCCGCCGCACTCGGCGGCCAGCCGGGCGGCCTCGGCGTACATCTGCACCCCGTGCTCGACGAAGTGGCAGCGCCCGCCGTACCGGCGCACCAGGGCGATCTTCTCCGGGCTGGTGGAGCGGGGCATGACGGTGACGAACGGGACCCCGATCAGCCGGGCGAAGTAGGCCTCCGAGACCGCCGTCGACCCGGAGCTGGCCTCGACGACGGTGGTCCCCTCGGTGATCCACCCGCTGGCCAGGGCGTAGAGGAACAGCGAGCGGGCCAGCCGGTGCTTGAGGCTGCCGGTGGGGTGCACCGACTCGTCCTTGAGGTAGACGTGCACGCCCCAGTCCGCGGGGAGCGGGAAGGCGTGCAGGTGGGTGTCGGCGGAGCGGGTGGCGTCGGCCTCGACCCGCCGCATCGCCTCGATCACCCAGTCGCGCGTCTCCCCGCCATCCCCGCCGCCGTTCACGCCTTCACGCTAGCCGCGCGTCAGACCGGCGCGTCGAGGCGGGCGAGCAGCTCCGGGGCCAGCTCCAACCGCACGCCCTCCAGCGCGCTGTCGAGCTGGTCGAGCTTGCTGCCGCCGAGGATCGGGCGGACGCCGTGGGCGAGCAGCCAGGCCAGCACGACCCGGCCGCGCGGCACCCCCAGCTCGGCGGCCGCCTTGTCCAGCTCGGCCAGCCTGCGGGTGCTGGCGGGGTGGTCGTAGACCTCGGGGACCTCCTTGTCGGGGTTGTCGTAGGCCCCGCTCAGCAGCGGTGTGTAGGCCCAGACCTCGATGCCGTGCTCGGTGGCGTAGTCGCGCTGCTCGTCGCCCAGCACGCCGAACGGTTGCACGTTGCCGGGCGGCTGCGTCCCCGGCCGGGGCCGCAGGTAGGTGGCGCTGAGCTGGAAGGCGTCGATCGGGACCGTGCCGGTGTCCAGGGCGTGCCTGCGGGCCCGCTCGACGCGCCACGCGGGGTGGTTGGAGGCGCCGACGCGGCGCACCGACCCGTCGGCCACGAGCTCGGCCAGTGCGTCGACGGTGCGCTCGATCGGCACCGTGCGGTCCTCCTGGTGCAGCCACAGCAGGTCGACGCGGTCGACGCCGAGGCGGCGCAGGCTGCCGGCGAACGCCTCGCGCACGGCCCGCGGCGAGAGCCCCGCGCGCTGCGCGGGCCAGCTGCCCGGCCAGCGCGGCTCGGCGCCGAGCTTGGTGGCGATGCGCACCCGGTCGCGGACGCCCGGACGGGCGGCGAGCCAGCGGCCGAGCAGGGCCTCGCTATCGCCTCCGTGGCCGGACCCGCTGGCCCAGAAGGAGTAGCAGTCGGCGGTGTCGATCCACACCCCACCGGCCTCGACGAACCGGTCGAGCAGGGCGAAGGAGGTCTTCTCGTCGATCGTGGTCCCGAACATCATGGCGCCGAGCACCAGGGGCGAAGCGGTCATGCCACCAACTCTGCGATCTGGAGCGCGCTCCAGGTCAAGCGCGGCAGAATCCGTGCGGTGACGACCTACACGCCGGCCGAGGCCGCTCGGCTGTCCGGGTTCAGCATCGACACGCTGCGCTACTACGAGCGGGAGGGCATCCTCTCGCCGGTCGCCCGCACGGCAGGCGGACGGCGCCGCTACAGCGAGGAGGACATCGGCCGGCTGGGGTTCCTGCGCTGCCTGCGCGACACCGGCATGCCGATCGCGCAGCTGCGCCGATACGGCGAGCTGTCGCTCGACGGGTCGACCGTGCCGGAGCGGGTGGCGCTGCTGGAGGAGCACGAGGCCGTGGTCGCGGCGGCGATCGAGGAGCTGCACGCCCAGCGGGCCCGGCTGCGCGAGAAGCTCGCCTGGTACCGCGCCGAGATGGCCGCCGACGAGCGGCCGGCCGTGCCGTCCCGGTAGCCGGCCGGGCGTGCCGCTCCGTCCGATGAACGGCAGTCGGGCGAGGGCCACCCGGGTGGGTGAGCCGGCGGACGCGCCGCCGGGCGCCCCCGTGCGCACCTCTCGGCGACGGCGCCCGCCTGGAGTGGCAGTGCCGGAGACCAGGCCCTACCGTGTGCGTCGATGTCCGAGACCCGTGAGACCCCGCAGCCCGAGCCGTCGTCGATCCGGCGCGGGAGCGACGTCGACGACCAGATCACGCTCTCGACCACCACCCCGTCGCCGGGGAAGGTCGTGCTCGAGGTCGGCGGTGAAGTCGACATGCTCACGTCCCCGCAGCTGCGGGCCGCCGTGCTGGAGCAGTTCGAGACCGAGGGCGTCGGCACCGTCGTCCTGGTCCTGGACGGCGTCACGTTCCTGGGCACCAGCGGCCTCGCCGTGCTCATCGAGGTCCGCGAGGCCGCCCAGACGGCCGGCAGCGACCTCCGGCTCGTGTGCACGGCCCGGCGCGTGCTGCGCCCGCTGACGATCGCCGGTCTGGTGCCGCTGTTCAACGTGCACGACACGCTCGAGCAGGCGCTCGCCGCGGAGTGAGCATGTGACGTGCGTCACATATCGGCCCCGGATCGTCTTCGGTCCGGCGCCCGATGAGTGGCTGCGCCCACCCGCTCCACCGCTCTGACCAGTAACGACGCCCTCACCGCCGCAGTAGTCGACCGGCGGTGGGGGCGTCGTGCCGTCCGCCCACCCCGACCCGGAGCGCGGAGCGATGTGGATCCGGGCGACGTCCGAGTTTGACCCCCGTGACCCCCGGGAACCAGCACCTCGACCGCCCGCTCGGCCGGGCACGAAAGACTAGGGGTGACGATGAGCGACGTTTCGCGGCTTCCCGGGCCGATGGATCACGCGTGGCAGTGGCAACGTCTCGGCTCGTGCCGCGGCATGGACAGCGCGGTGTTCTTCCACCCCGACGGGGAGCGCAACCCGTCGCGCGCCCGGCGCACGGCGCAGGCCAAGGAGGTCTGCCGGCGGTGCCCGGTGATGGACATGTGCCGCGAGTTCGCCCTGCAGACCCGTGAGCCGTTCGGCGTCTGGGGCGGGCTGGCCGAGGCCGAGCGCCGGATCATCCTGGAGCAGCGCGGCATCCCGATGGCCAGCTGAGCCGACGACGCGACGACGTCCCACGCGGAGGCCGTCCGGGCCGTGGTGGATCACCACCGCCCGGACGGCCTCCGCGTGCGTCTGCCGGTCCGACCGGTCAGCGGGTGATCAGCTGGTGATCAGCTGGTGACGACGGCCCCGCACAGGTCGCGCGAGCCGAAGCGCAGCAGCGGCAGCCCGTAGACCCGCGCCACCCGCTGCGCCGCCCGGCCGGCCACCGCCGCACCGCCGCCGGCCGCGGGCGCCAGGCAGACCACACCGGGCTCCGGATCGAACCCGATCAGCTCGCTCAGCGCGGCCACCAGGTCGTCCTCCGCGTGGCCCGGCAGCGGGAGGTCCAGCGCGAGCCGGTGCACGCGCAGGCCCGGCACGTCCAGGTCGTCGATCACCACCGACGTGGGCAGCTCCAGCTCCTGCTCGGCGGCGGCGTGCTGGTCGAGCTCGACCGGCGGCAGGTCGTCGACGTGCACGGGCGGTGGCAGCGGGATGCGCACGGGCGTCAGCCGCGGCTCGTCCGTCGCCACCAGCAGGTCGGCGCTCGGGAACCCGCGCAGGATCCGGGTCAGGTCGGACCCGGGCCGCAGCAGCTCCTCGGCGCTGAGCGCCACGGCCACGATCCGGCGCTCGTCGGTGGCGGCGACCGGTGGCGCCGATGGCGGGACCGGCACCGTGGCCGGTACCGGCACGGGCATCCGGACCCGGCCGCTCGCCGGATCGCCGGGCGGATCCCGGCCATCCGGGATGTCGGCCGTGAACTCGGTCGGTACTGCGGACATCGTCAACGTCCCCCACAACGCGAAAGCCCGGCCCCCTGGCCGCTTTGGCTCCATGTAACAGTGAACCGGGTCGAGCCGATGCTGATCCTCATCCGGGCCCCCCGAACGCCGAGCGGGCGAAGACCATCCGTGAGCGGCGATCAGCCCAGGGTGGCCGCCGTTCGGTCGTACAGTCCGTCCATCGTGGAGTGCCGCTCACGGCATCAGCACTGGTCACGGAGGCGCAACGGCGTCCGGACGCTGCCGTACGACCGAACGGTTCCGGCCGGCCGGGCGTGGCCGGATGTTCATCACCCGTTCAGGTGGACGGCCGATCGGCGCCGGGCGTTCAGTGCCGGTCGTCGAGGCGCACGGCCAGCAGCGCCACGTCGTCGCGCAGCTCGGTGGGAGTGCACACCCGCAGCACCTGCTCCACGACGTCCTCGGCGTCGGCGCCCACGGGCATCCCGGCCACGGTGCGCTCCATCAGCTCGGTGCGCTCGTCGGCGTCCTCGCCCGCGGCGTCGGTCAGGCCGTCGGTGTAGAGGACGAGCGTCGAGCCCGGGGGCATCCGCACCGCCGCGTCCTCGCGCCCGTCCCCGGCGCGCCTGCCCAGCCGCGGCACGGCGCCGATCATCGGCGAGCGGTGCTCGTCGAGGCGCACGAGCTTGCCGTCGGGCTGCAGCAGCAGCGGCGTGGGGTGGCCGGCGTTCGCGTAGCGCAGCAACCGCACGCCGTCCTCGTCGGCGGGCTCGATGCGCGCGTACACGGCGGTGGCCATGGCCGCCATCTCCAGGCCCTGCACCAGCTGGTCGCAGCGGTCCAGGACCAGCCCGGGCGGGGCGCCGTCCCAGGCGTAGGAACGCAGCACGGCGCGCAGCTGGCCCATCGCCGCGGCGGCCCGCAGGTCGTGGCCCACGACGTCGCCGACCGCGATGCCGACCGCCCCGTCGGGCAGGTTGAGCGCGTCGTACCAGTCGCCGCCGACCTGGTTGCCGTCGACGCCGACGAGGTAGCGGGCGGCGAGCCGGATGCCCTCGATCCGCGGCACCGCGGGCAGCAGGCTGCGCTGCAACGTGGCCGCCGCGGCGTGCTCCACCTCGTAGAGGCGGGCGTTGTCCACGGTCAGCCCGGCCCGTCCGGCGAGGTCGGTGGCCAGGTGCAGGTCGGCGGAGGTGTAGCGGCGGCCGTAGGGCTGCTGGGTGGCCAGGGTCAGTGCGCCGAGCACCCGGCCGCGGGCCCGCATCGGCACCACCATCACCGACTTGAGCCGCAGCCGGTCGTAGACCGCGGCCGCGCCCGGGTCGTCCGGGTAGCGGTCGGCACCGCGCTCGGGCAGCTCCGGCATCAGCACCGGGTCGGCGCCGCCCAGCACCGCGCCGGTGTCCGACCCGCGCCCGACCCGGTAGTCGCGCAGCTCGCCCAGCTCGCGCAGCGCCTCCTCGTCGGCCCCCTCCCGACCGGCCACCGCCAGCCGCTGGGTGGCGCCCGCGCCGGGCCGGTCGAGCAGGTCGACGGCGCACAGGTCGGCCAGCTGGGGCACCAGCGCGCCGGCCAGGCGGGCGCAGGCGTCGGCGACGTCGAGGGCCCCGGTCATCTGGGTGGTGGCCTCGGCCAGCAGGCGCAGCTCGCTGCGCGCCTGCTCGGCCTCGGCCAGCGCGGCGCGCCGCTCCTGCTCGACCATCACCCGCTCGGTGACGTCGTTCTGCACGCCGACGAAGTTGACCAGCTCCCCGGCGCCGTCGAAGACCGGCGTGATCGCGACCTGGTTCCAGAAGGCGGTGCCGTCCTTGCGGTAGTTCAGCAGCACCTCGGTGATCGGCTCGCGGCGGCGCAGCGCGGCGGTGATCCGGGCGACCGTCCCCCGATCGGTGTTCGGGCCCTGCAGCAGCCGGCAGTTCCGCCCGTTGACGTCGTCCATGGAGTACCCGGTGAGCTTGGTGAACGACGGGTTCACCCAGACCAGCGGGTCGTCGGCCTGGCGGGGGTCGGTGATGGTGAACGACATGTCGGTCGCCACCACGGCCCGGTCGCGCAGCACCTCCAGGCGCCTGCGGTCGGCGTGCTCGGTGCCCGCGAGCTGCAGGAACACCAGCAGCGCTCGCCGCTCCAGCGCGGCCGCGGCCGCGGCGGCCGGGGTGTCGTCGGCCACCCCGGCCAGCCCGAACCCGGTGGCCCACAGCAACCTGCCCTCGCTGGCCTCGCGCTGCTCGGTGGTGGCCGTGGAGCCGCGGCGGGCGGCGTCGCGCACGGCCACCGGCTCGCCGGCCACCGGGACGCCGCGGGCCACCAGCGACAGCGGCGAGCGCGACTCGCTCATCCGCTGGCCGCCCAGGTCGGTCAGGCCCGCCGCGTCGCCCCAGTCGTCGATGTCGACCGGCAGCCGGACGCGGTCGCCGGTGAGCTCCATCGCCGCCGCGTTGGCGTAGACCACGCTGCGGGTGTCCAGGTCGATCACCAGCACCGCGGCCGGCGCCCCGTGCAGGACCCTCGGCAGGTCGGTCCCGACCGCGCGGGCCGCGCCGTCCAACGCCATCTCCGCCAGGCCGGGCCCGTCCTCGGGGACCGCAGCGACAGGTGCACCATCCGCCACCCGAGCAGCCTAGAGCCCACGCCCCACCGTCGCGCCCCCGTGACCCGCGGAACCGAACTCGTCGGTAAGCTCGCACGCCGACACGGTTCAGAAGCAGCCGTACCAGTCCGGGCCCACCGGATCACCCCGGCCGGACCGTGCCCAGGTGCGTTCCCGCGGCCGAGCCCGCCCTGACCGTGCCGGAGGCAAGATCGATGGCCGAGCCCGCCACCCAGGACCCCAACGCGCGCCCGCCGCGATCGGCCGAGGCACTGGGCCTCGACGTCGACCACCCGCGCCCGGACGCCGCCGTGCTGGCGGTGAGCGGCGAGCTGGACACGCTGACCGCCCCCGAGCTGGACGCGGCGCTGCGCGAGCTGGTGGCCGCGCCCCACGCCCTGCTCGTCGTCGACCTGTCCGGGGTGACGTTCCTGGCCTCCAGCGGGCTGGCGGTGCTGATCCAGGCCGCGCACCGCGCCGAGGACAGCGACCGCCCACTGCACCTCGTGGTCACCGCGAGGGCCGTGCGGCGCCCGCTCGAGATCACCGGTTCGGACCAGCTGTTCACCCTGCACGCCGACCTCGCGACCGCACTGGGTCATTGATCGAATCCGGTCCGCGCAGATGCAGACCCGCCCCGGCACGAACCGGGCGCCCCCACTAGGCTGACAAGCCCCAGCCGAAGGAGAACGCCAGCGTGTCCGACCTGGACTCCCCCTCCGTGCCCGACCTGGACGGGGCGTCCAGCGTCGAGGTCAGGACATCGGCCAGCCCCGCCCTGATCCCGACCATCCGCGCCGTCGCCTCCGACCTCGCGGCCAGGGCCGACTTCGACCTCGACGCCATCTCCGACCTGCGCATGGCCGTCGACGAGGCGTGCGCCACCCTGGTCGACATCGCCGCCGCCCGGTCCAGCCTGCTGTGCACCTTCCTGGTCCGCCCGGACCGGATCGAGGTGCACGCGGTCGTGGAGACCGGGAACGCCGATGTGAAGGTCTCGACCGACACCTTCGGGTGGCGGGTCCTGCAGACCCTCGCCGACGACGTCGCCGTCGACCACGCCGCCAGCGCGGACGACTCCGGCTCCACGGTCGGCATCAAGCTGACCAAGCACGCCGGCGACCTACCCCGGTGACCAGGGCGGATCCCGAGTACGGCCACCTCGTCCCGCTGCTGGAGCGCTACGCGGAGCTCCCGGCGGACGACCCGGCGCGCGAACCGCTGCGCGAGCAGCTGGTGCGCGGCTACCTCCCGGTGGCCCAGCACATCGCCCGGCGCTTCTCCAACCGCGGCGAACCGCTCGACGACCTCGTCCAGGTCGCGACGGTCGGACTGATCAACGCCATCGACCGGTTCTCCCCCGACCGCGGCCACGAGTTCTTCTCCTTCGCCGTGCCCACGATCAGCGGTGAGGTGCGCCGGCACTTCCGCGACCTGGGCTGGTCGATGCGGGTGCCGCGGCGGCTGAAGGACCTGCACGTCTCGATCAACAGCACGGTCTCGGAGCTGTCGCAGAACCTGGGCCGGGCGCCGCGCCCGACCGAGATCGCCGACAAGCTCGGCATCCCGGTGGCCGACGTGCTCGAGGGCCTGGAGGCCTCCGAGGCCTACCGCAGCTCCTCGCTGGACGAGATGCTGTCCTCCGAGCAGGGCAGCGCCACCGTCGGCGAGCTGGTCGGCGAGGCCGACGCCGAGCTCGACCGCGTCGACTTCCGCCAGGCCCTGCGCCCGGTGCTGGCCGAGCTGCCCGAGCGCGAGCGCACGATCGTGCTGCTGCGCTTCTTCGGCAACATGACCCAGACCCAGATCGCCGACGAGGTCGGCATCTCGCAGATGCACGTCTCCCGGCTGCTCGCCCAGACGCTCGACCGCATGCGCAACCGCCTGGACCCCGAGACCAGGGCAGGCTGAGCGCTCGCGGAGCGCTCCACGTTCAGGATTGTCCCGTGACGGAGTCGGGGTGCAGATGAGCACGCAACCGGAGCACGTGCTGGTGATCGGGGCCGGACTGGGCGGGCTGCGCACCGCCGAGCAGCTGCGGGCCGCCGGCTTCCAGGGGCGCATCAGCCTGGTGGGCGCGGAGGCGCACCCGCCGTACGACCGCCCCCCGCTGTCCAAGCAGGTGCTCAGCGGGGCGTGGGAGCCCGAGCGCGTCGTGCTCAGCACCGTCGACGCGCTGACCGAGCTGGGCGTGCGCACCCACCTGGGCCTGAGCGCCGTGGGCCTGGGCCCGGGGGTCGTCGAGCTGTCCGACGGCTCGGCCCTGCACGGCGACGCGGTGGTGATCGCCACCGGCCTCGCCGCCCGCACCCTGCCCGGCCAGCCCGACCGGGTGCACACCCTGCGCACCCTCGACGACGCACTGGCCCTGCGCGCCACCCTCGACCGCATCGGCTCGCTACTGGTGGTCGGGGCCGGGTTCATCGGCGCCGAGGTCGCCAGCACGGCGCGCGAGCGCGGCATCGACGTCACAGTCCTGGAGGCGCTGCCGGTCCCCTCCGTCCGCGCGCTGGGCCCCCGACTGGGCGCCCTGGCCGGTCGCCTGCTCACCGAGGGCGGCGTCGACCTGCGCACCGAGGTCAAGATCACCGGCATGGCCCCCGGCCCCGCCGAGCCCACCGGCGTGACCGTGCAGCTCGCCGACGGCACCGAGGTCGTCGCCGACGCGGCGGTCGTCGGCATCGGTGGCGAACCCCGCCTGGACTGGGTCGCCGGCTCCGGCGCGACCGTCGCCGGCGGCCTGACCTGCGGCCCCACCGGCCGCGTCATCGGCCTGGACGCCACCTGGGCCGTCGGCGACGTCGCCCTCTGGGCCGACCCGACCCACGGCGGCCACCACCGCCACGAGCACTGGACCAGCGCGGGCGATCAGGCCACCGTCGTGGCCCGCGACATCCTCGGCGCCGAGGCCCCACCCCCCGCCGTGCCGTACTTCTGGTCCGACCAGTTCGGCCTGAAGATCCAGCTCCTCGGCCGCCCCGACAGCGCCGACGAGGTCGTCCCGCTGCACGGCGACGGCCTCGACGGCGGCCCGATCCGCGGCACGGTGGCCGGCTACCTCGCGAACGACCGGCTGGTCGCCGTGGCCGGCTTCGGTGCCGCCCGCCGCATCGTCCGCTACCGCCAGCTCCTGGCCGCCGGCGCCACCCGAGCCCAGACCCTCGCCCACGCCGCCTCCCTCTGACCTCGCTGACCCCGGCGACGGGGCGGGATCCCGTTCCGGGGACGACGTTGCCACCATGTGCCACCGGGCGGACACGGAGGGCACAGGGAAAACGGGGGCGGCAACGGTGATGCGCGCCCAGCTCCGACACGTGATCGCCGCGGCGGCTCTCCCGTCGGTGACCGTCCAGGTCCTGCCGTCGGCGGCCGGAGCGCACGCCGGGATGGCGGGCGGGGTGGTGCTCCTGGGCTACGAGCACCTCGGCGAGCCGGACATCGCGCACGTCGAGCACGCGGTGGGCGCCCTGCGGACGCAGAAGGCATCCGACGTCGACCGGGCTGGATTGGTGTTCGGCCGCGTACGCTCCGCGGCCCTCGACCCGACCGAGTCCCTGACCCGGATCGAGGAGGCGGCGGCGCGGCTCCGACGAGCGGAGGCGACCGTGGATCTCACCCAGGCGCAGTGGCGCACGAGCAGCTACAGCGGCACCAACGGGGCCAGCTGCGTCGAGGTGGCGTTCCTCCCCGGCGAGGTCGCCGTCCGCGACACGAAGGACCGCACCCGTCCCCCGCAGTCCCACTCCCCCGCCGCCTGGCGCGCCTTCGTCGCCGCCGTCCGCGCGGGTCGGTTCGGGTCGTGAGCGGAAGCCGGGCTCCGGCCCGGCTTCCCACCCACGACCTCCGGGTCAGCGGAAGAGGCTGCGGATGACGAGCAGCCCGACCAGCGCGCCCACGCCGATGAGCGCGTAGCGGATCCTGGGGTCGTTCAGCTTCTCCTGGACGCTCTCCCGACCCTGCTCGACCAGGTGCTTGGGGTTGGCCCGGTCGCTGAGCGCGTCCAGGCTGTCGGCCAGTGCGGTCCTGGCGCTCTCGATCTCGCGCTGGATGGTGTCCGGGTCGCGCGCCACGACGCCTCCTGACAATCGATGTTGGGGTTCCACACGGTAGATGACGGGTCCGCCCGACGTCGGTCGGGCCGCCGCACCCGACCGGGTCTGCCAGGATCGGGGCCATGAGCTCCCGACTCGCCCCCGGCGACCCCGCGCCGGACTTCACGCTCCACGACGCGGACGACAAGCCGGTGTCGCTGTCGGACTACCGCGGCCGGCGCGTCATCGTCTACTTCTACCCTGCGGCCGGCACGCCCGGCTGCACCAAGCAGGCCTGCGACTTCCGCGACAGCCTCGCCGACCTCAACGACGCGGGTCTGGCCGTGCTGGGCGTCTCCCCGGACAAGCCGGCCAAGCTGGCGAAGTTCCGCGACGCCGAGGGGCTGACGTTCCCGCTGCTGTCCGACCCCGACCGCGAGGTGCTGACGGCGTGGGGCGCGTTCGGGGAGAAGAAGATGTACGGCAAGACCGTCACCGGGGTGATCCGGTCGACGTTCGTGGTGGGCCCGGAGGGCGCCATCGAGGAGGCGCAGTACAACGTGCGCGCCACCGGTCACGTGGCCAAGCTCCGCAAGGACCTGAAGGTCTGACCCGTATCCTGGCTGCACTCCGCACCGTCCGGTCCCGCACGGGGCCGGACGGTCGGCCGGCGTACTCCAACAGGCAGAGAGACGGCGCTTAGAACGCCGCCAGTGCGGGTTCGAATCCCGCCGCCGGCACCCACCCCCGTCGCACACCAGCGACAGCGCACATCCGGGCGAACCAATTCCGGTCCCGCCACGAAAGTGGTGATGTCGGTGTAGCTCGGATCCGCGCAGCTCGGACCAGCGCATCGGCGAACGCTCCACCGTTCGATTCCCGACAACTACTCCGTCCGGCGCATTCGCGTTCCGGGCTTGGTTCCGCACGCCCGCCACCGGAAACGATCTCCCGTTCCCCGGTCGGTCCGGGCTGCGCTTCGGAAGGAATCCGATGTCCCGCTCACGCCGATCCCGGCGTCGGGTGGCCGGTGCGCTCGCGACCGCGGGCACCATCGCGCTCACCACGGCGTTGGCCTCGATCTCCGCCGGCCCGGCCGGTGCCTCCAGCCACCGGGAGGCGCCGTTGATCGCCGCCGACCCCGCCGTGGACAACACCGACGTCTACGCCTTCGTCAGCCCGGACCGGTCCGGCACGGTGACCTTCGTGGCCAACTGGTTCGGCCTGCAGGAGCCCAACGGCGGCCCCACCTTCTACCCCTGGGCCACCGAGGCCAACTACGACATCCACATCGACAACGACGGCAACGCCAAGTCCGACGTCAGCTACCGGCTCACCTTCCGCACCGACGACCGTCGCGGCAACGACACGTTCCTCTACAACAACGGCCCGGTCGAGAGCCTGGACGACGAGAACCTGCTGTTCCGGCAGTACTACACGATCTCGGTGAGCAAGGGCGGCGGCTGGGAGAAGATCGGCGAGGGCCAGGTGGCGCCGTCGAACGTCGGCGCGGCCTCCATCCCGGACTACGCCCCGCTGCGCGACCAGGCCATCACCCCGCTGCGCGGTGGCGGCCAGACCTACGTCGGCGCGGCCGAGGACCCGTTCTTCGCCGACCTGCGGGTCTTCGACCTGCTCTACGGCGGCGACCTGTCCGGGACCGGGCAGGACACGCTGGCCGCGACCGACGTCAACACCTGGGCGCTGCAGCTGCCGCTGCCCGAGGTCACCGCGAACGGCGACCCGGACCGCAACCCGGTGATCGGCGTCTGGAGCGCCACCGAGCGCAGGACCCTGCAGCTCTCGCCGGGCAAGGCCACCGCGACCGGGCCCGACGTGCAGGTCTCCCGGCTGGGCAACCCGCTGGTCAACGAGGTCGTGCTGCCCGCCGGGCTGAAGGACGCGTTCAACGGCCTGCAGCCGGTGCAGGACGCGACCATCCCCGAGGTCGTCGACCGGGTGACCGACCCGGAGGTCGCGCGGCTGCTGGAGGGCATCTACGGGCTGCCCGCGCCGGCCACCCCGCGCAACGACCTCGTCGAGATCTACCTGACCGGCATCGCCGAGAACGCCCCGACGCTCGACGGCACCGCGCCGCCGATCCAGGCCGACCTCAACAGCCAGGTGCTCAACGCCGACGCCGACCCGGCGCGGTTCCAGCCGTCGGAGATGCTGCGGCTCAACACCTCGATCGAGCCGACCGAGGACCCCGACCGGTTGGGCGTGCTGGCCGGCGACCTGCAGGGCTTCCCGAACGGTCGGCGCCTGGGCGACGACGTCATCGACATCTCGCTGCAGGCCGTGGCCGGGGCCGCGCAGACCGGCACGCTGGTCGACGCGCTGGCCGATGGCGACGAGGTGGACGCCAACGACGTCGCGTTCCTCGACGAGTTCCCGTACGTCGCGTTGCCCGGCAACCGGACGGCGGCCGACAGCGCCTCCGCTGGCTCCGCCTGCGGGTCGGGCTCGGACTCCGGAGGTTCGGGCGCGACCCCGTCCTCGGACGACGGGACCGTGGACACCGCCGTCGTCCCCGCCGCGAACAGCACCGACTGGAACCCGATGGCCGTGGTGGCCGTGGGGAGCCTGGGCGGTGCGCTGCTGGCCGGTTCCGTGGCCGCGCTGGTGCTGCGGCGGCGCCCCGACCGCGCTCGACCCGCCGGCCCGCGGGGTCCGGGCGCTCCGCCGACGACCGGCTGAGCGACGTCCCCACCGACCGCCACCGCACCAGCCCGCAGGACAGGACCCCGCCATGGCCGCCGCCGCACCGCCCACCGAGACCCGCCCGGACCCGCTCGACGACGACGTCCGCGCCGCTGGCGACACCGTTCCCCGCCGCTCCCGCCTGCGGCTGGTCGTGCCGGCCGTCGCCGTCGCGGGGCTGCTGGCCACCGTGCTGGCCGCCGGGCTGCAGGCGACCGCGGGCTCGGATCCCGCCCGGGCACCGACCGCGGTCAGCGACCGGCTCTCGGACACCATCGCGCAGTCCCAGGCCCGGCTGCGGCGGGTGCCGGGCGACGCGGCCACCTGGGCCGGGCTCGGCGGGGCCTACGTCGAGCAGGCCCGGGTGACGGCCGACCCCGTCTACTACGCGCAGGCGCAGGGCGCGCTCGACCGCTCCCTGCAGCTGCAGCCCGACGGCAACGCGCCCGCGCTGATCGGGCTGGGCGCACTGGCCAACGCCCGGCACGACTTCGCCGCGGCCCGCGGCCACGCCGAGCAGGCCCTCGCGCTCAACCCGGCCGGCGCGGAGGCGCACGGCGTGCTCGCCGACGCGGCCACCCAGCTCGGCGACACCGCCACCGCGACGGCCGCCGTGCAGCGGATGCTGGACCTGCGCCCCGGGGTGGCCGCGTTCACCCGGGCGTCCTACGAGCTGGAGCTGCGCGGCGACGTCGAGGGCGCCCGGACGGCGCTGGAGCGGGCCCTGGGTGCCGCCACCAGCACCGACGAGACCGCGTTCTGCGAGTACCACCTCGGCGAGCTGGCCTGGAGCGGAGGGCGGGTCGACGAGGCGAGCCGGCACTACGAGCGCGGCCTGCTGGCCGACCCGGACCACGCGGCGCTGCGACAGGGCCGGGCCAAGGTGCTGGCCGCCACCGGACGGCTCGACGCCGCGATCGAGGCCTACCGGGTGCTGGCGCTGCGCGTGCCGCTGCCGCGGTACCTGCTGGAGTACGGCGAGCTGCTGGAGTCGGCCGGGCGTGCGGACGAGGCGCGGGCCCAGTACCGGCTGCTCGACGCGCAGCGGGAGCTGGCCGAGGCGGCCGGGTCCCGCGACGGCCTGGCCGCGGCCCAGCTCGCCGCCGACCACGGCGACCCGACCGAGGCGGTCGCGCTCGCCGAGGCCGAGTACGCCGCGGCGCCCAGCGCGTTCGCCGCCGACGCGCTCGGCTGGGCGCTGCACCGCGCCGGCCGCGACGCCGAAGCCCTGCCCCACACCGAGCGGGCCACCGCGCTGGGCCGCCGCGACGCGACCACCGACTTCCACCACGGCATGGTCCTGGCCGGGCTGGGGCGCACCGGCGAGGCGATCGCGGTGCTCGACGGCGCGCTGGCCACCAACCCGCACTTCTCCCCGCTGCACGCGCCGACCGCCCGCCGCACCCTCGACGCCCTGCGGGGGCAGCGGTGATCGCCCGCCGGCTCGCGCGCACCGGCGTGGTCGCCGCGCTGTGCGCGGGTACCGCCACCCTCCTCCCGGCCGGTGACGCCGAGGCGCACCCGCTGGGTGACCTGACGGTCAACCACCACGACGGGCTGGTGCTCTTCCCCGACCGGATCGAGCTGCTCGCGGTCGTCGACCACGCCGAGATCCCGGCCCTGCAGCTCATCCCCGAGATCGACCGCGACGGCAGCGGCACCGTCGACCCCGCCGAGGCCCGCACGCGCGCCGAGGCCGACTGCGCCGCGATCGCCACCGACGTCCGCGTCGCCGTGGAGGGGGCCCCGCTGACCTGGACCGTCACCGGGGCCGCGCTCGCGCTGCCACCCGGCGACGCCGGGCTGCCCACCATCCGCGTCGAGTGCGCGCTGACGACGCCCGCGGCGCTCGACCGGCCGGCGACCGTGGAGCTCACCGACTCCCACCTGGCCGACCGGATCGGCTGGCGGGAGATCACCGCGACCGGGTCCGGGGTGGCGCTCGTCGACCCGGCGGTGCCGGCGACCAGCGTCAGCGACCGGCTCCGCGCCTACCCCGCCGACCTGCTGAGCAGTCCCCTCGACCAGCGCTCGGTCGCGCTGAGCACGCGGCCCGGCGCCGGCGCCGCCGTCACGGCCGGCGGCGCCCGCGGGTCCTCGCTCGAGGGGACGCTGAACGAGCTGGAGGCGTTCTTCACCGACCTCGTCGGCCGCCCCGAGCCCGCCGGCTGGGTGGGGCCGCTGGCCGTGCTGCTGGCCCTGGTGCTGGGGGCCTCGCACGCCCTGCTGCCCGGGCACGGCAAGACGGTCATGGCCGCCTACCTGGCCGGGCGGCGCGGCACCCGGCGCGACGCGCTGGTCGTCGGGGCCACGGTGACGTTCACCCACACGGCCGGGGTGCTCGTGCTCGGGCTGGTGCTCAGCGCCTCGGCCGCCGTCGCCCCGGACGGCCTGCTGCGCGGGCTGGGGGTGGCCGGCGGGCTGCTGGTGGCCGCGGTCGGGGTCGGGCTGCTGCGCTCGGCCTGGCGCGCCCACCGGCGGTCCACGGGCGCCGTCCCGGAGTCGGAGCGGACGCTCGCGCTGGTCGGCGCGGCCACGCCCGCCGCGCCGACCCACGGCCACGGCCACGGGCACGGGCACGGGCACGGGGAGCGGTTCGGCCGCGGCGCGCTGGTCGGGCTCGGCGTGGCCGGCGGGCTGGTCCCCAGCCCGACCGCCCTGCTGGTGCTGCTCGGGGCGGTCGGCCTGGGCCGCACCTGGTTCGGCGTCGGCCTGGTGCTCGCCTACGGCGTCGGCATGGCGGCCACGCTGACCACGACCGGCCTGCTGCTGGTCGTGCTGCGCGACCGACTGGCGGGCTCCGCCCTCGCAGGGCGTCTGCGGGGGCGCTCGGCCCGCCTGTCGACCCTCACGCCGGTGCTGACCGCCGCCCTCGTGCTCGTCGTCGGGGTGGGGCTGGTGGCGCGGGGTGCCTGACCCTCAGGCGGCGCTGCGCAGGCCGTCGCCGGGATCGGTGGCCGCGGTGTCGACGATCTCGGCCGGCGGCTCCGGCTCGGCGGGCAGCGGCCGGCGGGCGACGAAGTAGGCCCCGGTCAGGCCGATCAGCCCGGACACCGCGGAGACCACGAACATCGCCGGGTGCGGGTCGCCGCTGACCGCGGCGTCGCCGAGGACGACGATCGAGATCGTGCCCGGCAGCACCCCGATCACCGTGGCCAGGAGGTAGGGGACGATGCCCGCGCCGGACAGCGCCGAGGCGTAGTTCATCACCGAGAACGGCATCGGCGGGATGAGCCGCAGCGAGATCATCGTCAGCAGCCCGCGGTGCTGGACCCGCCGGAGCACCCAGGCCACCGGGGGGCGGTGCGCGTGCCGCTCGACCAGGCGCGCGCCGATCGCCTTGGCCAGCACGAACGCCAGCCCGGCGGCGAGCGCGGTGCCCGCCAGCGCGGCCAGCACGCCGGTCACGGAGCCGAACAGGATCCCCGAGACGACGGTGAACACCGAGCGCGGGACGGGCCCGGCGCAGATCACGCCGTGCAGCAGGACGAACAGCAGCGGGGCCCAGAACCCGGCCGCCGCGACGGTCTGCCGGACGTTGGGGACGCCGTCGCGCAGGAGGTAGGCGGCCAGCGCCGCCACCGCCAGCAGCGCCAGGCCGGCGCCGACCCGTCGCCAGATCATTGGTCCGACGGTACCGGCGCCGACGGGGCGCCCCGGCCCCAGGGGGTGGCCCCATGGCGTGAACAGGCCGCTCCACCAGCGATTTCGGTCACGTTCACGACCTCGCCACATAGGCTGCCCGGATGAGCTCGCCGGCCCGGATCGCGGCGGAGCGCCCGGCCGTGCGCGTCAACCAGGTCGGCTTCCCTGGCGACGGCCCCAAGCGCGCGACTCGTGTCCGACGAGCCAGGGCCGGTGGAGTTCGCCGTCGTCGACGCGGGCGGCGCCACGGCGCTGCGCGGACGGTCGCGGCCGTGGCCGCGGCGGCCCGACCCGGCGTCCGGGCTGGTGGTGCACGTCCTGGAGTTCTCCGCGCTGACCCGCCCCGGCGAGTACCGGATCCGGGCGGGAGCGGCCGACAGCCACCCGTTCCGGGTCGATGAGCGCGTGCACGACGCCCTCGCCGCCGACGCGCTGGCGTTCTTCCGGTCGATGCGCTGCCGGCACGCGGGCGACGTCGCGGTCGCCGCCTGGACCGGCCCCGACCAGGAGCGGCTGTACCCGGGCTGGCGCATGCCGGGCGCGGTCGACGTCTCCGGGGGCTGGTACGACGCGGGCGACTACGGCAAGTACGTCGTCAGCGGGGCCATCGCGGCGTGGCAGCTGCTGGCCGTCGCCGACCCGGCGCCGCCCGCCCCGGTGCTGGCCGAGTGCCGCTGGCAGCTCGACTGGCTGCTGCGGATGCAGGTCCCCGCGGGCGACCCGCTCGCCGGCACCGCGTTCCACCGCGTGCACGGCACCACCTGGTCGCCGCGGCCCGGACGACCTGAGGACGACCCGACCGAACGCGTGCTGCACCGCCCGTCGACCACCGCCACCCTGCACCTGGCCGCGGTCGCGGCCCGCGGGGCGCGGGCCTTCGCCTGGCGGACCCGGACTACGCGGCCCGGCTGCTGGCCGCGGCCCGCACCGCGCACGCCGCCGCGCACCGCCACCCCCACCTGCTCGCCCCGGACGACGGCGGCGCGTTCGGCGGCGGCCCCTACCCCGACGACGACCCCACAGACGACTTCTACTGGGCCGCGGCCGAGCTGTACCTGGCCACCGGGGAGGCCGGGTTCGAGGCGGAGGTCGGCGCGTCGCCGTGGCACACCGCCGACGCCTTCGACCCCACCGGGTTCGACTACGACCGGGTCGCCGCCCCGGCCCGACTCGACCTGGCGCTCGCCCCGAGCGGGCTGCCCGATCGCGACCGCGTGCGCGGCACGGTCGTCGCGGCGGCCGAGCGGCTCGTCCGGATCCAGGCCGGGCAGCCGTGGGAGCAGCCCTACGACCCGCCGGAGGGCTACGACTGGGGCTCCACCGGGCGCATCCTGAACAACCTCGTCGTGCTGGCCACCGCGCACCGGCTGACCGGCGAACGTCGCTTCCGCGACGCGGTGCTGTCCGGGCTGGACTACGTCCTGGGCAGCAACGGCCTCGGTCAGAGCTACGTCGTCGGCCACGGCACCGACCACCCCCGCCGCACGCACGCCCGGATGTTCGGCCACGCGCTCGACCCGGCGCTCCCGCCCGCCCCGTCCGGATCGGTGGCGGGCGGGGCGAACTCCCGCCGCTACGACGGCTTCCCAGCCGACCCCGAGCTGGCCGGTCTCCCGCCGCAGCTCCGCTACCTCGACGAGCCCACCTCGGAGACCACCAACGACATCTTGCGTGCGGTGGAACGCGCCGCTCGTGGCCGTCGCGACCCACCTCGATCCCGACTGGTGCGAGCGGGCCGCCCAACTAGCGTGACCCCCATGACCGACCCCGCCCGCCCCCTCGACCTCGACCCCGACGGCCTGGCCGTCCGCCGCGAGGTGCTCGGCCCCGCGCACGTCGACGCGGCGCTCGGCCGCGCCGACGACGTCACCGCCGAGTTCCAGGAGATGATCACCCGGTACGCCTGGGGCGGCATCTGGACCCGCCCCGGCCTCGACCGGCGCATGCGCAGCGCGGTGACCCTCACCGCGCTGATCGCCCACGGCCACTTCGCCGAGCTGGAGCTGCACCTGCGCGGAGCCCTGCGCAACGGCCTGACCAGGGCCGAGATCGTCGAGGTTCTGCTGCAGTCGGCGATCTACTGCGGGGTGCCCGCGGCCAACTCGGCGTTCCGGGTCGCCCAGCGGGTACTGGCCGAGGAACCCGCGGGGTGAGCGTGAGCTCCCCCGAGGTTCAGGAAAGCCACGATGCCGCCCCCTGCGGGCGGCATCGTGGCTTTCCTGAACCGGACGGGCCGGGGGACGTGGCCGGGACGTGGCCTAGGCTCCGACTCCTGTGACCCTGCTTGCCGTCCTCGGGCCCGACCTCGTCCCCACCGTCGTCCCCGCCGACACCCCGATCCTGCGCGCCGACGACCTGGGCGCCGTGCGCGGCGACGGCGTCTTCGAGACCGCCAACGTGCGCGGCGGGCGGCCGTGGCTGCTCGACGCGCACCTCGACCGGATGGCCCGCTCGGCCGCCGCCCTCGACCTTGCCCTGCCGGCGCGCGAAGCGCTGGTCGCCCTGGCCGACACCGCCTGCCGCGCCTGGCCAGCCGCCGACGAGGGCGCGCTGCGCATCGTGTGCACCCGCGGCCCGGAGTCGGGCGGCCCCCCGACCGTCTACGCGACGCTGAACCCGATCACCGACCACCAGCGGGCCAAGCGGCGCTCGGGCGTCGCGGTGCGCACGCTCCCGCTCGGGATCCCGGTGGCCGTGCGCACCGCCGAACCCGCCCTGCTGGCCGGGGCCAAGACGCTGTCCTACGCGGTCAACATGGCCTGCCAGCGCTGGGCCACCGCCCACGGCGCCGACGACGTGCTGTGGGTCTCCGCCGACGGCTACGCCCTGGAGGCCCCCACCTCGTCGCTGGTCTGGCTGCGGGACGGCGTGCTCTGCACGGTGCCGCCCGCCGAGACCGGCATCCTCGCCGGCACCACGGCGGCGCACCTGCTGTCCCGGGCCGGCGAGCTCGGCTGGACCGCCCGGGAGCAGCTCGTGCGCCCCGCCGAGCTGGCCGACGCCCAGGGCGTCTGGCTGACGTCGTCGGCGCGCGGGCCGGTCGAGGTGCGCTCCCTCGACGACACCCCCCTCGGCCCGTCCCCCGAGACCACCCGCATCACCAAGCTCCTCGGCTTCCCCACCTGACCCTCCCCCTCCCCCCGCTCCCCCGCTCCCTCCCGTCCCCCAAAGTTCGTGGCGCGCTGGGAACGGGCACAGGTCAGAGGGTGGGGGCCAGGCAGCGCTGGGTCAGAGGGCGCGGAGGTGGGGCAGGAGGGCGCGCAGGGCGCGGCCGCGGTGGGAGTCGGCGTCCTTCTCCTGGGCCGACAGCTCCGCGGAGGTCCGCTCCTCGCCGTCCGGGACGAAGATCGGGTCGTACCCGAAGCCGTTGGTGCCGCGCGGCTCGCGGATGATCCGCCCGCGCCACTCCCCGTGCACCACCACGTCGGGCCGGCCGGGGACGACGAGCGCCGCCGCGCAGACGAACGCCGCGCCGCGCCGCTCGTCGGGGACGTCGCCGAGCTGGCCCAGCACGAGGCGCAGGTTGGCCTCGTCGTCGCCGTGCCCGCCCGACCAGCGCGCCGAGAGCACGCCGGGCATGCCGTTGAGCGCGTCGATCGCCAGCCCGGAGTCGTCGGCGACGGCGGCCAGGCCGGTGGCGGCGACCGCGTCGCGCGCCTTGGCCAGTGCGTTCTCCGCGAACGTCGCCCCGGTCTCGGGGGCCTCCGGGTACTCCGGGACGTCGCGCAGGCCCAGGACCTGCAGGTTGGCCAGCTCGGCCGCGGCGACGATGCGGTCCAGCTCGGCGATCTTGCCCGCGTTGCGCGAGGCCAGCAGCAGCTTCACGGCAGCTCCCCGGGGTAGGGCTCGGCGAGGGCGGCGACCTGCAGCTCGGCCAGCCGCCGGATGCCGCCGAGCGCGGAGTCGAGCATGGCGTCGAGGGTGCGGCGGGTGAAGGTGGCGCCCTCGCCGGTGCCCTGCACCTCGATGAGGGTGCCGCTCTCGGTGGCGACGACGTTGGTGTCGACCTCGGCGCGCGAGTCCTCCTCGTAGGGCAGGTCGAGCCGGACCCGGCCGTCGACCACGCCGACGCTGACCGCGGCGACCTGGCACGACAGCGGCTTGGGGTCGGCCAGCCTGCCGTGCGCGCCGAGGTAGGTGACGGCGTCGGCGAGCGCGACGTAGGCGCCGGTGATGGCGGCGGTGCGGGTGCCGCCGTCGGCCTGCAGGACGTCGCAGTCCAGGGCGATGGTGTTCTCGCCGAGCGCGGCCAGGTCGATGCAGGCGCGCAGCGAGCGGCCGATCAGCCGGCTGATCTCGTGGGTGCGCCCGCCGACGCGGCCCTTGACCGACTCGCGGTCGTTGCGGGTGTTGGTGGCCGAGGGCAGCATCGCGTACTCGGCGGTCAGCCAGCCCAGCCCGGTGCCCTTGCGCCAGCGCGGCACGCCCTCGGCGGCGCTGGCCGCGCAGAGGACCTTGGTGTCGCCGAACTCGACGAGCACGGAGCCCGCCGGGTGCTTCTGGAAGCCTCGGGTGATCCGCACCGGGCGCAGCTCGTCGTCTTTCCTGCCGTCTTTCCTGCCGTCTGCCCTGGGTGCCTGGTCGGTGCTCACCGGGCGAGTCTAGGCACGCCCTCCAGCGGGTTCCGATCGGATGATCCGCGGCGACGACGGCTGGGTACTCGGCGGTCATGACCGTGCAACCCGGGGACGAGCTCCCCGACACCGCCATGGCCACCGGCAACGACTACGAGCCGGGCATCCCGCCCGGACCGCTGGACCCCGAGGAGCGGGCCGTCCTCGACGAGCTCCGGCACGCCGACGGACCCGACGTCGTCGCCGTCGCCGACGAGGACCTCCCGGAGTACGCCGACGCCGTGTCCGACGAGACCATCGCGAGCCCTCCGCACGACGACCGGTCGGCGCGTTGAGAGACGGCGCGACGAGCCCTCAGACGGGGTAGGCGCGGTCCGCCTCGACCAGCTCGACCGGGCCGTCGAACGCGGCCCGCGCCTCGGCCAGGATCGCCTCCCGGTCGAACCACGACGCCACGTGCGTGATCAGCAGCCGGCCGACGCCGGCCTTCGTCGCGTGCTCGCCGGCCTGCCGGCCCGACAGGTGCACCCCGGGCGGGGGCTCGTCCCAGGGGCCGGTGTGCGGCCAGGTCGCCTCGGCCAGCAGCACGTCGGCGTCGCGGGCCAGCTCGACGAGCGCGTCGCACGGGCCGGTGTCACCGCTGTAGACGAGGCTGCGCCCGGCGTGCTCCAGGCGCAGCGCGTAGGCCTCGCAGAGGTGGTCGACGGCGCGGGCCTCGATCCGGACGTCGCCCGCGGTCGCGCTCGCGCCGTCGGAGAGCGGGGCGAAGGCGAACACGTCGGTCAGGTCGGTCTCGGCGCGCTCCTGCGCCGAGGGCGCGTAGGCCATGGCGAACCGCTCCGGCGCCTCGGCCGGGGCGTGCACGGGCAGCGCCCGCGCGGCGGGGTCGTAGGGCTTGCGCGGGTGGTAGCGCCGGTGCACGGCCAGCGCGGTGAAGTCGGCGCAGTGGTCGGGGTGCAGGTGCGAGAACGCCACGGCGTCGAGGTCGAACGGGTCGAGGTGGCGCTGCATGGGGCCGAAGGTGCCGTTGCCCATGTCGAGCGCGACGGCCGTGCCCCCGGCCAGCAGGAGGTAGCCGGAGGCCGGTGAGGTCGGCCCCGGGCCGCTGCCCGAACAACCCAGGACGATCAGCTCCATGCCGGCACGCTAACGCCCGCGCGTCCTCCGCAACCACCACAAGCCGATCATCGGCAGGATCAGGGGGATAAACCCGTAGCCCCGGCCGTAGACCGACCACACCGTGTCGTCCGGCCCGAACTCCCCGGGCACGAACGCGGTGATCGTGCCGACGACCAGCACGCCGACCATCTCGAAGCCGACCGCGGCCCAGGCCAGCCTGCGCGCGCCCGGGCCCTGCCCGGCCAGGGCGAACGTGGCCAGGATGTAGACCAGCCCGGCCAGCGCCGAGAGCAGGTAGGCGACCGGGGCCTCGGAGAAGCGCCCCGCGATCTGCACACCGGCGCGGGCCGTCGCGGACAGCGCGAAGATCCCGTAGACGGCGATCAGCACCCGGCCCGGGCCGGTGGCCGTGGCCCTCGGGGGCGCGTGCTCGGCCGCGCCGCGGCCCTCCTCGGGCTCAGGCACCGGTCACCGCCCACATCCCCTGCAGCCGCAGCACCGCCACCGCCACGCCGACGGCCCCGGCGGCGACGATCGCCCCGCCCCACCGGTTGGGGTCGGCGTTGGCCCACTGCAGCGCGATCGGCAGCACGCACACCGAGACCAGCAGGTAGATCAGGAAGGTGGTGGGCTCCGGCACCTGGACACCGCCGAAGACCCGCACCGCGGCGATCGCGGCCTGCACGACGAGCAGCCCGACCGCCACGTACACGGCGTAGGCCAGCGGCTTGCCCGGCGGGCGGCCGCGGGCGGTCTCGACCAGCCCGAAGACGGCGAGCGCGCCGGAAGCCACCAGCGTCACGATCACCAGCGCGTCGAACACCCCACGACGCTACCGAAACCCCCTCAGCCGGCGCGGACCGCGGCACCCAGCGGGGACACGCGGCGGATCTCCGGGCCGAGGAAGCGCCGGCCGAGCCGGGCGAACGGCTCGGGGTCGCCGGTGGCCAGGAACTCGTGCGGCCCCGGCGCCGGGCCCTCCGGGTCGCGCAGGAGGTCCGCGGCCATCAGCACGCGGACCAGGTCCTTCGCGGTCTCGTCGGCGCTGGAGACCAGCGTGACCTCGGGCCCGAGCACGATCTGCAGGACGCCGGTGAGCAGCGGGTAGTGCGTGCAGCCCAGGACCACGGTGTCGACGCCGGCGCGCTGCAGCGGCTCCAGGTAGCTCTGCGCGAGCCCGAGCACCTGGCGCCCGCTGGTCATCCCCCGCTCGACGAAGTCGACGAACCGGGGGCAGGCGACCGCGGTGATCTCGGCGTCGCGGGCGGCGGCGAAGGAGTCCTGGTAGGCGCCGGAGGTGATGGTGGCCACCGTGCCGATCACACCGATCCGCCCGTTGCGGGTGGCCGCCACGGCCCGGCGCACCGCAGGGCGCACGACCTCGACCACCGGCACCGGGTAGCGCTCGCGGATGTCGGGCAGGCACGACGCCGATGCGCTGTTGCAGGCCACGACCAGCGCCTTGACCCCGCGCTCCATCAGCTCGTCGCCGATGGCCAGGGTGTGGCGGCGGATCTCGGCGATGGGCAGCGGCCCGTACGGGCTGTGCGCCGTGTCGCCGACGTAGACGACCCGCTCCGCGGGGAGCTGGTCGATGACCGCACGGGCCACCGTGAGGCCGCCGACCCCGGAGTCGAACATGCCGATCGGGGAGTCCAGGCTCACGCCCGCCACTCTAAGCGCGCCGTCCGCCGGTGACGCCGGGGGGAACCGCGGCTCAGCGCAGGGTCACCGCGTCGCCGACCCGGACCGTGCCGCCCGCCAGCACCTCGGCGTAGAGCCCCGCGCACGGCAGCACCCCGAACCCGGGCACGTCGACCCGGTTCTGGGCCATCGGGACGCGCACGGCGTGCGGCGACCGGGGCAGGTCGCCGTGCTCCAGGGTCGGGACCGAGCAGCGCGGGGTGGGCAGGGTGCCGCGCAGCCGGACGTCGCCGACGGTGATCTCGCGCCCCACCCAGTCGTTCTCCGCGAACGGCCGCCCGCCCGGCGCGTCGACCACCAGGTTCGGCCGGTACCGCAGCGCCTCGGCGCCGATGTGGTCGAGGGTGGCGGTGGTGATGAGGTGCACGGGCGCGTAGTCGACGAAGTTGCCGCCCGGGGTGCCCTGGGCGATCTCCAGCGTCGCGAACGCCACCTCGGCCTCGACGCCGTGCTCGAGCACGTCGGCCGGGTCGGGCCGCTCCACCTCGGCGCCGTCCGGGCGGGCGGAGACCAGCCGCACCTCCCGGCCCAGCACGGCGGACAGGGTGGCGTCGGTGTCGGGGCCGTCGACGGCGAGGGCGCGCCCGTCGGGCAGCGTGATCCGCACGCCGGTGCCGTTGCGGGCGGCCGAGAACCGCAGCAGCGCCCGCCACAGCCGGGGGTGCTTCGCCGTGGCGACCCGGCCGGTCTCCCGGTCGATCAGCGCGAGGGCGCGGTCGCCGTCGAGCCCGGCGGCGCCGAGCTCCGCCTCGTCCAGGTCCTCGCCCAGCATCGACTTGACCGGGTAGCGGCGCAGCGCCACCGCCGTCCCGACCCCGTCGGGACCACGCTCACCCACTCAGGACGCGCCGGGCAGCGACCGCGGCGCGCGCCGGGCCGGTCGGGCGACCACGCGGGCGGCCAGGATGCCGGCCAGCGCGCCGAACAGGTGCGCCTGCCAGGAGATGTCGGCCTGGCCCGGCAGCACGCCCCACAGCAGCCCGCCCCAGAGGAACAGCAGCACCGCGGCCAGCGCGATCTGCCTGCCGCTGCGGGCGAAGAACCCCCGCGCGAGCAGGAACGCCAGCCACCCGAAGATCACCCCGGAGGCACCGATGTGGCTGTTGATCGAGCTGCCGCCGGTCAACCACACGCCGGCCCCGCCGATGATCCAGATCATCGCGGTGACCAGCAGCCACTGCCGGATCCCCCCGGCCATGGCCAGGAACCCGAAGACCAGGAACGGCAGGGTGTTGGTGAACAGGTGCCCCCACCCGCCGTGCAGCAGCGGCGACCAGAGGATGCCGTCGAGCCCGTCGAGCGACCAGGGGCGGATGCCGTCGTCGTCGAGGTCGAGCGGGGTGAACTGGTCGATCGCCTCGCTGAGGTAGAGCACCGCGGTGAACAGCAGCATGGTGGCCGCGGCGGCGACCGGCTGCGGCGGGATCACGCGGGCCACGGGCCGGTCGGACAGCGGTGCAACCATGTAAACCACCGTACGCACCAGCCCAGACTCCGTCGAGAACGAACTTGTCGTCGGATTGGACCGGTCCAAACGACAACAGGTTCGTTCTCGACGGGTTCGGGGCGGGGCGTGGGGGCGGGCGTCAGGCCCAGAGGTGGCCCTCGATGCCCTCGGCCGCCTCGTCCAGCTCGCCGGAGTAGGCCCCGGTCGAGAGGTACTTCCAGCCGCCGTCGCAGACGACGAGCACGATCTCGGCGCTCTCCCCCGCCCCGGCCGCCTTCTCCGCCACCGCCAGCGCGGCGTGCAGGATGCCGCCGGTGGAGATCCCGGCGAAGATCCCCTCCTGGTCGACGAGCTGGCGGGTGCGGCGCAGCGCGTCGCGCGAGCCCACCGAGTAGCGCGCGGTGAGCACCTCGGGGTCGTACAGCTCCGGGACGAAGCCCTCGTCGAGGTTGCGCAGGCCGTAGACCAGCTCGCCGTAGCGCGGCTCGGCCGCCACGACCTGCACGTCGGGCTTGTGCTCGCGCAGGAAGCGCCCGGTGCCGACGAGCGTGCCGGTGGTGCCCAGCCCGGCCACGAAGTGGGTGATCCCGGGCAGGTCGCGCAGGATCTCCGGGCCGGTGGTGCGGTAGTGCGCGTCGGCGTTGGCCGGGTTGCCGTACTGGTAGAGCATGACCCAGTCGGCGTTCTCCGCGGCCAGCTTCTTGGCCATGGCCACGGCCTGGTTCGACCCGCCCGCCGCGGGCGAGGAGATGATCTCCGCGCCGTACATCCGCAGCAGCTGGCGCCGCTCCACCGAGGTGTTCTCCGGCATCACGCAGATCAGCCGGTAGCCCTTGAGCTTGCAGGCCATGGCCAGCGAGATGCCGGTGTTGCCCGACGTCGGCTCCAGCACCGTGCAGCCGGGCGTCAGCAGCCCGTCGGCCTCCGCCTTCTCGATCATGGCGAGGGCCGGGCGGTCCTTGATGGAGCCCGTGGGGTTGCGGTCCTCCAGCTTCGCCCACAGCCGCACGTTCTCGGCGGGCGACAGCGACGGCAGGCCGACCAGCGGGGTGTCGCCGACCGCCTGCAGCAGCGAGTCGTACCGGGCCATGGGGCCTCTTCTGGCTCAGCCGCCCGCGACGGCGGGCAGGATGGTGACGTTCGAGTTCTCCCCGACCGGGGCCTGCAGGCCGCCGGCGAAGCGGATGTCCTCGTCGTCGACGTAGATGTTGACGAACCGGTGCAGCGAGCCGTTGGTCAGCAGCCGACCGGCGATGCCGCTGTGCCGCGACTCCAGGTCGTCGATGACCTCGCCGACGGTGCCGCCCTTGGCCTCGACGGTCTTCTCACCGCCGGTGTGGGTGCGCAGGATGGTGGGGATGGACACGGTCACGGCCATGCGGGTGCTCCAGTGAGGTCGATCGGGCGGGGCGCGGGGACGTCAGTCGCGCTCGGGGACGTCGTCCGCACCGGTGTGGGCGAACATGTAACTCTCGACGACGTCCACGTCTTCCTCGGTGACCACGCCGTCCACGATGCGGAACGACCGGAACTCGTGCGAGTCGGCCTCGCGGGTCGACACGAGCACGTAGTGCGCCTCGGGCTCGGAGGCGTAGGAGATGTCGGTGCGCGACGGGTAGGCCTCGGTGGCGGTGTGCGAGTGGTAGATGACCACCGGCACCTCGTCGCGGGAGTCCATGTCGCGGTAGAGGCGCAGCAGGTCGCCGGAGTCGAACTCGTAGAACGTCGGCGAGCGCGCGGAGTTGACCATCGGGATGAACCGCTCGGGGCGGTCGGAGCCCTCCGGACCGGCGATGACCCCGCACGCCTCGTCGGGGTGGTCCCGACGGGCATGGGCGACGATCTCGTCGACGAGATCAGCTCGGATCACCAGCACCCATCCAGCCTACGGGCCGGACACCGCTCCCCGCACGCCTGCGCCGGGGCTCACACCCGGTGCGGGCACGCTCGACGGCCGCACCATCGCCGTCGCGTCCGGGTCGGTGAAGCCGTAGCGCCGGTACAGCCCGTGCGCGTCGGCGGTGAACAGCACCCAGCGGATCCGCGGGTCCTGCTCCACGACCGCGGCCACCAGCGCCTTGCCCAGCCCGGCGCCGCGCGCGGAGTCGAGCACGAACACGTCGGCCAGGTAGCCGAAGGACAGCCCGTCGCCGGTGCCGCGGGCGAACCCGACCATCTCCCCCGACCCCCGGTGGTAGGCCCCGAGCAGCAGGAACGCCTCGTCGAGCTGGGCCTCGACCATGCGGCGGTCGCGCCAGCGGCCCCAGTAGGCCTCGGTCGACAGGTACCGCCAGACGACCTCGCGGTCGACGCGGGTCGGGTCGTCGTCGATCTCGTACTCGCCGACGGTGGTGCGCCGGGAGCCGGGACCGGCACGACGCAGCGCGTCGAGCGCGGCCATGGCGTCGGCGGCGCGGTCGTGCGGCACGAACAGGTGGTCGTGGTGGAACCCGGCGACCGGGTTGACGCTGATGCCGCGCCGGGCCAGCGCCGCGCTCACCCGGGCCAGCATGCCGACCGCGGCCAGCGACGAGTGCACCCGCAGGGTGATCCAGGCGCAGCGGTACTCGGCGGCCAGGCCCAACCGCTGGGCGTCGGCCTCGGCGAGCACCACCGTGGTGCCCTCGTCCTCGGCCATCGTGGCCACCGGCGCGACGTCCAGGACGGTGCCCGCCGGGACCGAGGCGAAGACGTAGGCGCCGTCGCGCAGGTGCGGGTCCAGACCGCGCAGCAGGCTCGGCAGGTCGGTGCCGCGCTGCGTCGAGGGTCCGCTCACCGCACCTGCATGCGGGCCTGCACCAGCGCGTCCTGGACGAAGGTCAGCCAGTGGTAGACGCCCAGGTGGGCGGTGCGCGGGTCGTCGGGCGGGAGCTCGTCGGGCATCTCCTCGCTGACGTCCAGCGCGGTGCCCAGGGCGAGCCGCACGTCGTTCAGCGAGGCCAGCCAGGCGTCGGCCTGCTCGGGGCTGAGCTCGATGCGGCCCCCGGACTCGGGCAGCGTCTGCTCGACGACCTGGGCGGCCTCGTCCTTGGCGTCGATCAGCGCGGGCTCGTGCAGCGAGCGCATGCCGGCCGAGAGGTCCTCGTCGTCGGTGCTGAAGTCGGGCAGCAGCCGGGCCAGGACGTGGTCGTCGGGCTTGCTGGACGGGCCCGTGCGCATGCCGGTGAGCACCGCGAGCTCGTCGGCCGGGTTCTCCTCGCTGCGCCCGGCCAGCATGCGGCGGATCTCGCCGACCAGCCCGCGCAGGACGGCCGCCTCCTGCGCCTCCAGGGTGGTCACCAGTCGGACCCGCGACCCGCGGCCCGCGCGCTTCCAGCCGTTCACGTCTTCCCGCCCACTCAAACCTTCTGCATGGTGGCCCACAGACCCGCGGCGTGCAGTTTCGCCACATCGCCCTCGATCTTGTCCTTGTCGCCTGCGGACACCGCGGCCCGCCCCTTGTGGTGCACGTCGAGCATCAGCTGCGTGGCCTTGGGCTCCGGATAGCCGAACACCTTCTGCAGCACGTAGGTGACGTAGGACATGAGGTTGACGGGATCGTTCCAAACGATCGCCTGCCACGGCACGTCGGCGGAGCCGGCCTCATCCACGTCCGGCTCCACCACGGTGGTGGGTGTCGACTGCGGCACGGTCATGCCCTCCATGGTGACACCCGGTGCGTCGTCCCTGCACGGTGCATGCCACCTCAGGTCGTGTCTCCCGGATCAGGGACACGACCTAGGCTTCGGCGTCATGACCGGAAGTCCGTCCTCGGCAGGGGTCAGCACCGCCCTGTTCACCGACCGCTACGAGCTGACGATGCTCGCCGCGGCCCTCGCGGACGGTACCGCGACCCGGCACTGCGTCTTCGAGGTGTTCGCCCGCCGCCTGCCCGACGGGCGCCGCTACGGCGTCGTCGCGGGCACCGCGCGGCTGCTGGAGTCGATCGAGCGGTTCCGGTTCGGCTCCGAGGAGCTGGCCGCGCTGGCCGACGTCGTCGACCCGAGCACGCTGGAGTGGCTGGGCGACTACCGCTTCTCCGGCGACGTCGACGGCTACCCCGAGGGGGAGCTGTACTTCCCCGGCTCGCCGATCCTCACCGTCACCGGCACGTTCGTCGATGCGGTCGTGCTGGAGACCCTGTCCCTGTCGATCCTCAACCACGACAGCGCGATCGCCTCCGCCGCGGCCCGGATGGTGACCGCGGCCGATGGCCGCCCGCTGATCGAGATGGGCTCGCGGCGCACCCACGAGGCGGCCGCCGTGGCCTCGGCGCGGGCGGCGTACCTGGCCGGGTTCTCGGCCACGTCGAACCTGGAGGCCGAGCGCCGCCACGGCATCCCCACCGCGGGCACCGCGGCGCACGCCTTCACCCTGCTGCACGACGACGAGCTGAGCGCCTTCCGCAGCCAGGTCTCGGCACTGGGCCCGCAGACCACGCTGCTCGTCGACACCTACGACATCCGGCGCGGCATCGAGCTGGCCGTGCAGGCCGCCGGGCCCGGGCTGGGCGCCGTGCGGATCGACTCCGGCGACCTCGGGGTGCTGGCCCGCCAGGCCCGCGAGCAGCTCGACGGCCTGGGCGCCACCGCGACCCGGATCGTGCTGTCGGGCGACCTCGACGAGTACGCCATCGCCTCGCTGCGCGCCGAGCCCGTCGACTCCTACGGCGTCGGCACGTCCGTCGTCACCGGCTCCGGGGCGCCGACCGCGGGGATGGTCTACAAGCTGGTCGAGGTGGACGGGCGGCCGGTGGCCAAGCGCAGCGCGTCGAAGGAGTCCCGCGGCGGGCGCAAGTCCGCGGTGCGCCGCTTCAAGCCGACGGGCACCGCGATCGAGGAGGTCGTGCACCCCGCCGGCGCCCCGATCGAGGTGGGACCGCACGACCGCGTGATGCCGGTGCCGCTGGTCCGCGACGGCAAGACCGTGCCCGGCGTGGAGACCCTGGAGCAGTCGCGGGAGCGGCTGCGCGCCGCGCTGGTGTCCGTGCCGTGGGAGGGGCTCAAGCTCTCCCGCGGCGAACCCGCCCTGCCCACGGTGTTCGAAGGGATGTCATGAGCGAGCTCGCGAGCGAACCATCGGCACGACGTCGCGCGCTGATCGTCGTCGACGTGCAGAACGACTTCTGCGAGGGCGGTTCGCTGGCGGTCGCCGGGGGCGCCGCCGTCGCCGCGGCCGTCTCCGAGCGGCTGCGCGCCGCGGGCGGCGCGTGGGACCACGTGGTCGCCACCCGCGACCACCACATCGACCCGGGCGCCCACTTCTCCGACACCCCCGACTTCGTCGACTCCTGGCCGCCGCACTGCCGGGTCGGGACGCCGGGGGCGTCGTTCCACCCGGAGCTGGACGTGGCCCGCATCGAAGCGGTGTTCAGCAAGGGCGAGTACGACGCGGCCTACTCCGGCTTCGAGGGCGCCGAGCCGGGCGGGACGGCGCTGGTCGACTGGCTGCGCGAGCGCGGCGTCGACACCGTCGACGTCGTCGGCATCGCCACCGACCACTGCGTCCGGGCCACCGCGCTCGACGCCGCCGCGGCCGGCTTCACCACGAACGTCCTGCTCGACCTGTGCGCGGGGGTGGCGCCGGAGACCACCGAGCGCGCACTGGCCGAGCTGCGCGGCGCGGGGGTCACCGTCGGGTCGTGAGCCCTAGAGGGCCGGGGCGAACTCGAACTCTCCCTCGCGGACCCCGAGGGCGAACGACGCCCACTCGGCGTCGGTGTAGTGCAGGGTCAGCCCGGCCATGCTGACGTGCCAGAACGTGACGACCTGGGCCCCGGCGTGCAGGGTGCGGCGCACGCCCTGGGTGATCCGCAGCCCGCCCACCGCGCCGGTGCGCCGGGACGCCGCGGCGGCCAGCAGCTCCCGCCACGCCGCGTGGTCGAGCTGCAGGATCGGTCCGAGGCCGCCGTCCTTGCTGTCGCGCACGAGCACCCCGCGCGGCCCCGGGGCCACCTCCACGCAGGCGCCGCCCGCGCTGTGGCTGGAGGTCCGCCACGCGGGACGGTCGGCGGGCACGGCGGCAGCGGGCATGCGGCACTCCTCGGGACGATCCGAACGGGACCACCGGCGACGCGGGGAGCGGCCGGGGTGTGCGGATGGTAGACGCGCGGGCACCCCGAGTCGTTGTCCCCGCACCGCACCCGATCGGTGCGTCCGGCCCCGGACCGGGTCAGAGCCCCCGCATCCGGAACGGCTCGAAGCCGCGCGCCAGCTCGACAGGGTCGCCGTCCTCGCCGGGGGCGTGGTGGGCGCCGAGCGCCTCGGCCAGTCCGATGCAGCGGGGGCCGTCGAACAGCCCGCACGCGTAGCGCACCGACGTCTCGTCCAGCTCCAGCACGCCGACCCGCAGCTGGTGGATCCCCGGGTAGTGCACCTGGGCGAGGTAGTCGACGCGCAGCGAGCTGGGCGACAGGCCGTCGAGCGGGCCGCCGGTCGGGTAGCCCAGCACGTCCAGGTGCAGCTCGGCGAGCCCGTCGAGGTACCAGCCGGCGAGCGCCACGTTGTTGACGTGGCGGTTGGTGTCGAGGTCGCCGAAGCGGGTGCGGACGTCGAGGCGGAACGGGTAGTTCTCGCGGACCAGCAGGGCCGGGGCGCGCTCGGGGCGCACCGGCTCCGGCCCGGTCATCCGCAGCGCCGCCAGCGCGGCGCGCACCTCGTCGGGCAGCGGGGCGGACGCGCCGCGCACGACGTGCACGGACGTCGACTCCCCGGTGGCCACGCACTCGTCGCCGGCGAACACGCCGTAGGCGTAGCTGAACGACGAGGTGCCGATCCGGGTCACGCCCACGGCGATCCGGTAGCGCCCGGTCACCCGCAGCGGCGCCAGCACGTCCACCCGCACCGAGGCCAGCAGCAGCCGGACCTCGCTGCGCATGCGGGTCACCAGGTCGGCGCCGAAGGCGTCGCGCTCGACGGCCACCCGGGCGTCCTCGAACCAGCGCACGAGCGCGTCGCGGCCGATGCGGCGGCTGGGGTCGAGGTCGCTGTAGCGGGCCTCGTGCTCGATCTGCACGGGGTACGCGGCGGCCGGAGCGGAACGGAGCTGCGTCGATGTCACCGCGTCATGATGGCGACCCCCGAACGGGTGTCGACAAGGGCCCCCGGTGCGGATCACACCCCCGAACCTGCTACTCCTGGAACGGAAAGCGCAGGTCACACGCCCGTCACCCGTTGTCCATCCGGGTGACACCGCGACGCCGCGCGCGGCGATGGCGGCGTTCCGGCCCGGGCCCATCTGGCCGACGGGTAACCTCGCCCGGTGCCCACGACGACCCAGCTCCCCGGCGTCGCCGAGCTCCTGGAAGCGGCGGTCACGGCGGTCGGCGGGAAGCGGCGCGAGGGCCAGGACGCGATGGCCCAGGCCGTCCGCTCCGCCATCGCCACCGGCGAGCACGTCGCCGTGCAGGCCGGCACCGGGACCGGCAAGTCGCTCGCCTACTTGGTGCCCGCCATCCACCACGCGGTGGCCAAGGGCAAGACGGTCGTGATCTCCACCGCGACCATCGCCCTGCAGCGCCAGCTGGTCGACCGCGACCTGCCCCGCCTGGCCAAGGCGCTCAAGCCGCTGCTCGGGCGCGCCCCGACGTTCGCCATCCTCAAGGGCAGGCGCAACTACCTCTGCCTGAACAAGCTGCACGGCCCCGACGACGTCGACCCCTCCGACGAGCTGTTCGACCCGTTCGCGATCTCGGCGATGGGCCGGGCGATCAAGCGCCTGCACGAGTGGGCCGACACCACCGAGACCGGCGACCGCGACGAGCTCGTCCCCGGCGTGTCGGACTCCACCTGGCGGCAGGTGAGCGTCACCGCGCGGGAGTGCCTGGGCGCGGCGCGGTGCCCGGTCGGCGAGGAGTGCTTCGCCGAGAAGGCCCGCGGCGAGGCCGGCAAGTCCGACATCGTCGTCACCAACCACGCACTGCTGGCCATCGACGCCATGGACGGGCGCCCGGTGCTGCCCGAGCACGACGTCGTGGTGGTCGACGAGGCCCACGAGCTGGTCGACCGGGTCACCGGGGTGGCCACCGCGGAACTGACGGCGGGCATCGTGGTCACGGCCGGTCGCCGGGTCGGCAAGGTCGTCGACCAGGCGGTGGCCGACCGCTTGATCGAGGCGGGTGAGGGCCTGGGCATGGTGCTCGACGACCTGCAGCCCGGGCGCTGGGAGTCGCTGCCGCAGGCGGCGGTGGGTGCGCTCTCGGCCGTGCGCGACGCCGCTGCCTCCTGCAAGACGTCGCTGGGTGGCGAGCGGCGCGAGGACGTGGAGGCCGCGGGCGGGCGCAAGCAGGCCCAGGCCGCGCTGGAGGAGGTCGCCGACACGGCCGTGCGGCTGCTGGGCGCCTTCGACGAGCCCGACCCGGCCAAGCGCCGCGACGTCGTCTGGCTGGCCGAGCAGGGCCCGGACGGCTCCCGGCACAAGGTCCTGCGGGCGGCGCCGCTGTGGGTGGGCGGGCTGCTGCGCGAGCGGCTGTTCGGGCGTTCGACCATCGTGCTGACCTCGGCGACACTGGCGCTGGGCGGCAACTTCGACGCGCTGGCCCGGCAGTGGGGGCTGCCGCCGTCGTCGGCGGTGGCCGCGGCGGGCGACGACCCGGTGCCCGACCCGTCCGCGCCCAAGTGGTCGGGCCTGGACGTCGGCTCGCCGTTCGCGCACGCCCGCAGCGGCATCCTCTACGTGGCCAAGCGGCTGCCCCCGCCCGGGCGCGACGGCCTGCCGCCGTCGTACCTGGACGAGATCGCCGGGCTGGTGGAGGCGGCGGGCGGGCGCACCCTGGGGCTGTTCTCCTCGATGCGGGCGGCCAAGCAGGCCACCGAGGCGCTGCGCGGGCGGCTGGAGACCCCGCTGCTGTGCCAGGGCGAGGACTCGACGATGCAGCTGGTCAAGAAGTTCGCCGAGGACGAGGCGACCTCGCTGTTCGGCACCCTGTCGCTGTGGCAGGGCGTCGACGTGCCCGGGCCGTCGCTGTCCTGCGTGATCATCGACCGGATCCCGTTCCCCCGCCCGGACGACCCGCTGGTCGCGGCCCGGCAGCGGGCCACCGACGCCCGCGGCGGCAACGGCTTCCTGTCCGTCTCGGCCACGCACGCCGCGCTGCTGCTGGCCCAGGGCGCCGGGCGGCTGCTGCGCGGGATGGACGACCGCGGCGTCGTCGCGATCCTCGACCCGCGCCTGGCCACCGCCCGCTACGGCGGGTTCCTGCGGGCGAGCCTCCCCCCGTTCTGGCCCACCGACGACCGCGACAAGGTCCACGCCGCCCTCCGCCGCCTCCGCGGCGCCCCCTGACCGCCCCACCCCCGCCCTCCGGGCCCGTCGAGAACGAAGCTGTTGTCGTTTGGACCGGTCCAAAACGACGACAAGCTCGTTCTCGACGGGGTTAGGGGGTGGGGAGGGCGGCTTGGAAGGGGGCCGGGAATCGGGTGGTGAAGCGGACCCCGCCGAGCAGGGCCTCCAGGGCGTGCGCCCGGGCCTCGATCGCGGCTGTCGCTTCCGAACCCACGTCGTCGAGCATCCGCAGGGCGATGGTGCCGTCCTTGCGCTGCGTCCACCCGCCGACGATCCGCCCGTCCACCCAGACGGCGGGGCCGCCGTTGCCGTTGCGGTCGAACAGCACCGGGACGTGGTCGGGGTCGAGGTGGAAGGCGCGGCTCTTCCAACCCATCGTCGACGGGTCGAGGCCGGGCAGCAGGACCGCCGCCGGCTCCGCCGACCCGACCGGATCCACGTCGTCGGGCAGCACGTAGCCGGTGCCCCCGTCGAGCTCCACCTCGACCGCGCCGACGTCGGCCAGCGCCCGCTCGGTGATCGCGACTGTCCAGCGCGCCCACCACTTCAGGTCGGTCGCCAGGCCGGGGCCGAACGCCCGCAGCCAGCGGCGGGCCAGGTCGGCTGCGTGCTCGCGCACCCCGGTGCCCGCGGCGTCGAAGCCATCGGGGAACCAGGCGCTCGTCGCCGCGTAGCGGTACTGGCCGTTGATCCACGTACCGGTGGGCCGGGCCCGCAGCACCCGGCCCTGGAAGCCCATCATCAGCAGCACGCGGGTGTGCGCGGCCTGGGTGGTCGCGAAGGTGCCGGTGCCCACCGGCACCTTCACCGCCAGCTCGGGGAACTCCGCGCCCACCTCGCGGGCGGTCAGCGGTCCGGTCGCCGGGAGCAGCTGCTCGATCCGCGCGGCCGCGTCGGCGTACCAGGCTCCGGCGTTCGCCACGCCGCCCGCCTCCAGCATCGCGAGCAGCTGGCGCAGCTGCACCGCCGCGATCGTCGTGGTGGCGGCGTGGTGGGCGGCGCGGGCGGCGTCGTGGCCCAGGACCCACAGCGTGCGGCGCATGGCGTGGTGGCGCAGCAGGCTCCTGTCGTCGTAGAGGGCGGTGTCCAGCGCCGCGAGGTCCGGGTGGACCATCCGCGCGGTCGCGGACAGGTAGACGCTGACCGGGTCGCTCGAATGCAGGGCGACGAGCCCGTCGGTGATCGCGACGACGTCGTCGGTGCGCGCGGCGGCCGCGTGCCGGTGCCGGACGACCAGCCGGGCGCGGCGCTCGGCGACGTCGATGCGGCGGCGGCTCATCGGGTGGGGTCCCCGCTCACCCGGCGGCGGGCGTGGCGGTGACGACGCAGGTCGTCGAGCCCGGCGCCACCTCGGTGAACCCGGCGTCCCGGACGGCGACGGCCGCCCCGGAGCGGGCGAGCGCGCACAGCGCGTCCCAGCGCTCGCCCCCGGCGTCGCGCACCGCGAACGGCGGCACCTCGGTGAGGTCGCGGGCGGCGGCGTAGAGCATGGCCGCGTGCCCGACCTGGGCGGCCGCCTTGCCCACCGACATCCCCAGCCCCGCGTTCACCCAGATCACCGGGCGATCCGCGGCGACGGGGCCGGGCTCGTCGGGCTCCAGGTCGGTGCCGCCGATCTGCAGCCGCGACACCGTGCGGGGCACCTCCTCGACCGGCCCCGGGACCAGCGCCCTGACCTGGGCGGGGTTGTCGTCGGGCCCGACCGTCCAGGTGATGCCGGGCAGCTCCTGCACCGCGGCCCAGTGCGCCGTGCGGGCCCGCCGGGCGATCTTGCGGATGCGGTTCTCCACCCACATCCGCACCGGCTCGGCCCACTCCCCGCCCGGCTGCGCGCGCGGATCGAGGCAGACGGCCAGCGCGGCGGCGGCCGCGGCCTCCAGCACGGGGGTGCGGGCGGCGGGCGGCCGCTCCAGGCGCAGCACCATCGTCATCGCCCGCACGACGCCGTCGGGCTCGGGTGGGATGGTCGTCGGGCCGGCCAGGTAGCGGGCGGCGACGGGGGCCAGTGCGGTGCTCACGCGATGGGTACCCGGCGACCGACGCCCTCGGCCTCGTCGGCCCGCTCCACCTCGTCGCGGGTGATCCCGAGGACGAAGAGCACGACGTCGAGGTACGGGTGCGACAGGGCGGCGTCGGCCACCTCGCGCAGCGCGGGTTTGGCGTTGAAGGCGATGCCCAGCCCGGCGGTGGTGAGCATGTCGATGTCGTTGGCCCCGTCGCCGACGGCCACGCACTGCTCCAGCGGCACCCCGGACCGGGCGGCGAACCGGCGCAGCGCCTCGGCCTTGCCGGGGCGGTCGACGACCTCGCCGACGACGCGGCCGGTGAGCCTGCCGTCGACGACCTCCAGCTCGTTGGCCGCGCAGAAGTCCATGTGCAGCTCGCGGGCCAGCGGGGTGATCACCCGGGTGAACCCGCCGGAGACGATGCCGCAGCGGAAGCCGAGGCGCTTGAGGGTGCGGATGGTGGTGCGCGCGCCCGGGGTGAGCTCCAACTCGGCGGCGACGTCGTCGAGCACCGACTCGGGCAGGCCGGCCAGCGCGGCGACCCGCCGGTGCAGCGACTCGGTGAAGTCGAGCTCGCCGCTCATGGCCGCCTCGGTGACCGCGCGGACCTCGGCCTCCGCACCGGCCCGGGCGGCCAGCATCTCGATGACCTCGCCCTGCACGAGCGTGGAGTCGACGTCGAAGACGATCAGCCGCTTGCTGCGCCTGCCCAGCCCGTGGCGCTCGACGGCCACGTCGACGCCCGCGGCGCGGGCGACCTCGACCAGCCGGGCGCGCAGGGTGCCCGGCGGGTAGTGGTCCGAGCCGCGGCCAGGGACCGGGGAGACCAGCAGCTCCAGGGCGGTGACCGGGTAGTCGGCCACCCGCCGGATCGCGTCGATGTTGGCGCCCACGTCGGCCAGCGCCTGCGCGACCGACCCGAACGCCCTCGCCGTGATGGGGCGGCCGGTGAGCACGACGACGTGGGTGGACAGCTGCCGGGCCGTCGTGTCGTCGTCCTCGGCGATCGTGGCCTGCACGCTCATCGCGATGCTGGCCATCGCCTGCTCGACGGCCTCCTGCAGGCCCTCGGGGTCGTGGTGGGCCACCACGAGCGCCCCGAGGGTCAGCTGACCGCGGATGACGACCTGCTCGACGTCGAGGAGGTCGACGCCGTGGCGGGTGAGCGCGGCGAACAGCACCGAGCTCACCCCGGGCCGGTCGGGCCCGGTGACGGTGATGAGGACGCTGGTGGCGCCGGTCGCGCTCGCGGTCACCGCGACTTCGGGTCGCCGTCGGGCTGGGTCTCCCCGCCGATCGCCTGCGAGGCCTTCTCACCCGGGTCGGCGTGGCGGCTCAGGTGCGCCTCGTTGCGGAACCGCTCCACCAGGTGCGGGTAGTGCAGCTCGAACGCCGGGCGCTCGGAACGGATCCGGGGCAGCTCGGTGAAGTTGTGCCGCGGCGGCGGGCACGTGGTGGCCCATTCCAGGGAGTTGCCGAAGCCCCACGGGTCATCCGCGGTGGCGACGCGGCCGTAGCGGTAGCTGCGGAACACGTTCCAGATGAACGGCAGTGTGGACGCGCCCAGGACGAACGCCCCGATCGAGGAGATCGCGTGCAGCGTGGTGAAGTCGTCGGTGGGCAGGTAGTCGGCGTAGCGGCGCGGCATGCCCTCGTTGCCCAGCCAGTGCTGCACCAGGAACGTCAGGTGGAACCCGATGAAGGTGAGCCAGAAGTGCGCCTTGCCCCAGGTCTCGTCCAGGAAGCGGCCGGTCATCTTCGGGAACCAGAAGTAGATGCCGGCGTAGGTGGCGAACACGATCGTGCCGAACAGCACGTAGTGGAAGTGCGCCACCACGAAGTAGGTGTCCGAGACGTGGAAGTCCAGCGGCGGCGAGGCCAGCAGCACGCCGGTCAGCCCGCCGAACAGGAAGGTGGCCAGGAAGCCGACGCTGAACAGCATCGGCGTCTCCATGGTGATCTTGCCCTTCCACATGGTCCCGATCCAGTTCACGAACTTGATGCCGGTGGGCACCGCGATCAGGAACGTGGTGAACGAGAAGAAGGCCAGCAGCACCGCGCCGGTGGCGTACATGTGGTGGGCCCAGACGGCCACCGACAGCGCGGCGATCGCGATCGTCGCGTAGATCAGCGTCTTGTAGCCGAACAGCGGCTTGCGGCTGAACACCGGGAAGATCTCCGACACGATGCCGAAGAACGGCAGCGCGACGATGTAGACCTCGGGGTGGCCGAAGAACCAGAACAGGTGCTGCCACAGGATGACCCCGCCGTTGGCCGGGTCGAACACGTGCGCACCCAGGTGGCGGTCGGCCAGCAGGCCCAGCAGCGCGGCGGTCAGCACCGGGAACGCGATCAGGATGAGGATCGCGGTGACGAAGATGTTCCAGGTGAAGATCGGCATCCGGAACATCGTCATGCCGGGGGCGCGCATGCAGACGATCGTGGTGATGAAGTTGACGCCACCGAGGATCGTGCCCAGACCACCCACGGTCAGCCCGACGATCCACAGGTCGGCGCCCGCGCCGGGCGAGCGGATCGCGTCGGACAGCGGGGTGTAGGCGAACCAGCCGAAGTCGGCCGCGCCGCCGGGGGTGAGGAACCCGGCCATCACGGTGAGCCCGCCGAACAAGAACAGCCAGTAGGAGAAGGCGTTCAGCCGCGGGAACGCCACGTCCGGCGCCCCGATCTGCAGCGGCACGATGTAGTTCGCGAACCCGAACAGGATCGGCGTCGCGTAGAGCAGCAGCATGATCGTGCCGTGCATGGTGAACAGCTGGTTGTACTGCTCGTTCGACAGGAACTGCAGCCCCGGCACGGCCAGCTCGCCGCGGATCAGCAGCGCCATGGCCCCACCGGCCATGAAGAAGCCGAACGAGGTGACCAGGTACAGGATCGCGATGTCCTTCGGATCCGTGGTCCGCAGCATCTTCAGGAAGGTGGATCCCTTGACCGTGCGGCGCGCCGGGTACGGGCGCGTCGCGATCGGCTTGGGGGCGACGGCAGTCACAGAGCCTCCTGCACTGGCCTTGCGGGGTGGAGTGGAGCTGCGTGGATCGTAGCTCTACTGGCCGTCGAAGGCGCGTTCCGGGGGCGTCACGCCCGCCCGATGGGCGGGCACCGAGGGTGCGCCCGGGGCGGGGATGCGACTCAGGACGGCCAGCGCCACCGGGTGGCGCGCGCGGCGAAGGCGTCCTCCCGCTCCACGATGCCGAACGCCCGCTCCGGCGCGACCTCCACGACCAGGTTGGCCAGGACGAACCCGGCGGTCAGCTCCGGGGAGACCGGCCGGTACTTCGCCAGGTAGCGGTCGGCCCACGAGCGCCGGCGGGCGTCGTCCTCGACGACCACGGCGCGCCCCTCCATCGACAGGCACTCGACGGTGTCGTCGGTGGCCACCACGACCTGCGGGTTGGCCGCCAGGTTGGCCGCCTTGCGCGAGCGCGGGCCGCAGGAGAACGCGAAGCGCTGCTCGCCGTCGTCCCAGGCCCCCCAGACCGGCAGCGCGTGCGGCCGGCCCGCGGCCGAGGCCGTGACCACCCAGTAGTTGCGCCCGGCGCGCAGCCTCTCCGCGGCCCACGACCAGGGCAGCGGCTCCCACGCGGCCGTCTCGACACCGTAATCGGGCATGTGCGGGCGCTCGGCCACGGGCTCACGGGCGGGGTCGGTCATGGGGTGACCGTAGGAGCCGGCACCGACGTCCCGCGACCCTCCGCCATCCGGGTGGCCCCGAGCCATCGCGTGAACTGTCACCACTCGGTCACCGTGTGATGTACACGCAGATCGTCGTGGGGGGATGATGATCGACCCATCCGGCATACCCGTGATCGACGGGGACATGGACGCGCTGGCCCGGCACGCCGGAGAGCTGACCGCGGTGAGCGGCGACATCGCCGACACCGGCGCACGGGTGCACACCACCTGGCAGCGGCTCGCTCCGGTCTACGACGCGCCCGAGGTCGCCCAGCTGCTGGTCAGCACGGCTCCCGTCCAGCAGGCGACGGCCTCGATGGGCGAGGACATGGCCGCGGTCGGCCGGGCGCTCACCGGCTACGCCTCCGAAGTGCGCGCGATCCAGGCCCGGCTCGACGCGCTGCGCGCCGACGCCACGGCGCTCGTCGCGGGCGTCACCGACGAGCCCACCGCCGAGCAGGCCGAGCGGAGCAACACGATGCTGTCGCGGGTCAACGCGGCCGTGGCCGACTTCGACGACGCCCAGCGCCGGTGCGCCAACGCGATCGGCGCGCTGTACGGCGGCACCACCTACCGGGCCGACAACGGCGACGGCCGGCTCGACCCCGGCGAGTACGGCAGCACCGCGGCCGGCCTGGACGCCGCCGCCCGGGGCGGCGGTGCGCTGCCGTGGGGTGCGCAGGAGGCGCCGCCGGAGGAGGACCGCGGCCTGTTCTCCGCGATCGGGCACACCGTGCTGGACGTGGTCGGGCTGGTTCCGGTCGTCGGCGAGGTCGCCGACGGGGCGAACGCGCTGTGGTACCTGGCCGAGGGCGACGAGCTCAACGCCGCGCTGTCGGCGGCCGCGATGGTGCCGGTCGCCGGCTGGGTGGCGACCGGCGGCAAGTTCGCGGTCAAGGGCTACAAGGCCGTGCACACCCTGGACGGGGCCCGCACGTTCGTCCGCGGCCGACCCCCGATGGTGCCGCGCGGCGCGACGGAGCTGCCCTTCACGCCGAACGCGAAGTTCCCGGTGGGGCAGCGGTTCGAGTGGGTCGACCAGGCGAGCGGCAAGAAGGTCCGCTACCACGCGCACGGCGCCGACCCGGCGATCGCCGCGACGCAGAACGCCGGGGCCGGACCGGTCTACCGGGTGCGGGTCGGCAACCACTTCCTCGACGCCCAAGGCGCCAAGCACACCCAGAACTCGGTCACCCCGAGCTCGGCGGCCTACAACCCGCAGTCCGCGAACGACACGCACATCCCCTACCCGAAGGACCTGCCCTCGCCGGGGGACCGCAACGTCCGGGTGGTCGCACCGAATCCCGCCGCGCTCTTCGGCCCCGACGACGGCGGCTCCGGGTGAGCGGCCCGGCGGCCGGGACCCCCGTCGGAGCGCGCCGCTGCCTCGACGTCCTGCGGGGCGTGTGCGATCCGTCCCCGGAGGAGCGGCGGACCTGGTCGGACGTGGTGAGCCTGTGGTCGGGCTGGGGTGAGCTGGATCGGCCCGAGGACGTCACCCTGAGCTGGGTGCTCGCGTGGGCGGCCGTCGTCGAGACGCACCGGTTCGAGGTGCGGGAGGGGCTGCTGCTGTCCCTGTCCGACCTCGCTGCGGGCGCCCGTGCACCGGCCGGGGTCCTCGACCTGGTGACGTCCGCGATCGCGCCCGACGACCTGCACGTCGCCGAGGTGGAGATGTACGAGGCCCTGGTCGCGGCGCGGGCGCGGCCGGCGGCGCAGATCCCGCCCGCCGAGCGGCCGAACCTCGCCGGGTCCGGTGCGGGCGAGCGGATCGGACCCCTGCCGTGCCTCGACCTGGTGCGCCGCATCTCCAGCCGCGTCCCCGAGGAGCGGCGCTCGGGCGCGGCGCTCGTCGGGGACCGGGCCGGGGCCGGTGAGCTGGACGACGACGAGGCCCCGACGCTGGCGGCCGTGCTGGCGTGGGCGGTCGAGGTCGAGACCACCGCGGCCCGCCCGGCGCTGCTGTCGGCCCTGCGGGCCCTCAGCCGCCGCGACCGGGTCCCGCCGTGGGCCCTGGAGCGGGTGCTCGCCCACCTGGGTGGCACTGCCCTGGACCGGCCCGAGGAGGAACTCCGCAGCGAGCTCTCGGACGCGCTGGCCGCGCACCGGCGGCGGGCCGGGACCTGATCCCCGCGCCGGGATGGTGGCGTGGACGGGGAGGTGCCCGATGACCCGGATCGTCGAGGGCGACACGATCGGCGCGGCGGACTGCCTGGCCCTGGTGCGCGGGCTCACCAGCCGCGACCGGGACGAGCGGCTGGGCGCCGCCGTCGTCGCCGACGACTGGTTCAGCGCGGGCGGGTTCGACTACACCGAGGACGTCGCGGTCGCGTGGGTGCTGGCCTGGGCCGCGGTCCGGGAAGCACCGGGCCGGGTACCGGTTCGCGTGCTCGACCGCGTCGTGGCCCACCTGGCCGGTGCCCGGCTCGACCCGGTCGAGGAGGGCCTCCTCGCCGACCTGCGCCGGTCCGGCGGTTGATCAGCGCATCGGCGTGAACAGCTCGTCGAACAGCTCCGGCGCCGAGGCCGGGTTGACCGGCGGGTCGACGATGTAGAACTCGGTGCCCAACCCCATCGCGAACACCGGGTCGGGCATGGCCAGCAGGAAGTGGTCGGGGGCGATCTGGCTGGCGTGCGCGCGCATCGCCGCGCGCTTGCGGTCGACGAAGTCGACCGCCTCGACGCGGTGGGTGATCTCCGACTCCGGCTTGCCCATCTCCGGGAGGTCCTCGGGCGGGGTGAACTCCCGGCCCTCCTCCTGCGCCATCCCGCGCATGCCGCGGGTGAGCCAGTCGCGGTTGGTGGTGTTCTGGGCGACCACCGGCACCGCCGACAGCTCTCCCGCGCGCTTGCCGACCCGGTGCACCTGGATGTGGTCGGGGTGGCCGTAGCCGCCGTTGTCGTCGTAGATCGTCAGGACGTCGGGCTCCTCCTCGTCGAGGACGACCGACAGCATCCGCGCCGCGTGGTCGACGTCGGCCCGCCAGAAGCAGTGCGGGGCGTCGTTGGCGGCCTCGCCCATCATCCCGGAGTCGGTGTAGCCGAGGAACTCCACGCGCTCGGCCCCGATCACCGCGGCGGCCGCGTGGCACTCCGCGGCGCGGCGGACCGACAGGTTCTCCCCCGGCGCCAGCACCCCCGGGACGGGTTCGCCGAGCTCGCCGCGGGTCGCGAAGACGAGCACGACCCGGTGCCCGGTCGCCGCGGCCCGGGCCAGCGTGCCGGCCACCGTGATCGATTCGTCGTCGGGGTGCGCGTGGAAGGAGACGATGGTGCCCACGGCCGGAGGTTATCCGCCGACCCGGGGGCGACCGACGGGAGCACCGGTCCGCCTGGTCGACTGGGCGCCATGGCGAACGACGAACTGGTGGGTCGGGTCCGGGCACTGCGGTCGCAGGGGCGCTCGCCCAAGGAGATCGCCCGGGCGACCGGGGCCCGCCCGTCCGAGGTCACCCGCATCGTGCGCGAGCTGGGCCGCGACGCGTACGCCGCCGAGGCGGGCACGCTGGTGGGCACCTGGGTCAGCCGCGGCTGGAGCGCCGGGCTGGCCGTCCCGCCCGACCGCCCCGACTGGTCCGACGACGACGCGGACGCCGGGCTGGAGGGGCTGGTCAGCGTGCTGGTCGCCCGCCGCGACCGGCCGCGGCGGCTCTCCGTGTGCGGCTACCTCGTCGACACCTACTGCCTCGGCGTCAAGAACGCGCTCGGCCCGACGGTGCTGGGCGACCGCGAGCTGCCCGACTTCCGCCGCCGGTTCTTCCAGTCGATGCAGTGGGTGGAGGCACCCGACGAGCTGGCGCGCCACCTCGTCTTCGGCGCCGTCGACCACGCCCGCTCGCTGGGCTTCGAGCCGCACCCGGACTTCGCGCCCGCGGCCGCGCACCTCGGCGACCGGCCCGGCAGCAGCGCCCTCACCTTCGGCCGGGACGGGGTGCCGACCTTCATCGCCGGACCCGGCGACGACCCGGCACGGGTGATCCGCACGCTCACCCGCGCGGTCGGCGCGGACGGCTTCCAGGCGGTGACGCACGCCTGATCCCCGCACCACTCCCGTCGGGGGGCTCAGCCCAGGACGCGGGTCAGCGCCGGGCCGATGTCGGCCGGCCTGCGCACCACCGCGCTCGTGCCGCCCAGGCGCGCCACCAGTCCCGCCGCGGCCGCCTCGGCCTCCACGCCGCCCACCGGGACCAGCACGTGCAGCCGGTCGATGCCGGCCAGCGCGGTGGCCGGCTCGTCACCGCTGGTGTGCAGGCAGTCCGAGAGCAGCAGCACCAGCTTCTCCTCGGCCACCGCCCCCGAGAGCTGGACCGAGGCGGCCCGCAGGGCGGCGGCCAGGTCGGTGGTGCCGTGCCCGCGCAGCCCGACCAGCTCGGACACCAGCTCCTGCGGGGGGCGGCGCACGCCGCGCGCCTGCAGCACCCGCACGTCCTGGCCGAAGGCCAGCACCGAGGACTCCAGCTTGCCCCCGGCGACGTCGTCGGCCAGCACGACCCCGGCGGCGGCCACCGAGGCCAGGGCGACCGCCAGGCCCTGCATCGAGCCGGACATGTCCACCAGGAGGCAGACCGCCCGCCGGTGCGCGGTCCAGGTGCGGGTGACCACGTCGTCGACCCCGGGCCTGCGCCGGGCCGCCGGGTCCCAGGCGTCGAGGGTGCGGTCGAGGTCGAGGTCGCCGTCGAGCCTGCGGGAGGCGCCCAGCTTCCGCGTGCCGCGCGAGCGGCTCGGCCCGATCCGGGCCATCCGCAGGTAGACCCGCCCGGCCAGGCGCCGCGCGGCCGCGCGCAGCTGCTCGTCGGTGGCCACGGCCAGGTCGGCGAGCAGCGCGGCGGCGGCGTCCGGGTCCTGCTGGGCCAGCGCCTCGAACGCCTGCTCGTCGAGCTCGCCCAGCTCCGGGGACACCTCCTCGAAGCCCTCGTGGCGGGCGCTGAGCTGCTGGCGGCTGGTCGTCCGCCCGGACCGTTCCCGACCGGGCCGCGAGCGGGGCGAGAAGCCTGCCGGGGGTTCCGGCAGGCCGTCAGCTTTTCCCTGGCCGTCCGCGGAGGTGTCGTCGTCGGTTTCGGGGCCGGGTTCGCCGTCGTCGGGCCAGAACCGGTCGAGCAGCTCGTCGATCACCGACTCCGGGGTGCGGTCGATCCCGTCGGCGATCCGGATGCGCCCCGAGAGCGCGGCGTGCGCGGCGTCGCGGCCGGTCTCCTTGCGCAGCATGCCCTCGCCGCGCAGATCGGACAGGCCGACCAGCATCGTGGCCAGGTCGATCGAGCCGCGCACCGACGAGCCCATCCGCACGTCGCGGTGCTCGCGGGTGGCCCGGGTCAGCGCCACGGCCAGCTCGACCGCGCGCCCGTCGAGGCCGGTGGCCGAGCCGGTGATCGTCCGCTCGGCCGGCTCGTCCTGGTAGCCCAGCACGACCCGGCACATCCGGTCGGCGATGGCCTGGCTGACCCGGGCGGTGCCGACCGCGTCGAACGGGTTCATCGCCGCGATCAGCCGGAAGTCCTTGTCGGCGTGCACGTGGCCCAGCCGCGGCACCACGATCTCGCCCTCGGTGAGCACCGTGATCAGGACGTTGAGGGTCTCCTCCGGGATGCGGTTGAGCTCCTCGAGGTAGAGCAGGCCGCCCTCGCGCATCGCGGTGAGCAGCGGACCGTCGACGAACGCGCCGGCGTGGTAGCCCTCGCTCAGCACCTGCGCCGGGTCGAACTGGCCGACCAGCCGGGCCGGGGTCAGCTCGGCGTTGCCCTCCACGAACACCATCGTCCGGCCGCTCTCGCCGGCGATCGAGCGCAGCAGCGTGGACTTGCCGGTGCCCGGCGGCCCCTCCAGCACCACGTGCCGCCCGGTCGCCAGCGCGACGGTGAGCACCTCCCGCTCCCGCCGCAGACCGACCACAGCTACTGCCACCGAACCTCCTCGTTCCGTCCCTGCGTGCCCCTGCCTTCACCGGCCCAGGTTCAGGAAAGCCACGATGCCGCCCCCTGCGGGCGGCATCGTGGCTTTCCTGAACTACGGGACGCGGGTGTCGGTCAGGAGTCGTACTTGATGACGCCGCGGATGTTCTTGCCGTCGTGCATGTCCTGGTAGCCCTGGCCGATCTCGTCGAGCGAGTAGGTCTTGGTGACCAGCTCGTCGAGCTTGAGCACGCCCTCGCGGTAGAGCTGCAGCTGGCGCAGGATGTCCCAGTTCGGGTTGGAGTGGCCGAACAGCGCGCCCTGCAGCCGCTTCTGCATCAGCGTGAGGTCCGACAGGGCGATCGGGACGCCGACCTCGGTGATGTCGCCCAGGCCCGTGACGACCACGGTGCCCGCCTTGCGGATCGAGGCCATGGCCTGGCCGACGTGCTCGCCCTTCACCACGCCGACGGTCACGATCGCCGAGTCGGCGCCCTGGCCGTTGGTGAACTGCTTGGCCAGCTCGGTGGCCTCCTCCATGGACTCCACGGCGTGCGTGGCGCCCAGCTCCTGGGCCTTCTCGCGCTTGAACGCGACCGGGTCCACGGCGATGATGTTGGACGCGCCGGCGTGGGCCGCGCCCTGCACGGCGTTGATGCCGATGCCGCCGATGCCCATCACGATCGTGGTGTGGCCGGGCCTGACCTCCGCGGAGTTCACCGCGGAGCCCCACCCGGTGCCCACGCCGCAGCCGACGAGGCACGCCTTGTCCAGCGGGATGTCATCGGGGACCTTGACCGCCGAGTCGGCGGAGGCCGTGGTCACCTGCAGGAAGGTGGAGATGCCGCACATCTGGCCGACCGGCGCGCCGCCGTCGGCCAGGTGGATGCGGAAGTCCTCCGGATCGCCCCACCGGGAGCCGGTGAGCAGCGTGGCGCCCAGGTCGCACAGGTTCTGCTGGCCCGACGCGCACCAGCGGCAGTGCCCGCAGGAGGGCAGGAAGGAGAAGACGACGTGGTCGCCCTCCTTGAGGCCCTTGGTGTTGTAGCCGGCCTTGGTGACGATGCCGGCGCCCTCGTGGCCACCGGCGAACGGGTACTTGCCGACCGGGATGTCGCCCGTCGCGACGTGGTCGTCCGAGTGGCACATGCCCGAGGCCACCATCTGGACCTGGATCTCGCCCTCGCGCGGGTCGTCGACCTCGAGATCGACCACCTCGAACTTGCCGGGCGCCTGGCGGATCACTGCCCCACGGGTCTGCATTATCGGATCTCCTTCGATCGCCGTCATCGCCGTTCATAGCAGCGCGTGCATGCGTTGGGAAGGTCTACGAATCCTTGCCCGCGGGAGGTCACGCAGTAGAGTGCGCCGCGCATCCCCACCGTAGGAGGGCCGCAGTGACGGAGCCGTTCAACGCCGCTTCTTACCTCACCGAACGACGGGTCTCCGAGGGTGACGGTAGGCGCATCGCGCTGCGGCACCCGCGCGGCTCGCACACGTACGAACAGCTCACCGCCGAGGTTCAGCGGGTCGCCGGCGGGTTGCGCGCGCTCGGCGTGCGCCCCGAGGAGCGGGTCATGCTCTGCATGACCGACGACGTCGAGCTGGCCACCGGCATCCTGGCCGCGATGTACGTCGGCGCCGTCGCGGTGCCGACGTCGACCATGCTCACCGGCGGTGAACTGGCCAAGCTGGTCGTCGACTCGCGGGCCCGCGTGCTGCTGGGCAGCCGGGAGTTCGCCGCGTCGGTCACCGCGGCCGCCGCCGACGCCCCCGACCTCGGCCACCTGGTGCTCACCGGCGACACCGCGCCGGACGTGCCCGGCGTGCGCACCCTGACCTGGGACCAGCTGCGCGACGCGGCGCCCGTCGAACGGGCGTACGACACCTGGGACGAGTCGCCCGCGCTGTGGCTGTACACGTCGGGTACCACCGGCACGCCCAAGGGCGCGATGCACCGCCACACCGACATCCGGTTCGTCGCCGAGACCTACGGCGCCCGGGTGCTCGGCCTGCGCCCCGACGACGTCTGCCTGTCGGCGGCCAAGCTGTTCTTCGCCTACGGCATCGGCAACTCGCTGTTCTTCCCGCTCGCGGCGGGGGCCAGCGCGGTGCTGGAGCCGTCGCGGCCCAACCCGAAGCTCTACACCGACCGGATCGCCGAGCACGGGGTGACGCTGTTCTTCGGCGGGCCCAGCTTCTGGGGGCCGCTGATGGCCGCCGACTTCCCGCGCGAGGCCTTCGCGACCGTCCGCAACGGGATCTCCGCGGGCGAGGCGCTGCCCGCCCGGATGTACCACGGCGTCCTGGAGCAGTACGGCTTCGAGATCCTCGACGGCATCGGCTCCACCGAGGCCCTGCACATCTTCATCTCCAACGTGGCCGGCAAGGTCGTGCCCGGCAGCTCCGGGTTCCCGGTGCCCGGCTACCGCGTCGAGCTGCGCCGACCCGACGGCTCGGTCATCGACGGCCCGGGCGAGCCGGGGATGCTGTTCGTCGCCGGCGAGTCGATCTGCACCGGCTACTGGTGCCGCACCGCGGTCAACCGGGCGGTCTTCCAGGGCGAGTGGATGCGCACCGGCGACCAGTACGTGCTCGGCGAGGACGGCAGCTACACCTGCCTGGGCCGCGCCGACGACGTGCTGAAGGTGGGCGGGATCTGGGTGAGCCCGGCCGAGGTGGAGACCCGGCTGCTGGAGCACCCGGACGTGGCCGAGGCCGTGGTCGTGGGCGTGCCCGACGACGACGGGCTGGACAAGCCGGTCGCCTACATCGTCCCGCGCCCTGGCCGGCACGTCGACGAGGCCGATGTGATCGCGTTCTGCCGGGCCGGGATGGCGGCGTTCAAGCGCCCCCGGCGGGTGATCGAGATCGACGAGCTGCCCAAGACCGGCACCGGCAAGATCCAGCGCTTCCGGCTGCGGGCCCTGGCCGCCCAGGTGGCCCCGCCCCCGTCGCTGCCCACCGACGTCGCCGAGGCCCAGGGCTGACCCTCGGCCCCTCCGCCCCCGCCCGCCCCGCCCCCGCCCCGTCGAGAACGAACCTGTTGTCGTTTGGACCGGTCCAAACCGACGACAAGTTCGTTCTCGACGGGTGGGGGCGGGGCGCTACGTCGACGAGGTGCGCTCGGGGCCACGCAGCACGACCAGCAGGCAGCCGGCGCCGAGCAGCACGCCGTGCGCGATGCGCAGCCCGGGGCCGGCGAAGAACTGCGGCAGGAACAGCACCATCCCGAGCGCGAACGGCACCCCGGTCCACCCGGGCCGCAGCGCCAGCGCGGTCAGGACCCCCGCGACCGCCAGCAGCACCAGGCCGACCCCGAACACGGCGACCTGCGTCGGTCCCATCCGCACGGCCTCGGCCAGCGCCGGGAGGCCGGGCTGGGCGCTCAGCGCGTTGAGGGCGAAGGTCTCGGCGCCGTAGTAGGTGAGGGTGAGGGCGGCTCCGGTCCACCACAGGACGAGCGCGGCGCGCGCGGTCGCGGTCGCGAGCCGGTCGCGCAGGGCCAGCAGGCCGAGGCCGACCAGCAGGAACCCGGCGGCGGCCGACAGGTGCGAGACGAGCCAGGCCGGCGAGGCGAACGCCTCCGGCATGCCCTCGGGGCTCTGGTCGGCCCACGGGCGCAGCACCGGGTAGGCGACGAAGAGCAGGCCGGCGAGCGCGAACGGCACGGCGCCGGTGGCGGCGCGGGTGGTCGGGGCGGTGGGGGTGGTGAGTGTGGGCACGGCGGATCCCTCCTGAACGAGAGCACTGCTCTCTGCTGCGCCCCATGCTGCCGAGACACCCGCTCACTGTCAAGAGCACTGCTCTCATCAGAGGTCGACTCAATCATTCGACAGCAATAGCGCGAAGCGACAGCGACCTGTAGACTTTCAGCCGTCCGACCCGCCGCGCGCTGGAGGAGCCCGATGACGAGCACCGCCGATCCGGACCGCGACACCGTCCCCACCGTGTCGTTCGACGCCGAGCCCGGTTCGTACCGGCACTGGCGGCTCGACCTGGACGGCGCGGCCGAGACCGGCGTGGCGTACCTCCGGCTCGACATCGACGAGGACGGCGGCCTCGTCCCGGGCTACCAGCTGAAGATGAACAGCTACGACCTCGGCGTCGACATCGAGCTCTACGACGCCACCCAGCGCCTGCGCTTCACCCACCCCGAGGTCCGCGCGGTCGTGCTGACCAGCGCGAAGGACCGCAACTTCTGCGCGGGGGCCAACATCCGGATGCTGGCGGGCTCGCCGCACCCGTGGAAGGTGAACTTCTGCCGGTTCACCAACGAGACCCGCAACGGCATCGAGGACGCCACCGAGCACTCGGGCCAGACCTGGATCGCGGCGGTGAACGGCACCGCGGCCGGTGGCGGCTACGAGATGGCGCTGGCCTGCGAGCGCATCATGCTGATCGACGACAACTCCTCGGCGGTCGCGCTGCCCGAGGTGCCGCTGCTGGGCGTGCTGCCCGGCACCGGCGGGCTCACCCGGGTCACCGACAAGCGCCGGGTCCGCAAGGACCGCGCCGACGTGTTCGCCACCAGGTCCGAGGGCCTGCGGGGCAAGCAGGCCGTGGAGTGGCGGCTGGTCGACGAGGTCGTCCCCAAGCGCCAGTGGGACGAGAAGGTGGCCGAGCGGGCCGCCGAGGCGGCCGCCACGTCGAGCCGACCGGCCGGCGCCACCGGCATCGAGCTGCCGCCGCTGCAGCGCACCGAGACCGCCGACGGCATCAGCTACCGGCACGTGCGGGCCGAGTTCGACCGGGCCGCCGGCCTCGTCGAGATCACCGTCCTGGGGCCGGAGGGCGACGTCCCGGACACCGTCGAGCGCGTCCACGAGCTCGGCGCGGACTTCTGGCCGCTGGCCATGACCCGCGAGCTCGACGACCTGGTCCTGCGGCTGCGGGCCAACGAGCTGGAGCTGGGCACCTGGGTCATCCGGACGAAGGGCGACGTCGAGGACGCGCTGGCCTTCGAGCGGGTGATCGCCGAGCACAGCCGCGACGACTGGCTGGTCAACGAGATCCGGCACTACTTCAAGCGCGTCCTCAAGCGCTTCGACGTCACCCCGCGCAGCCTCATCGCGCTCATCGAGCCCGGCTCGTGCTTCGCCGGGGCGCTGCTGGAGCTGGCGCTGGCCTGCGACCGGCAGTACATGCTCGACGGGTTCCTCGAGGAGGACAGCCAGGAGGGCGAGCCGGCCCAGATCGTGCTCACCGACTCGAACTTCGGCGTCTTCCCGATGGGCAACGGCCTGTCCCGGCTGGCCTCGCGGTTCTACGGCGACGACAGCCACGTCGCGAAGCTGCGCCAGGAGACCGGGCGCCGCATCGAGGCCGTCGAGGCGATGGAGATGGGCCTGGTCACCGAGGCCCTGGACGACATCGACTGGGACGACGAGATCCGGATCATGCTGGAGGAGCGGGCGTCGCTGTCCCCCGACGCGCTCACCGGCATGGAGGCCAACCACCGGTTCGTCGGCCCGGAGACGATGGAGACGCGGATCTTCGCCCGGCTCACCGCCTGGCAGAACTGGATCTTCGTCAGACCGAACGCATCAGGACCCGAGGGCGCCCTGCGCCGCTACGGAACGGGACGACGGGCCGAATTCGACCGCAGGCGGGTGTGAGACATGAGCATCGATTACTCCGAGAAGATCCCGAACAACGTCGACCTCGCCGGCGACCGCAAGCTGCAGCGGGCGCTGGAGTCCTGGCAGCCCAACTTCCTCAACTGGTGGAAGACGATGGGCCCGGCCGTGCCCACCGAGGACGTCTACCTGCGCACCGCCGTCGCGGTGGGCCGCGAGGGCTGGGCGCACTTCGGGCACGTCGCCATGGACGAGTACCGCTGGGGCGTCTTCCTGGCCGAGCGCAACCACGACCGCCGCATCGCCTTCGGCGAGCAGAAGGGCGAGCCGGTCTGGCAGCAGGTGCCCGGTGAGTACCGCGCCGACCTGCAGCGCCTGATCGTCATCCAGGGCGACACCGAACCGGCCTCGGTCGAGCAGCAGCGCCGCCTCGGGGAGACCGCCCCCTCGCTCTACGACCTGCGCAACCTGTTCCAGGTCAACGTGGAGGAGGGCCGCCACCTCTGGGCGATGGTCTACCTGCTGCACGCCTACTTCGGGCGCAACGGCCGCGACGAGGCCGAGGCGCTGCTGCAGCGCAACTCCGGCGACCTCGACAGCCCGCGCATCCTCGGCGCGTTCAACGAGGAGACCCCGGACTGGCTGTCGTTCTTCATGTTCACCTACTTCACCGACCGCGACGGGAAGTACCAGCTCGGCACGCTGAAGGAGTCGGCCTTCGACCCGCTCTCGCGCACCTGCGAGTTCATGTTGAAGGAGGAGGCCCACCACATGTTCGTGGGCACCACCGGCATCGACCGGGTGGTGGCGCGGTCGGCCGAGCTGATGCGCGAGCACGACACCGAGGAGATCGCCCCGCACGGCGGGATCCCGCTCGACGTCGTCCAGAAGTACATCAACTTCCACTACTCGGTCTCGCTCGACCTGTTCGGCTCGGAGAAGTCCACGAACGCGGCCAACTACTTCACCGCCGGGCTCAAGGGCCGCTGGCAGGAGGAGCGCCGCAAGGACGACCACGTGCTCACCGAGGACGCCGCCCACATCGACGTGGTGCGCGACAACGAGGTGACCACCGAGGAGGTCTCCGCGCTGATCGCCCTCAACCACGATCTGCGCCGCGAGTACATCGCCGACTGCCAGACCGGGCTCAAGCGCTGGAACCGGGTCCTGGAGAAGGCCGGCGTCGACCGCACGCTCTACCTGCCCCACGTCGGGTTCAACCGCGAGGTCGGGCTGTTCCGGGAGCACCGGATCACCCCGAAGGGCGATGTCGTCGGGCAGGACGCCTGGGAGGCCAAGAAGGACCAGTGGCTGCCCACCGAGGCCGACAAGACCCACGTGCGCTCGCTGATGCGCCCGGTGTACGAGCCGGGCAAGATCGCGGGCTGGATCGCGCCGCCGTCGAACGGGATCAACGACAAGCCGATCGACTACGAGTACGTCCACCTGGCCTAGTGGCCCCGGTCGACCACTAGTCAGGATTGACGGACTTCCCGGGCGGCGTAGCGGCGCGCCGTCCGGGAGCGACAGAAGGACGTGTCTGACGACCAGCTCCCCGCCCAGGACCGCCTCGCCCTCTTCGCCCTCATGGCCGCCGCGAGAGAGGTCACGAACGCGGAGTTGAAGCAGTTCGCCGGGGTCGAGCTGACCGGCGCGCCGCGCCGGCGCCTGAACGAGCTGAAGCTGGTGGACACCCGCAAGGACGGCCGCTCCTTCCGGCACGTGCTCACCGACCGCGGCTGGCGACGCTGCCAGGACGAGCTGGCCGCGCCGCGCCCGCCGCGCGCGGGCAGCTACGGTGGGGTGCTGTTCGCGCTGCTGGACGGGCTGCGCCGCTACACGGAGCGGTCCGGTCCGCGGCTGGGCGAGATCTTCCAGCCCGACGTCGAGGCGATGATCCGCGGGGCCTACCGGGCGCTGGCCGACGCCGACGCCGCCCCGGTGCGGCTCAGCGCCCTCCGGGCGCGGCTGACCGACGTCGAGGACAAGGCCGTCGACGCCGAGCTGACCCGGATGGCCGACCTGCCCGGTGTGCACCTGCGCGAGGAGGCCAACCAGCAGCTGCTCACCGACGACGACCGCCGGGCGGCCCTGCGCCTGGGCGGCCTCGACCGGCACAACCTGCAGATCGAGGCGCAGCGGATCGAGGCACCGTGACCGAGGAGGAGCTGCAGGCCCTCACCGCCGTCCAGTTCAACTCCGCCGTCACGCCGGAGGACGTGTGGAGCCCGCTGGGCCACCACGTGCCCGACCTGCACGCGAACGTCGCGGCGACGGTCACCGCCCGGCTGCGCGAGGCCCAGCGCGGGCGCAAGCCCATCGGCGTGGTCCTGGAGGGCGACCGGGGCGTCGGCAAGACCCACATGCTGCGCTGGGCGCGCCAGGAGGTGCAGCGCGACGGCGGGCACTTCTTCCTGGTCAAGTTCCTGGAGGGCGCCGAGTTCTGGCACGGCGTGCTGCACAGCGTCGTCTCCGGCTTCTACGCGGGCCAGGGCGACCAGCTCGGACCGACGCTGCAGGCGATCTGCGGGCGGATCGGGCTCGATCCCGTGCAGCGGGCCCGGATCGGCGGGATGATCCCGGTCGACCGCGAGACGGTCGACGCGTTCGTCGACCAGCTGGCCGAGATCGACCGGCAGGTGTCCTTCGAGTGCGCGGACACCGCCAGGGCGCTGGCCCTGTACCCCGCCCGCGGCGAGCCCGGGGAGGCCGGGCGCAGTTACTTCCACCTCGACGGCGCGCTGGCCGACGAGCAGCGGGCCGCGTGGGGGTTCCGGCGCGGGGCCCGGCCCCCGCAGGAGATCCTGTCCGACCTGGCCCGCCTGCTGGCGCTGACCGGGCCCACCGTCCTCGCGGTCGACCAGCTCGACGCGCTGATGGCCCAGTCGCAGCCCGACGGGCAGGACGCCCCGCTCGGGCTGCTCAACCAGGTGGCCAACGGGCTGATGGAGCTGCGGGAGCTGATGCCGCGCACGCTCACCCTCGTCGCCTGCATCCCGGACACCTGGCGCCGGATCAGGACCCGGGCGATCGCCCCGGCGACCGACCGCTTCACCGCCGTGCAGATGAAGGGCGCGATGCCCGGCGCCGAGGTGGCCGAGCTGCTCGTGGCCGAGCACCTGACCGGCCTCTACGGCGACGCCGGCTACACCCCGCCCTACCCGACGTGGCCGGTCCGCGCCGAGGCCTTCAGCGGCCCCGACGTCCGCCACTACACGCCGCGACGCCTGCTGGTCGAGGTGGGCGAGCACATCCGGGCCTGCCTGGAGTCGGGCGAGCTGGACGAGCTGCGGACGTTCGGCGGGTCCGTGGTCCCGCCACCGCCACCTCCGCCCGACGACACCGCGCTCGCCGGGCTCGACCGCCGGTTCGCCGAGTACCGCGCCGCGGCCGACGTGCACGCGCCGCTGGCTCCCGAGACCGAGGACAAGCTGATGCCCCGGCTGCTCGGGGCCGGGCTGCGGGCGTTCGCCTACGAGTTCGGCGAGCCGGGCCGGTCGGTGCTGGCCCTCGACCCGCAACCGGGCGCCAAGCCCGCGCTGCACGCCCGGCTGCGGCTCACCCTCGACGACCGCACCGAGGACGAGGTGCACTGGGGGTTCCGGGCCATCGCCGCCGAGCACCCCACCGCCGTGCTCAGCCGGCTGCGCTCGGCGCGCACCGAGGCGGGCCTGCGCGCCGGAGGCGAGAAGCGCAACCTCGTGCTGCTGCGCAACAAGCAGCTCTCCGGCGGCCCGAAGACCACCGAGGCCGTCAACGCGTTCGTGGCCGACGGCGGCTCCATCGCCCCGGTGACCGACGACGACATCCGCACCTTCGCCGCGCTGGAGCGGATGCTCGACCGCTACGACCCGGCGCTGCTGCAGTGGCTGGCCACCCGGCGCCCGGCGTCGCGGACCGCGCTGTTCGCCCGGGTGCTGCCGGCCGCGACGATCCAGGCGCTGCTGCCCGGCCGAGTGGTCGACCCGGCACCTGAGCCCGACCCCGAGCCCCCTGCCGCCGACGACGGGGGCGCCCTCGTCGTCGACGACGGGGTCGGCGACGACCCGCAACCCCGACCCCCGCGCACCCACGACCGCCCCCACGGCCGCCCACGCGGGGGCCGCCCCCGGCGCCGACGACGGGGTCGTCGACGACCCGCATCCCGGACCCGCGCTCACCGACGACCGCCCGCACGTCCCGACCGGTCGCAGCGAGCACTCCGGCCGGCCGGTCTCGGTGCCGCTGGAGACCCTGCGCAAGCACACCGTCGTCTTCGCCGGCTCCGGCTCGGGCAAGACCGTGCTGCTGCGCCGCCTGATCGAGGAGTGTGCGCTGCACGGCGTCTCCTCGATCGTCCTCGACCCGAACAACGACCTGGCCCGGCTGGGCGACGCCTGGCCGCAGCCGCCGTCGGGCTGGGGGCCCGGCGACGCCGACCGGGCCAAGGACTACCTGGCAGGCACCGAGGTCGTGGTGTGGACCCCGCGCAAGGAGCGGGGCCGACCGCTGGTGCTGCGCCCGCTGCCGGCGTTCGCCGACGTCCTCGACGACGACGAGGAGCTCGAGCTGGCGGTCGAGGCCGCGGTGGCCGGGCTGCTGCCGCGGGTGAAGCTGACCGCGGCCAAGGCCGCGATCGGGACCGCGGTGCTCAAGCAGGCCCTGGGGTACTTCGCCCAGGGCGGCGGGACCGAGCTGGACGACTTCGTGGCGATGCTGGCGGCCCTGCCCGAGGGCGTCCGGGGGCTGGAGAACATCCCGACCGCGCGGAAGCTGGCCGCCCAGATGTCGGAGAACCTGGCCGCGGCCATGCTCGTCGACCCGCTGTTCGGCGGGGCCGGGGCGCCGCTGGACCCCGGCGTGCTGCTCACCCCGTCCGACGGCCACCGGGCGCGCGTGTCGGTGATCAGCTTCACCGGGCTGCCCGCGGACGCGCAGCGCCAGACCTTCGTCAACCAGCTGCAGATGGCCCTGTTCGCCTGGATCAAGAAGAACCCGGCAGGCGACCGGCCGCTGGGCGGGCTGCTGGTGATGGACGAGGCGCAGGACTTCGCGCCCTCCGGGGCGGCGACGGCGTGCACCGAGAGCACGCTGCAGCTCTCCGCGCAGGCCCGCAAGTACGGGCTCGGGCTGATGTTCGCCACCCAGGCGCCGAAGGGGCTGCACAACCGCATCCCCGGCAACGCCACCACCCAGTTCTTCGGGCTGCTCAACTCCGGCGTGCAGATCGGCGCGGCCACCGAGCTGGCCCGGCGCAAGGGCGGGCGGGTCGACGACATCGCCCGGCTCGGGTCGGGCACGTTCTACGCGGCGAGCGAGGGCGTCGGGTTCGAGAAGGTGCGGATGCCGATGTGCCTGAGCCACCACCCGTCCAGCGCGCTCACCCAGGAGGAGGTGCTGCGCAGGGCGCGCGGCGAGGAGGGCTGAACCCGCACCGCGGGCGGTACCGTGGGGGACTCCGAACCCTCGTCGATGGTCCCGGCGCACCGCGAAGCGCCGCACGGATGATGCCGCTCCCGAAGGGACGACCCTCCCCCGGCCGATGACCGGCCACCCCCACGTCCGCAGCCGGACCGAGCTGCGCCGCCAGCGCCGCCAGCGCACCCACACCTGCTGGGACCACCTGTTCATCGCGCCGCTGTGGCCGATGCACGAGGCCAACCTGGGCACGCTGCTGCGCACCTGCGACGCGGTCGGGGCCTGCCTCGTCGTCCCGCGCGGGCGGCGCTGGGACGAGCCGCTGGCCCGCGGCGACACGCTGCGCATGCGGTCGTGCGTGCACCGGGCGGCCGACCCGCTCAGCTGGCTGGCCCACCAGCGGGGCCTGGGCACCCGCGTCCTCGCCGTCGAGCTGGCCGAGGGGGCCGTGCGGTTGGGCGACCTGCCCGCGGCGCGCGAGCGGACGGTCGTGCTGCTCGGGCACGAGCGCGACGGCGTGCCCGACGAGGCGATGGCCATGGCCGACCTGGCGGTGGAGATCCCGATGGTCGGCACCGGGCTCAGCCTCAACGTGGCCGTCGCCGGGTCGCTGGTCGCCTACCGGCTGGCCGGGATGCTGTGACCACCGCACCCGTGACCGTATCTGCGGCCACTGCCCGCGCCTCTGCTCCGTGTCGGGGTCGAGCGAGCAGGAGGGTGCCACCCGATGATCCCCAACCCGTACCCCGCGGGCCCGCGGCTGCGCGGCGACGCCCGCGAGTCCACCGCGCACGAGCGGTCGCAGGCGCGGGCCGCGGCGCTGCACGCCCGGCGCCTGCACCCCGGCCCGGTCGGCGAGGTGCTGCAGCGCGAGCTGACCGCCTACGCCGACTTCGGCTACCGGTTCGACACCGACCGCCTCGTGCCGCGGCTGGTGGCCGAGATCCTGGCGACCCCGCCGCCGGTGTCGCTGGAGGCCTGCTGAGACCGGTCGGCCTCAGGCAGGCGGCGGCGCCGTGCTCTCCCGGACGACGAGCTCGGTGGGCAGCTCCAGGCGGCGCACCACCGGCTCCTCCCCCGCCCGGTGCCGGGCCACGGCGGCGGCCAGCTCGGCGGCGGCCAGCCTGCCCTTCTCCGCGGCGTCCTGGTGCACCGTGGTCAGCGCCGGGCGCATCCGCCGGGCCAGCGGGGTGTCGTCGAAGCCGACCACCGACAGGTCGGCGGGCACCCGCAGCCCCGCGTCCTCGGCCACCCGCACCACCGCGGCGGCGAGCGCGTCGGAGAAGCACAGGACGGCCGTCGGCCGGTCGGGGCCGTCGAGGAGGTCGCGCAGGGCCTCGGCGCCCGCCTCCGGGCTGTCGTACTCCGAACGCCGCACGACCGGCTCGATCCCGGCCGGTTCGAGCACGTCCAGCCAGCCGCGCATCCGCTGCCGGGCGACCATGTAGTCGCTGGGGGCCTCCCTCGGGTCGGGCGCATCGCGCCCGACGGTGACCAGGGCGACCCGCCGGTGGCCGAGGTCCACGACGTGGCGGGCGGCGGCCGCGGCCGCCGCCCGGTCGTCGACGTTGATCGAGGTGTGGTCGCGTTCGGGCTGCTGGTCCACGAACACCAGCGGCAGCCTGCGCTTGCGCAGCCAGTCGACGCCGTCGACGCCGGGGCGGCAGGAGTAGGCGATGGCGCCGTCCATGGCGACGTCCCTGGCCGGGATGACGCCGCCCGCCCGGCCGCTGGGCAGCAGCGTGAGCGCCAGGCCCGCGCGGGCCAGCTCCCCGGTGATCGCGGCCAGGAAGGCGATCGTGTACTCGTCGTAGAAGGCGTGCTGCGGGGACTCGGTGAGCAGGATGCCCACCGTGCCGGTGGCCCCGCGGGCCAGCGTCCTGGCGGCCGGGTCGGGGCCCACGTAGCCCAGCTCCGCGGCGACGGCGAGGATGCGCTCGCGCAGCGCCGCGGAGAGCTGGTCGGGTCGGGAGAACGCGTTCGACACGGTCATCGCGCTGACCCCGACCCGGTCGGCCACGGTCTTCAGCGTCACCCTCGGCACGGTGCCGAGGGTAGGAGTCAGCGGACCGGGCTGCACTCGGGCCGGGGCTCCACGGCGTGGGCCACGCGCTGCAGCGCGGCGGCGGTGATCGAGCGGGCGCGCCGGACGGGGCGGAACGCCCGCGGTGGGCGGTCCGGCTCCGCGGGCGCGGTCGGGTCGAACTGGCGACGGACGGCGTCGGCGGCGAGGTGGGCGGCGATCGGCAGTTCGTACACGGTGGGTCTCCTTCTTTAGCGCTCCAGTTCTTTAGCGCTACAGTACGACAGCCCTCTATAGCGGTCAAGAGGCTTCTGGCGGAGGATGCTCGCCACACACCGGAACGGGGGACGGCGATGGAACGCGCGAAGGTCACGCTGAGCGGACCGCAGGAGACGATGCTGGCCACGCTCTGCGGGAAGGCCCGCGACGCGCGCGCCACCCGCCCGATCCTGGGCGACCGGTGGGCCGCCCAGGTGCTCGACCAGGTCGACTACGACCTGGCCAAGACCGGGATGAACCCCACCAGCGCCGCGGGGGTCGCGCTGCGCTCGCGCTGGTTCGACCGCTGGACCGCCGAGTTCCTCGCCGCCCACCCGCGGGCCACGGTGCTGCACCTGGCCTGCGGCCTCGACGCGCGGTCGCTGCGGGTCGCGCACGGGCCGTCGGTCCGCTGGGTCGACGTCGACCTGCCCGACGTCGTCGCGCTGCGCGAACGGCTGCTGCCCCGCCCCGACGGCGACTACGCCCTGGTGGCCGCGTCCGTCCTCGACGAGGACTGGCTGGCCGAGGTGCCGGCCGACCGCCCGACGGTCGCCGTGGCCGAGGGCCTGACCATGTACCTGCGCGAGCCCGACGTCCGGCGGCTGGTGGAGCGGATCACCGGCCGGTTCCCCGGCGGCCAGCTGCTCTTCGACGTCTACGGCACCATCGGCATCCGCCTGCAGCGCCGCGTCACGGCCGTGCGGACGTCCGGCTCGCGGCTGCACTGGGGCCTCGACGACCCGCGCGCCCCGCTGGCCTGGCACCCCGGGCTGCGGCTGCTCGACGACGTGCGCTCGGTCGCCATGCCCGGTGTCGAGGAGTTCCCCCGGCTCGGGCGGCTGCAGATGGGTCTGCTGGCGCGCATCCCGAAGCTGCGCGACGTCGGCCGGGTCCTGCGCTACGCGTTCTGAGCGGCGCGCGCCGCCAGCTCGACGGTGTCGCCGTGGTTGACGACCCGCAACCGGCCCCCGAGCCCGCGCCCGCGCATCTCGGTGACGAACGCCGACAGCGGGCTGTGGAACACGCCGTAGTCGTCGAAGTGCACCGGGATGACGGAGCCGGGTCCGATCAGCTCCACCAGGTCGCCGCCCTGGCGGCCGTCCATGGTGACCAGCAGGCCCAGCACCCGCGTCCCGCCCAGGTGGGTGATCATCACGTCGACGTCGGGGAAGCGGTCGCGGATCCCGCGCAGCTCCGGGACGTTCAGCGTGTCGCCGGTGACGTAGGCGCGCAGCACCCGCCGGCCGTCGCGCTCGAGGTCGAGGACGCTGCCCATCACCGGCGGCAGCAGCCTGTGCACCCCGATGGGGCCGTGGCGCCCGGGCACCGAGGTCACCCGCAGCACCTCGGAGCCGCGGCGCAGCTCGTGCTGCTGCCAGGTGTGCAGGCCGACCGGGTGGAAGCCCCACCGGTCGAGCCGGCGCGCGGCGTGCGTGGTGGTCAGCACGGGTGGCTCGCGGGGCAGATCGCGCTTGGCCAGCCGGTCGAAGTGGTCGCCGTGCAGGTGCGAGAGCAGCACCGCGTCCAGGTCCGGCAGCTCCGCGATGGTCATCGCGGGCTCGGTGCGGCGCTTGGAGTTCAGCCCGTAGCCCAGGTGCACCCGCTGCCCCCTGCGCACGAAGTTGGGGTCGGTGAGCAGCGTGAACCCGCCCAGCCGCAGCACGGTCGTGGCGGTGCCGATGAAGGTCAGCGAAGCATCCATGCCCACCGGACTACCCCGCCGGCAGGGGCGCCACCATCCGGCCGCTGGGCCGTCCGGATGACGCGGGGTGGGCGGGGCGGCGGAGTGGCGCCATGGCCGACGAGCCGCGCGAGGTCGACCGGTTCGGCGGCGCCGGGCGGAAACCCTGACCGTTCGTCCATCCAGGTGATGCAGCGTCGGAGTCCACGCGGCCCGAGCGATGGAGGGACGTGGAACGGAAGGTCCGGGCGGACACCGGCGCGGCGCTCATGGCGCTCTACGACGACGCGCTGCCCCAGGTCTACGGCTACCTGCTGGCCCGCTGCGGGCGGCGGGCGCTGGCCGAGGACCTGACCGCCGAGACGTTCCTCGCCGCGGTGGCCGCGTGCCGGCGCACTCCCCCGCCCGTCCCCAGCACGGGATGGCTGGTCGGGATCGCCCGGCACAAGCTCGTCGACCACTGGCGGGCCGCCGAGCGGGAGCGGCGCGGGCTGCGCGCGATCGAGTCCGAACCGGACCCGCCCGACGACCCGTGGGACGAACGGCTCGACGCGCTGCTCGCCCGCCAGGTCCTCGACGACCAGAGCGGCACCCACCGGGCCGCGCTGACCCTGCGCTACCTCGACGGGCTGCCGGTCCCCGAGGTCGCCAGGGCGCTGGGTCGCACCGTGGGCGCGACCGAGGCGCTGCTCGTGCGGGCCAGGGCCGCGTTCCGCCGCAGCTACACCGCACTGGGAGAAGGAGGGGGCCGATGACCGGACCGACCGATCCGCTGCACGCCCTCCGCGCCCCGGTCGCACCGGTGGACCCCGACCCGGGGTTCGCCGCCGCCCTGCGCGCCCGGATCGAGCGGGCGCTCCTCGCACCGGAAGGAACCGCCATGACCGCGAGCACGACCGAACGACCGACCACCCCCGCGGGGGTCCGGCCGCACGCCCTGACCCCCTACCTCGCCGTCACCGACGCCGCGCGGACCATCGAGTTCTACGTCGCGGCCTTCGGTGCCGTGCGGCTCGACGAGCCGATCGTCATGCCCGACGGCCGCATCGGGCACGCCGAGCTCGCCGTCGGCGACTCGGTGCTGATGCTGGCCGACGAGTTCCCCGAGATCGGCCTGGCCGCCCCCACGACCCGCGGCGGGGCGAGCCAGTCGCTGCGGCTGGAGGTGGCCGACCCGGACGCCGTCGTGGCCGCCGCCGTCGCCGCGGGCGCCATCCTGGACCGGCCCGTCACCGACGCGCCCCACGGGCGCGGCGGCGTCGTGCTCGACCCGGCCGGGCACCGCTGGATGATCTCCCGGTCGGCGCCGACCGGGCCGCGGGCCGGCGACCTGGGCTACGCCTCGCTGTGGACCCCCGACGTCGAGGCCGCCGAGCGCTTCTACACCGCAGTGCTCGGTTGGACCGCGACCGGCGTGCGCGGGGGGCGCGGGCGCCGGATCGAGGGCCTCGCGACTCACCTCGGGATGTGGGGCGGCCGGCCGCGGCCCACGCTGATGCCGTGCTGGGCGGTGCCCGACGCCGACGACGCCGCCGCGCTGGTGCGGGCCGCCGGCGGCACGACCGACGAGCCCGTCGACGAGCCCTACGGCCGGGTCGTCGAGTGCGCCGACGACCAGGGCCAGCCGTTCGCCCTGTTCACCCCGCCCGGCGGCCCCGGCGCGGGTCCGCCCGCGCCGCGCGGGCCGGGCGACCTGACCTACTACGAGCTGCGCAGCCCCGACCCGACCCGCAGCCGGGCGTTCTACTCGACGGTGCTGGGCTGGCGGTTCCACCCGGGCACCGACGCCGGGTACTGGCACCCGCTCGTCGACGGCGGGTGGCCCGCGCCGTCCTGCGGGTTGGTGCGGGGCGAGACGACGGTCGTCGTGCCGTGGTTCCGGGTGACCGACGCCGCCGCGGCGGCGGCCGCGGTGCGCGCGGCCGGTGGCACCGCCACCGCGCCCGCACCGGGCCGGGAGGGCCTGGTCGCCGAGTGCGTCGACGACCAGGGCGCCCCGTTCTGCCTGGTCCAGCTGTGAGCCGCTAGCGGACGGCGCTGCTCAGGCGCTCGGCCACGCCGGCGCCGGTGCTCGCCCCGGACGCGTCGGCGCCCTCGGCGCCCGCGGTCGGGTCGGGCTGGGGCAGCGGCTCGCACTGGACGTCGGAGCCGTCGCCCGACACCCGCTCGGGCAACTCGCCGGTCGCCAGGTAGGCGGCGACCTTGTCGTCGGTGCAGGCCACCCCGGACAGCGACGACGAGTGCGTGGCGCCGCCGACGCCCTCGATCAGCGCCGAGTTCGGGAACAGCTCGCGGGCGTGCAGCGCACCGTTGAACGGCGTGGCGCCGTCGAAGGTCTCGCTGATCAGCAGCACGCTCTCGACGTCGGAGCCGTCGACCTCGACGGGCTCGCCCGCCTCGGCCGGCCAGAACGCGCAGGGGGCGTTGAACCAGGCGTTGGCCCAGGTCTCGAACGGCGCTTCGGCGTCGACGCGGGTGTTGTCCTCGCGCCAGACGTCCCAGTCGGTCGGCCACTGCGCGTCGGTGCACTGCACCGCCAGGTAGACGGCGTAGCCGTTGTCGTCGGTCGTCGACGTCGAGCCGTCGTAGGCGTCCTTGAGCGCCGCGGCGTCCTTGTCGTTGACCCACGCGGCGAACGCGTCGGCGACACCCGGCCAGGCCAGCACGTTGTAGCCGGCGCCGAGGAACAGGTCGTTCCACTCCGACGGGCCGATCGGCCCGGCCGGCGTGACGCGCAGCTCGTCCTGGGTGCTGTAGTACAGCGCCTCGACCTCCTCGCCCGTCGTGCCCAGGCCGTAGACCGAGTCGAACTCCGCGACCCAGTCGAAGAACTCGCCGATGTTGCGCTCGAAGGCGACGTCCTGGTTGAGGTTGGCCTCGTACCAGACGTCGCGGACGTCGACGACGCCGTCGAGGACCATCCGCCGGACCTTGTCCGGGAACAGGGTGCCGTAGACCTGGCCGAGGTAGGTGCCGTAGGAGAAGCCGTAGAAGTTGATCTGCTCGGCGCCCAGCGCCTTGCGGATGCTGTCCATGTCGGTGACGGCGTCGACCGTGGTCATGTGGTCGAGCAGCTCGCCGCCGTTGGCCGCGCAGGCCTGCGCGTACGACTCGGCCCGGGCCAGCCACTCGGCCTCCTGGCCGCCCTCGGGCTGGTAGTCGGGCCGGTTGTAGCCGGCGTAGTCGGGGATGCAGCTCAGCGCGGGCACGCTGGAGCCGACGCCGCGCGGGTCGAAGCCGATCCAGTCGTAGGCGTCCCCGGCGCCGTCGGGCACCGCGGAGCCCAGCCGGGCCAGCCCCAGCCCGGAACCGCCCGGACCGCCGGGGTTGACCAGCATGACGCCCTGGTACTCGTCGGCGGGGACAGTGGCCTTGATCCGCGAGACGGCCAGCTTGATCGTGGTGCCGGTCGGGTCGTCGTAGTCGAGGGGGACCTCGACGAAGCCGCACTCGGCGCCGGCCGCGGCCAGTCCCGCGCTCGTGCACGACGCCCACACGACGGGGGCGGGCTGGAAGTCGGGCGGCGTCGGCTCGTCGGCGATGGCGGTGGCCGGGGCGACGAAGGCGCCGGCGAGCACCAGCGCGGCCGTCGACAACACCGTCGGGATTCTGCGCACTGCTCTCCCTCGTTAGGGACCTCCGGCCGCGGGTGGGCCGGGAGGGGCAAGCTACCGGTGGATCGGGATCGATCGGCAAGAGCGTGCCACCCCACCCCGGACGAGGGAACACGGGAGAGGTAAGCGGTCACCCCCCGTAGCCGCACGGACCGTCGCGGTGATCTTCTCGAGGTGGGTGTCCACCACTTGACCAGCGGGTTCGGCCACCAGGAGCATTCCGCCCATGACGACTTCCGGGCCCGCCGCGACCGACCGCCCACCGCTGCCGCCGGGTGTGCGCGAGGGCACCGTCGTGCTCGACCGCATCCAGCTGCACTACCTGGAGACCGGGCCCGAGGACGGCGATCCCGTCGTGCTCGTGCACGGCAACCTCTCGACCTCCCGGTTCTGGGAGCACCTCATGCCCGCCCTGGCCGAGCGGCACCGGGTGATCGCCCCGGACATGCGCGGGTTCGGCGACTCGCAGGCCGTCCCGCTCGACGCCACCGGCGGCCTGCGCGACTGGGCCGAGGACATCCGCACCGTGCTGGAGTGGCTCGACGTCACCCGCCCTCCGCACCTGGTCGGGTGGTCGACCGGTGGCGCGGCCATCGCCCACTACGCGATGGCGCACCCGGTGGCGTCGCTGGCGTTCGTCGACCCGGTCTCGCCCTACGGCTACGGCGGCACCCACCCCGACGGGCGCCCCTGCTTCGACGACTTCGCCGGATCCGGCGGCGGCGGGATCAACCCCGCGGTCGTCGAGGCGATCGAGGCCGGCGACACCTCGGCGGACAACCCGTTCGCGCCACGCAGCATGTTCCGCACCTTCTACGTGGCCCCGTCCTACACCGAGCGCCCCGAGCGCGAGGACCTGCTGGTCGCCGAGATCCTCAAGACCTCGACCGGCCCGGACAACTACCCCGGCGACTCCGCGGCCTCGCCGAACTGGCCCGGCTTCGCCCCCGGCGAGCGTGGCATCCTCAACGCCCTGTCGCCGAAGTACTGCAACTGGACCGGCATCCTCGACCTCGACCCCAAGCCGCCGGTGCTGTGGACGCACGGCGCCGCCGACCTGGTCATCGCCGACGGCTCCCCGCTGGAGGCCGGCGTGCTCGGCGCGGCGGGCCAGATCCCCGGCTGGCCCGGCGCGGCCGTCTACCCGCAGCAGCCGATGGTCAGCCAGATCCGCGAGGTGCTGGGCCGCTACCGGGCCGCGGGCGGGTCGGTGCGCTCGGAGATGTTCCCCGAGTCGGGCCACGCCCCGTTCCTGGACGCGGCCGACAAGTGGCTCGAGGTCTACCAGGACTTCCTGTCCCGGTCGTAAGCGCTCACCACGGGCCGGGGCCCGCGCGGTCGAAGAACCCGCTGGTGGGGTCGCTGACCTACTCGGCCGCGGCGGCCACCGACGCGCCGTCGGTCACGTCCCGGCCCAGCCGGGGATCGGCGGTACCAGGCTGAGCGGCCGCGGGCGGAGCATCCTGGAGGACGTGGATCGCACCGAGCTCGGCGCTTCGCTGCGCAGCTGGCGGGAGCGCCTGCGCCCGTCCGACGTCGGGCTGCCGGCGGGCGCCCGCAGGCGCACGCCCGGCCTGCGCCGCGAGGAGGTCGCGACGCTGGCCGGCATGTCCGTCGACTACCTCACCCGCCTGGAGCAGGGCCGCGGGCCGCGGCCGTCGGAGGCGGTGCTGAACGCGCTGGCCCGCGCCCTGCGGGTGAGCGACGTCGAACGCGACCTCCTCTTCCACCTGGCCGGCGGGCCGCCCCCGCCGCCGGGTCGCATCCGCAGCGCGGTGCGCCCCGCCGTGCTGCGGCTGATGGACCGCTTCACCGACCTGCCCGCCCTGCTGCTCGACGCCAAGACCGACGTGCTGGCCTGGAACCCGATGGCCGCGGCCCTGCTGGGCGACCTGCCGGCGATCCCCCCGGAGCGCCGCAACATCGCCCGGCAGGCCTTCGGCGGCGCGCACGAGCGGGCGGGCACCTACCAGGTCGAGCGGGAGCGCCTCGACCGCGCCCTGGTCTCCGACCTGCGCCGCTCCGCCGCCCGCTACCCCGCCGACCCGGGTCTGCGCCGCCTCGTCGACGACCTGCGCGCATCCAGCCCCACCTTCGCCCGCCTGTGGGCGATGCGCGAGCTCGACGAGCGCCACGGCGACGTCAAGCAGATCCACCACCCCGAGCTGGGGGTGCTGGAGCTGGAGTGCACGACCCTGTCCGTCAGCGGCGACGACCAGTACCTGCTGGTCTACTCCGCCCCACCCGGCACCCCCGCGGCCGACGCGCTGGCGCTGCTGCGGGTGCTCGGGCTGCAGCGGATGGGCAGCGACCCCACCCCGTCGAGCTCCACCCTGGCCTGACCGACCCACACCCTCACCGCGCACCCACCCTCACCGCGCACACCCAGTCGCCACCGCGCACATGTCCTGACGCGTGCGCGGTGGCCAGACGGTGCGCGCGGTGCCCAGAGGCCCCCGCCGGAGGCGCACTTCACCCTCTCTTCGACGCGCTCTTCTCCTGGAGCGGACGCGCGGACGCCCTCTTTGGGCGGGAACGTTCGCGGGGCGACGCGCCCAGGGCCTCGTCAGCTACGCGCGCCCGAAGGATCGACGGCCTCGTCTCCGGCGGCGGACTCGTCGAGCTCCACCCCGGCGGTTCCCACGGGCTCCGGCACCAGCGTCAGCTGGCCCTCCTCCGCCTCGACCGGGGCGCGCACGTGCGCGACGACCAACCGCTGTCGCGGGCGTGTCCGTGCACGAAGGCCATACCACCAGTGCACCACACGGCACCGACGTTCTCCCGGCGTGTCGCCCCCACGGCGCGCCGTGACGACCGACCACCCAGTGCGACATGCCGCTCGGAGGATTGCTCTTTGCGGGCTCCCCTGAAAAGGTGTCCGCTGCACGCTGCGTACCTGTCGCCCGGTGTCGGCTCCCCCCGTCCCGGCCGCTCCCACCGGTCGGACCTCCCGGCGGCACCAGGTGCGCGGGCAGCGCGTGATGATCGAGGAGCGTCCGCCCGATGAGAGCTGAGCACGACGACGTCCCCTTCGCCGTGGTCCGCCGCGGGTACGACCGGACCGAGGTCGAGAACGGGCTGCGGCGGCTGCGGGCCGAGCTGAACTCGACGATGCTCGCCCGCGACGTCGCCCGCGACGACCTGCGCATGGCGGCCTCGCAGCTGGAGCAGGCCCGCGGGGAGGCGCACGAGGCCCGGGCGGCGGCGAGCGAGGCCCGCGCCGAGATCGAGCGCCTCACCGCGGCCGTGGCCGAGCTGTCGACCATCCCGTCCACGGTCGACGGGATGAGCCGGCGGCTGCAGCAGATGGTGCAGATCGCCCAGAACGACGCCGACGAGATGCGCAGGCGGGCCACCGCGGGTGCCACCCAGGTGCTGAGCATGGCGCAGGCCGAGGCCGACGAGCTGCTGGAGCGCTCGCACCAGGAGCGCAGCGCGTTCGAGACCGAGCTGCGGGCGGCCCGCGAGACGCTGCGCGACGAGCTGGAGGAGGGCCGGGCCCGGCTGGAGGGCCTGCGCGCCGACCGCGAGCGCCACATCGAGCAGCTGGCGACCGAGCTGGCCGAGCAGCGGGCGTCGGCCGAGGCCGAGCTGGACGACGTGCTCACCCAGCGGCGCGAGGCCGTGCTCGACGAGCTCAGCGCCAAGGAGACGCTGGCCCGCACCGAGGCCATCCGGATCCGCGACGCCGCCTCCCGGGAGGCCCGCGACCTGCTGGCGCAGGCGAACGCGCAGGCCGAGCTGATCCGCAGCGAGGCCACCGCGAGCGTCGCCGAGGCGCACCGCGAGCTGGAGGAGCTGCGGATGCTGCAGCACCAGGTCTCCGAGCAGCTGACCTCCGTGCGCGCCCTGCTGGACTGGACGCTGCCGCGGATGGCCGGGCCCGGTCCGAGCACCCCCGAGCTGCGGCTCGTCGAGTCCAAGCCGTCCACGCCGGTGGAGCCCACGCCCCTCACCTCGCCCGCCCGCGCGGGCACCTGGTCGACCGGCGCGTTCCCGATCCGGGACGCCGAGCGGCCCGGCGACGGCGACGAGCCCGTCGAACCGTCCTGGCCCGCCACCAGCCGCACGGAGGTCGTCACGAGCCGGCCCGGCCCGAGCGGGCTCGGCTCGCGCCCCGGCGACCTGGCCCGGCCGTTCCACCTCCCCGACGACGGCTCCGAAGAGACCCACCGCCTGGTCGTCCCCCGTCCGGCGGGACCCGCGGGACCGTCCGAGCCGTTCGGGCCGGCGCGATCGGACGCGGCGGAGCTGTTCACGCACCGCCCGCCCGCCCCGGCCGAGGACGCGTCCGGCGCGCCCGAGTCGCTGTCGAGCGGCCCGCGCCCCTCCGACCGCCCGGACACCCCCGCGGACGCCGAGGACGCCGACCCCGACCGCGCCGCGGACACCGCCGACCCGCCGGTCCCGGACCCGCGCCCGCGCCCCGACGACCGGCCGAGTCCGTCGGCCCGCAGCAGCACGGTCACCGCCGGCTCCCGGTCCGACCGCTGATCTTCCCCGTCCCACCGCTCCGCCCCTGACCAGAGGATTTTCCCGTGGCCGCCCCGTCAGCCGTCCCGTCCCCCACTTCCGAGCCGTCCTTCGACACCGTCCTGCGCGGCTACGAGCGCCGCCAGGTCGACGACTTCCTGGCCCAGTGGCGCGCCGAGGTCACCGCTCTGCGCGAGGAGCTGGCCGAGGCGCAGCGCCAGCGCCAGCTGGCCACCGAGCACGCCGAGGCCACCGAGAAGGAGCTGCGGGAGCTGCGGGCGCGCTCACCGCACGGCGAGCCCTCCGCCAAGGAGGACGGCTTCGGCTACCGGGCCGAGAAGCTGCTGCGCCTGGCCGAGCAGGAGGCCGCCGAGGCCCGCAGCCACGCCACCAAGGAGTCGGCCTCGATCATCGAGCGGGCCCGCACCGAGGCCGAGAAGCACCGGCACGAGGTGGAGCAGAGCCTGATCGCGCGGGCCTCGCAGCTGGAGCAGCAGGCCGCCCAGCGCAACACCGAGCTGCAGGAGCGCGAGCAGCAGATCGCCGACCAGCTGGCCGCGGCCCGCGAGCAGGCCGAGCAGCTGCACGCCACCGCCGCCCGCGCCGCCGACCGGCTCCGCGAGGAGTCCGAGGCGAACGCGGCCGAGATCCGGCTGCGCGCCGAGACCACCGCGAAGCGCGCCCAGGACCAGGCCGCCCAGGAGATCGCCCGGCTCAACGGCCTGCAGACCGACATCCGCTCCGAGCTGGGCAGGCTCGCCGACCTGCTGACCAGTGAGCTCGGCAAGGGCGCCGACCCCCGCCGACCCGCCCCCAACGGCGCGGCGCCCCAGCAGCAGCGCCGCCCGGCGCCCGGTGTCCAGTCGGGGCCGCAGTCCGGGCCGCAGTCGGGGCAGCAGTCGGGGCAGCAGTCGGGGCAGCAGTCGGGGCAGCAGTCGGGGCAGCAGTCGGGGCCGCAGCCGGCCGCCCAGGCCGGCTCCGACCGACCCGCGCCCGCCCGCCCGCAGCCCGCGGCCCGCTGACCCCTCTCACGACCGCAGCCGCACAGCCCTCGTGGCTGTGCGGCTGCGGTCGTTCCGGGGAGCTCGCTCAGATCTGGAGGTGCTCCCGGTCCGGCTCCACCACCGGGACCTCCTCGCCCCGCGCGGCGATCCGGCGGTTGCGCACGATGCTCGACACCAGCGCGCCGAGGATGAACACCACGCCGAGCAGGCCGGTGACGACCTCGTTGACGTGGTACCCGATGCCCACCAGCAGGATCACCGACAGCGCGCCGATCGCCCAGTGCGCGCCGTGCTCCAGGTAGACGTAGTCGGCGAGGGTGCCCTTGCGGACCAGGAACACGGTCAGCGACCGGACGAACATGGCGCCGATCAGGCCGAGGCCGAGCGCGATGATGATCGGGTCGGTGGTGATGGCGAACGCGCCGATCACGCCGTCGAAGGAGAACGCGGCGTCGAGCACCTCGAGGTAGAGGAACAGGAAGAAGCCCGCCTTGCCGCTCGCCTTGGCCAGCTCGGAGGGGCCGGAGCGGGCGGGCTGGGCGTCCTGCTCCTCGAGCTTCTCGATCTGCTGGTCGCCCGCCTGCTCGAAGAAGTCGCCCAGGCCGTTGACCGCGAGGTAGGTGACCGCGCCCAGGGCCCCGGCCACCAGCACGACCGCGGGCTCCTCGGCGAGGCCCTGGGCGAGCAGCACGAGCACGACGAGCGCGATGACGATGGAGAGCCGGTTCAGCTGGCCGATCCGGGCCAGCGGCTTCTCCAGCCAGGTCAGCCAGGTGTGCTCGCGCTCCTCGAACACCCAGTCCAGGAACAGCATGAACAGGAACATGCCGCCGAACGCCGCGATCTGCGGGTAGGCCTCGTTGAGCAGGGCGGCGTAGCTGGTCGGATCGTCCTCCGGGCGGCGTTCGAGGGCCAGCGTGAGCGCCTCGACCGGGTTGAGGTCCGCCGTCACCGCCACGATGACCAGCGGGAACACCAGCCGCATGCCGAACACGGCGATGAAGATGCCGATCGTGAGGAAGATCTTCTGCCAGAACGCGTTCATGCGCTCCAGCACGGTCGCGTTGACGACCGCGTTGTCGAACGACAGCGACACCTCGAGCACGCCGAGGATGGCGCACAGGAGCAGCGCCTCCCAGCCGCCGTACAGGAATGCGATCACCAGCGACACCACGGTGACCGCGTACGACCAGCCGAAGATCCTTAAGTTCATGGGGTGCTCGTCCGTTCCGTCGCGCGTCTGATCGAGCACCCCGTCGCCCCTCGTGGTCCCGTGAACCCACCGGGGACGCGATGACGCCCGCTTAGCGTCCATCGTCTGACATGTCCGTTTGGTAGCGGTAAGCGGGGACTCCGCGAGCGGCCCGTGTGGCGCATCCCACGCAGGCGAAAGGAGGGGCCTCACGGGCACCGGACCGGCTGCGCCCGACGGGCCGGCGGCCGCCCGGGCGCAGCGCGGCGCTGCGGAGCCTCCGCACGGCGCAACGGCGCTGGTGGCCGACGGGAAGCCGGGAGAACCTCCTCGCAGGCGACGGGCGTCGGGAGGCCGGATGAGCGGTGTGTTCGGGCAGCGGGTGGTGCTGAGCCAGGGTCGGGGCCCCGACGTCGAGCTGCGGGTGACCGGTACGGCGCTCTACGCGACCTACGAGACGCTCGACGGCTACCCGGCCGTCTACGACCCGTACCGCGAGCTGTTCTGCTTCGCGCGGCTCTCGCCGGAGGGCGCCTTCCTGTCGACGCGGGTGTCGGTGCTGTCGCCGCCACCGCCCGGGCTGCGCCGCCACGTGCACGAGGCCGACCACGTGCGCGCCGCGAAGATCGCCGCACTGACCCGGCGCTGAGCAGCGGGATGCCGACGACGGGTCTTGACCACGAGCGGTGTAGCCGATCCCGGGCCCGGGGGAGCCACAGTGAGATCTGCGCTCTTCGCGCGCCCGCAGCCTGTCACGGAGCGTGGTCGTCGGGGCCGCCGGTCGACCGCCGGCGTCGCTTCCGCAGTCGTCGCGTCGGGCACCGGCGGGCACTCACCGCGAATCCACCGAACTCCACACCTGGCAGTGCGCCGACGGATACGATTTCCTCGGACTCGGCACTGACCCATCTGGAGTGGATGCGATCATGGACGCACGTTTTCGTCGGTGGCTCATCCGCGTCCTGATCGGACTGGGCGGCGTCGTCGGCGTCCTGTTGGTGTCGCCGCTCCTACTGGTGATCGTCGACGCGATACTGACCGTCGACTGGGGCCGCCTCACCGAGATCGGCCAGAGCTACACCGGCGTTTCGGCGATCTTGTCCGCCGTCGCCCTGGTGGGCGTCACGCTCTCGATCCGGCTGCAGGCCAAGCAAACGGCATTGATGCAGCAGCAGACCGTCCGCGAACTCCAGTTCGACATGCTCCGGATGGCAGCTGCGGACCCCGCGCTCGCCCCGGTCACGGGGGCCGCACTACCGGAGGGCGACGAGAGTCACGAAGCTTTCAAGCTGCACGTCTTCCAGTCCCAGTTCTTCAGGTACCTCGAATACGGATACCTGGTCGGAGAGTACTCCGACCAGAACCTCGAGAACCTCCTGGTGCGGGAGCTCTTCCCGGTTCCCAGCAATCGGGCGTGGTGGTCCCGAGTGCGGACGTATTGGATCCCGGCGAACAGCACCGGCAAGAAGCGGAGGTTCATCGACGTCGTGGAGCGGGCTTATGCGGCGACGGAGACGCGACCGTCAGCGGAGTGAGTGTTGCCTCGCGATTCGCCTCAGATACAGCGGTGTCCGCCATCGCCTCCGCGCCGTCCGGTTCGTCGGCGGTGCAGCGACTCAGTTCCCATCGGTATGCCCACCCTCACCCCGGGCGCACAGTCACTCTACGCTCCACCCCTTCACTCCATGGAACGATGTCGTGGTGCCGCTCACTGGTTGTAGCGTTCTCTCCATGAGTCCGGGGCAAGATCGGTGCACTGTTTTCGCCACCCCGAGCCGGCAGCGGCTCGATGGTTCCGCCCCCCGGCCCGTCGAGCCGCCGCCCACCACCGCCAGCACCACCATTCGATGAGCGCCTACCGCCTGCAGGCCAGGCGCGCGATCGGCGGCCCCGGCCGGCGCAAGGAGGAGACCCGCCTCGCCGAGGCGGACGACCTCGACACCGCGACCGGCACCGCCCGGGCCCTCGCCGCCGACGGCTTCACCGTCTGGATCTTCCGCCGTGCCGACCGTCCCCGGCTCAGCGCCGCGCCGCACCCGCTGCGCCTGGTGACGACGATCGACCCGCCGCAGACCGAGGCCGACGACCGGCGCGGCCGCCCCGAGCGCCGGCCGGTCCGCCCGGTCGTGCCGACGGCGCACCCGGTCGCCGGGCCCGTCGCCCTCGACGAGCAGCGCGCGCTGCGCCGGGCCAGGTAGCCGGCCTGCCCTCGGCTCAGGAGGTCGCGGGGTACGGGGCGTCGCGCAGCAGCCGGGCCAGGTGCGCTGCGTTGGCGGCCAGCGTGCGCGTCGTCGCCGCCACCGGCTCCGGGGTGCTGTCGAGGTCCTTGTAGTCCACGCCCGACATCGCTTCGCCGTTCCAGTAGACCGAGCCCTGCGCGGGCACGCTGAAGCCGACGTCGTTCAGGGCCTGGAACATGTCGGCGACGATCTTGTGGGCGCCGTCCTCGTTGCCGACCACGGCCACCGCGGCGACCTTGCCGAACAGGATCGGGCGGCCCTCGTCGTCGGTCTCGGAGAGCTCGGCGTCCAGGCGCTCCAGCACCCGCTGGGCCACGCTGCTGGCGTGCCCGACCCAGGTCGGCGTGGCCAGCAGCACGATGTCGGCGGCGAGCAGCCGGGCGCGCAGCGGGGGCCAGGCGTCGCCGTCGCCCATGTCCTTCTCGACACCGGGACGGACGTCGTGGTCGACGACGCGGATCGTGTCGCCGACGACGTCGTGCTCCTTGAGCGCGGCCAGCACCTGGTCGATCATCAGCTGGGTGCTCGACCCGGCGGGCGACGGGCTCAACGTGCAGTTCAAGGCGAGGGCGGACAGAGTCATGGACTCGGTTACCACCCCTGCGGCGGGGGAAACGCCCGCCCGCACCGATCAGCCGGGGTCGCTGCCGCCTGCCGCCTCCGTCGTCCCGGTCTCCTCCTCGGGGCGCTCCACGACCCGGCGGCCCAGCACCTCGGCGTAGACGGCCGCGGTGGCGGCGGCGATCCGCGACCAGGTGTAGCGGGAGAGCACGCGGTCGCGCCCGGCGATGCCGTAGGCGACCGGCATGGCCCGGTCGGCGAGCAGCCCGCGCAGGACGTCGGCGAGCTTGTCGGGCCGGCGGGGCGCCACCAGCAGCCCGGTCACCCGGTCGACGACGGTGTCCTTCATCCCGCCGACGGCGGTCGCCACGACCGCGCGACCGCAGGCCATCGCCTCCAGCGCGACCATGCCGAACGGCTGGTCGCGCGGCGCGCAGACCACGGCGTCGGCCGAGCGCAGCAGGGCGGGCACGGTGTCGCGGGCGACGGGGCCGAGGAAGCGCACGCGGTCGGCCGCGCCCACGGCCGCGGCCACCCCGAACAGCCGGCGCAGGTCCGGGTCGGCGCCCGGGCCCTCCCCCGCCGCGGACCCCCCGCCGACCAGCAGCTCGGCGTCGGGCACGCGGGCCAGCGCGGTGATCACGTCGTCGACGCCGCCGCGCGGCGCGAGCCGGCCCAGTACGACCAGCCGGGGCCGCTCACCGCGGACCAGGGTGGTGCCGTCCGGGCGGAACGCCTCGACGTCGACGCCGCTGGGGACGATCGAGATCCGCTTGCGCGGAGCGGCCATCCGGACCAGCTCGAACAGCTCGTCCTCGCAGGTGGCCACGACCCGGTCGGCCCGCCGGGAGATCACCTGCTCGGCGGACGGCCGGCCGGCCGGGCCGGTGCGGTGCTCGCCGTGGTAGCGGCGCTCGACGTGGCCCAGCCCGTGGAAGGTCTGCACGAGCGGGACGTCCAGGTCGCGCACCGCGGCCGTCGCGGCCAGCCCGGACATCCAGTGGTGGGCGTGCACCACGTCCGGTCGGTCGGCGCGCCAGAGCCGGACGAGCTCGTCGGCCAGCTTCGGCACGTGCGCCACCAGGCGGTCGGCGGGCAGGTGGGTCGCGGGCCCGGCCGTGACGTGGTGGACGTGCGCACTGCCGCCCGACGGGTCCGCGGCCAGCTCGACGACGTCGGGCAGGTCGGGCGAGTCGCGCCGGGTCAGCACCGTGACCCGGTGCCCGGCGGCGGCCAGGCCCACGGCCAGCCCGCGCACGTGCACGTTCTGCCCGCCCGCGCCGGGGTCTCCGGGAGCGGCCAGCGGGCTCGCGTGCTGCGACACCATCGCGACGTGCATGCTCAGTTCCTCCCGGCGGGGTGGTTCGTCACGGCGTCGACGGGTATGCCCCCGAAACGCAGGACGGCAGGGGCGGGTTGGATGCAGAGCGGAGGCCGGACCAGGAAGGGCTGAACACGACCCGGCACCGCGATGGCGATGCCGCACCCACCTGGCTGCGCGGTCCCGACGGGTCGGGCAGAAGACGCCATGACAGGGATATGGCCGGTCTCGACCGCTCTAAACGCGCGGACCGCAGATACTACTCTGCGTAGCACTGAACGGCCGGTCTCCGAGCCGGACGGGAGGAGATCGATGCCCGGGAACGGTGGGTGCGCCACGGGGGTCGCCGCGGCGGCCTTCGACGCGCTGCCCGAGCCCGTCTGGGAGCTGCGCGGCGACGACCTGCGCGTCGTGACGGCGAACCGGGCGGCCAGGACGATGGCCCCCGAGGGCGTCACCGTCTCCGGCAGCTGCTTCGACTCCCTCGGTGCCGGTCTCGACGACCCGGACCTGCTCACCGCGCTGCGGCACGTGCTGCGCACCGGCGAGCCCGCCCGCGACCTGCACTGGGTCCGCCCGGCGACCGCGCGGGCCGGACCGACCCGCTACCGGGTGGACGCCGACCAGGTCCGCGCCGTGGACGGCACCGTCCGCGGGGTGCTGGCCCGGGCCCGGGAGACCGGCTCGCCGCGCAGCCGGCTGCGGGTGCTCGACGGCGGGCACTCGGCGGGCGCGACAGCACCGGCCGCGCCCCGGCCACCGGCGCACATGCCCGACCGCGTGCCCGTCATGCGCGGGGTCCGGATGGCCGCCCACCACATCGAGGCCCCCGCCGCCGTGCGCAGCGGTGAGTGGTTCGACGTCATCGCGCTGCCGGGCGGCCGGGTCGCCCTCGCGGTCGGCACGGTGGGCCGCCAGGAGCCCGCCGTCGAGGCGACCGCCGCGGGCGCCCTGCGCGCCGTCCTGGCCGACTGCCTGCTGGGCGGTGGCGGCGTCGCCGACGCGATCGACCGGCTCGACGCCGCGGCGACGCGCACACCCGCGCTGCACGGCGCCACCGTCGCGCTGGCCCTGATGGACACCGACGACGGCGCGATCGAGCACGCCCGCTGCGGGCACCTGCCCGTCGTGCTGCGCGGGCCGGGCGCCACCGGCTCGCGGGAAGGGCTGCCCGACGACGGCGCCGGCGGGCCGCTCGGGGTCGGCGCGCCCCGCCCGACCGTCCGCCGCGACGTGCTGCAGCCGGGCGGGCTGCTGCTGCTGCACACCGGGCGCCCCCACGGCGACAGCACCCCGGTCACGGAGTGGCTGGGTTCGTTGGCGCGGGGCGCGGGCGAGCTGTGGCCGCCCGCCGTCCGCCGCGACGCGCGGGAGCTCGGCGATCCCGCCGACTCACCCGCCGCCGTCGACGTGTTCGCGGCCCGGCTGCTCGACCGGGTCGGCGGCGCGAACGCCGCCCCGGGGCTGACCCTGCTCGCGGTCACCCGCCCGGTCCGGGAGTCGGCCGACTTCCGCGTCGAGGTGCCGGCCGTGGCCACCGAGCTGGCTCCGCTGCGGGCGGCCCTCACCGGCTGGCTGGAGGAGCTGGGCACGACCGCGGAGACGGTGACCGCCGTGCCGCTGGTGGTCTCCGAGCTGGCCAGCAACACCATCGAGCACGCGTACCGGCCCGACCGGCCCGGCCGGGTGTCGGTGAGCGCGGCCGTCGACGGCCCGGCGGGTCTGCTGGTGACCGTGGCCGACGACGGCAACTGGGCGGGTGGGCGGTTGCGGCCCGGCTACGGCCTGGCCGTCGCCCGGGAGCTGAGCGACACCATGCGGGTCGACACCGACACCGACTCGGGCACCCGGGTGGAGGTGAGCTTCGCGATCAGCCGCCCGACGGTCGTGCACCCGTCGGGTCCGCGGGCCCGGCTGCGACCGGCCGTCTCCGGGGCGTTCGAGGTGGTCGAGCGACCCGACGAGCCGCCGGTCGTGCGCGTGCACGGCCCCTTGGACCTGTCCGTGGTCGACGAGCTCCGCTCGACGCTGCTGCACGCCTCCGGCGGCGGCGCCCGTGCCGTCGTGCTCGACGTCACCGCCACCACCGGGATCGCCGGGGCCGGCGTGCGGCTGCTCTACGAGCTGGGCCGCTTCGCCGACCCGCCGCTGCGGGTGCTGGCCCCGGCGGGGTCGGCGGCGCACGGCGTGCTCACCGTGGCCGGCCTGGGCCACCTGCTGGTCGAGCGGGGCTGATCCACTAGTCCTGCTTGTCGCGCTCGCGGGACTTCGCGGTCTCGCGGGCGTTCGCCTTGCGGATCTCCTCGACCAGCTCGGCCTTGGTGTGCTTGGCGGCGGACTCCACCCCGACCCGCTCCGCCACCTCCACCAGGTGCGCCTTGCTGGCCCGGGCGTTCACGCCCTCCGCGGTGTCCGCTGTCGAGCGCCGGTTCTGCGGGGCCTCCGTGGCCGCCTGGTCGTCGGAGGGGCCGTACTCGTCCTTGGGCTCCCAGTGGTCGCCGACCTTCTCGTGGGTGTGCTTCAGCGAGGAGAACGCGGCGCGGTGCGCGCGCTCGGGGTCGTCGGGGTAGCTCTGCTCGGCGGACTCCAGGGTCTTCTTGTAGGTCCGCACGGCCTTGTCGTCCGAGCGCGCGATCGTGGACGGCACGTCCTCGCGCATCCGCTCGGTCTCCTTCTTCGTGCCCGCCATCGGCCGGCCTCCCTCGTCTCGGCTGCTCGGGGCGTACCCGGCCGGTCCCGGGGCCACACCGCGGTGGGTTCCGGACCCACCGGGTGTTCGCCGCCAGGCGCATCCTCGTCGACCTGCAGGCGCACGGATGACGCCGGGCACGCCGGGTACGCCCCGGACATGACGACCACCGACGCGACCCGCACCGGACCGACCACCGCCTCGGCCGCCGACACCGCCCGCGTGCTGGGGCTGGTGCTGGCGCCGGTCGTCGCGCAGGGCGTGATCGCGCGCAGGCCGCGGGTCGTCGGGGCGGCCGCCCGGCTCGGCCTCGACGCGCGGGGCGTGCGGGAGCTGCAGCGGCTGCGCGAGCGCTACGGCACCGGGCCGGTCCGGTTGCCGATCCCGGGGCGCCCGATGGCGCTCGTGCTCGACCCGCCCGACGTGCGGCGGGTGCTGGAGGGCACGCCGGTGCCGTTCGCCGCGGACAGCTGGGAGAAGCGCGGCGCGCTGCGGCAGCTGCAACCGCACGGGGTGCTCATCTCGCCGCCGGGGCTGCGCGCCGAGCGCCGCCGGTTCAACGAGGCGGTGCTGGACACCGGCCACCCCATGCACCGCTACGCGGACGCCATCGCCCGGGTCGTGCGGGAGGAGACCGCTCCGCTCGCCGACCGGGACGTCCTGGACTGGGACGGGTTCATCACGGCCTGGTGGCGGATCGTGCGCCGGGTCGTCCTCGGCGACGGCGCCCGCGACGACCACGCCCTCACCGACGACCTGCGCCGGCTGCGGCAGGCGGGCAACTGGTCGTGGCTCGCGCCGCGCCGCAGGCGGCGCTACGCCCGCGTTCGCGACGGGCTGCGCCGCCACGTCGAGCGGGCCGATCCGGGCAGCCTGGCCGAGCTGGTCGCCGCCCTGCCCGCCGGGCCGGACGTCGACCGGCTCGACCAGGTGCCGCAGTGGCTGTTCGCCTACGACCCGGCGGGCATGGCGACCTTCCGGGCGCTGGCCCTGCTGGCCGCCCACCCCGCCGAGCTCGACCGGGCGCGCGCCGAGGTCACCGACCCGGCCGCCCCCCAGGACCTGCCCCGGCTGCGGGCCGCGGTGCTCGAGTCGGTGCGCCTGTGGCCCACCACCCCGCTCATCCTGCGCGACGCCGCGGAGGCCACGGACTGGGACGGCGCGACGCTGCCCGCCGGCACCGGGATGGTCGTGCCTGCCTGGTTCCTGCACCGCGACGACCGCACCCGCGCCGACGCCCACCGCTTCCACCCCGAGCAGTGGCTCGACGGCTCCGCCTTCGACGACCCCGCGCTGGTGCCGTTCAGCGCCGGGCCCGCGGTGTGCCCCGGCCGCGAGCTGGTGCTCTTCACCGCGGCCACGTTCCTGGCCGTCCTGCTGCGCGACCGCACGGCCCGTCCCCCGTTCCCCGCCGACCGGCCCCTCCCGGCCAACCTGAGCCCCTTCACCCTCCGCATCCCCCTGACCCGGTGACCGTCAGGTCGGGACGTCTGCGACGCGGGAGACCACGTGGTCGACCAGGCCGTAGTCGCGGGCCTCGGTGGCGGTGAACCAGCGGTCGCGGTCGAAGTCGGCGACGATCCGCTCCACCGGCTGGCCGGTGTGCCGCGCGGTCAGCTCGGCCATCTCCCGCTTGAGCCGCTTGAGCCGCTCGGACTGGATGACGATGTCGGACTCGCTGCCGCCGACCCCGGACGAGGGCTGGTGCATCAGGATCGAGGCCCGCGGCAGCGTGTAGCGCTTGCCGGGCGTGCCGGCCGAGAGCAGGAACTGCCCCATCGACGCGGCCATGCCCACGGCGTAGGTGGCCACGTCGCACTCGATGAACTCCATGGTGTCGAAGATCGCCATCCCGGCGGTGACCGAGCCGCCCGGCGAGTTGATGTGGAACGAGATGTCGGCCGTCGGGTCCTCGGCCGCCAGCAGCAGCAGCTGCGCGCAGATGCGGTTGGCGATCTCGTCGTCGACCTCCTTGCCGAGCACGACCACCCGCTGGGCGAGCAACCGGTCGTAGATCGAGTCGCCCCACGACATCGCGGGGGACGGGGCCGCGGCCCGGGGAGCGGTTCGGTCGTGGGTGACGCGGACGGACATCGCTGCTTCCTCTCCTACCGGGCGCCACCCCGGCGCCCGGCTGCAGTCTGTCCGCACGCACCGCCCTTGACCTGCCGCTTTCGTCCGCAGCGGAATGTTCGCCCGGGGTGAACCCGATCAGCGGGCCGCGGCGGCGTGGCCCGCGCCGTGGCCGTCCGCGCGGGCCACGACGCGACCGCCGGCGATCCGGACGGCGGCCTCCGTCGCGTCGCTGACCGCGCTCGTGCCGGTGGCCGCGGCCACCGCGCCGCGCGCGTCGAGCACGATCCGCAGCCGCGGCCACGCCCCCTCCGGGACCGCCGGGCGCAGGCAGCGGCGCAGGTCGGCGACCACCAGCCGGGCCAGCGGCAGCAGCTCGGCAGGCTCCCCGCTGACCAGCACGGCCGTCACGTCGGCGGTGGGCGCGGCGCGCACCGCCTCCTCCACCGCGCCGACGCGGTGCAGCCCCAGCACGGTGACGACGCCGTCGCCGGTGAGCCGGACCGGTTCGCCGCTCAGCGAGTCCAGCACGGCCGGCGGGTCCCACGGCTCGTCGACCGGGCGCGCTGCGGGCACGTACGGCAGGTGCGGCGGGTCCCAGCTGTCGCGCAGGTCGACGTCGGCCAGCCGCCCGCAGCCGGCCACGACGTCGAACGGCTCCACGAACCCGGGCGCCGCCGCCGCCAGCACGCTCGCGCCGTGCAGGGTGGTCAGCGCGGACTCGGCCACCCGGACCAGCCGGCCGTCCGGGGCCGGGCGCAGCCGCTCCAGCGCCACCCCGAGCACCACCGCCTGCAGCCTCGTCAGCTGGGCGAACGGGATCCGGACGGCGGCGTCGGTGAGCACCTCCGGCAGCAGGTCGGCCCCCAGCGGGGCGGGGCCGGAACCGCGCTCGGTCGCCAGCGGGAGGTCGGCCAGCCACGCGGTGGCGAACGCGGCCAGCGCCGAGCGCACCGTGCGGCCGGGCTCCAGGTCGGGCAGCTCGGCGGCGCGCTCGGCGTCCTCGGCGAGGACGGTCAGGTAGAGGGCCCGCTTGCCGGGGAAGTTCGAGTAGACCGCGCCCCGGGTCAGCTCGGCCCGCTCGGCGATCACGTCGATCTTGGCGTCGCGGAAGCCGCGCTCGGCGAACTCCGCCCGCGCCGCGGCGACCACCCGCGCCCGGTTGCGCTCCTGGGTCTGGGCCCTGCTGAGCCGGCTCATCGCACTCCCACCGTTGCCTGCCGTCGGCGCCCAAGATACCTTCACCATTCAGATGACATGAACATCTGATGTGACCATCTGGAGGCTCCGTGTCCCTGCCCGAGATCGACTTCACCGACCCCGCCACCCTCACCGACCCGCCCGGCGTGCACGGGCGGGCGCGCGAGCGCTCCACCGTGGCCCGGCTGCTGATCCCCGGCATGCCGATGCACGCCGTGCTGCGCCACGAGCACGCCCGGGCGGTGCTGGCCGACCCCCGCTTCGAGCTGAGCGGGATCCAGTACCAGCGCCCGCGCGTCGACGCCGAGCTCGAGCCCTACCTGCGCAGCCTCCAGGAGATGGACGGCGCCGAGCACGCGCGCCTGCGCGGCCTGGTCGCGCCGGCGTTCGGCCCGCGCGCCGCCGACCGGGCCCGCCCGCGCATCCGGCGCATCGTCGACGGCCTGCTCGACAGCGCGACCGGCCGCGTGACCGCCAGCGACCCGGTCGACCTGGTGACGGCACTGGCCCGGCCGCTGCCGATGGCGGTGATCTGCGAGCTGGTCGGCATTCCGGAGGCCGACCGCCCCCGCTGGCACTCCTACGGCGAGGTGTTCGCGACCGGGCAGGGCGGCCGCCTCGGCGAGATCATCCCGGAGTTCGTGGCGGACGCGAAGGCCGCCGTCGCGCACCGCCGGGCCGACCCCGGCGACGACCTGCTCTCCGACCTCGTGCGCGCCCGCACCGACGACGGCGACCGGCTGACCGACGTCGAGGTCGTCGGGCTGGTCTGGCAGGTCGTGCTGGGCGGGCAGACCCCCACGCACCTGGTGGCCAACGGCGTCGCCCAGCTGCTGCGCCACCCCGACCAGCTCGCCGCCCTGCGCGCGGACCCCGAGCTCATGCCGGGCGCGGTGGAGGAGCTGATGCGCTGGTGCGGCCCGCAGCTGCTGAGCTTCCCGCGCTACGCCCGCGAGGACGCCGAGATCGACGGCGTGCCGATCGCCGCGGGCGAGGCCGTGGTGGCCTCGATCGTCGCGGCCAACCGCGACCCCCGCGCGTTCGACGAGCCGGAGACCCTGGACGTCACCCGCCGCCCGGGCCGCGCCGCCCACCTGGGGTTCGCCCACGGCCCGCACTTCTGCCTGGGCGCCGGGCTGGCCCGGGCGCAGGCCGAGGTGGCGATCGCCGCGCTGCTGGAGCGCTCCCCCGGGCTGGCCCTGGCCGTGCCCGCCGAGGAGATCGGCTACGTGCCCGACCCGGCCACGTGGCGGCTGGCCGCCCTCCCGGTCCGGCTCTGAGCCCCCGCACCCGGCGGGCTCACGACGGCGTCCTGGCCGAGACGGCCAGCCCACCTGCCTCGTCGCGGACGACCACGTCGAGGAACCCGTGGGCGCGCAGCGCCGCCGCGACCGGCCCGGTGATCCGCTCGGCCGACTGCGGCCCGCCCGCCCCGTAGCAGACGTGCAGGGCCCCGCCCGGGCGCAGCGCCGCGGCCAGCATGCCCAGCTCGGTGGCGGCCGGACCGGTCCAGAACAGGTTGACGTCGATCGAGAAGGCCGCGTCCAGCTCCCCCGTCGGCAGGTCGAGCTCGTGCAGCGCCGCCTGCCGCACCTCGAGCCGCCCGGCCGCGACGTGCTCGGCGTTGCGCTGCGCCGTCCGCCGCACCGCCACCGCCGACCGGTCGACGGCGAGCAGGCGCCCATCGCCCAGCCGCTCGCACACCAGGGCCGCCGCCACCCCGGGCCCCGGCCCGATCTCCAGGATCCGCTGCCCGGGCGCCGGATCGAGCAGGTCCACCACCCACCGCACCCGATCCGGAACCCCCTGCCGGCTCGAACCCACTGAAGGCCTCCGTTCCGCGCCGTTCCGCGCGCCGGCCCGTCCGAGGACGGCGACCGGGCACGACCGGTGGCCACGCTAGCCGTCGACCCCGTCAGGAGGGCTTTCCGTGATCCGCCGGCAGGGCGATGTGCCGGTGGGCATCGCTCGGGTTCGGGCGCGGTGGGGCCGGAGCCACGTCGCAGAGGCGTCATGGTCCTCGCAGATGCGGTAGCCCCTGCGAGGACCACCCGGCCTCCGCGAAGACCGGCGCGGCCCGCTGCGCCGCGGGGTCAGGGGCGTCGCCAGTCGTCGGAGGTCAGGTGCGAGCCGGCCATCGGCCCCATCTGCAGCATGCCGCCGTCCACCGCCCATGACGCGCCGGTGACGTAGGACGCGGCGGGCGAGGCCAGGAACGCGATCACGTCGGCCACCTCGCGGGCGTCCCCGGGCCGGCCCAGCGGGACGCCGGGTCGGCGGGTGCCGTGCGGGTCGTCGTCGGTCTGGCCGGTCATCGGCGTGGCGATCTCGCCGGGCGCCACCGCGTTCACCGTGATGGCGTGCTCGGCCAGCTCGATCGCGGCGGTCCGGGTGAGCAGGCCCAGCCCGCCCTTGGCCGCGCAGTACGGCGCCGCGCCCACCCGCGGCTGGTGCTCGTGCACGCTGGTGATGTTCACGATCCGCCCGCCGCGCCCGGCCGCGACCATCCGGCGCGCCGCCCGTTGCAGGCACAGGAAGGCGCCGTCGAGGTCGGTGGCGATGACGGTGCGCCAGTCGTCGAAGGTCAGGTCGAGCAGCGGGGTGGCTGTGCCGGTGCCGGACCCGTTGACCAGCACGTCGAGCCCGCCCAGGGCGTCGGCGAGCTCGTCGATCACGTCGGCGGCGCCGGGCAGCTCGGTCAGGTCGAGGCGGCGCACCTCGGCCGCCCGGCCGTGCTTGCGCACCTCCTCGGCCGTCTCCTGGGCGCCGTTCTCGTCGGAGTGCCAGGTGATGCCGACGTCGCAGCCGGCCGCGGCGAGCGCCACGGCGGTGGCGCGGCCGATGCCCGAGTCGGAGCCGGTGACGATCGCGGTGGCGGGGAACCCGTGCGGAACGCTCATGCCGACCGGGTGCCCCGTCGGGGCGCGATCAGACATGGCCGTTCCGCACGGGCCCCGACCTCCGGGACCCGGGGGCGGTCCCGGAGGTCGGCTCAGAAGTTGCCGCGCCGGGCCTGCTCGCGCTCGATCGCCTCGAACAGGGCCTGGAAGTTGCCCTTGCCGAAGCCCAGCGAGCCGTGCCGCTCGATCAGCTCGAAGAACACCGTCGGCCGGTCGCCCAGCGGCTTGGTGAAGATCTGCAGCAGGTAGCCGTCCTCGTCGCGGTCGACCAGGATGCCGCGCGAGCGCAGCTCCTCGATCGGCACCCGGACCTCGCCGATGCGGGCCCGCAGCTCGGGGTCGGTGTAGTACGAGTCGGGGGTGGCCAGGAACTCCACGCCCTTGGCCCGCAGCTCGTCGACGGTGCGCAGGATGTCGTTGGTGGCCAGGGCCAGGTGCTGGGCGCCGGGGCCGCGGTAGAAGTCGAGGTACTCGTCGATCTGGGAGCGCTTCTTGCCCATCGCCGGCTCGTTGAGCGGGAACTTCACCCGGTGGTTGCCGCTGGCCACCACCTTGCTCATCAGCGCGGAGTACTCGGTGGCGATGTCGTCGCCGACGAACTCGGCCATGTTCGTGAAGCCCATGACCCGGTTGTAGAAGCCCACCCACTCGTCCATGCGACCCAGCTCGACGTTGCCGACGACGTGGTCGAGCGCCTGGAACAGCCGCTTCGGCGAGCCGGCCGGGCGCACGACCGTCGAGCTGCGGGCGACGAACCCCGGCAGGTAGGGGCCGGTGTAGCGGGAGCGGTCGACGAGGGTGTGGCGGGTCTCGCCGTAGGCGGCGATCGCGGCCAGCCGCACGGTGCCGTGCTCGTCGGTGACGTCGTGCGGCTCCTCGACGACCGTGGCCCCCTGGGCGCGGGCGTGGGTGATGCAGCGGTCGACGTCGGGCACCTCCAGCGCGATGTCGACGATGCCGTCGCCGTGGCGGCGGTGGTGGTCGTGCAGGGCGCTGTCGGGGTCGACGCCGCCGCGCAGCACGAAGCGGGTGGCCCCGGAGCGCAGCACGTAGGCGTGGTGGTCGCGGTTGCCCGTCTCCGGGCCGGAGTAGGCGACCAGCTCCATGCCCCAGACCAGCTGGTAGTACAGCGCGGCCTGGGTGGCGTTGCCGACCACCCACACGACGGCGTCCCAACCGGTCACCGGGAACGGGTCGCCCTCGGGGTCGTACTCGACCAGGCCGACCAGCTGGCGCAGCTGGTCGAGATCGAGATCGGCCAGGCGCTCCTGGCTGGTGAGGGTGTGCTCGACGGTCACGGTCCGGCCTCCTCGGTTGCTCGACGAACTCCGACCACCCCAGGACAGCGCAGGCCGTCGTCCTGCGCAACCGAGGTGGTCCGGACTGGTAGAAGTGTCCGGACTGCCGGTCACCGACCGGCCGGAGCTGCACAATCTGCATAGGACCGAGGAGCACCCGTGGACGCGCTCGACGTCGACCTGCTGCGCGCGCTGCGCGCCAACCCCCGGATCGCGGTCCTGGAGCTGGCCCGCACGCTGGGCGTCGCCCGCGGCACCGTGCAGGCCCGGCTCGACCGCCTGGAGCGCACCGGGATCATCACCGGCTACGGCCCCGACGTCGACCTGTCGGCGGCCGGCTTCCCGGTGCAGGCGTTCGTCAGCCTGGAGATCGCCCAGGGCGCCCTCGCCGACGTCGCCGAGGAGCTGGCCGCGCTGCCCGCGGTGGTCGAGGCCCACGCCACCACGGGCTCGTCGGACGTGCTGTGCCGGCTGGCCGCGGCCTCCCACGAGGACCTGCAGCAGACGCTGCTGGAGCTCAACCGCTCCGCCACCGTGGCCCGTTCGACCAGCGTCATCGTGCTCTCGACGGTGGTGGCGCCGCGTACGTTGCCGCTGCTGGAACGCGCGCCGCGCGCGGTTCCCCGTCGCTCTCCCGCCTACCGGGAGGACTGATCGCCCCGTCGAGACCGCACCAGCACGTCGTGCGCCTCCCGGAGCAGGCCGGGCGCCGCGGCGCGGTGCCGGGCCGACGTCGGGCCCCAGATCCGCGCCGCGAGCGCCCGGTCGTAGTGCATGAACGTCGCCAGCGACACCCGCCCGTCGGTCACCCGGACGACGAGGCGCGCGGTGAGGAACCAGGACTTCGCCGCCAGCCGCACGGAGTCGGCCCCGCGCTCGTCGATCCGCCAGCCGGCCACGTGCTCCGGGGAGCGCCGCCGGGCCAGCCGCAGGCCCAGCAGCACCCGGAAGAGGACCTGCCCCTGCCACCCGGCGACGTCGTCGAACATCGCCCGGGCCCACTGCTCGGGCGTCCAGTCCGCGGCGTCGCCCGTGGTGAGCGTGAAGACGTCGAGGTAGTCGGGATCGGTCATGGCCCCGAGGCCGCGGACGGCGTCGGGAACCGGCAGTTCCCGGTGGACGGTCGACATGGGCATCCCCCTTCAGGCGGTCGTGCACTCCTGCCCACTAACATACATACATGTCTGTATGTGGGTCGTCATGACCGCGGGTGGTCGTCGTACGCAGGCCGACCGGCGTGCGCGCAGCCGGGCGGCACTGCTGGAGGCGGCGGCCCGCGGGCTGTCGCGGCACGGGTACGCGAACCTGGCCCTGGAGGAGGTCGCGGGCGCGGCCGGGTACTCGCGCGGCGCGCTCTACCACCAGTTCCGCGGCAAGCAGGAGCTGGCGCTCGCCGTGGTCCGCTGGGTCGACGAGACGTGGCACTCCGAGGTCGGGCGCCTGGGCACCGAGGCGGCCCGACCCGTCGACGCCCTGCTCGCGATGGCGCGGGGGCACGCCGTCTTCTGCCGCCGCGAGGTGGCGCGGGTGATGATGACCCTGCGGGTCGAGTTCGCCGGGCAGGACCACCCCGTCGGGCGCGCCGTCACCGAGGTGCTCGACCGGCTCACCGCGGACTGCACCGCGCTGGTCGAGGCCGGGCGCGCGGACGGCACGATCCCGCCCGGGCCGCCGGCCGCGGCCGTCGCCCTCGCCTACCTCGGCACGCTCGAAGCCGTCGGGATCCAGCTCGCCGGCCTGGCCCCGCACGACGCCGAGCTCGCCGAGCGGGCGACCCGGGGGCTGCTCGGCCTGCCCGGGTCGTGACGGTCAGGGGTTGCGCACGCGGTCGAAGGTGAGCTCGATCTCCGGGCCGAGGTCGACGACCTCGAAGTCCTCCGGGGCGATGTCGGCGAAGGACCGGGCGTCCACGCCCAGCGACTCCCACTCCGCCGTGGAGAGCCGGTCGTCGGCGAAGGTCAGGGCGATCTCACCGCAGTCGGACAGCAGCATCCCGTAGGTCTTGAGCGCCCGCAGGAGGACCCGCTCCGACTCGGTGAACGGGGTCTCGTCGAACGACGCCGCCAACCGGAACCGCACGCCGTAGGGCGGAGCGTCGGGCTCCTCGCTGCTCGGTCCGCCCGCGTGCCCGGCGGGGTGGACGTAGACGCCTGCCTTCATGCGGTCGTTCGGCAGGACGAAGCGCAGCGCGCGTGCACGCTCGTGTCGCAGGTGTAGTCCGCGCCGCCCTCGGCGTTGCCGTCGTCGGGATGGGCACGTCGAGCGGCACCGGCTCGCGTCGGGCCGCCGTAGCAGTAGCCGCCGGCGGGAGCCGTGATCGTCCGGCGCGGGGTCGTCACCAGTGCGAGGACGGCGACGATCGAGCGGCGGCGCCGCGCGGGTTCCACGAGCGGAGCGTAGTGATCGTGCCCGCGCCGTCGGCGCAGCATCGGCGCCCGGTTGTCGTCAGGCGGTGGCGGCGGAGTGGGTGACGGCCAGGTGCCGGTAGGCCTCGGCGTTCACCAGGATCGAGGCCCGCTCCTGCTCGGTCAGCTCGCGCCGCACCTTCCCCGGCACCCCGGCCACGAGCGAACCCGGCGGGACCTCGGCGCCCTCCAGCACCACCGCCCCGGCCGCGATCAGCGAGCCGGCGCCGATGCGCGCGCCGTTGAGCACCACGGCGCCCATCCCGACCAGGACGTCGTCGCCGACGGTGCAGCCGTGCAGCACCGCTCGGTGCCCCACGCTCACCCCGGAGCCGATGGTCAGCGGGAAGCCGGGGTCGGCGTGCAGGACGCTGCCGTCCTGGACGTTGCTGCCGGGCCCGACGGTGATCGAGTCCATGTCGGCGCGCAGCACGCTGGTGTACCAGACGCTGGCCCGCTCGGCGATGCTCACCCGCCCGGCCAGCACGGCCGTCGGCGCGACCCACGCCTCCGCGTGCACCTGCGGCGCGGCGTCGCCGATCGTGATCGCCGTGTAGGGCGCGACGGCGGTCACCGCTGCGGCCCCCGGCCCGACCAGGTCCAGGCGTAGGCCGGGTCCTCCGAGGCGGTGCCGCCCTCGCCCAGCTCCAGCGGGCGGAACGTGTCGACCATGACGGCGAGCTCGTCGAAGGACTCGGCGCCGATCGAGCGCTCGACGGCCGCGGGCTGCGGGCCGTGGCTGTGCCCGCCCGGGTGCAGGCTGATCGAGCCCTGCCCGATCCCCGAGCCCTTGCGGGCCTCGTAGTCGCCGCCGCAGTAGAACATGACCTCGTCGGAGTCGACGTTGGCGTGGTAGTAGGGCACCGGGATCGACAGCGGGTGGTAGTCGACCTTGCGGGGCACGAAGTTGCAGATCACGAAGTTGTTGCCCTCGAAGACCTGGTGCACGGGCGGCGGCTGGTGCACCCGCCCGGTGATCGGCTCGAAGTCCGAGACGTTGAACGTGTACGGGTAGAGGCAGCCGTCCCAGCCGACCACGTCGAACGGGTGCGTCGGGGTGACGTAGCGGGTGCCGGTGACGCCCCGCGAGCCGCGGTGCTTGACCAGCACCTCGACGTCGGTGCCCTCGACGAGCATCGGCTCGGTCGGGCCGTGCAGGTCGCGCTCGCAGTAGGGCGAGTGCTCCAGCAGCTGGCCGTAGCGGGAGAGGTAGCGCTTGGGCGGGGCGATGTGGGAGTTCGCCTCGATCACGTACGCGCGCAGCGGCTCGGTGCCGGTCGGGACCCAGCGGTGGGTGGTCGACCGCGGCAGGAGCACGTAGTCGCCCTGGCGCGCGGTGAGCACCCCGAAGACCGTCTCCACGGTGGCCTCGCCGGACTCGACGTAGACGCACTCGTCGCCCAGGGCGTTGCGGTAGAGCGGGGAGGCCTCGCCCGCGGCGACGTAGGAGATGCGCACGTCTGCGTTGCCCAGCACGAGCCGGCGGCCGGTGACCACGTCGGCGCGCTTGTACTCCTCGCCGGGGAACAGGCTGTGCAGCTTGAGGTGGCGCGGCAGCAGCGGGCGGTTCTCGGTGGTGCGCTGGTCGGGCAGCTCCCACGGCGTGGCGTCGACCAGCGCGGAGGGCACGCCGCGGTGGTAGAGCAGCGACGAGTCCGAGGAGAAGCCCTCCTCGCCCATCAGCTCCTCGTAGAACAGCCCGCCCTCGGGCGTGCGGTGCTGGGTGTGGCGCTTCGGCGGGATGTTGCCCACGCTGCGGTAGTACGCCATGGCTCGCCTCCTCGGGAGCGACGAACTAGTCAATAGCTGAACTATTTCCCGCCAGCGTAGTCGCGACCCGCGCGGGAGGGAACCCTCAGCGGCGGTTGCGGGCCTCGAACTCGCGGTGCCCGGTGATCAGCTTGTCCAGCAGCATGACCAGGATGCGCTGCTCGGCCTCGGTCAGCACCGCGGTCCAGCCGGCCTCGCGCTCGTTGTGCTCGCGGAAGACGTCGACCATCTCGGCCTGCCCGGCCGCGGTCAGCGACAGCCGGACCGAGCGGCCGTCGCGCTCGTCGGGGGTGCGGGCCAGCAGCCCGTCCCCGACCAGGCCCTTGGCCAGGTTGGACACCGCGGCCCGGCTCATTCCGGTGAGCCGGGCGGCGCCGCTGGGCTCCAGCGGACCGGCCAACCACACCACGAACAGCAGCCGGAACGCCGACCACGACCGCCCCCGGGGGCGGTGCACCGCGGCCTCCAGGTCGTAGGTGACCAGGTCGGAGGCGCGGTTGAGGGTGAGCAGGACCTCGGTGGCCAACTGGTGGCCGAACCCGTACTCCTCGGCGAGCCGCCGGTTGGCCAGGGCCACGAACGACCAGAAGTCCAGGTCGGGCCGCTCGCTGCCGCTCACCTCCCCGATGCTAGCCCCAAGTGGTACAGGTGTGAATCATCCGCGGACGGAGCGCAGCAGCTCGGCGGTGCGGTCGCGGCGCACCCACGCCACCACCGCGTCCAGCACCAGCAGCACGGCCGGCAGCACCACGGCGGCGGGGTCCGGTCCGGCGAGGGTGAACAGCACCGCCCCCACCATCAGCGCGGCCAGCGCCGCCGCCGCGACCCCCGCCAGCCGCGCGACCACCAGCCCGACGGCCCCCAGCACCTCCAGCACACCGATCACGGCCATCCCGGTCGGCCCGAACCCGATGGCGGCGAACCCGGCCACCACCGTCGGGTCGCCGAGGAACTTCGGCACCGCGCTCATCAGGTACATCGCGGCCAGGCCGACCTGCAGCACCCAGGTCGCGATGTGCGCCCACCGCGGGGCGGACCGGGTGGTGGGGTGCGGGACTGCGGTCATGGCGGATCCTCCGGAGCTCGTCGCGCGCACCCCGAGCGGGCGCGCCCACCGGGACGTCGGAGCCGGCGCCGCCGACCGGACACGCCCCCGGCTCCCCCGCGCCCGCGGCACGGCCGGCCGGGACGTGCGGCCGGGTCTGAGAGGGTGGGGAGCAGGCGGGACCGGCAGGGTCCCGCACGCGGCGGAGGAGGTCCCGGTGACCGCGGAGGTCGGCCCGGCCGCGCTCGAGGCCACGAGCCGGTGATCCTCAAGCTGCAGCTCTACATGGCCACCAACATGCGCCGCGAGGCCGACCACGAGCCCCCCGAGTCGGGCCCCGCGCGCCACCGCCGCCTCTACGCCGCCGTCGCCGGCGGCGACCTGGCCGCGGTCCTGGCCGAGCTGACGGCAGCGGCCCTAGTGGTGGTCGCGCCCGCCCGCGCCGAAGGCCCCGATCAGCCCGGCCGCGAGCGCCGCCCGCTCCACCATCCCGGCGATGCTCACGTGCTCGTGCCGGGCGTGCGCGCCGGCGCCGATCGCGCCCAGGCCGTCGAGCACCGGCAGGCCCATGGCGGCGGCGAAGTTGCCGTCGCTGGCCCCGCCGACGGCGACCTCGGCGACGTCCACGCCGAGGCGTTCCCCCGCCCGGCGGGCCAGGGCGTAGACCGCGGCGATCGCGGGCGAGCGCTCCATCACCGGGCGGTTCCAGCCGCCCAGGACGGTGAGCCCGGCGCGCGGGTCGTGGGCGGTGAGCCCGGCGAGCACGGTGTCGATGCGGTGCTGGCCGGCCAGCGTGCGCACCCGGACGTCGATCTCGGCCTCGGCGTGGCCCGCGACCACGTTGGAGCGGGTGCCGCCGCGCAGCACCCCGACGTTGACCGTGGTGCCCTCGGCGAGGTCGGTGGCGTCGTGCAGGGTGCGCACGGCGCGGGCGATCTCGTCGATGGCGCTGGCCCCGGCCTCCGGTTCCAGGCCGGCGTGCGCCTCGACGCCCCGGGCGCGCACCTGGAACATGCCCACCCCCTTGCGGGCCGTCTTGACCGCGCCGTCGGCGGCGGCCTCGAAGACCAGCACGGCGTCGGTTCCCGCGCAGGCGGTCTCGATCAGCGGGCGGGAGAACGGGCTGCCGATCTCCTCGTCGCCGTTGAGCACCAGCCGCAGCGCGGGCGTCGGCAGGCCGGCGCTGCGCAGCGCGCGGATCCCCCACACCACCTGCACCAGCCCGGCCTTCATGTCGAACACGCCGGGGCCGGTGAGGCGGTCGCCGTCGACCAGGACGGGCCAGCCGAGCAGCGTGCCCGCGCTCCAGACGGTGTCGTAGTGCGCGAGCAGGGTCACCGCGCCCGGGCCCTCGCCCGGGTAGTCCAGCACCAGCACGTCGCCGTGCTCGGTCGAGGCGTGGTGCGCCCGCGCGGCCGGGGCGCCGAGCCGCGCGCCCAGCCAGCTCTCCAGGTGGGTGAGCCCCGCGGCCAGCAGCGCGAGGTCGTCGCTCGGGGTCTCCAGCGAGGCGTAGGAGACGAGGTCGGCGACGATCGCCTCGCGCCGCCCGTCCAGCCAGCCGCGCAGGCCGGGCAGGTCGATGCCGTCGAGGCTGGACGGCGCGGGCACGGCGCGGGCCACCCTGGTCCACGCCCCGCCCCCGTGGGTCCCGCTGGGCTGCTCGGTCATCGGCGCTCCTCGGTCGGGCCGTCGACGCGCACCCTGGCCTGCTTGAGGGTGCGCGCCTGCAGCGTCAGGTCGGCGGCCCGCACGCCGGGCAGCGCGCCGACCACGTCGGTCATGTAGTGGTAGAGGTCGCCGTAGCCGGGCAGCACCCCGTGCAGGCACAGGTCGAACCGCCCGGTGGTGGCGCTGACGTAGCGCGTGGAGGCGAGTGCCGCCAGCTGGGCGCCCGCGCGTTCCAGCGCGGCGGGCTCGACGGTGAACCACTGCAGGAACTCGACGTCCAGCCCCAGCAGCCGGGTGTCGAAGAGCGCCCGGAAGCGCAGGCAGCCGCGGCGCAGCAACGACTCCACCCGGCGCGCCACCGTCGAGTCGCTGACCCCGACGGCCGCGGCCAGCTGGGAGTAGGACGCGCGGCCGTCGGCCGCGAGCAGCTCGGCGATCGCGAACTCCTGCGCGGTCAGCCGCTCGGGCTCGTGCCACTCGCGGTGGTCGGGCGCGGCGGCGCCGGGGCGCAGCAGCGCGACGGCGGCGGCGTCGAGCAGGCCGGGGTCCCACTCCTCGGACGCGGAGAACTTGCGGACGACCACCATGGTCTCGGTCTCGACGATGTCGTCGGGCCGCGGCAGGCCCTCGACCAGCACCGCGGTCACCTCCCGGTGGTCGGGCACGACGAACTCCGCGCACACGTCGGCGCTGCCGGCGACGACGGTGACGAACCGGGTGGCGGGCAGCGCGGCCAGCGCGGTGGCCACGGCGGTGGCCGCGCCGGGCCGGCTGCGCAGCCGGACCTGCAGCGAGATGCCCAGCCCGCAGCGCAGGTGGTCGAGCAGCCCGGTCACCCGGACGCGGCCGGAGTCGAGCAGCTGCTGGCCGCGGCGGGCGACGGTGGACTCGGTCGCCCCGACGGCCGCGGCCACCTGCTTCCAGCTGGCGCGGCCGTTGAGCTGCAGGGCGGCCACGATCCGCTGATCGAGGTCGACCGTGACGGTGGTCGACACCGGATCAGCATGGGTTGACGATTTCCCTCACGCAAGGCCACCAGGTGCGGATTGTCCGCACCGCACCGGGCGCGGGTCGCCGACTCCGCGGTCGGCACCGAGCTGGACGCGAGCCGCGTCCTCGTGCGCCCCGACGGGTACGTGGCCTGGGTCGGCGCCCCGACACCCGCGGCCTGACCCGGGGCTCAGCGCTGGAACTTGCGCCACAACCAGCCGGTGGCCACGCGCCGGCCCGTCCGCACGTACTCGGCGGCGCCCCCGACCAGCATCGTGGCGTCCAGGCCGCGGCGGGCGGCGGCGGACCCGGCCAGCAGCAGCTCGTCGCCCACCTGTAGGACCAGGTCGTCGTCGGGGACCAGCAGGCACTCACCGTCGCGCAGGACCATCAGCACGAGGGCGGCCAGCCGCTGGTCGCGCTCGTCCGGGTCGCGCAGCACCGCACCCGTGCGGCCCTCCCCCGACCGCAGCCAGCCCTGCAGGGCCGGGGCCTCGGCGCGGTCCAGGCGGACCTTCCACAGCGGGGGCAGGCGGCGCTTGCCGGTCAGCTCGACCAGCCGATCGACCACGCCTGCCGCCCACTCGTCGTCGCGGTGCGGGACCTCCTGCACGAACCGCCACAGCAGCGGCGTGCTCAGCTGGGCGTACACCTCGTGGGCCACCAGCTCCGGGGGCACCAGCAGCGCGTCGGTCTCCATCGCGGCGAACAGCGGGCTGCTGGAGGGGCGGTTCTGCCGGGCGGCCACGAACACGTCCGGGTTCAGCCTGCGGACCGCGGCGATCATCGACAGGTTGCTGGCGTCGTTGTCCACCCCGGCGACGAAGCCCGCGGCGTCGGCGACGCCCGCGCGTTCCAGCACGTCCGGGTCGGCGCCGTCGCCGACCACACCCTCGGGCGCGTCGTCGCCCCCGTCGCGGGCCGCCTCGATCACGGTGACCTCGATGCCCTCGCGGTGCAGGTCGGCGACCAGCTCCCGGCCGAAGCGGCCGTACCCGCAGACCACCCAGCGCCCGTCGGCGGGCGGGTGCCCGCGGTTGGGCAGCGCGGCCCCCGGCCCGCTCTCCAGCCAGGTGATCAGCTGGTAGGACGCCGGGGCGCGGATGCCCAGCCCGAGGTGCTCGCCGAACCGGTCGAACGGGTCGACGACGGTGGGTTCGCCGAAGGCCCGCATGCGCTCGGCGATGGAGGTCGACGTGGTGCGGGCGATCACCTGCAGGTCGGGGCGCAGCAGCGCGGCGGTCATCGTGACGGTCAGGTTGGCCTCGTCGTCGTTGGTGATCGCGAGCACCGCGTGGCAGCCCGGGTTGGCCAGCCCGGCCACGCCGAGGTGGGCGGGGTCGCGGGCGTCGGCGACCAGGCCGGGCACGTCGGCGTGGTAGCTGCCCAGCTCCAGCGACTCGATCCGCTCCGGGTCGATGTCGATCACCACGACGCGCTTGCCGAGCTCGTCGAAGGCCTTGCTGAGCAGCTCCCCGGTGCGCCCGTGCCCGACGATCAGCAGGAACGGCTCGCGCAGGCGCTTGACCTTGCGCGTGAAGTGCTGCAGAGCCAGCGCCTGGCGGAACGCGCGGTCCTGCAGCAGCGCCAGCAGCGAGCCGATGGCGTAGGCCCAGCCGATGACCGTCAGGTAGATCGACACGGTGACCCACAGCCGCTGCGCCGGCGTGAACGGCACGGGCAGCTCGCCGAACCCGATGGTCGAGGCCGTGTAGCTCATGAAGTAGAAGGCGTCGAAGAAGGTCATCCGGATCGTCGCGCCGGTGACCGGGTCCTGCCCCGGCACCAGCGTCAGGCCGAACACGCTCACCGCGAAGATCAGGATCAGCACGATCAGCGGGACGCGCATCCGGCGCAGCACCAGGAAGATCGTCGCCTCGGCCTGGACCTCGGAGGCCCGCGGGATGCGCCGGCGCTGCCGCCTGCTCAGCCGCGAGGGGCGGCGCTCGTCCGGCGCCTCCTGCCCGAGCAGCCGCAGCCAGAAGTCGAGCAGCGGGTTCGCCACGCCGCGCTACCGGCGGTGGTAGGTCACGGTCTCGACCACCAGCAGCACGACCGAGACCGCGTTGGCCAGCAGGGCGCCACCCGACAGCGACACCACGCTCGCCGTGGCCGCGGCGCTCATCCCCTCGGTCGAGATGTGCGCGGCGTAGGTCCAGGCGATCGCGGCCGCGACCAGCTGCAGGTCGGCGACCAGGCTGGTGGCCAGGTGCACCGCACCGATCTGGGTGCGGTCGCCGAACTTCAGCACCGTGGCGATCAGGCTGACCACGAGCGCGGCGAACAGCTCGTAGGGGTTGTGCAGGTCGGGGTCGCCGATGTCGCCGATGAAGAAGCCGAAGTTGAGGGTGGCGGCCAGCAGCACGAAGAAGCCGAAGACCACCTTCTCCAGGTTCATCCGCGCTCCCCGACGACCGGCCGTAGTGGGAAGAGGATCGCACGGGCCAGGACGCCCTGCCCGCGGCGCGCCGATCACCGGGGTCGCCCTTCACTGGGCGTAGCGAACGGACGGAACGGGCACTCGGGCCCGTGAGCCAGCACACCGACGAGACAGCTCCCCCGCGCCGCGCCGGGTCCCCCCGCCCCTCCGCGCCGGCGCCCGCGCAGCACGGTGGGCTCGCGCAGTTCGCGAAGCGGGCCGGCCTCCTGGTCCTGTTCGGCCTCGGCCTGCTCGCCCTCCTGCTCGGCCTGGGCTCCCTGTTCACCGGTACCGCCTTCGGCACCGCCGTCGGCGACGCCGACCGGGGGATGCTGCAGTGGCTGGTCGAGCGGCGCACGCCCGCCGTCGACGCGACCTCCACCGTGCTCAGCGGCCTCGCCTCGACCACGACGGTGCTGGTCGCGGGCCTGGTGGTGGCCGTGGCCGCCGCCCTGCTGCTGCGGCACTGGTGGCCGTTCGCCCTGCTGGCGATCGCGCTGCTGGGCGAGCTGGCGCTGTTCCTCACCTCGGCCACGATCGTGGGCCGCCCCCGCCCCGACGTCGACCACCTCGACGCCGCCCTCCCCCCGACGTCCAGCTTCCCGTCCGGGCACACCGCGGCGGCCATCTGCCTCTACGGCGGGCTGGCCGTGATCGTGCTGCTGGTCGCCAGGGGGTGGTGGCGCTGGCTGGTGGTCGCGCTGGCGGTGCTGGTGGTGCTGGCCGTCGCGTTCGCCCGGGTCTACCGGGGCGCGCACAACCCGTCGGACGTGCTGGGCGGCGTGCTGCTGGCCGTGCCGTGGCTGGTCGCCACCACGCTCACCGTGGCGCCGACCGCGCACGACCACCGGACGGTCGCGCTGCGCCGCTCCGCCCCGCGGCACCGCTGAGCGATCGGCGGGAGCGGGTGCCGGTCATGACGAGGGCGCTGCCGTGGTGCCCGTGCCCAGCGCCGCCTGGACGATGCGCACGGCCTCCTGGGCGTCGATGCCGGTGCTGGAGATGACCGCGGCGTACTCGGCGGCGGCGCGGCGCGCCCGTTCGCGCCCCTCCTCGCCCGCCGCGGACACGAACGAGCCGGCCGCTCCGCGGGTCTCGATCAACCCCGCCTCCTCCAGCTCCCGGTAGGCCCGGCCGACGGTGTTGACGGCCAGGCCGAGGTCGGCGGCCAGCCGGCGGATGGTCGGCAGCCGGGCGCCCACGGCCAGCGTGCGGTCCTGGATCTGGCGGGCCAGCTGACCGCGGAGCTGCTCGAACGGCGGGACGGGTGAGGCGGGGTCGACGACGAGCACGCGGGTCACCGGGTGCTCGTGGCGTGCCGCGCCACCACGGCGCTCGGCGCGGTCCGGGCCATGATCAGGGCGAGCGCGACGACGCTCAGGGCGATGAAGACGAGCCATGCGGTGGTCCACCACCCGGGAGCGGTGGCGAACACCGACACGACCGGCAGCGACCACACCACCGTCGGCACGGTGACGTCGCGGGCGTCCTCGACCCGCATGAGGACGTCGACGGTCAGCGAGACCTCGTCGTCCGCCACGGCCGGGTGAGTCAGGACGTGGCGCAGCTGCAGGAGCATGACGACCGCGACCCCGCACAGCCCGACCAGCAGGAGGACCGCTGCGTACCTCCCGGTGGGGTCGGGCCCGGTCAGGGCGCCGACCGCCATCGCCGTCGCGCCCGCGAACGTGGCGAGCGCGAACGCGGCGCGCGGCACGCCGAGGACGGTGCGCCAGCCGAGCCGGACCGGGTGGGCCGCCCGTCGCGGCAACGTCGCGGCGGCCCGCCGGTCGACCCGCCGGATCCACCGGTCCAGCAGCGACTGGGCCAGCACCAGACCGACCACCACCACCGTCAGCACCAGCAGCGACCAGGGCCGGTCCGACCCGGGCCCGTCGACCTCGGGGTCGGCGGGCAGCTCGCTGACGTAGACGAGGGCGACCGCGCAGAGGAAAGCGGCCAGCAGGAGGGAGACGGCCACGCGGGCGCGCCGCCGGACCGCCAGGCGCGTCGCCAGCAGCGGTGTCGGAGCGACGTCGGCCAGCCCGTGGCCGGCCAACCACGCACCGGCCTGTACGAGGTCGGCGGGGCGCACCGGCGGCGTTCCGTTCGGCATGGCGCCTCCTTTGTCTCAATCCTTGTCTCAACATGGTGCGTCAAGGCTTGCGACAAGTCAATCGGCACCCGCGCCGGACGGCACCGGCCGCCGCACCGCTCGCAGCGCCCCCGGAACGCCTGGGCGCCGGGGTTCCGGTCGATCACCGCAGGCGCCCCGACCGGCCCATAGAGTGATCGTCATTCGCGATCTCCGCGATGGGGCCCCGGTGGATCCGATCCGCTCCCACCGGGCGCACGACACCAGTCAGGACGCGATCGCATGCGCTGGACCAGGTCGACCCCGGCCGCCGCCACCTCCCCCGCCTCCCCCACCCGCCTGGTCTGCGCCGCCTGCCCGCACGACTGGGGCGCCCACGACCCGGTCGCGACGCGCTTCTGCACCGCCACCATGGCCGGTCGGCTGGACCGGGACTGCGTGTGCGCGGAGGTCGTCTCGCTGTTCAGCGACCGGTAGGCGACGGGTGCCCGCCGGGCCCGCGGCGGGCGGCGCCGTTCACCGACCCCGCCGCCCGTGCTCGGACGGTTGCGGGCCCCGGCCGCGGCGAGCGGCCAACAACGCGTCCCCGTCGACCTCGCGGGACACGACCGCGCGCGCCACGTCGGCCAACCGCAGGTTGGCCTGCCGGGCGTAGCGGCGCAGCACGTCGAACGCCTCGTCCATCCCCATGTCGAGGAGCTGGGCCAGCACCCCCTTGGCCTGCTCGATGGCCACCCGGCTGTTCAGGGCCACCTGCAGCTGCTCGGTGAGCACCTCGCCGCGGCGGATGGCCCGCTCCTGCAGGATGCCGATGGTCGCCACGTCGGCCAGCGCCTGGCCCAGCGCCAGGTCGGCGCCCGGCAGCGGCCCGGGCGCGGCGCGGAACAGGTTCAACGCGCCGATGGCCTCCCCGCGCAGCCGCAGCGGCAGCGCGTGCACCGAGCGGAACGCCCCGACGTCCTCGACGGCCGCGCAGAACACCGGCCACCGGGTCGGCGTGTCGGCCAGGTCGGCCACGCTCACCGGAGCCGCGGTGCGGTAGCACTCCAGGCACGGGCCCTCGTCGGCCTGCAGCTGCAGCAGCTCCATCAGCTCGGCGTCCTCGCTGGTGGCCGCCACGACCCGCAGCTCGCGGCGCGAGTCGGCGAGCAGCAGCCCGGCCGCGTCGGCGTCCAGCAGCGTCGCGCAGTGGCCGACGAGCTGGTCGAGCAGCGCGATGACGTCGTAATCGGCGACGAGGGTGTCCGCGAGCGCCACGAAGGCCCGGCTCAGCTGCTGTTCGCGCTCCGATCCGCCCATGGCGGTGCCTCCTCCTTCATCGGCGGTGCCCCGCCGCGTCACGACATGTCCTCGGTGAAGACGAGCCGCCGGGCGACGACGTCGCGGGCGACGTCGACGAGCAGCCGTCGGTGGACGAACGCGTGGGCGCGCATCCGGGCCAGCGCGTCCTCCGCGCTCACGGCGAGCTGCACCAGGACCATCCCGGTGGCCTGGTGGACCTCGGCCCGGTGACCCAGCGCGTGGTCGATGAACCCGCCGAACCGGTTGCCCGGATCGGTGCGGTGGTCGAGCAGCATCAGCGCCGCGGTGTCCGCCGCGGCGAGCGCGTCGAGGTACTGGGCCTCGCTCAGCCCCCCGGGGACGAACCGGTACAGGTCCAGCACCCCGAGGTTGACCGCACCCCACTGCAGGGGCAGCGCGAACAGCGCCGCGACCGCGGTGCGCTCACCGACCGCGACGGCGAAGACGGGCCAGCGCACGGTCTCCGCGTGGTGTCGCAGGTCGGGGACGAGGACGGGGATCCCGGTCCGCGCGGCGTCCATGCAGACGCCCTCGTTCAAGGTGAACTGCAGGTCCTCCAGCACCTCGGCGACCGGGTCGGTGGCCCACAGCGTCTGCCGCGCATCGGTCGCCGTGAGCAGCGACAGCGCCGCCCCGTCGACGTCGAGCCCGGTCACGCAGGCCTGGCAGATCCGCGCCGCGAGGGCCTTGTCGTCCGCCCCGTCGCGGACGAAGCCGAGCAGCTCCCTGGTGACCGGCCCCAGCTCATTCACGAGCGGCCACCCGGACGCTGCGCACCCGGCCGGCCGGGTGCGGGACGGCGGGGGGCGGCGGGTCGGGCGTCGTCATGATCGGGCACAGCCGTCCCATCCACCTACCTCGGCGACGATCGACCGACGCCCGGTGACGCGATCCTACGCACGGCGCGACCCGGCGCCACAGGGCCCGCGGGACGGCCGGAGGCCCGGCGGGACCGGCGCTGATCGGCTACCCTTGCGACTACCCGCGATTCCCGCGATATGGCTCCGCTCGAGACCCCGGTGCGCCATTTGGTGCAACGAGGTGATCTCGATTGGTTCAGACGGCCCCTGAAACGACGTCCGAGAAGGTCGTGGGCGCGAGCACGGACTTCGCCGACCTCTCCCGGACGATCAAGCAGGCCGGGTTGCTCGACCGGCGGGTGGGCCACTACGCGGTGCGGGTGACCCTCACGCTCGCCGCGTTCGCGGCCGCCTGGGCGCTGTTCGGCGTCCTCGGCGACACCTGGTGGCAGGTCGGCACGGCGGCGCTGCTGGCCGTGGCCGGCACGCACGTGGCGTTCATCGGCCACGACGCCGGGCACAAGCAGATCTTCCGCGGCCGCCGGGCGAACGACGCCGTCGGCCTCCTGCACGGGGCCCTGGTCGGGATCGGCTACGGCTGGTGGGTCGGCAAGCACAGCCGCCACCACGCCAACCCCAACCACGAGGACGACGACCCCGACCTCGACCTGCCGATCCTGGCCTTCAGCGAGCGCCAGGGCCGGTCCCGCCGGGGCCTGGCCCGCTGGACGTCGAGCCACCAGGCGTTCCTGTTCCTGCCGCTGCTGCTGCTGGAGGGCTTCAACCTGCACTGGAGCAGCGTCCTGGCCGTGTGGCACGGGCAGACCAAGCGCCGGGGCCTGGAAGCGGCGCTGCTGGTCGCGCACACCGCCGCCTACCTCGGTGCGGTGTTCTTCGTGCTCTCACCGGGCCGGGCCGTCGTGTTCATCGCGGTCCACCAGGGGCTGTGGGGCCTGTACATGGGCCTGTCCTTCGCCCCGAACCACAAGGGGATGCCCACCACCACCGGTGACGACGGCTGGGACTTCCTGCGCAAGCAGGTGCTGACCTCCCGCAACGTCCGCGGCAGCCGGTGGGTGGACTTCGCGCTGGGCGGGCTCAACTACCAGATCGAGCACCACCTGTTCCCCAACATGCCCCGCCCCAGCCTGCGCCGCGCGCAGCCGGTGGTGCAGGCGTTCTGCGCCGATCGCGGCATCGCCTACGCCCAGACCGGGCTGCTGTCCTCCTACCGGGACGTCCTGCGGCACCTGCACGAGGTCGGCGCGCCGCTGCGCGCCGCGCGGGGCTGACCGGGCGCGCCCCTCATCCGATCTCCACCCGCCCGATCAGGAGCAGCATGATGCAAAGGACCCACACGACTCCGGCGACCGCCACCTCGCCCACCACGCCGAGCCGCCTCACCTGCGCCGTCTGCGCGCACGACTGGGGCGCGCACGACCCGATCGGGGTGCGGTTCTGCTCGGCAACGGCCGCCCGCGGGCTGGCCCGCGGGTGCGTCTGCGTCGACGACGTCGCGCTGTTCAGCGCCCAGCCCCGCTGATCGCCCCTCCCGCCCCCTCTCGACGCACCGTTCCTGATCGGACGGCTGCGCCCACCCGCCCGGCAGGCGGGGTGCGCAGCGGCGTCCCGAACTCCCCCAGACCAGGAGCGCGCATGCCCACGACCACGCACCACCCCGCCCGGATCGACGGGACCGCACCGCCCGTGCGCACCCACGGCGGGCCCGGCCCGGCGACGGTCGGGGTGCTCAGCACCTACCCGCCGACGCAGTGCGGTCTGGCCACGTTCAGCGCCGCGCTGGTGGCCGAGCTCAACCGGCGGCGCCGGACCGCGGGCGTCGTCCGGATCGTCGACGGGCCCGAGTCCTACCCCGGCCGTGAGGTCGCCGCGCACCTGGTGAACGGGTCGGGCGACAGCGCGGCGGGGGCCGTGCGCCGGCTCAACGGCTTCGACGTCGTGGTCGTCCAGCACGAGTACGGGATCTACGGCGGACCCGACGGCGCCGACGTGCTCGACATCGTGGCGGGCCTGACCGTGCCCACCGTCGTCGTGCTGCACACGGTGCTGCAGGACCCGACCGTGGGGCAGCGCCGGATCCTGCGCACGCTCGTCGACGCGGCCGACGTCCTGGTCACCATGACCGAGACCGCGCGCAGGCGGGTCGTGGACACCTACGGAGCCCGCGCCGACCGCGTCGTGGTGATCCCGCACGGCGCCATCGACCACGGCCCGGTCGACGCGGGCGCCGGGCGGGCGCAGCGCATGGCCGCCGGTCGCCCCCTCGTGCTCACCTGGGGCCTGCTCGGGCCGGGCAAGGGGATCGAGTGGGCCATCGACGCCCTGCCGGGCCTGCGCGACCTGCGCCCGCGCTACCTGGTCATCGGCAAGACCCACCCCAAGGTGCTGCACCGCGACGGCGAGAGCTACCGCGCCGGTCTCCTGCGGCGGGCCGAGGCACTGGGCGTGGCCGACCTGGTCGAGCTCGACGACAGGTACATCGGGGTCGGCGAGCTCGGGGCCCTCGTGCAGCGGGCCGAGGTCGTGGTCCTGCCCTACGACTCGCGCGAGCAGGTCACCTCCGGCGTGCTCATCGAGGCCGTCGCGGCGGGTCGACCGGTCGTCTCGACCGCGTTCCCGCACGCCGTCGAGCTCCTCGGGGACGGCACCGGGCTGGTGGTGCCGCAGCGGAGCCCGGCCGCGTTGGGCACGGCCCTGCGCCGGGTGCTCGGCGAGCCCGGGCTGGCCGACGAGCTGGCCCGCCGGGCCGCGGGCAAGGCCCCGGACCTGCTGTGGAACGCCGTCGCCGACCGCTACCAGCGGATCGCCGACTCGCTGGTCGACGCGGCGCTGCCGGCCGTGTCGTGATCGGGGCGGCCGGCTCCACCGACCGGGGCCGCAACGGCTTCCCGGCGCCGTCCTTCGCGCACCTGCGACGGCTGACCGACGCCGGTGGGCTCTTCGAGCACGCCCGCCACACGACGCCGCGCCGCGAGCACGGCTACTGCGTCGACGACGTGGCCCGGGGCCTGGTGGTCCTGCACCGCGAGCCCGCCGGCGCCCCCGACCTGCGCGAGCACTACCTCACGTTCGTGCTGGCCGCGCAGGGTGGCGACGGCCGGTTCCGCAACCGCCGGGCCGCCGACCTGCGCTGGCACGGCCCGTTGTCGGTCGACGACTGCTGGGGGCGGGCGCTGTGGGGGCTCGGCGCGGCCGCCGCCGACCCCCGCGCGCTCACCGCCTTCGACCGCGGCGCGCAGTGGCGCTCGCCGTCGCCGCGCGCCATGGCCTTCGCCGCGCTCGGCGCCGCGGAGGTGCTCGCGGTGCGCCCGGAGCACCGCGGCGCCCGGGACCTGCTCGGCGCGACCGCCGCCGCGATCGGACGGCCGAGCCCGCACCCGGTCTGGCCGTGGCCGGAGCCCCGCCTGGCCTACGCCAACGCCGTGCTGCCCGAGGCGCTGCTCGCCGCGGGCGTCGCGCTGGGGGCACCCGCGCTCGTCGCCGACGGGCTGGCGCTGCTGGGCTGGTTGCTCGACCTGCAGACCCGCGACGGGCACCTGTCGGTGGTCCCGGTGGGCGGACGGGGACCGGGCGAGCACGGGCCCGGCTTCGACCAGCAGCCGATCGAGGCGGCCGCGCTCGCCGACGCCTGCGCCAGGGCGCACGCCGTCACCGGCGAGGACCGCTGGCGGCGCGGGGTGGCCCTGGCGGTGGGCTGGTTCCTCGGCGACAACGACACCGGCGTGGCCCTGCACGCCCCGGGTGGCGGCTGCTGCGACGGCCTGCGCCCCGACGGCCGCAACGAGAACCAGGGCGCGGAGTCGACCCTGGCGCTGGTGTCGGCGCTGCAGCGGGCCCGCGCACTGCCGGTGGGCCCGAGCCTGCAGGCCACCGCGCCCTCGGTCTCCGGCACCGGATGACGCCCGACGCGAGGGCGGGGGGCGCGCTGGTGACCCGGCTGCCCACCACCCTGACGGCCGACCCCGGCCGGGTGCTGGCCCGCATGTTCGTCCCCGGCCACGACGTCGTGGCCAACACGCAGTCCCGCGCCACCGGCGTGCTGGCCCGCGTGCTCGCCCTCTCCGAGGACGACGTCCGGCGGACGCTGCGCGCCGTGCTCGTCCGCTACACCGACCGGCACCGCGACCTGGACGGCGTCCTCGCCGGCCACTACGCGCGGATCGCCCACCGGGTGCCGGACGGCCACGGGCTCAGCGAGCAGCGGCGGACCCTGATCGGGGCGTGGTTCACCCACGAGTACTCGATCGAGGCCGCGGCGCTGTTCAACCCCTCTGCCGTGCCGCACCCGGACCAGTCCGGGCTCGGCCCGGGCCGGCTGCGGTTCGTGCTGAGCCTGCGCGCGGTCGGCGAGGGCCACCTGTCGTCGGTGGAGTTCCGGACCGGCGTGCTGGGTCCCGACGCGGCGGGGGGCCTCGAGCTGACCGTCGACGACCCGGGCCCGTTCGTCGAGACCGGCAGGCCCGGTCCCACCGGGCACGACCGGGACCTGTTCGCGGCGCTGCTCGCCGAGGCGGGCGCCGACGAGGAGAGCGCCTCGTTCCTGCTCGCCGGTCTGCCCGCGCGGTTCGACGAGGACGAGCTGGACCGCGCCATCGGGGCGCTGGTCCTGCAGCGGGCCACCCGCCACGGCGGGGTGCGCACCGGGGAGCTGGCGCGGCGCCTCGTGCGGTGCAGCTACGAGGTCGGCTTCGCGCCGGGCTCGACGATCGCCGAGCGGGTGCTGTGGCCGCACGGTCCCTCGGAGTCGGCCGGGATGGAGGACGCCCGCTTCGTCCGGGTCGACACCGACGACGGCCCCGCCTACCGGGCGACGTACACGGCCTTCGACGGCACCGACATCGCGCCCCAGGCGATCGACACCACCGACTTCCGCCGGTTCCGGATCTCCCAGCTCGCCGGGCCGGCCGCGCGGAACAAGGGGATGGCGTTCTTCCCGCGCACGGTCGGCGGGCGCCACCTCGCGCTGTCGCGGTGGGACCGGGAGAACAACTCGCTGGCCAGTTCGGCCGACGGGCGGTGGTGGGGCGACTCGCGCACGCTGCACGTGCCGAGCAGGCCGTGGGAGCTCACCCAGACCGGCAACTGCGGCTCCCCGGTGGAGACCGACGCCGGCTGGGTCGTGCTGACCCACGGCGTCGGGCCGATGCGCGAGTACTCCATGGGTGCGCTGCTGCTCGACCTGGACGACCCGAGCCGGGTGATCGGCGGGCTGCGGGAGCCGTTGATCGGTCCGGCCGAGGACGAGCGCGACGGGTACGTGCCCAACGTCGTCTACTCGTGCGGGGCCCTGCGCCACGGCGACCACCTGCTGGTGCCCTACGGCGCCAGCGACGCGTCGGTGCGGTTCGCCGCGGTCGACCTCCCCCTCCTGCTGGACCGGCTGGTCGCCGACGGGCCACCGGCGGCGACGCGGGAGAACAGCTCGGCGTAGTCGGCCACCATGCGCTCGGCGGTGAAGCGCGCCTCGACGTCGTCGCGGCAGTGCCGCCGGTCCAGCGAGCCGATCCGCCCGACCGCCTCGACGGCGCCCGCGACGTCGTCGACCAGGAAGCCGGTCCGACCGTGCCGGACGATCTCGGGCATCGACCCCAGCGGGCGCGCGATCACCGGGGTGCCGGCGGCCAGGGCCTCGACCACGGACAGCCCGAACGGCTCGGCGAACGAGATGAGGTGCAGCAGCGCGAGCGCGCCGCCCAGCAGTGCGTCCCGCTCGGCCGGTCCGACGGGCCCGGCGTAGCGGACGCCGCGGCGGCCCAGGTGCGGCCGCACGAGGTCGGCGAAGTAGGCCTCGTCCTGCACGATCCCCGCGATGACCAGCGGCCGCCCGGTCCGGTGGGCGACCTCGATCGCGAGGTGGGTGCCCTTGTCCGGGTGGATGCGGCCGAGGAAGAGCAGGTGCTCCCCCGGGTCGGCGCGGTAGGTGAACCCGCCCGGCTCGATGCCGTGGTGGATCGTCGCCTCGTAGCCCAGGTCGGGGTGCCGGTCGGCGTCGCTGATCGCCACGTACCGGGCGATGTCGTCGTAGGCCCGGTAGACGGGCAGGATCGCGTCCGACGAGAAGCCGTGGACGGTGGTCACCACCGGTGTCGCCACCAGCCGGCTGTAGGTCAGCGGCAGGAAGTCGAACTGGTTGGACAGGACGTCGAACTCCGCGGCCCGCTCGAAGGCCGCGGCGATGTGCAGGCCCCCGTGCACCTTCGCGTCGATCCCCGGGTCCTCCTCGTACCCGGTGGGGGCGCCGGGGTGCAGGCGCGCGGTGGTCACCGAGTCGGCCGTGGCGAACAGCGTGACGTCGTGGCCCAGGGCGACGAGCCCTTCGGCCAGCGTGGACGCCACCTGCTCCCACGGCCCGTAGCCGCGGGGCGGTGTCCGGTGGGCGATCGAGGCGATCACCCCTATCCGGAGCCGCCGACCCGCGGCGGTGGTGGGCGTCGGGGGTGTCGCCCCGGTGCTCAGCGCAGCTTCTCCGGGATGTGGTCGAGCGCGTCCAGGGCGTGGCCGGCCAGGGTGAGCGCGGCGTCCTCGGTGAGCTCGGAGTGGCGCAGCAGGGCGTCGGCGACGAGCCGGCGCCGCTGGTCGTGGATCGAGACGTACGCGGCGGTGGGTGCGGTGGGTGCGGTCATGCTCTGTCCTCTGCGTGGGCGGGCCGCGGTCGCGCCCGGACGGCGCGACCGTGGAGGTCGGGGTGCGGCGGCGCGACGGTCCCCGGGTCAGCGGATCGGGGCCGCCGGTGCGGCGAGCAGCGTCGCCACGTCGTCGGCGTTCTCCCGGTGCCCGGCCGCGGTCAGGGCGCGGTGGGCGAGGTCGGGGTCGGTCTCCGCCGGGACGACGAGCAGGGTGACCCGGTGCAGGCGGCCGATCACGTCCAGGGTGCGGGCCGGGCGCTGCAGGTAGCCGGACAGGTGGACCGTCCCCCCGTCGACGACGATCCGGCGGGGGGTCGGGTCCCAGTCCGAGATCCGGTAGCCCACCCGCTCCACCCGGCCCAGCCGGACGCCGAGCACGGCCAGCAGCGCGGGGACCTCCGCGACCAGGTCGCGCGAGCGCGGCCACCAGCCGCCGTCGAAGAACCCGGTGGGGTCGGGGGTGCGCGGCTTGAGCTTGAGCCGCGGCCGGTCGCTGTCGGTGGGGGATGGCGGTGCGGCGAGATCGGTGGTCGACGAATCCGGCGTCATGCCGGTGCTCCGGTCCCCGAGCGGTGTGCGCCCGGCTGCTGCTTTCGCCGAGGGCGACACGGGCTCTGACGCCCGTGTGCAGGGATGCTCGCGACAGGACCGACGGTACACCCGGGCGGGCCGCACCGGGGTCCCGGAACGCGATCGGGTGGTCACTTACCGACCTGTCAGCAGACGTCGGCGGAACCATGACAGAGTGAGCGCATGAGTGACGGTCCGGAGGTCTCGTCCGACACCGCCGACCGGCCGATCCCGCGGCTCAGCGCCAGGGCGCTCAAGCGGCGCGGGGAGATCCTGCGCGCCGCGCACGAGGTGTTCACCAGCAAGGGGTTCCGCAACGGCTCGCTTGGCGACATCGCCGACCGGGTCGGCATCACCCACCAGGGGATCCTGCACTACTTCGGCAGCAAGGAGCAGCTGCTCGTCGAGGTGCTGCGCGACCGCGACACCAGCGGGCGGGTGGAGTTCGAGAGCGCCGAGCGCCCGCAGGGGGTCGACTTCCTGCAGCACGTCCTGCGGACGGTGGAGAAGAACGTCTCGCGCACCGGCATCGTCCAGGCCTACACGGTGCTCTCGGCGGAGTCGGTCACCGAGGAGCACCCGGCGCAGGGCTGGTTCCGCGACCGCTTCGCGGTGCTGCGCGCCGAGCTCGCCGAGGCCCTGCGGGTGGCCTGCGGCCCGGAGGACCCGGTCCCCGACGAGCAGCTCGACCGGGGCGCCTCCGCGCTCATCGCGGTGATGGACGGGCTGCAGGTGCAGTGGCTGCTCGACCCGGACGCGGTCGACATGCCCGCCGTGGTGCGGATGACGCTCGACGCGCTGCTGCGCTCGTGGGGGCGCCCGCCGCTGGCCCCCTGACGGGGGTCCCCGCCCGGTCGTGGCGGCGATACGGTGGCGCGGCCACCCACCGTCACCGACACGTCGCCCGGGAGGTCGTCGCCGTGGTCGCCGGTCCCGCGGTCGCCGTGCGGTTGCTCGGGCCGCCCGAGCTCGTCGTGGACGGCACCCCGGTGGTCCTGCCGCTCGGCCACCGCGCCGCGGTGCTCGCGCTGCTCGCCCTGCACCACCCCACCGGCGTCGGCCACCCGGTGATCGCCGACGGGCTGTGGGGGCCCAGCCCGCCCACGCACGCCGCGAACGCCGTGCAGGGGCACGTGTCGCGGCTGCGCAAGGCCGGGCTGGCCGTCGAGCGCACCGGGCCGCAGTACCGGCTGACCGGCGACGTGCACGTCGACGCGGCGGAGCTCGACGACCTGGTAGCCGCGGGCGACGCGCACCTGCGGGCCGGGCGCCCGGCCGAGGCGGCCGAGCGGCTGCGCGCCGCGCTGGCCCTGTTCCGCGGGCCCGTGCTGGCCGGGCTGGAGGACCTGCCGTTCGCCGCGGTGGAGATCGCCCGGCTGGAGGGCGCGCGGGCCGCGGCCGGGCGCGCCCGCATCGAGGCCGACCTGCGGCTGGGCCGCTACGCCGCGGTGCTGCCGGAGCTGGAAGCGCTGCTGGACGAGCGACCCGACGACGAGGGCCTGCTCGCCATGCTGATGCGCGCGCTGCACGGGGCGGGGCGCCACGGCGACGCGCTGGCCGCCTACGACCGCGGCCGGCGCCGGCTCGTCGCCGAGCACGGCATCGCCCCCTCGCCCGCGCTGCGCGCCCTGCACCAGGCGATGCTGGACCAGACCCACCGCGAGTCACCCGCCCCGCAGCAGGCGCCCGCGGTGCCGCGGCCCCGGCAGACGCCGCACGGCCCGGCCGTCTTCGTCGGCCGCGCGGCCGAGGTCGCCGAGCTGGTGGAGCTGCTCGCGCCCGGCCGGCCGGGCGGGAGCGCGCCGATCGCGGCCGTGGACGGTCCCGGCGGCGTCGGCAAGACCGCGCTGGCCATCCAGGTGGCCGACCTGCTCGCCCCGTCGTTCCCCGACGGCGTCCTGTTCGCCGCGCTCGGCGGCGGCGACCCCGACCGCGCGCCCGGCACCGAGGCCGTGCTCGGTCGCTTCCTGACCGCGCTGGGCGTGGCCACCGCCGACGTGCCCGCCGACGCGGAGTCGGCGGCCGCGCGCTACCGCACCGAGCTGGCCGGGCGCCGCGTCCTGGTGGTCCTCGACGACGCCCCCGACGCCGAGCGCGTCCGGCCGCTGCTGCCGGTGGGCGGCGGCTGCGCGGCCCTGGTGACCAGCCGGGCGCCGCTCGCGCTGGCCGAGGCGGTGCCGGTCGGGCTGGGCCTGCTCCCGCTGGACGAGGCCGGCGAGCTGCTGCGGCGAGTGGGCCGGGTCGCCGGCGCGCCCGACGACGCGGTCGTCGCCGTGGCGCGGGCCTGCGGGCGGCTCCCGCTGGCGCTGCACATCGCCGGGGGCCGGATGGCCAACCGGCCGCCCGCGTTCGCCGCCCGGCTGGCCGAGCTGCTCGCCGACGAGACCCGCCGCCTCGGCGAGCTGCGGCTGGGCGACCACGACGTGCGCTCCAGCTTCGCGGTCAGCCACCGGCTGCTCTCACCCGACGAGCAGCGCGCCTTCCGGCTGCTGTCGCGGTGGACGGGCCCGACCGTGCCGGCCGACCTGGCCGCCGCCCTGCTCGCAACGCCCGTGCCGGACGCGAAGGCCGTGCTGAACCGGCTGGTCACCGCGCGGCTGCTGGACGAGGTCGAGCCGGGCCGCTACCGCTTCCACGACTTGCTGCGGCTGTTCGGCCGCGAGCTCGCCCGGACCGCCGACGCCGAGGGCCCGAGCCAGGAGGCGGCGCTGCGGCGGGCGCTGCACCACGTGCTCGACGCCGCCGTCACCGCCGACGCCGCGCTGTCCCCCGGCGCGCCGCCCGCACCCGGCGAGCCCGACCGCCGCGGCCGCGACCGGGCGGCCGCGCTGGCCTGGTTCGAGGCCGAGCTGGCCAACCTCGTCGCGGCCGCGGGCCTGGCCGCCGACCTCCCCGACCCGGCGTGCGCCCCGGTGGCGTGGGGCCTGAGCGACGCGGCCTTCCGCTACCTCGACTTCGCCAAGCGGTGGGCCGAGTGGACGCTGATCTGCGAGCACGGCGTGCGCGCCGCGCGTCGCGTGGGTGACGCCATCGGCGAGGCCACCGCGCTGAACCGGCTCGGCTGCGCCTACCGCGAGCGCGGCCGCGTCCCGGAGGCGCGCGACTGCCTGGAGCGGGCCCTGGACCTCGCGCGGGCCCGTGCGCACGTGCCGCTGGAGATGTCGGTGCTCAACAACCTCGCCAACACCCTGCAGGACGCCGGCCTGATCGCCGAGGCCGTCGCAGTCCACGGGGAGAAGCTGGGCCTGGCCCGGCGCACCGGCGACCGCTACAACCTCGCCGTCGCGCTGAACAACCTCGGCGACATCCACCTGGAGGACGACGACCTCGACCGGGCGCGGCGGATGTTCGCCGAGAGCCGCGAGCTGTTCGCGGAGCTGGGCGAGCTGCGGGCGCTGGGGATGGTGCTGCACAACCTGGGTGAGGTCGCGCTGCGCCAGGGACGCGCGGCCGACGCCGCCCGGCTCTACCGCACCGGCGCCGAGCGGTCGCGGGAGGCGGGCGACGCCTACTCGCGCGCGGCCGGCCTGGTCGGTCTGGGCCACGCCCACCGCGCGCTCGGCGACGAGCCCGCGGCCCGCGCGGCCTGGTGCGAGGCGCACCCGATCCTGGCCGAGATCGACCCGACCGAGGCGGACGAGGTGGCCGCGCTCGCCGCCGGCGCCCGGTCGACCCGCGACGAGCAGGCGATTCAGCACTGATTCAGCGGGGCCCGGCAGACTGCGCGCCACGTCTGCGCGGGCCGCGGCGCCGCTGCGCGGCGCCGCCGGGCGGCCGGGCGCGTGCGGGCCGGTGGCGACCGCGGAGGGGCGTGTCGCCGCCGGTCCGCACAGACCGCCGCTCAGCCGCTGGGCACCGCCTGCGGGCGCGGCGCGACGGTGGCGGTGAGCGCGGCGTCGTCGGCGTGGCGGCCGACCCGTACCGCGAACTCCCCCGGCTCGACGGCCCAGTCGCCCGCCGACTCGTCCCAGTGCGCGAACACCCGCTCGGGCAGCGCGATGCGCACGGTGACCCGCTCCCCCGGACCCGCGGTCGCCGCGGCGAAGCCGGCCAGCCAGCGCGCGGGCCGTTCGAGAGCGCTCTCCGGACGCGCGAGGTAGACCTGCACGACCTCCCGCCCGGGCCGCGCCCCGGTGTTGCGCACCGCGACCTCGACGGCGACCCCGGCCGGCTCCGGCCGCACCACCAGGCCCTCGTACGCCCAGCTCGTGTAGCCCAGGCCGTGGCCGAACCAGTACGCCGGGCGCACCCCGTCGCGCAGGTAGCGGCGGTGCCCGACGTGCAGGCCCTCCGAGTAGTGCACGACGCCGTCGACGGCGACGGTCGACGGGATCGGGTCGGCGGTGTCGCCTGGCCAGGTCATCGGCAGCCGCCCGCCGGGCTCGACGACGCCGAGCAGCACGTCGGCCAGCGCCGAGCCGAACTCCTGGCCGGGCAGCCACGACACCAGCACGGCGGCCACCTCGTCGCGCCAGGGCAGCAGCACCGGCGCTCCGGCGTTGACCACCACGACGGTGCGCGGGTTGGCCGCGGCGACCCGGCGGACCAGCTCGTCCTGGGCGCCGGGCAGGTCCAGCTCGTCGCGGTCGAAGCCCTCGCCCTCGGACTCCTCGGTGGTGCCCACGACCACGACGGCCACGTCGGCGGCGCGCGCCGCCTCCTCGGCCGTGCGCAGGGCCTGCGCCGTGTCAGGTCGCGGGCGGGACGCGTTGACCTGCAGCGGGACGATGAGCATGTCGTCGGTGCGGCGCTCGGGGTCGACGTCGTGGCGGACGACCACGTCGACCTCGGCGCCCTCGGCCAGCTCCACCTCGTGCCCGGCCTGCGGGGGCCGGGTGAGGCCCTCGACGCCGTCGGCGTCGACCGGCAGCGCCAGCTGCCGGTCGAGCACGACGACGCCGTCGAGCAGCAGGCGGTAGCGCCCGGTCCCGGAGCAGCCCAGCACGTGCCGCCCCGAGGTCGCCGCGCGGTAGACGGTGCGCGCCTCCACGGCCCGCAGCCGAGCGGGCTCGACCCCGTCGCCGAACGCGTTGTTCCAGTTGTAGGTGGTCGAGGTGCGCTCGACGCGGCCCAGCTCGCGGTCGCCGTCGCCGAGGAAGCGGATCTCGACCCCGGGCCGGTCGGCGCCCGGGACCCGCAGGTCGGCGAGCTCCGGGGCCCCGATGCGGGAGGTCGTGGGCGCACCGGCGACGACGTCGAGCCGGACGCCGTCGCCGAGGGCGGCGCGCAGCCCGTCGGCCGGGGTCACCACCCCGGTCGGGAACACGAAGGCGCTGCCGCCGCCGAGCACCCGCGGGTGGGTCGCGTGGTCGCCGATCAGCGCCACCCGCCGGGCCGCCGGGTCCAGCGGCAGCACCGGCGCGCCGGCCACCGGCCGGTTGCCCAGCAGCACGAAGCCCGCGGCCGTCGCCGACCGCAGGTGAGCGGCCACCGCCGCCGCCCGCTCGGGCGTCGGCGCGGGCGCGAACCGGCCGGGCTCGACGCCCGGGGTGGCGTCCGGGCCGGCCGCACCCACCCGCTCGCCCAGCCGCAGCAGCCTGCGCACCTTGGCCACGACGGCCTCGCGCGGCACCCGGCCGTCGGCGACCGCGTCGACCAGCGCCGACCCCCACGGGGTGGTCGGGCCGGGCATCACCAGGTCGAGCTCGGCGGTGGCGGCGGCCAGGCTGCGCGCGGCGAACCAGTCGCTCATCACCACGCCGTCGAAGCCCCAGCCGCGTAGCAGCTCCAGCAGCGGGTTCTCGGTCATGGTGGTGCCGCGCACCGAGTTGTAGGCGGCCATCGCCGCCCACACCCCGGCCCCGGTCACCGCGGCCTCGAACGGCTGCAGGTACACCTCGCGCAGCGTGCGCTCGTCGACGCGGACGTCGGCGGTGAAGCGCTGCCGCTCGAAGTCGTTGCCCACGACGTGCTTCACCGTGGCCGCGACCCCGTGCTCCTGCACCCCGGTGATGTAGGCGACGGCCAACCGCGAGGTGAGCAGCGGGTCCTCGCTGAAGCACTCGAAGTGCCGCCCGCCCAGCGGCGTGCGCTGGATGTTGACCGTGGGGCCCAGCAGCACGTCGACGCGCTTGCGGCGGGCCTCCTCGGCCAGCAGCCCGCCGATGCCGCGCACCATCCCCGGGTCCCAGGAGGCGGCCAGCGCGGTCGGCGAGGGGATGTTCACCGAGGGGTCGCGCTCGTCCCACAGCTCCCCGCGGACCCCGGCCGGGCCGTCGGAGGTGACGATCCGGCGCAGCCCGAGCGCGGGCTCCGCGTGCAGGGCCCAGAAGTCGGCGCCGGTCAGCAGCCGGACCAGCCGCTCGGTCGGGAGGTCGGCCGGGTCCACCGGCACGGCGTCGGTCACTTCACTCCTCCGACGCCCAGCCCCGAGCGCCAGAAGCGCTGCAGGAACAGGAACGCCACGATCAGCGGGACGATGGACAGCAGCGCCCCGACGATCACGAACAACTGCAGGTCGGGGTTGTGCGGGATCTGCGAGTTCCAGGTGTGCAGGCCCAGGGTGATCGGGTAGAGCGTCGAGTCCTGCAGCATCACCAGCGGCAGGAAGAAGTTGTTCCAGATCGCCACGAACTGGAACAGGAACACCGTCACCAGCGCGGGGGCCATCAGCCGGACGGCGATGGCGAAGAACGTGCGCATCTCCGAGGCGCCGTCCAGCCGCGCGGCCTCGATGAGCTCGTCGGGCACGCTGGCCGCGGCGTAGATCCGGGCCAGGTACACCCCGAACGGGCTCACGCAGCTGGGCAGCAGCACCGCCAGGTGGGTGTTGGTCGCGTCGACCTCGCTGAACAGCAGGAACAGCGGCAGCGCCAGCGCCGTGGTGGGCACCAGCACGCCGGCCAGGATGACGTTGAAGACGGCCTCCCGGCCCGGGAAGACGTACTTGGCCAGCGCGTAGCCGGCCATGGCCGCGACCAGCGTGGCGACCGCCCCACCGACGCCGGCGTAGAGCACGCTGTTGGCCATCCACTTCAGGAACAGCCCGCCGTCGAAGCCGAGCACGTCGGCGACGTTGCCGGGCAGCTCGAACGGGCCGGAGAACCACAGCCCGTGCGAGGCCCGCAGCTCGGCCCGCGTCTTCGACGCCGTGACCACCAGCCACCAGACCGGGGCCAGGAAGTAGCCGGCGAACAGGATCATGAACAGGGTGGCCCCGCCGACCGAGAGCGGGTTCTGCCGGGTCGACGTCCGGGTGGGTGCGGTCACGAGAGCGTCCTCCGTCCGGCGATCTTCAGGAACGTGAACGACAGCACGCAGGTGACCAGGGCCAGCACCACCGAGAACGCCGCGGCCAGGTTGTAGTTCGGGATGTTGGCCGTGGCGTGGACGACCATGTTGGGCGTGTAGTCGCTGCCCACCGCGCTGGACACCGAGCGCATCACCAGCGGCTCGTTGAACAGCTGCAGCGTGCCGATGATCGAGAACACCCCGGTCAGGCCGAGCGCCGGGGCGACCATCGGGATCTTGACCGACCAGGCGATCCGCCACTGCCCGGCGCCGTCCATCCGGGCGGCCTCGGTCAGCTCGGGCGGGATCGCCTGCAGCGCCGCGTAGATGATCAGCATGTTGTAGCCGGTGAAGATCCAGTTGACGATGTTGGCGATCGAGAAGATCACCAGGTCCGGCCCCAGCAGGTCGAACGACGTCGTCAGCAGCGTGAACGGCGACAGCGTCGGGGCGTACAGGAAGCCCCACATGATCGCCGCGATGACCCCGGGCACGGCGTAGGGCACGAAGAACGCCAGCCGGAAGAACCGCGCCCCGCGCAGCACCGGGGAGTCCAGCAGCAGCGCGAACACCAGGGCCAGGCCCAGCTGCAGCGGGATCGAGATCACGAAGAACACCAGTACCCGGCCGATGCTGGCCCAGAACGGGCCGTTGGAGAACACCGCCGCGTACTGCACGAACCCGCCGAACACCTCGGTCGCCCGGCCGAACGTGCCGCCGACCCGGGTGACCGTGTACAGCGACTCGACCACCGCGTACCCGATGGGCACCAGGTAGAACGCCGCGAACAGCACCACGAACGGCGCCAGGAACCCGACGACGGCGCGGCCGTGCCGGACCCGGCGCCGGGGCCGCACCGGCACGGGCCCGCGGCCGCGGCCGCGGGACGGCGGCGGCGCCGCGCCGGTCTCGTGCTGCTCGACCGCGTGCGCCACCGCCGGCGCCCCCTCCCTGTTGGTCATCGAGTGCTCAGCCGACCTGGATGGCCTGGGCCTTCATCGTCTCGATCGTCCGGGCCTGCGCGTCGCCCAGCACGTCGGCCAGCTTCGCCTGGCCGTTGACCGCCTGGCCGAAGCCGTTGGACAGCGTGTCGTAGGTGTCGGTCATCGTCGGGCCCCAGGCGAAGGAGGGGTCGACCTGGTCGTTGGCCTTCGCGAACTCGGTCCAGATCACCTGGCCGCCGAAGTACGCCGAGGGCTCGGACAGCGCAGGCAGGTCGGTCTGCCCGGTGTGCGCCGGGAACTGGCCGCCGTTCTCGTTGTTCAGCGCCAGCGCGGCCGGGTCTCCGAAGGCCCACATCGCGAACTTCGCGGCCTCGTAGGGGTGCGCCGAGCCCGCCCAGACCACGGTCGTCGAACCGCCCCAGCTGCCGCCCGCGGTGCCGCCCGCGCTCCACTGCGGCAGCGGCGCCACCGCCCACTTGCCGTTCCCGCTCGGCACGTTGGTCTCGATCAGCTTGGCCGTCCACGGCGCGCCGATCAGCGTCCACTCCTGGCCGGCGTCCAGCGCCTGCCACTCGACGTCGCCGATGCCGGGGATCGTGTTGACCTGCTCGGCGTCGATCAGCTTCTGCCAGAACTCGGCGACCTGCAGGGTCTTCGGGTCGGTCATGTCGACCTTCCACGTGCCGTCGTCGCCGACGGTGAACCAGCGCGCGCCGTTCTGCCAGGCCAGCGCAGTGAACCAGGCCGGCTGGTCGGGCATGAAGTTGCCGATCAGCCCACCCTGCGCCTGGATCTGCGCGGCCTGCTGGGCGTACTCGTCCCAGGTGGCCGGGGGCTTCAGACCGGCGGCGTCGTAGAGGTCCTTGCGGTAGTAGAGCGCCAGCGGGCCGACGTCCTGGGGGACGCCGTAGACCGCGCCCTCCTCGCCGAACGAGACCTGCGTCCGCGTCCACTCCGGGTAGCCGTCGATGCCCTCGGCGACCGGCTGGCACCCCCCGATGTCCGCCAGGCCGTTCTGCAGCCGGAAGCTCGGCAGGTTGTCGAACTCGATCATGCCGAGGTCGCCGGTGGTGCCGGCCTTGATCTGGTTGGCGTAGGCCTGGTAGGTGCCGTCGTTGCCGCCCACGACCTCGGTGTACTTGACCTGGATGTCCGGGTTGTTCTGGTTCCACAGGTCGACGGTCTTCTGCATGCCGGGCACCCACGAGGTGAACGTCAGCTCGACCTTCGTGCCCGGGGGAGCCGGTTCGCAGGCTCCGGCCGCGGTGGTCCCGCCCGGGCCCGGGTCGCCCCCTCCCCCGCACGCGGCGGTGACGGCGACGGTGGTGACGACTGCGGCCGTGACGGCCAGGAGCCGCCCGGGTCGGTGGTTGCGCATCAGGCGCTTCCTCTCCCGATCGTCGGCGATCGGACAGGGGGTGGGTGAGCGGACCCAACCACACTTACTTACCTGTCAGCAAGTGGCGCGGGTCGCGAATCGGCCACGCCCTGAGAGCGGTTGCAGCCCCCATGACCACCGCCGGTGGGCGAGGGGAGACGGCGCGAGGGGCTCGGGACGGAGGTCAGCCCGCGCGGTCGGCGGCCCAGGCCGCCAGGCCGCGCTCGCTGATCACCTCGTCCAGGCCCACGGCGGCGGCCCCGTGCAGGGCGCCGTCGTCGCCGTGCACGGCGTCGCGGACGGCGGGCGGCGCGGCGCGGCGGAAGGCCATCAGGCCGTCGGCGAACGCCGCGTCGAAGGCCGCCCGCGCGTGCCGGCGCAGGGGACCGGCCAGGCCGCCCAGCGTGACGACCTCCGGGTCGAGGGCGTTGACCAGGCCTGCGGTGCCGGTGCCGAGGGCGCGGGTGATGCGCTCGACCGCATCGCGTGCACCCGGGCGGGCCAGCGCGGCGCGCAGGTGGCTGCGGGGGTCCTCGGGGGGCGGCTCGCCGAGGTGGCGGGCGACGGCGCGGCCGTCGACCTCCAGGTCCCAGCAGCCGCGGGCGCCGCAGGGGCAGCGCAGCGCCGGATCGCCGAAGGGCAGGTGGCCGAACTCGCCGCCGGCGCCGGTCGCGCCCGCGACCGGTCGACCGTCGACCACCAGCGTGCCGCCGATGCCGACCTCGACCGTCAGGTGCAGGGCCGTGCCCGCACCGGCCGCGGCCCCCGACCGCGCCTCGGCCACGCCGGCCAGGGTGGCGTCGTTGCCGACCAGCAGGGGCAGCCCGCGCGGCGGCGCGAGGGCGGTCAGGTCGACCGGACCCCAGCCCAGGGTGGAGGCCTGCACGAGCCGGCCGTCGCGGACGGTCGCGGCCACCACCACCGAGACGGCCCGCACCCGCCTCCCCCAGCGGTCGACGGCGCCGTCGGCGACCGCCGCGACGGCCCGCAGCACCGCCGCGGGCCGGTGCGCGTGCCGGTCGGCGTCCAGGACGGCGACCCGCCCGTCCAGCCCGGCGACCCCGACCCGCCAGTCCTCGTGCCGGATCTCGGCCACCAGCACCAGCGGACCCGCCGGGTGCGGCCCGAGCACCGACGTCGGGCGCCCGCGCCCGGACGCGGCGGCCGCCGTCTCGGTGACGAGGTCGAGCTCGCGCAGCCGGGCGGTGATCTCGGTGGCGGTGCCGCTGGCCAGGCCGAGGTCGCGGGCCAGGGCCGCGCGGGTGCTGCCCGGCTCGCGGCGCAACCGGTCGAGCACGGCGACGGCGCCGCGCCAGCGGGCCTCGTTGGCCGAGGCGTGCCCTGTCGGCATGGACCGGACCTCTCTATGCTCGCGAGGCGAGTTTATTCGTCCGGCGGGAGGTCCGATGCGTCCCGCCCCGCACCGCCAGGGTCCCCACGGCGACCCGGGGCCGCGGGCCATCCTGCAGGTCGGCCTGGCCCAGGCGGCCCTCGGGTTCGCCGTCGCCGGCATCGGCGGGTGCCTGCTGCTGCTCGCCCGCGACCTGGACGTCGAGTTCGCCGCGCTGGCCTGGATCGCCTCGACGTTCGGCGTCGGACTGCTGGTCGTCGGCGCGACCTTCCGGGTGCTGCTGCGCCGCGGCCCGCAACCGCTGCTGCGGGCCGCCGCGCTGACCGCGGCGATCGGCGCCGTGCTGCTCGCCGTCGCCCCGACGGTCGTCCTCGCCGCGGCCGGCGGGCTCCTGCTCGGCCTGGGCAACGCCGCACTCGCCCTGCTCACGCCCACCCTGTTGCGGGGCCCGGACGCCGGGCGGCTGCTGGCCCGGGCCACCGGCGTCTCCTGCGTCACCGGCATCCTCGCCCCGCCCGCCCTGGCCGCCGTGGACGCCGTCGGCGGGGCGGGCCGGCTGGGGATCGCCCTCGTCGCGGTGCCGCTGCTGGCCCTGGCCGCCACCGCGGGCGGGGCCCGCACCACGCCCGACGACGCCGCACCCCCGACCGACCGGTCAGGTCCCGTCGGCCACGTCGCGCGCCGGTGGGCGGCGGTCGTGCTGGCCGTGGCGGTCGAGTTCTGCTTCGTCGTGTGGGGCGTCGTGCGCCTGCGCGACACGGGCCTGTCCACCGCGACGGCGACCGCGGTCAGCACGGTCTTCGTCGCCGGGATGGCGGTCGGCCGGATCGGGGCGGCCCGGCTGGCCGACCGCCGTGCCGCGGTGCCGTGCGCGGCCGTCCTCGTGGTCGCGGCCACCCTGCTGGTCACCGTCACCGCGGATCCGCTGGTCACCGCGGTCGGGCTGGGCGTGGCCGGCCTCGCGGTCGCCCTGCTCTACCCGGCCACGCTGAGCGGACTGCTGGCGGCGGCCTCCCCGGACCGCGGCGCCGCGCTCGGCGCCCTGGCCTCCGGGACCGCCATCCTGCTGGCGCCCTCGGGCCTGGGGCTGCTCGCCGACGTCCTCGACCTGCGGGTCGCGCTCCCGGTGGCCGTGCTGCCGCTGGCGGTGGCCCTGGCCGTCGCCGACCTCCGGCCGGCGCCGCGGACACGCCCCTGACCTCGATCGGATCGCTTAGCGTGGGCGTCGCCGGCCGTCACGACCCCACCAGGAGGCACGATGACAGTGCAGTCATCCGGGCAGTCATCCGGGCAGACACCAGTCGCGCAGACCCGACCCGGTCGCCTCGGCGACCCGCACCTCGAACTGCGCACCGACCCGCGCAGCGACCCCCGGATGGTGGCCGCGCTGGCCCCGTTCGGCCTCGACGGCGCGGGCGAGCCGCCACCGGTCGACCGCACCTCGCCGCGGGAGGCGCAGCTGGCCTTCCTCGCCGAGGCCGAGGCCGGCTTCGAGGCGGTGTTCGCCGCGCTCATGCAGGACCTCCCGCCCGTCGAGGGCGTCGAGCGCTCCACCGAGACCGTCACCGGACCCGACGGCGACCCGATCACGCTGTTCATCAGCCGCCCGGCCGGCGCCGACGGGCCGCTGCCCGGCGTGCTGCACATCCACGGCGGCGGCATGGTGATCCTGTCCGCGGCCGGACCGGCCTACGCCCGCGTCCGCGACGAGATCGCGGCCACCGGCGCCGTCGTGGTGGGTGCCGAGTACCGCAACGGCGCCGGCGCGCTCGGCGCGCACCCCTTCCCCGCCGGTCTCGACGACTGCACCGCCGCCCTGCGGTGGGTGCACGAGCACCGCGCGCGGCTCGGCATCTCCACGCTCACGCTGGCCGGCGAGTCCGGCGGGGCCAACCTGGCCCTGGCGACCACGCTGCGCGCGAAGCGCGACGGCCACGTCCACACGATCGACGGCGTGTACGCGATGGTCCCCTACATCTCCGGGCTCTACGGGGGCACCGGGGCCGAGCGGGAACGGGCGCTGCCCTCGCTGGTCGAGAACGACGGGTACTTCATCTCCTGCGCGCTGCTCGACGTCATGAACGCCGTCTACGACCCGGGCGGGCGGCACGCCACCGACCCGCTGGCCTGGCCGTACCACGCCTCGGTCGACGAGGTCACCGGGCTACCGCCGCACGTGATCTCGGTGTGCGAGGTCGACCCGCTGCGCGACGAGGGCATCGCCTACCACCGCACGCTGCAGCGGGCGGGCGTCCCGGCGGCGCTGCGCGTCGTGCCCGGCACCTGCCACGCCGGCGACGTGATCTTCCGGGCGGCGATGCCGGAGGTCTTCGCGGCGACCATGGCCGACATCCACGGGTTCGTCTCCGGCCTCTAGCCCACTCCCCGTCGAGAACGAACCTGTTGTCGTTTTGGACCGGTCCAAACGGCGACAAGTCTGTTCTCGACGGAGTGGGGACTGGTCCGATCGGGTGACGGGGTGGGCTGGAGCGGGCCCGTTTACGTGTCAACCATGTGGAGCGCCTGCGCGGGGACAGCGGTCCGGGGTTCGGGGACGCCGGGACCGTGCCTCTGCGCGGCCAGATGTTCGGCCCCTACCGGCTCGAAGGGCTGATCGGGCAGGGGGGCATGGGCGAGGTCCACCGGGCCTTCGACGTCGAGCGCAGCCGGCTCGTCGCGCTCAAGCGGATGCCGCACCACCTGGGTTCGGACCCCGAGTTCCGGGCCCGGTTCTCCGCGGAGGCCCAGATCGCCGCGCGGATGCGCAACCCGCACGTCATCCCCATCCACGACTACGGCCAGATCGACGGCCAGCCGTTCATCGACATGCGGCTGGTCGACGGCGTCGACCTGAAGTCGCGGCTGGAGGTCGAGGGGGCGCTGCCGCCCGAGCAGGCGGTGGCCATCGTGGCCCAGGTGGCCAGCGCGCTGGACGCTGCGCACGCCGAGGGGCTGGTGCACCGCGACGTCAAACCGTCGAACATCCTCACCGCGGACGGCGACTTCGTCTACCTGATCGACTTCGGGCTCGCCCGGGACATGGCGGCCTCCCGGGTGACCCGCACCGGCGTGGCCATGGGCACGCTCGCCTACATGGCCCCGGAGCGCTTCGCCGGCCCCGGCGACCACCGCGTCGACGTCTACGGCCTGGCCTGCATCCTGCACGAGGCGCTGACCGGGTCGGCACCGTTCCCGGTCGACGACTTCCTGGCGATCATGGGTGCGCACGTCACCGCGCCCCCGCCCAAGCCCTCGGCGTTCCGGGCCGACGTCTCGTCCGCGATGGACGCCGTCGTCGCGCGGGGCATGCACAAGGATCCCCAGCAGCGCTACGCGCGGGCGGGCGACCTGGCCGCCGCGGCCCGGGCCGCGCTCGCCGACGGGAGCGCCCGGCAGCGGCAGGCCTACGCCAGTGCCCCGACGGGCAGCGGTCCCGTCGACCGGCCCCGGATGCCGTCCGGACCGTCCCGCACCCCGCCACCGTCGATGCCGCCGCCGATGAGGCCGCTGGCGTCGCCCACCCGGCCGCGCCGCCGGATCCTGCGGCCGTCGGTCCTGATCACCGCCGTCGCGTCGGTGCTCACGGTGGTCCTCGGCATCTGCGCCGCGGTGCTGGTCGGCGACGAGCTGGCCGACCGGGAGCACGCCGACGACGCGGGCCTGTTCGACAGCGGGGTCTCCACCGACGGGGACGGGGAGGTCCTGCCGGCATCGGTCGTGGCGACGATCGGCATCGGGCGCTCGCCCCGGAACCTGGCGATCACCGCCGACAGCGCCCGGCTGTACGCCACCAACCGCGACGACGACACGATCTCGGTGGTCGACACCACCACCGACTCGGTGGTCGGCACCGTGGAGCTGGCCGAGGGCGACGGCCCGGAGGGCATCGCCCTGTCCCCGGACGGGAGCACGTCGTTCGTGGTCAACCACGGCTCCAGCACGGTCGCCGTGGTCGACAACGAGCGCGGCGCGCCGCGGCGGGCGATCCCGGTCGCCACCTCGCCCACCGACGTCGTGGTGGACGAGAACGGGCACGCCTTCGTGACCGCCAACGACGGCGCCGCGGTCCTGGAGCTGGACACCGAGGAGGTGCTGCGGGCGGTCTCGGTCGGCGCCCGGCCCCAGTCGCTGGCCGTCTCCGCCGACGGCTCGCTCGGCGCGGTCACCGACGCCGAGAACGGCACGTTGATGCTCATGGACCTGCTCGAGTTCTCGACCCCGTTCGACGAGATCACGGTGGGGACCGCACCCGACGGCGTGACCCTCAGCGACGACCTGGAGACGGCCTACGTCGTCAACATCGAGGACGACAGCGTCGCGGTCGTCGACCTGGTCGAGGGCGCGGTGGTGACCAGGGTCCCGGTCGGCGACCGCCCCATCTCGGTGGCCCTGCACCCCGACGGGCAGACCGCCTACGTCACCAACAACGACTCGAACACCCTCTCGGTGATCGACACGGCGGCCAACCGGGTCGTCGAGACCGTGCGGGTCGGGCTGTGGCCCGAGGCGGTGGCCGTGGCCCCGGACGGACTGCGGGCCTACGTGGTCAACGCGGGCGACGGCACCGTCTCGGTGGTGGACACCGCCCGCGGCTGACCGCCCGTCCGGGTCGGAAGACCCCCCATCCCGGTTCTACCGGGCCGATCTCCTCCTCTGCCACGCTTGACCCGGTCGGCGGGGGCGGAGGGGGTCCGGGGTGGCGGTATCGACGGCGGGGTCCGCGCGGGGGCGCGCCCGCTGGGCCGGACTGGTCGCCGCCGCGGTGCTCGGGTCGGCCACGGCGGCCTGCGGCCCGCCGGCGACGAGCACCGAGCCCGTCGTCGCGACGACCGCGGCGGCCCCCAGCACCACCGCGGCCACGACCGCCCCGCCGACCACGACCACGACCACCACGGCGACCACGGCCCCCGCGATGACCGTGGTCACCGCCCCACCGCGGACCACCAGGCCGGTCGCGCCCGCACCAGCGCCGGCTCGGCAGCGGCTGGTCGTGCACGGCACCGGGGACGTCAACCTCGACCCGGACTACGTGCCCGCGCTGCGCGCGGAGGGCTACGAGCACGCCTGGTCGGGCCTGGGCGACCTGTTCACCGCCGACGACCTGACCGTGGTCAACCTGGAGTGCCCGGTCTCCACCCGGGGCACCCCCGTGCCGGACAAGCAGTTCACGTTCCGCTGCGACCCGGCGGCGCTGCCGGCCGCCCGAGCCGCCGGCGTGGACGTCGCCAACCTGGCCAACAACCACAGCCGCGACTACGGCCCCGACGCCCTGCTCGACTCGATCACGCACGCCGAGGCCGCCGGGATCGCCCCGGTCGGCGTGGGCGCCGACGAGACCGCGGCGAACGCCCCGGCGATCGTCGAGCGCGGTGGCTGGCGGATCGCGGTGCTCGGCTTCGGCGGGGTCGTGCCCGCCCCCGACTGGCTCGCCGGCCCGGAGCGGCCCGGCATGGCCGGCGGCGACGACATCGCCGGCATGGCCGCGGCGGTGCGGGCCGCCGCCGGGCTGGCCGACCTGGTGTTCGTGTCCATCCACTGGGGCGCCGAGCTGGACACCGAGCCGCGCCCCGACGACGTGGCCCGGGCCCAGGCGATGATCGAGGCCGGGGCCGACGGCGTCTTCGGCCACCACGCGCACCGGCTGCAGCCGCTCGGCGTGCACCAGGACCGGCCGGTCGCCTGGGGCCTGGGCAACTTCGTCTGGCCCCGGCACTCCGCACCCGGGGCGCGCACCGCGGTGGCCGAGTTCGTCGTCGAGCCGGACGGCACCGTGCGCGGCTGCCTGCTGCCCGCCGAGATCGTCTCCTCCGGCCACCCCGTGCTCACCGGCCCGCGGGCCTGCCCGAGCTGACCGGCCCCGCCGGTCAGCAGCTGGACGAGCCGCTGTCCGACGACGAGCTGCTGCTCGACGAGCCGCTGTCCGACGAGGACGAGCTGCTCGACGACCCGCTGTCCGACGAGCTGCTCCACCCGCTGTCCGAGCAGCTCGACGAGCCGCCGTGCTCGGACGACGCGGGCCACCCGTGGTCGTGCGCGGGCCCGTACCCGTGCGCCGTGGAGCCGATGTAGGTCGTCGTCCACTCGGAGTCCGACCAGCTCGACGGCTGCGAGCCGGACGAGCGGCCCTCGCCGACGAACACCCCGCGCCGGGCCGCCGCGGCGTCGTGGGCCGCCGTCTCGAGCAGTCGGCGGAAGTTCCGCCGGATCGTCAGCAGCACGGTGGCCGCGATCGCCCCGGCCATCAGGACGCCGAACAGCGGAAAGAGCCAGATGTAGTCCATGTTCCTCCCCCTTCTGCGGGGAGTATCACCAGCCCTTCCGCGGAGGGGCCAGTGACTTGGGCAGGACTTGACATTGGCACCGGCGGCCCGGCCGCGGGGCTGGTCGTGCTGGAGCTGCTGTTGCCGAGGGGCAGGAGCCCGGCCGGCGACCGATATGGACCCGGCGGCAGCTGATCGACGGCATACGGTTCCGGGTCCGTACTGGCATCCCGTGGCGGGACATGCCCGCCGACTGTGGGCGGTGGGGCGGGTGTACGACCTGTTCCGCCGCTGGCAGCGCAACGGGACCTGGCAGCGCATCTTCACCGAACTCCAGGCCCGGGCTGATAGGAAGGACCTGATCACCTGGGACCTCAACATCGACTCCACCGTCTGCCGGGCCCACCGCACGCCGCCGGAGCGCGGAAAGGGACCTGCGGAAGGAGCCGCCCGGCGGTGTCGCCGTCGAGCCCGACGACCACGGCCTCGGGCGCTCGTGCGCCGGCCTGACCACCGAGCTGCACCTCGCCGTCGAGCAGGGGCCGAAACCCATGTCCATCGTGATCACCGCCGGGCAGCGCGGGGACTCCCCGCAGTTCGAGGTCGTCCTGGGCCGCATCAGGGTGCCCCGGCTGGGGCCGGGCAGACCGCGAACCCGGCCGAGGCGGGTGCGCGCCGACAAGGCGTATGCCTCCCGCAAGAACCGCGCCTACGAGCGCAGGCACGGCATTCGCTGCACCATCCCGGACAAGGCCGACCAGTCCCGCAATCGAAGGAAACGCCGCTCCCGAGGCGGCCGTCCGCCGAAGTTCGACCCGGAGGACTACAAGCTCGGCACGCGGTCGAGTGCGGCATCAATCGCCTCAAAAGGCACCGCTCCGTGGCCACGAGGCACGACAAACCCGCGGTCCGCCACGAGGCAACCGTCCCGTAGCGGCTATCAACGAGTGGCTGTGACCAGCACGTCCGACGCCATGGCCTCTCCGATGCGGCCAGCAACCGATGAACTGCTCGCCCACGCCTGAGCGCTACGGCGTCTGACGGGGGATGCCGGTCAACGCCGGTGATGTCAGGAAGACGTCAGGCAGAAGGGGTGGCCAGCCGGATCCAGGAGTACCCGCCAGCGTCCGTCGCCGGGTTGATGGCCCGGTTTGGCCGCTCCGAGTTCCAGCGCCAGCTCTTCCATCGCGTCGAGGTCGTCAGCGCGGAGATCCAGATGGAACTGTTGTGGCACCTCCTGACCTGGCCACTGCGGAGCCCGGTATCCGTCAACCCGCTGGAATCCCAGATCACAGCCGGAGCCGTCCGTCAGAGCGACGAACTTGTCCGTGCTGAAGAGCTCGCGCATCCCGGTCAGTGCACCGTAGAAGCCCGCCAGCGTGTGCGGGTCGGCACAGTCCAGAGTCACCCCTCGCAGTTCAGCGCCTGGCAACATTCGCTCCTTCGTGTCCGCGCGTCTGGCTCCGTGAGCTGCCGCTGCACGCGATCACCGGCCACCGCCACACCGTACGCACCACATCCACCGCTGAAGTAGCGGTTTACCCCTGCCGCAAAGCAACGGGTGGCTGTGACCGGCGCTTTCGATGCACGCCCTAGTCGAGCACCTTCCCCCTGGTCTCGGGGAGGGTCAGGATCACCAGGAAGGCGACCACGGCGCCCACCGCCACGTACCAGAAGAAGACGTCGGCCATCCCCGCCTCGCCCAGCGCGCTGACCACCAGCGGCGCGGTCCCCCCGAACAGCGCGACGGTCAGGTTGTACCAGGCGCCGATGCCCAGGCCGCGCAGCTCGGTCGGGAACAGCTCGCTCATGATCGCCGGGGCGATCGAGGTCATCATCGTGTAGAAGCCCAGGCCGACGCAGAACACGACCAGCAGGTTGCCCAGGCCCGGCCCGATGAGCGTGGACAGCGGCACGATCAGCACCGCGGTCGCGGCCGACCACACCAGCAGCTGGGGCTTGCGGCCGAACCGGTCCGACAGCACGCCCATCGGGTACTGCAGCAGGACGAACAGCGCGGTGGCGATGGACAGCGCGACGAACACGTCGTTGCCCTCGGCGCCGCGGTAGTTGATGGCGAACGGCGTGATCGAGGAGAAGAAGGTGTAGTAGCAGAGGGTGGACAGCAGGGTGAAGCCGATGAGCTGGCCGACGGCCTTCGGGTGCTCGCGCAGGGTGGCCAGCAGCGGGTTGCGCACCGACTTCGCCTTGGTCTTGTTCTCCTCGTACAGCTCGGTCTCGGGCATGGCCCGGCGCAGCCACAGCCCGACGACGCCCAGCACACCCCCGACCAGGAAGGGGATGCGCCAGCCCCACGCGGCGAGGTCGTCGGCGCTGAGCACGGCGGTGAGCAGCGCGCCCAGCAGCGAGGCCAGCAGCACCGCGGCGCCGGTGGAGATGTAGAAGAACGCCGAGTAGCGGCCGCGGTGCGCGGGCGGCGCGATCTCGGCCAGGTAGGCCGATGCGTTGGAGACCTCACCGCCCAGCGACAGGCCCTGGGCGATCCGGGCGAGCAGCAGCAGGATCGGCGCCAGCCAGCCGACCAGCGCGTAGGTCGGCAGCAGGCCGATGACCACCGACCCGGCCGCCATCATCGCGATGGTCATGAGCATCGCGGTGCGCCTGCCGCGCAGGTCGGCGAAGCGGCCCAGCAGGTAGCCGCCGAGCGGGCGGAAGAAGAACGCCAGCGCGTAGGTCGCCAGCGTGCTCAGCAGGGCCAGGGAGGCGTTCTCCTTGGGGAAGATCTGGGTCGCGAAGTACACGCTGAACGTCGCGTAGATCGTCCAGTCGTACCACTCGATGGCGTTGCCGATGGACGCCGCGACGAGCGTGCGCACCGGGAGCCGGGGGCGTTCCCCGGTGGCGACGGCGGACGTCGGGTCGGAAGCGGGCGGCAGGTCGGACACGGCAACCCCCGGGGCGCGACGGCAGGGATGCGCGCAGGGTAAGCACGCACCGCCCCGATCGGCACGTCCTGGCGGCCGATCGGGCGAGCGGCTCAGGGGGCGTCGAACAGCACGCTGACCGACTCGCCGTTGTGGATCCGGCGCATCGCCTCGGCCAGCGCGGGCGCCACGGTGAGCACGGTCAGCTTGCCCGCCGAGCTCTCCTCGGGGACCGGGACCGTGTTGGTGCAGACGATCTCGCGGACCTCGTCGTGGGCCTCGATCCGGCCGATGGCGCCCGCGGTGAACAGCCCGTGGGTGCAGGCCACCCGGACCGAGGCGACGTCCTCGGCGGCCAGGTGGTCGAGCAGCTCCATGATCGTCGAGCCGCGGGCGATCTCGTCGTCCAGGACGATCACGTCGCGGCCGCGGACGTCGCCGATGATGGCGGAGATGACGACCTTGTCGTCGGCCATGCGCTGCTTGGCCGCCGCGGCGACCGGCACGCCGAGCAGCCGGGCGAAGGCGTTGGCCTCCTTGGCGTTGCCCAGGTCCGGGGAGATCACGACGGAGTTGGACAGGTCGCCCGTCCGGAAGTGCCCGGCGAGCTCGTGCAGCGCGTGCAGGTGGTCGACGGGCACCGAGAAGAACCCGTGCACCTGCGGTGAGTGCAGGGTCATCGTCAGCACCCGGTCGGCGCCCGCTGCCGAGATCAGGTCGGCGACCAGGCGCCCGCCGATCGAGATGCGCGGCTCGTCCTTCTTGTCCGAGCGCGCGTAGGCGTAGTGCGGCATCACGACGGTGATCCGCCCGGCCGAGGCCCCGCGCGCGGCGTCGATCATGAGCAGCAGCTCGACGAGGTGCTCCTGGGTGGGCGGTACCAGCGGCTGCACCAGGAAGACGTCGCGCTCGCGGCAGTTGGCCTGCAGCTGCACCTCGAGGCAGTCGTTGGCGAAGCGCCTGAGCTGGGACGGGGAGACCGGCACCTCCAGGTGGTGGCCGATGGCTGCGGCGAGTCGCGGGTGGGCGGTGCCGCTGAACAGAGCCATGTCGCGCACGCGAGCAGTCTCCCACCCCCGGCGCGCCCGGCCGGGAGACCGCCCTCACCAGGGCGTTCGCCGCGCCGGGGCGCAGCACCCGGCCGTGGCCGGGTCCGGCCGCTACGCTGACCGCCACCCGAGCCACCCGCCGAGCCGACCGGAAGGCGCATCGACACCGTGACCCCCGCAGCGTGACCCAGCGCGGCGCCGACGCCGACGCCGACCGGTCCACGACCGGCCCGCCGCCGGTGATCGCCCGAGCGGCCGGGCCGGTGGTCCCGCCGGTCGTCGACCCGCCCACCGTCGAGGCCCGCCTGCTGGAGGGCTCGCAGACCGGCGTGATCACCTGCGACGAGCGCCGGGTGGTGCGCTCGGCCAACCCCGCCGCCCTGCGGCTGCTGCCCGGGCTGGCCGTCGGCGAGGTCCTCCCGACCGGCGCCGCGGTCCTCTGGACCGCGGGCCACGGGGAGAGCGTCGAGCTGGAGGCCGGGGGCCGCTCACTGGCCGCCCGCCGCCAGGACCTGCCCGACGGGTGGACGGGCTGGCACGTCGAGGACGTCACCGAGCCGCGCTCCCGGATGGACAGCCTGCTCGCCGAGCGCGCCCGCTCCCGCTTCCTGGCCGAGGCGGGCAACCGGCTCAAGCTGTCGCTGCACCCGGGGCGCACGGCCCGCACCGCGGCCCAGCTGGCCGCCCGGCTCACCGACGCGGCGGTCGTCGTCCTGCCGGTCGCGGCGGGCACGGTGCAGTGGTTCCGCTGCGACGCCGGGCAGGTCGACTCGGGCCGCCTGCGCGTCCGCGAGCTCCCCGGGCCGGTGGCCGCGGCGCTCGACGGGCTGGCCGTGCCGCCCGCCCCGCTGCTGCCCGCGGAGCTGCGCGGCGAGCCGTGGGCCCCGCAGGCGCCCACGGCGGGCGCCGTCGTCACCGCGCTGCCCGGCAACGGCAAGCCGGCCGGCGCGCTGGTCCTGCTGCGCCGGACCGACCGGCCCGGCGACACCGGCCCGGACCAGGCGCTCGTGCACGAGTTCGCCCAGCACGCCGGGATCGCCCTGGCCGCGGCCGGTCTCTACGCCCAGCAGGCCCGCACCGCGGGGGTGCTCAAGCGCAGCCTGCTGGAGCCGCGGCTGCCCGAGATCGAGGGGATCACCCTGGGCGCCGCGTACCGGCCTGCCGACGAGGGCCTGCTGATCGGCGGCGACTTCTACGACGTGCACCCGGCCCGCCCCACCGACCCGGACGGCACGATGCTGCTGCTCGGCGACGTCTGCGGGAAGGGCGTCGACGCCGCGGTGAGCACCGGTCAGCTGCGCCAGTCGGTGCGCGCACTGCGCCGCGTCGAGCCCGACCCGGTCCGGCTGCTGGAGCTGCTCAACGCCACGATGCTGGAGGCCGTCCCGGACGACGCCGACCCGCGGTTCGTCACCCTGGTCCTGGGCTCGGCCCGCCCGCTGCCCGGCGGTGGGCTGCGGCTGGTGCTGGCCGGTGGCGGGCACCCCGCGCCGCTGCTCGTGCGCCGCGGCGGTGTGGAGGCCGTGGAGATCGGCGGCACGCTCGTCGGCGGCATGCGACGGGCCCGGTTCCGCAGCCGCACCGTCGACCTGGCCCCCGGCGAGGCCTGCGTGCTCTACACCGACGGCGTCACCGAGGCCCGCGGCGGCGACGACGGCACCCAGCTCTTCGGCGAGGAGCGGCTCGCCGAGCTCCTGACCGGCTGCCACGTGCTGCCCGCCCCCGGCATCGCCGAGCGGGTCACCCAGCACACCGACCGCTGGCTGACCACCGACAACCACGACGACATCGCGGTGCTGGTCGTGCAGGCCCCGCTGCCGGTCAACCCGGCGACCGGGCGCAGGCACCTGCACTCCGTCGCCGCGTCCGCCACGCCCACGACGGGACTCGAGGAGGAGCCCGCTTGACCACCGCGCCACCCCGTCCCCCCGTTATCGGCGCGAGCGTCGCCGACGAGTTCTTCGACGCCCTGACCCGGGCCGACGAGCAGCACGCCCTCGACCTGGCCGGCGGCCTGGTGGCGGATGGGACCCCGGTCACCGACGTGCTGCTCGACCTGGTCGGCCCGGCGCAGGAGCGGGTCGGCCTGCTCTGGCAGACCGGCGAGTGGAGCGTCGCCCAGGAGCACGCCGCCACCTGCATCAACGAGCGGGTGGTCGCCGCCGTCGGCGGGCTAGTGGTCGCGGGCGACCGCGGCCACGTCGTGCTGGGCTGCCTGGACGGCGAGTGGCACGCGCTGCCGGCCCGGATCGTCGGCGAGGTGCTGCGCCAGCACGGCTGGCGGGTCACCTTCCTCGGCGCCAGCGTCCCCACCGCGCACCTGATCTCCTACCTGCACGAGCAGGGCCCCGACGTGGCCGCGGTGAGCTGCGCCCTGGCGATGCACCTGCCGGGCGCGCACCGCACGATCGCCGCCGCGCAGCGCACCGGCACCCCGGTGCTGGCCGGCGGGCCCGGCTTCGGCGCGGACGGCCGCTGGGCGCGGCTGCTCGGCGTCGACGCGTACGCCGCCACGGCGACCGGGGCCGTCGACCTGCTGGCCACGGCCCGGTGGGTCGACCCGCCCGGCGCCGGCCGCGCGGCCGTCCCGGAGACCGGGGGCGCCGAGTACGCCGCGCTCCGCGAGCGGCGCACCGCGCTGGTGCGCGACACGGTCGCGCGCCTGGGCGGGGCCTCCCCGCCGGCCGGCGGCGGCGCCCTGGACGGCGACGCCGTCGATGACACCGGCCAGCTGGTCGACTTCCTGGCCGCCGCGGTCTACCTGGGCGAGCGCGACCTGTTCGCCGACCACGTCCGCTGGTTGTGCAGCGTGCTCTCCGCGCGCAAAGCGTCGACGGCGGTCGTGCGCTCCGCGCTCGACCGCCTCGACGAGGGCCTGCACGACTTCCCCTTCGCGCAGGGCTGCATCGCCGGCGCCCGGGAGCTGCTCGACGGAGCCCGGCGATGAGTCGTCACGACCACCTCCGCGTCGAGGCCGATCCCGCCACCGGCGTCGTGGTGCTGGTCGGGGAGCTGAGCTTCGTCACCGTGCCCGCTAGCCCGCTCAGGCCTCGGCGGGCTCGGGTGCCGGGCGGCCGGGCACGGTCGGGTCGGGCGCCGGGTCGCGGCGCCGCCCCTCCCCCAGCTTCACCACGCTGATCCCCAGCAGGATCAGCGTGCCGCCGACCACCTGCACCCAGCCGGGCAGCTCGTCGAGCAGCAGCCACGCGAACGCGATGGCCGCGACGACCTCGGACAGCGCCACGAACGAGGCCAGCCGCGAGCCCAGCGAGCGGATGGCCGCGACGCCGGTGACGTAGGCGACGGCCGCGGTGACGACGCCGAGGGCCAGCAGCGGCAGCCACCACGCGACGGTGCCCGCGGCGAACTCGACGGGCGCCGTGGACACCTCCAGCGGGACCACCCCGAGCAGGCCGGCGACCAGCAGCACGATCGAGCCGATGACCAGGCCCGCGGCCACGAGCACCGTGCCGGGCAGGCCGTCCTCGCCCTCGCCCGCGCCGTTGGAGGAGAGCACGAAGTAGGTGGCGGCACCGGCCATGGCGCCCAGCGCCCACAGGACGCCGACCGTGCTGACCTGCACCCCGGAGAGCAGGTCGAGCACCAGCACGAGGCCGGCCACGCCGATCAGCGCGCCCAGCACGGTCAGCCGCCCGGGGCGCTGGCCGTGGCGCAGCCACATCCACAGGACCACCGGGACGGGCGCGGTGTACTCGATCAGCAGCGCCACCCCGACCTGCATGTGGGCCACGGCGTTGAAGTAGGCCAGCTGGCAGCCGGCCACCGCGACCAGGCCGTAGGCGGTGACCAGGCCCAGGTGGCGGCGCAGCACCGACCACCGGCCGCGCAGGTGGTAGAGCGCCAGGGGCACCAGCACCGTCGCCCCCACCAGCAGCCGCACGACCACCGCGGCCGCCGACGACCAGCCGGCGTCCATGAGACCGCGGGCGAGCGACCCGGACAGCCCGAAGGACGACGCCGAGGCCACCGCCCAGAGCAGGCCGGTGGCCGACGAGGTCGCCCTGTCATGTGTCAAAGTCGCCATGACTCATGACGCTAGGACGGACCGAGTAATGTGTCAACATGCTCTTCGACCATGACACGGTCGCGTCGCTGCTCGCCGCGGTCGAACTCGTCAACTCCGGTGAGGAGCCCGACACGCTGACCTCGCAGGCCGAGCTCGACACGTTCTACGACGCGCACGGCTACACCGGCGAGCGCACCCGCGACGCCGCCGAGCTGGAGGCGGTGCGCGCGCTGCGCCCCCGCCTGCGCGGGCTGCTGACCGCCGACCGCGACACCGCCGTGGAGATCGTCAACTCCATCCTGGCCGAGCACCGGGCGGTCCCCCAGCTGCTGCGCCACGACGGCTTCGACTACCACATCCACGCCACCAGCCGGGACGCCCCGTTCGCGGTGCAGATCGAGGTGGAGACGGCCATGGCGATGGTCGACCTCATCCGGGCCGACGAGCTGAGCAGGCTCTCGGTGTGCGCCGACGAGACCTGCGACGGCATCGTGATCGACATGTCCCGCAACCGCTCGCGGCGCTTCTGCAGCACGGCCTGCGGCAACCGGGTCGCCGCCGCGGCCTACCGCGCCCGGCGGGCCTGATCGCCGCCGGGTGAGGATGCGGGGGTGAGGAACGCGCCGTGACCCTGGCCGGCCTGCTGACCCTGCCCGTGGTGTGGCTGCTCGGGGTGGTGATCAGCCGCCCGCTCGGGCTGGACTTCTCGCTGACCCGCAGGCTCGCCGCCGGGCTGCTCGCCTTCACGATGACGACGTCGGTCATCCGGGCGATCACGCCCGACTCGGTGATCGCCGAGGGCAGCAACTTCCCGGCCTTCTGGTACCTGCTGCTCGGCGCCCTGATCAGCGTCGTGGTCGCGATGGTGCTGCTGGTGCTGGTCGAGGCGCTGGTGCCCAGCGGGGCGCTGCCCGGCCCGGTGGCGCTGGCCAGGGCGATGCCCCGGCGGCTGCGGCGGGCCCGGCGCTACCTGCGGATCGCCCGCGTGCTGGCCCGCCACGGCCTGGCCGCCTACGTGTTCACCCGCCAGCGCCCCGACCTCGCCGGGTCCGACGGCCGGCGCAGGCTGGGCCGCTCCCTGGCCGCGGCGCTCGACGACGCCGGCGTCACCTTCGTCAAGCTGGGCCAGATCCTGGCCACCCGGGCCGACCTGCTGCCCGTCGAGTTCATCGAGGAGCTGGGCAGGCTGCAGACGGCGGCGAGCCCGGTGCCGTGGGCGGACGTCCGCGCGGTGCTCACCGCCGAGCTGGGCCGCCCGCCCGAGGAGGTGTTCGCCGACATCTCGACCGAGCCGCTGGCGGCGGCGTCGATCGGCCAGGTGCACGCCGCGACGACGACCGACGGGCGCCCGGTCGTGGTGAAGGTGCTGCGGCCGGGCATCGAGCGGGTCGTGGCCGGCGACCTGGACATCCTGCTGCGGCTGTGCCGCCGGTTGCAGACCCGCACCCGGTGGGGGCGCTCGCTGGGGGTCTCGGCGCTGGCCGAGGGGTTCGCCGGGGCGCTGCGCGAGGAGCTGGACTTCCGCATCGAGGCGCGCAACATCGCCGCCGTCGCCGCGGGCAGCGCGGTGCGGGAGGTCCCGGCCGTGCGCGTGCCGGCCGTCGGGCCGGTCGCGGTGACCCGGCGGATCCTGGTGATGGAGCGGCTGTCGGGCGTCCCGGTAGACACCGCGCCGGAGGGCGTCGACCGGGCCGCGCTGGCCCGCACCCTGCTGGAGTTCCTGCTGCGCCAGGTGCTGGTCGACGGGGTCTTCCACGCCGACCCGCACCCGGGCAACCTCCTGCTGCTCGACGGCGGGCCGGACCGGCCGCGGGTCGGGCTGCTCGACCTGGGCTCCGTCGGGCGGATCGACTCCGTGCTGCGCGCCGGGCTGGCCCGGCTCCTGATGGCCGTCGACCGGGCCGACCCGGTGGCCGCGGTCGCCGCGCTGCTCGCCGTCACCGACGTCCCCGACGGCCTCGACGAGCGCGCGCTGCAGCGCGACACCGGCCGCTTCCTGGCCCGGCACCTGGGCCCGGGCACCTCGCTGTCCGCGGCGCTGGTCGGCGAGCTGTTCGCGCTGCTGGGCAGGCACCGGATCGGCGCGCCGCCGGAGCTGGCGGCCGTGCTGCGCGCCATCGGCACCCTGGAGGGCACGCTGACCGGCCTCGACCCGGCGTTCGACGTGCTCGCCGAGGCCCGCGCGTTCGCCGCCCGCCAGGTCGGCGCCGAGCTCACCCCGGCCGCGCTGCGCCGCACGCTCACCGACGAGCTGCTGTCCCTGCTGCCGCTGGTGCGCGGGCTCCCGCAGCGGGTCGACCGGATGGCGTCGGCGCTGGAGGAGGGCCGGCTGACCGTGCGGCTGGCCGGACCGCCGGGGCTGTCCGGCGCCACCGGGCTCAACGCGCTGCTGTCCACGGCCATCGCGGCCACCACCGGACTGATGGCGGCGCTGCTGCTGGTGGCCGGGGGCGGGCCGCGGATCAGCGAGGCGATGACGCTGCACCAGCTGTTCGGCTACCTGCTGCTGGTCGTGTCGACGATCCTCGGGCTGCGGGTGCTCGGGCTGGTGTACCGGGGCCGGCCGGGAGCCGGCCGGTGAGCCGGGTGGAGGCGGCGGTGCTGGTGCCGCTGCACGTCGGGCCCGCGGGCGAGCGGCGGATCGTGCTGATCGAGCGGACGCCGCACGGGGTGCACGGCGGCGACGTCGCGCTGCCAGGCGGGCGGCGCGAACCGGGCGACGCCTCGCTGCGGGAGACGGCGGTCCGGGAGACCGTCGAGGAGCTGGGCGTGCCGCGCTCGACGGTCGTGGCGCTGCTCGACCTCGACCCGGTGGCCACGCGCAGCACCGGGTTCCTGGTCACGCCGGTCGTCGGCCGGCTGCTGGCGGTGCCGCCGGTGTGGCGCCCGCAGGAGCGCGAGGTCGCCGCGGTGCTCGACGTGGCGGTGGCGGCGCTGCTGGACCCGGCGGCGGCCGGCGAGCAGGGCGTGGAGTACGGCGGCCGCCTGGTGAGCGTCCCGGTGCTGCGCCTCGGCGAGCGCGTCGTCTGGGGTCTGACGCTGCGGATCCTCGCCCCGCTGCTGCCCCGGATCGCCGCCGGGGAGTTCGACTGATACTCGATCGGGCAGCCCGCAGACTCTGAATCGATACAGTCATACCTGCACTTGCGAGTGGGCAAATCTGTATTGCAGACTAGAGACATCCACTCGGAGCCGGGAGTTCCGGCCCGGTGGCCGCATCGCACGCAGGCGCGCCGCAGGAGAGGAGAGACCGCGATGCTGATGCGCCCCGAACCCTTCCGCGAGCTGGACCGGATCGCCCGGCACGCCTTCGGCGGTCCGATCCGCGGCCGGGCGCAGCCGGCCACCATCCCGATGGACGCCTACCGCCGGGGTGACGAGTTCGTCCTCGAGTTCGACCTGCCCGGCGTCGACCCTGAGGCGATCGAGCTGACCGTCGAGCGCGACGTCCTGACCGTGAAGGCCGAGCGCCACCCGACGCCGCGCGACGAGCACGTGGAGCTGCGGATCGCCGAGCGCACCCACGGCGCCTGCTCCCGAGAGCTGTTCCTCGGCGACGACCTCGACCTCGACCGCATCCGCGCCGACCACCGCGCCGGCGTGCTCACCCTGCGGATCCCGGTCGCGGAGAAGGCCGGACCACGCACGATCACCGTCTCCACCGGCGACCGCGAGCGCCACGAGATCAACGCCTGACCGTCGTACCCGCCGCGCACGCGCGGGGAGGTGTGCCATGACCACCGGACAGTTCGCGACCGCGACCCCCACCGCCCCGGACGCCCTCGACCCGGCCACCGAGATCGAGCGGACGTTCCTGGCGATCGCCGTCGAGCTGATCGCCGAGGGCTGGCCGGGCGAGCCGCGACACCGGCCCGACACCCGACGCACACCGCCCCCGACGCGTTCCGCGGTCGGGGCCGCGGGAAGGGCCCGCCCGGGTCCGCACGACCGGTCCACCGGACCCGGACCACGGACCGGCCGCGCCCGCGGGAGGCACCGCCCCGAACCCCGGGAGCGCTCCCCTCCGGTCCACCGCCGATCCGACCCGACGTCGAGAGGAGGTGGGTCCGAGCACAGCACCACCTGCCACAGGAGATCCACGACGACTCACGTCTCTGTCTCGCCCGGCTCCCGCCGGGCCACCGACCGCCCCGCCCGGTCCCGGGCGGGGCGGTCGGCCGGACGGGGGCACCGTCCACGACACAGCGAGGAGACCGACGCGTGAGCCTGACCAACGTGTGGCTGCAGATGTTCGACGGCAGCCTCGTCCGCGCCGACCAGGTGGTCGAGATCGAGCTGCACCAGACCCCGGAGATCGCCGGCAAGCCGTCGCGCTGGCTGCTCGACGTCGTGCTGCCGGTACCGGTCGGCAGCGGCGGCGGCGCCCACGAGGGCTGGCGGACCGGGCCGCTGCACCGCACCCTGACCCAGAGCTCGGTCCCGCCCACCGAGGCGCCACCGGCGCTGGCCCGGCTGCTGGCCCGGCTCGACGCCGCCGACGCGGCGGGGATCGTGCGCGTCGACGCGGCCCGCGTCCAGGCCGCCCCGCACCCCGACCTCACCGTGGCCGCGGGCGCGCTGCGGCTCGGCTTCACCGCGTTCGCCGGGGCCGACACCGACGACCCCGTTCCCGCGGCGCTGACCGGCGGCCTCGACGGGCGGGTGCCGGGCCCGTAGCGGGGTGGCCAGGATGGGCCCATGGGCGCACCCACCGTCGTCGACGACGACCACGTCCGCTGGATCACCTTCGACCGGCCGGAGGCGGCCAACGCGCTGCACCCCGACGACCTCGACCCGCTCGCCGACGCGGTGCGCGGGATCGGGCCGGCGACCCGGGCGATCGTGTTCACCGGCGCGGGCGAGCGGGCGTTCTGCGCCGGCATGCACCTCGACTCGTTCCGTGGCCTCACCCCCACCACCGCCCGCAGGCTGATCTCCCGGCTGGCCGACGTGCTGCGCGCCGTGCGCCACGCCCCGGTCCCGACGGTGGCGATGCTCAACGGCGCCTGCATCGGGGCCGCGCTGGAGCTCGCGCTGGCCTGCGACCTGCGCACCGCGCGGCCGGGCGTGCGGCTCGGACTGCCGGAGGTGAAGCTGGGCATCCCCTCGGTCGTCGACGCCGCGCTGCTGCCCGCCTACGTGGGCCTGTCCCGGGCCCGCGAGATGATCCTCACCGGCGACCTCTACGACCTCGACGCCTTCGGCCCCGGCTTCGCGAACCGGGTGGCCGCGCCGCAGCGGCTGCGCGCCGAGACCCTCGCGCTCCTGGGCCGCGTCACCGGGCACACCCCCGAGGTGCTGGCCGCGCAGAAGGCGCTGTTCGAGACGTGGCTGGAGCAGGGCATCAGCGGGGCGGTCGCGACGAGCGTGGACGTCTTCGCCGGTGTCTTCGCCGCCCCCGCCACCGCGACCGCCATCACCGCCTACCGCCCATGACGGGGCGGGGCGGGCGTGCACGGGGCGGGAGCGGGTACCCGGGCCCGTGACCGACACCAGGCCGGGCGACGACATCGCCGCCCTCATCGAAGCGAAGGTGGCCGCCGCCGTCGAGCAGGCCGTGCGGGAGGCCGTCGACCGGCTCCGCTGGGCGCCGCGGGTCTACGGCGACGAGCGCAAGCTGCACGTCCACCCGACGGCCGTGGTCAACGACGCGCTGTTCAACCTGTCGTCCGGGGAGATCACCGTCGAGGAGTACGCGTTCTTCGGGCACGGCGTCAGCGTGCTCACCGGCACCCACGACATCACCGTGTTCGACCGCGCCCGCCAGGTGACGGTGCCGAAGTCGGGCCGGGACGTGGTGATCGGGCGCGGCGCGTGGATCTCGACCAACGCACTGGTCCTGGGACCCTGCCGGATCGGCGAGCACGCCGTGGTGGCCGCGGGCAGCGTGGTGCTCGCCGACGTCGAGCCGTTCACCGTCGTCGGCGGCACCCCGGCCCGGGTGCTCTCGACGATCTCCGAGCGCCCCGGGGGGACCGCGTGAGCGACGACCTGCACGCCGAGGTCGCCGCCCTGCGCGCCGAGGTCGAGCGGCTGCGCGCCGCCGTCGACGAGCTCTCCGCGCGGGCCGACGGGCACAGCCCCCGCTTCGCGGCGATCTACCCGCGGTTCGAGGACCGGTTCCGCGGCTCGGAGGCCGACGTCCGCGAGCGCCTGGGCGTCTACCTGCCCCGGGTGCGCGACGCCGTGCGCGCCGACGCCGACGGTCCCCGCGTGCTGGACGTCGGGCCCGGCCGCGGCGAGTGGCTGGCGCTGCTGGCCGAGGCGGGCGTGCCGGCCGTCGGGGTGGACGACAACCTGCCGATGGTCGAGCACCTGCGCGGGCGCGGCCTCGACGTCGTGCACACCGACGGCACCGGGCACCTGGAGACCGTCGAGCCGGGCTCGCTGGACGTGGTGACCGCGTTCCACGTCGTCGAGCACCTCGACCTGGAGTCGCTGCTGGGCCTGCTGGCCGCCGCCCGCCGGGCACTGCGCCCGGGCGGGCTGCTGGTGGCCGAGACGCCGAACCCGACCAACCTGGTGATGGGCGCCTGCAACTTCCACCTCGACCCCACGCACCGCACCCCGATCCCGCCCGCGCAGCTGGAGTTCCTGGTGCGCGCGAGCGGCTTCGCCGACGTGCAGACCTGGGCGCTGCACCCCAAGGAGGACCTCGACCTGTCCGGGCTGCGCCTCGAGGGCGTCGACCCGGCCGCGGCGGCGACGCTGGCCGCGGCCCTGCAGAAGGGCCTGTTCGGGCCGCAGGACTACGCGGTGCTCGCCGAAGCCGAGGTGGCCTGACCCACAGCGCGGACCGCGCCGCGGCGGCTATCTTCCGATGATCGCGCCCGCGGCGAGGCGGGCGCCGACGCGGAGGTCGAGATGTCGATCATGGAGCGGTTCTCCCTCGAGGGCCGGGTGGCCATCGTGACCGGGGCGTCCTCGGGGCTCGGGGTGTCGTTCGCCCGGGGCCTGGCCGAGGCCGGCGCCGACGTGGTGCTGGGCGCCCGCCGCGCCGAGAAGCTCACCGACACCGCGAACCTCGTCACCGACACCGGGCGGCGCGCGCTCGCCGTCGCCACCGACGTGGCCGAGCAGCCCGACTGCCAGGCGCTCGTGGACGCGGCCATGGCCGAGTTCGGCCGGGTCGACGTGCTGGTCAACAACGCCGGCATCGGCACCGCCGTGCCCGCCACCCGGGAGGACCCGGCCGAGTTCAAGCGGGTCATCGACGTCAACCTCAACGGCTGCTACTGGATGGCCCAGGCCTGCGGGCGGGCCATGAAGCCGGGCAGCAGCATCGTCAACATCTCCAGCATCCTGGGCCTGACCACGGCCGGGCTGCCGCAGGCCGCCTACGCGGCCAGCAAGGCCGGGCTGATCGGCCTGACCCGCGACCTGGCCCAGCAGTGGAGCGGGCGCAAGGGCATCCGGGTGAACGCCCTCGCGCCCGGCTTCTTCGTCTCCGAGATGACCGACCAGTACAAGCCCGGCTACCTCGAGGAGCAGCTGGAGCGGCGGGTGCTGATGCACCGGGCGGGCAACCCCTCCGAGCTGACCGCCGCGCTGCTGTTCCTGGCCAGCGACGCCGGCGGCTACGTCACCGGGCAGACCCTCGCCGTCGACGGCGGCATCACCGTCACCTGAGCGCGGGACGCCGCTCAGTCCATGCCCTTGGGCGCGCGCTGCTTCATGAACCCGAACAGGTAGCCCGCCACCCGCCGCATCTGGATCTCGTCGGAGCCCTCGGTGATCCGGTAGCGGCGGTGGTGGCGGTAGATGTGCTCGAACGGCTTGTGCCGGGAGTAGCCCAGCCCGCCGTGCACCTGCATGGCCCGGTCGGCGGCGTCGCAGCACAGCCGGTTGCCCCGGTAGTTGCAGATCGAGACCTGCTCGGACTGGGAGAACGCGCCCTCGGTGTCCATCGACCACGCGGTGCGGTGGATCAGCGCGCGCAGCATCTCCGCCTCGGCGTGCAGGTCGACCAGCGGGAACTGGATGGCCTGGTTGGTCGCCAGCGCCTTGCCGAACGGCTTGCGCTCCTGGGCGAACCGCACCGACTCCGCGATGCAGTAGGTGGCCGCGCCCAGGCTGGACGCGGCCTGGCGGATCCGGTTCTCGTTGAAGAAGTGCTGCACCACGGCCAGCCCGCGACCCTCCTCGCCGAGGATCGCCGAGTGGGGCACCCGCACCCGGTCCAGGCTGATCCGGCCGTGGTCAGTGGGCATGTTGAACGTCCAGAGGAACTCCTCGACCGTGAAGCCGGGCGCGTCGGTCGGGGTCAGGAAGGCGGTGATGCCGCGGCCGTCGCCGGGCTCGCCGGAGGTCCGGGCGAAGATCAGGTCGTGCTTCGCCTTGTGGATGCCGGTGTTCCAGGTCTTCGCCCCGGTGATCAGCCAGTCGTCCCCGTCGCGCACGGCGTAGGTGTCCATGTGGGTGGCGTCCGAGCCGTGCTCGGGCTCGGTGATCCCGAAGGCGAACCCCTTGGTGCCCGACGCCAGCCCCTCGACCCACTCGGCCTTCTGCTCGTCCGAGCCGTGCTCCAGCATCAGCAGCAGCCCGACGTTGTTGCCCACGATGGCGTGCTCGTTCTGCAGATCGCAGTGCAGGCCGAGGCCCTTGGCCGCCAGGTGCTCGCGGATCACCGCCATGCCCAGGTTGGAGCCGTCGCGCCCGCCGAACTCGGCCGGGAAGGCGTAGCGGAAGTGCCCGGCCGCGTCGGCCCGGCGGCGGGCCTCGGCCAGCAGCTCCTCCCACTCCTCGCTGGGCAGCCCGCCGCGGTCCCAGTCGGTGCGGGCGTCCTCGCGGCGGTGGTCGAAGAACCGGATGTTGTCGTCGGCCTGCTCCAGCGGGCGGATCTCGCGCTCGATGAACGCGTCGAGCTCGTCGAGGTAGTCGAGCAGGTCCTGCGGCAGGGTCATGTCCATGGGCGCTCCGTTGCATCGGTGGACGGCGGCCGACGGCGCGGCCATGATCCGACCGTGCCCCGCGGCAGCCGCCCGGGCAACCGGCGCTGACCAGATCACACGGGGCCCGGATCACACGGGGGCGGAGACCACATGAGCGAAGACCGCACGGGCCCGATCCCGCCGCACGACCGGCCCGACGCCGCCGAGCTGCTGCGCACGGTGCGTGAGCTGCTGGTGGACGAGGTCGTGCCGGCGACCGACGGGATGCTCGCCTACCACGTCCGGATCGCCGCACGGCTGCTCGGCATGGTCGAGCGGGAGCTGGGGCGCGGTCCCGCCGACGCCCGCCGCCACCGCGCCGACCTCGACCGGCTCGGCTACCCCGACGACGCGGCCCTCGCCGCGGCGATCCGCGCAGGCGACCTCGACGACCGCGGCGACGAGCTGCGCGCCGTGCTGCGCACGGCCGCCCGCGCCCGCCTGGAGGTGTCCAACCCGCGGCACCTGGCGAGCTGAGCTCAGAGTTCCCGGCGCAGCCGCACGGCGAGCTGCTCGTAGGCCCGGAACCGGCGGGGCCGGTCGGACCAGTCGTCGCCGGTGATCTCGTCGGAGACGGCGAGGTCCTTCTCGAACTGCGCCACCAGGTCGGCCGCGAACGACTCGGACTGCACGCAGAGCGTGGCCTCGTCGTTGAGCTGGAACGAGCGGTTGTCGAAGTTGACCGAGCCGACCGTCGACCAGGCCCCGTCGACGACCAGCGTCTTGGCGTGCAGCATCGTGGGGCCGTACTCCCAGATGCGCACGCCGGCGTCGAGCAGCGTCCGGTAGACCGCACGTCCGGCGATCCGCACCGGCGGCTTGTCGATGTGCTCGCCCGGCACCAGCAACCGCACCGCGACGCCCCGCTTCGCCGCCTCGGCCAGCGCCTCGACGAACGCGGGGCGGGGCGCGAAGTAGGCCGTGGTCAGCTCGATGCTCTCGCTCGCGCAGGCGATGGCCAGGTAGAACAGCGCTTCGGCGTCGGTGTCGCCGACCCCGGCCGACGAGCGCACCAGCTGCATCGGGCCGGCGCCGTCGGCGTCGGGCAGCTCGGGCAGGTAGTCCTCCCCGACCAGCACGTCGCCGGTGGCCTCCAGCCAGTTCTCGGCGAAGGCGCCCTGCAGGCCGCGCACGATCGGCCCGCGGACCCGGACGTGGGTGTCGCGCCAGTGGTCGGGGTCCTGGGCGTCGCCGGTCCACTCCTCGGCGATGCCGACGCCGCCGATCATCCCGACCTCGCCGTCGGCGACCAGGACCTTGCGGTGGGTGCGGTGGTTCATCCGGGCCACCGCGTACGGCTTGAGCGGCCGGAACCGGGCCACGGTCACCCCCGCCGCGCTCATGTCCCGGATGAGCTTCGGCTCCATCTTCGCCGTGCCGAACGCGTCGAGCAGCACGTTGACCTCGACGCCGTCGCGGGCCCGCCGGATCAGCCGGTCGGCGACCTGCTGGGCGATGTCGCCGCGCCAGTAGACGAACGTGAGCAGGTTGATCGAGCGGCGGGCGCCGTCGATCGTCTCCAGGAAGGCCGGGAAGATCCGGTCGCCGTTGATCAGCAGCTCCAGGTCGTTGCCCGCGGAGATGGGGGCACCGGTGAGCGCCTCGGCGGCGTACAGGAAGTCCTTCGAGCCGACGTGCAGGTCGGCACCGCGCAGCGCGTAGCCGTGGCCGCCGTCGCGCCGGTGGCGCAGCGAGTCGGCGGCGTAGCGCCCGCCGACCAGCACGGCGCCGGCCAGTACCGGCCAGGTGCGGGCCAGGACCGGTCCGAGCTTCATGCAGTCACCTCTGGTCGGATGGCGGGTGCCGACGGGTACCCGCGCGGGGCACGACGATCACCCACACGCGGCATGAGCGACATCATGCCCTGATCGCGCCGAACCGTCCGACGGGGAGGCGGGGCCGGGTCAGCGCTCGACGGCCGACCGGTAGGCGCGGAACGCGTCCAGCAGCGACGTCGGCGACTCGACCCCGCCGACGTCGAACCAGCCCGACTCGGCGCCGCCTTCGACCAGCAGCCAGCCACCTCGGCGCTCCAGCACCGACGACACCGAGGCCAGCGCGTCGCCCAGCGGCCGGGACGGCTCGCGGACGGCGGACAGGTCGGCGATGACGTGGCGGACGCCGTCGACCAGGACGGTGTCGAGCACCACCTCGACCAGCCGGGCGGCGACCGGCCCCACCTCGCCCGCGACCGTGAGCACGGCCTCCTGCGGGCCGCGCAGGGAGACCGAGACGCTCGTGCGGCCCGTCGGCGCGATGCGGGGTGCGGCCAGGACCTCGTCGGTGATCGACACGGGGGACCTCCTCTGGCGGTTGCCGGCACTGCGACGTCAACTCGCCGTAGGCACTCCACTACGAATGGTCGATCATGGACAGGGCCGAAGGTCCCGATTCGGACAGGACCTCCGCACCCCGGCGTCCGGGCGCGGTCACTCCGGAGGGGATTCGTCGATGGTGCGACTACTCGGTGGAGCGGGCGCGGCATGAGCCGACGGCCCCGGACCGCGCGTCGGCCGGGTGCGGCGGATCGGCGAACCCCGACACCCGCAGCGTGATGTTCAACCGGCCCCGGTCCAGGCCGATGTCGGGCACGTCGGCCGGTGAGTGCTCGAGGAGCTTCGGCACGCCGTGGTAGGCCAGCCGGTGCTCGTCGCCGAAGACCACCAGGTCGCCCGAGCGCAGCTCGACGTCGACCCACGGCCTGCCGCGGTGCTCGGTGCCGCCCAGCCGGAACAGGCACGGCGCGCCGAGCGAGAGCGACACGACGGGGTCGGGGGCGTGCTCGTCGCCGTCGCGGTGCATCCCGAGCCGCGCGCCCTCGTCGTAGTGGTTGACCAGCGCGATGTCCGGCGCGTACCGGCGGCCGCGGTCGGCGTCGAGGTAGGCCTCGGCGACCGCCCGGCGCCCGAGCGCGGCCAGCCAGGCCGGGAACGGCGTCACCGGCGAGCCGTCCTGGTCGTCGCGGGTGCGGGAGTAGCGGTAGGGCATCCAGTGCCAGCCCAAGCACACCGTGCGCACGCTCATCCGGGCCCCGTTCGGCGGCACCGCGTGGCGCATGCCCGGCCCCTCCCGCGCCCACGTCCGGCAGGCCTCGACCAGGCGGCGCTGCTCGCCGAGGTCCAGCCAGTCGGGCAGGTGCACCGCGCCCGGGGCGAGGGTGCGGCGCTCGCGGGGCAGCAGTTCGTGCATCGGTCCTCCCGGTTCAGGCCGCCCCGGCGGGGCGGCAGGTGCGGCAGGGCCGGAACCCGGCCCGCACCGCCTCGTCCAGGGTCCCGAAGCCGTGGCGGTGCCGGGGGGTGATCCGGCGGGCGTCGCGGCAGGTCGGGAAGCAGACGACGGTGGTGGTGTCGCTGGCCAGGTAGCGCACGCCGCGGCGGGCGAGGTCGGCGACCCCGTCGACGTCCATGCCCTCGGCGCGCAGCAGCCGCTCCTTCTCCGGCGCCCCGAACAGGTAGCCGCCGAGCGCGCCGTCGGCCCGGACCACGCGGTGGCAGGGCACGAGCAGCGGCACCGGGTTGCGGGCCAGCACCGAGCCCACGGCCCGCACCGCGCCCGGGCTGCCCGCCTCCCGCGCGACCCAGCCGTAGGGCCGGGCCTGCCCGGCGGGGATCCGGCGGGTCGCGTCGAGCACGGCGCGCTCGAACCCGGTCAGCGCGGTCAGGTCCAGCGCGGGCCCGCGACCGGGGCGACCGCGCAGCGCGGGCAGCAGCCCGGCGGGCGGGCGCGGTGCCGCCACCAGCGGGCGGGCGAACCGGGCCCGGTAGGCCGCGGTGAAGCCGGCGAGCCCGGCGTCGCCCGCGGGCCGCAGGAACTGCACGCCGTGCGCGGTGGCGGCCGCGTAGACGTCCCCCAGGCCGCTGGGGACCCGCACCCAGCGGGCGAAGACGGCGTCCGGCAGGCCGGCGGGGGCCTCGGTGGCCAGTCCGGCCAGGCCGGCCAGCAGCCGGGCGTCGACATCGGTGGTGTCGGTGGTGGTGTCGTCGGTGGTCATCGGTCTCTCCTCCCCGACGCGAGCACCCGGTGTGCCGGCTCCCCGTCGGGGCCGGGTTCGGTCCCGGCCGCGGTGACCAGCGCTCGGAGTCGGTGCAGTCCTCGGGAAACGTGCGACTTGGCGGTGCCCTCCCCGACCCGCAGCACCTGCGCGACCTCGGCGATCGGCAGGTCCAGCGCGTGGCGGAGCACGACGGCCGTGCGCTGGGCCTCGGGCAGCCGCGCGAGCAGCGCGGCCAGCCCGCGACCCGCCTCGGCGCGCTCGGCGTGGTCGGCGGGGTCGTCGAGGGCGGTCGGGCCCGGGTCGAGCTCGCGCTCGGTGGGCTCGTACCGGGGTGGTCCGGCGGGGCGCCGGGCCGCGTCGCGGGCCGCGTTGCGCGCGGTGTTGCGCAGCACCGTCAGCAGCCACGGCCGCAGCGCCAGCACGGCGATCCGCTCGGCCGGGTAGCCGGCCAGTGCCCGGTAGGCGCGCAGGAACGCCTCGGCGGTGAGGTCCTCGGCGTCGGCGGCGGAGCGGGTCAGCGCCCGCGCCACCGAGTGCACGACACCGCCGTACTCCCGCACGACCTCGCCGTACCCGGCGTCGAGGTCGTCGAGCAGGGCCCGGCACACCCGCTGCCGGGTCCGTTCGGCGGCGTCCACGACGGCCTCCGTCCCGGGTCGGTCAGCGGGCGTTGTGGAAGATGATGCCCAGCACGTGCCGCTCCCCCGCGTGCACCGCGCTGACCCCGTGCCGCAGCTGCACCCGGTGATACCCCCGGCTGCCCGCCCGCGGCCGGTGCCGCACCGGGAAGACGACCGCCTCGCCCTGCCGCGGCCGGACCACGATCGGGCGCGACTGCTGGCGCGGGCGCTGCTCGACGAAGACGCTCTCCCCTCCGGTGAAGTCCTCGTCCGGGCGGCTGAGCATGACCAGGAACTGCAGCGGGAAGGTCAGCTCGCCGTAGACGTCCTGGTGCAGGTTGTTGTACCCGCCCGGGCCGTAGCGCAGCACCAGCGGGGTCGGCCGGTGCTGGCCCAGCCGCGCGCACTCGGCCAGCAGCTCGGGCAGCGCCGCCGGGAACCGGCGCTCGCCGAGCCGATCGGCCCACCGGTTGGCGATGACGGCCAGCGGCGGGTACAGCTGCTCGCGCAGCCGCTGGACGGGGTCGGGCAGCGGGTCGGCGAAGTACCGGTAGCGGCCCTCGCCGAAGGCGTGCCGGGCCATGGTGACGGTGCTGCGGAACCGGGCGTCGTCGTCGAACATCGCGGCCACCTCTCGGCACTGCTCGGGACTCAGCAGCGGGCCGGTGGTGGCGACCCCGTCGTCGTCCAGCTGCCGCTGCACGCGATCCCAGTCGAGCCGGTCGGCCATCCGGTGCAGGTCGGGCCGTTGCGCGGTCTCGGTCATCTCGCTCCTCCAGTCCGTGGTCCACCTCCTGAACACCACCGACCCCGGCACGGTTGCACGCAACCCGCGGGCCGACTCCGGTGTTCTGCATCGCGTCGGGGCCGAGGGGCCCCACCGATCGATCGGAGCAACCGTGTCCACCACCGCCACCGCACCGTTCGCCGGCCCGCTCGGCGTGCTGACCGTCTCGGCCACGCCGGAGGGCGTGGCCCGGCTGCGGTTCCCGAACCGCGACCGCAGCCCCGCCGACGCCCGCGGGACCGGCCCGGCCCGCGCCGTCCTGGACCAGGCCCTCGCCGAGCTGGACGAGTACTTCGCCGGCCGGCGCACCCGGTTCGACGTCGCGGTCGACCTGAGCCGGGTGAGCGGCGAGCGTCGTGAGGTGCTCGACGCGCTCACCCGCATCGACCACGGCGAGACCACCACCTACGGCGCGCTCGCCCGCGCGCTCGGCATGACCGGCGACGGCGCCCGCCGCGTCGGCGGCGCCCTGGCCGCCAACCCGGTCCTGGTGATCGTCCCGTGCCACCGGGTCGTCGGCGCCGACGGCGCACTCACCGGCTACGCGGGCGGCCTGCGCGCCAAGGAGCTGCTGCTCGGCCTGGAGCGACCCCGTCAGCTCGCGCTCGACGTCTAGTGGTCGCGGGTGGCCGCCCAGTAGGGCGCCAGCTGGGGCAGCAGGGCCAGCACGTACACGACCAGCACGGGCACGGCGATCAGCGGCGAGCCGATGACGCGGCGGGTGACCGACCAGCCGGGCGCCACGCTCATCAGCGCCCAGAACGGCACGGCCAGCGGGGAAGGCGACGGCGAACAGGATCTGCGGGTCCACGGGTTCTCCCTGGTCAGACGGTGGCGGTGGGGCGCTCGGCGGCGGCGCGACGGCGGGTCGAGGCCCGGGCCGCGCCCGTCACCGCGACGGCCGTGCCGACGACGATCGCGGTGAGGGCGGCCAGGGTCGGCGCATCGGGGGCGAGCAGCGGCCGACCGCGCAGGGCTGCCAGGTCAGCAGCAGGACCAGCGCCGTGCAGGCGACCCCGACGGCGCGCACGACCCGCCGTCCGGCGGTGACGTCGAACCGGTCGCGCGCGCCGGCTCGCCGCCACCTGCGCGTTCCGAACCTGGGCCCGGGCCAACCGCTCGGCGTTCCTGCTGCTGTTCGGCACGCCCGTGCCCGGGATCGCACCCGATCCCGCGGCCGGAACCGGGCTCGCCGCCTGGCGGCTGGCCGCGCCGTTCGCCGACGTCCTCTTCGACGGCTGGACGCCCGCCCAGCTCGCCGCCGTCCCGCTGCCCCCCGGCGGGGAGCCGCTGGCCTCGATCACCCCGCCGCCGCCCCCGCTCCCCTCCAGGACGACTACGACCGCCGCGCCGCGACGCTGCCGCCGGGGGCGCTCGCGCTGTTCATCGAGCTGCGCGGGCGCATGCACGGCCTGGTGATGCTGGAGCTGCTCGGCCACCTCGCCCCCCTGCAGGAGCACGGCGAGGCGCTGCTGGTCGCGATGACCAGCCGCATGTCGGCCGAGCTCGACGCCCTGCGGGCGGGCCTACCGGCGGACTGCGCCCGCCTCAACGCGCGCCGATCGGCTCCCGCTCGGGCACGCCGGCCAGGCCGGCGGGCGGCGGTCCGGGGTGCACGATCCCCAGCCGGTGCGTCGCCCTGGTCATCGCGACGTACAGGTCGTTGACGCCCCGCGCGGAACCGGCGAGCACGGCGGCCGGATCGGCGATCAGGACCGCGTCGAACTCCAGCCCCTTGGCCAGCTCCGGGGTCAGCAGCACGACCGTGCGCTCCGGGTCGGGCTCCGCCGGGACGGCCAGCGCCGCGGCCAGCGCCGGCACCAGCGCGGCCGGTGCGATGACCGCCACCCGCCCCTCGTCGAGCGCGGCCGCCTCCGCGGCGACGAGCTCGGCAACCCGGTCGGGCAGCTCGGCGGCCGAGGTCCGCACCCGCCACGGGTCGGTGCCCGCCGAGCGGACCGAGCGCGACCGCACCCGTCCCGGTGCCCCGTCCGCGCCCGGGTGGGCCGCGAGCAGGTCCTCCGCGGCGTCCATGATCTCCGTCGGGGTGCGGTAGTTGACCGACAGCCGCACCAGCTCCCACCGCTGCTCCAGGTGCGGGCCCAGCACCCGGTCCCAGGACGCGGCACCAGCCGGGTCGCCGGTCTGGGCGAGGTCGCCCACGACGGTCATGGAGCGCGACGGGCAGCGCCGCATCAGCATCCGCCACGCCATCTCCGACAGCTCCTGGGCCTCGTCGACCACGACGTGGCCGAACACCCAGGTCGGGTCGGCCGCCGCCCGCTCGGCGAGCCCGCCGGCCCCCTCCCCCGCCGCCGGCGGCGCGTCGGACCCGATGAGCGCGGCGAGCTCGTCGAGCAGCGGGACGTCCGCGGCGCTCCACCCGCCCGGCCCGCGGCGCAGCGCTGCGGCCTCGTCGGCGGTCAGGTCCGGGCAGGTCCCGGCCGGGTCGGCCAGCAGGGCCTCCAGCACGGCGGGCGGCTCCAGCTCCGGCCACAGCGCGTCGAGCGCGTCGCCGACGGCCGCGTCGGCCAGCAGCGAACCGCGCAGGGCCGCCGCGTCCGCCTCGTCGATCATCGAGACCGGGCCGCCGGGGTCGTCCGGGTCGACGACGAACCCGGCCGCCTCCAGCGCCCGGACGTCGGCCGGGCTCAACCCGCCGTCCGCGTCCCCGCCGTCGAGCGCCCGCCCGGACTCGTCGACGACCACCGCCTCCAGCGCCGCGACGATCCGGTCGGCCAGCGCCCCGACCAGCTCGCGCTGGAACACCAGCCGCGCCCGGTTGTGCGGCAGCCCCGACCGGCGGGCCGCCCGGCGCGCCCGCCGCAGGTCGACCGGGTCCAGCCGCAGCGCCTGGCCCTCGAACTCCAGCTCGACCGCCTCGGTCGGCCGGACGACCCGGGCCGCGACGGCCGCGGCCAGCCGTCCGGCCATCGCCGCGGCCCCCTTCACCACCCGGGCCCGCGGCGGGTCGACGCGCTCGACCACCAGCCCCGGGCGCAGCTCGGGGATGGTCGCGGCGACCACGGCGTCCTCGCCGAGGCCGGGCAGCACCTGCCCGATGTAGTCGATGAACACGCGGCTCGGCCCGACCACCAGCACCCCGCGGGCCAGCAGGTGCCTGCGGCTGTAGAGCAGGTACGCCGCCCGGTGCAGGGCGACGGCCGTCTTGCCGGTGCCGGGGCCGCCCTCGACGACGAGCACCCCGGTCTGCTCGGAGCGGATGATGCGGTCCTGCTCGGACTGCAGGGTGGCCACGATGTCGCGCATCCGACCGCTGCGCCCCGCGGTCACCGCGGCCAGCAGCGCCGCCTCGCCGGTGAGCCCGGCCTCCCCACCGGCCCCGGAGGCGGTCAGCAGCTCGTCGTCGAGATCCACCACCGTCCGGTCGCGGGTGCTGATGCGCCGGCGGCGGCGCACGCCCTGCGGGGCCATGGCCGTGGCCGTGTAGAAGGGGCGGGCGGCCGGGGCGCGCCAGTCGAGCAGCAGCGTCGCGCCGCCGCCGTCCTCGTCGCCGTCGCGGAACAGCCCGGTCCGGCCGATGTGCACCGACGCGCCGTCCTCGGTGTCCAGCCTGCCGAAGCACAGCCCCCGCTCGACCGACTTCAACCGCGCCGCCTGGCGCCGGTTCCAGGCCAGCTCCGCGTCCCGGTCGGCGTCGTGCTCGTCCTCCTCCGCCGGGGCGGACAGGGCGGCGATGCGCTGCGCCACCTCCGCGCGCATCGCGTCCACCACCGCGTACAGCTCGGTGAGGTGGGCCTGCTCGTGCGCCATCTCATGGGTGATCGTCGTTCCGGACACGCCCTGCAGGGTGCAGGTCCGATTTCGCCAGGACCAGTCTTGTTCTTTCCCCGCGCGTCCATCGAGTTCTTGATCACGGTGCCCACCTGGGAGGATCTCGGCATGGCCCGTTCCCCCATCCGCGACGTCCCGCTCCGCGACGACCCCATCCGGCTCGGCCAGTTCCTCAAGCTGTCGGGCCTGGCCGAGGACGGCGGGCACGCCAGGGCGCTGATCGAGGACGGCGCCGTCCTCGTCGACGGCCGCACCGAGACCCGCCGCGGCGCGCAGCTGGCCATCGGCTCGGTCGTCGCGGTCGGCGAGCTCCGCGCCCGCCCCGTGCGCGCCTGACCAGCGGCCTTGCCCTCCCCGGACGGGTCGACCGCGCGCTGGAACCACAACATCCACTACCACCGGGTGGTCCTCGGCGCCGCGCCCGCGCGGCCCCCGCGGGCGCTGGACGTCGGCTGCGGCGACGGGCTGCTCACCGCCGAGCTGGCCGGGATCGCCGACGAGGTGGTCGGGCTCGACGCCGATCCCGGCACCGCCGCACGGGCCCGCGGGTTGGCCCGGGTCGAGCGGCTGCCCGACCTCGCCCACAGCCTGCTGGCCGCCGCCTGCCACCGCCCCTACGTGCTGCTCACGGGCCGCCGGTTCTGGGAGCACAGCGCGCCGACGGTGTGGCCGCCGCCGGAGGGCTACGCGGCGATGCGCGAGCTCACCCGGGAGCTGCTGCCGGGCGCGCGGTTCCGGCGGCTGCTGTTCTGGCGGTACTCGATCGTCTGGTCCAAGCCGGCCACCGACGGAACGCCCTACCCGACGACCGCGCCCAGCCGCTCGGCCAGGAAGTCCTCCCAGGTGCGCCGGCCGCGGTCGGCGGTGTCGACGTTCAGGTTGTCGCCCGCCCGGTAGGCCCGCCCCGCGGCACCCGGGATCCGCACCGGCAGCAGCGGACGGCGCCGGCCGGTCGCCCGCAGGTAGTCGCGCAGGATCTCGTCCATGCCGTGCACCGCCGGGCCCGCGAGGTCGCGCACCCGCCCGGCAGGCGCGCCGAGCACCAGCTCCACCAGCCGGTCCGCCACGTCCCGGGCGTCGACGGGCTGGAACCGCAGCCCGCCCGGCGCGGGCAGCACCGGCAGCGCCGCCATCTTCCGCGCCACGGTCAGCACCAGGTCGTGGAACTGGGCCGCCCGCAGCGTCGTCCACGGCAGACCGGACCCCGCCACGGCCTCCTCGGCGCCCAGCTTGGCCCGGAAGTAGCCCAGCGGGACGCGGTCGGCGCCGATGACCGAGATGAGCACCAGGTGCCGCACCCCGGCCCCGGTCGCGGCGCGCACGAGGTTCGCGGTCGCCCGGTCGTCGCCCTTGGGGCCGCCCGCCAGGTGCAGGACGGTCCCGGCGCCGGCCACGGCGCGCTCCACGCCGTCGCCGGTGAGCAGGTCGGCGGCCACGTGCTCGACACCGGCCGACGACTCGCGCGGGTGCCTGCTGAGCACCCGCACGTCGTGCCCGGCGGCGCGCAGCAGCGGCACCACGAGGCCGCCGAGGGTTCCGGTGCCGCCGGTGACCAGGAGGGATGGGGACACGCCCGTCTCCGTTCTTCGTAGGGCGGGCGCCGGTCACACCGACCGGCTCCCGGGGGTCTACTGCTACGACACCCCGCAGCGGAGGAACGTGACGCGATGGATGAACGCCGCCGGCTGGCCGAGCGCTTCGAGGCCGACCGGCCCCGGTTGCGCGCGGTGGCCCACCGGATGCTGGGCTCGGCGGCCGAGGCCGACGACGCCCTGCAGCAGGCCTGGCTGCGGGTGGACCGCGCCGGCGCCGAGGACGTCGAGAACCTGGACGCCTGGCTGACCACGGTGGTGGCCCGGGTGTGCCTGAACATGCTGCGCAGCCGCGACTCGCGCCGCGAGCAACCGCTCGGCGAGCACCTGCCCGAGCCGGCGACCGACCCGGGCGACGGCGGCGACCCCGAGCGCGAGGCCGTGCTCGCCGACTCCGTGGGCCTGGCCCTGCTGGTCGTGCTGGACACCCTCGCCCCCGCCGAGCGACTGGCCTTCGTCCTGCACGACATGTTCGCCGTCCCGTTCGACGAGATCGGCCCGATGATCGAGCGCTCCCCCACCGCTGCCCGCCAGCTGGCCAGCCGCGCCCGGCGCCGGGTGCGCGGGGGCGGCGAGGTCGCGGACGCCGACCTGGCCCGGCAGCGGGAGGTGGTCGACGCGTTCCTGGCCGCCTCCCGCGGCGGCGACCTGGGCGCCCTCGTGGCCCTGCTCGACCCGGACGTCGTGCTGCGCGCCGATCCCGCGGTCGGCCCCACCCCCGCACCGGTCGTGCTGCACGGCCGGCGCAACGTGGCGCGCGGCGCGCTGCTGGCGTCGGAGCGGGTCCGGTCGAGCCGCCCCGCACTGGTCGACGGGTCGGTGGGGCTGGTGATGGCGCCGCACGGTCGGCTCGTCGTGGCGCTGCGGTTCACGTTCACCGACGCCCGCATCACCGGCATCGAGGTGATCGCCGAACCCGACCGGCTGCGGGGGCTCCGGCTCGGGCTCCTCGACTGACGCTCGGGCGCTGGAGGTGGCCAACCCGGGTGGGCGCTCAGATGCGCGCGGTTCCGTTGCGATAACAACGAATGGTGTGGTTGCGCTGACGGCCGTCCCCGATCCGAGGTGCCGGTTGCGATTGTGAACGCTTCACCTGCGAGCGCGGCGACTATCCTGTGGTGCCGATCCTTCCTCGACTCCGCACAAATGTTCGAGTAGAATCGAGGCATGACCTCGACCGAACTCGCCGCCACGGCAGACCGCATTCGTGCGCTCGCCGCCGGGCTGCGCGAGAACGGTACGGACCAAGACGCGTTGAATGCACTCGCTGCTACTCGGGAGTTGACCCGGGCCGTATCGCAGTTGCAGGTCGAGGCTGTGGCGGTGTTGCAGCGCAGTGGTGCGTTCGCCGCCGCCGGGCACCGGCGGCCGGACTCCGCGGTGGCGTCGGCGCTGACCGTGGATCGGGGGCGGGCGCGGGAGATCGTGCGCGCGGCCGAGCACGTCGCGGCGCGGGTGGATCTGCAGGGGCAGGTGTTGCCGCCGGTGCTGCCCGCGATGGCTGCGGCGTTCAGCAGCGGTGCGGCCAGCTTGCAGCACGTCGATCTGATCGCCCGACTCCTCGACTCGCCCGCGGCGCGGCGGATCCCGCCCTACGCCTGGACCGGGATCGAAGAACAGATCGCCGCCGTCGCCGACACGTCGACCCCGACGGAGTTGGCCAGGTTCGGAGCCGAACTGGTGCGGGCCTACGACCAGGACGGCGACGAACCCGACGAGCGGGAACCCGTGCAGGTCAACGAGCTACGCCTGACCCCACTGCCCGGGGGCGGCGGGAAGATCAGCGGAGTGTTCACCGACCCGGTCCGCTACGCCATGATCGCCACCGTCATCGACGCCAAAGCCACCCCGTTGACCGCGCAGGACCCGCGCAGCGCCGCCGAACGCAACGCCGACGCCCTCACCGAGGTCTGCGGATTCGTCGCCACCCACGGCGACACCATCCTCCCCACCACCGCCGGCGAACGCCCCCACATCGCCGTCACGGTCAGGCTGGCCGACCTGGAGAACCGCGCCCGCGCCGCCTGCCTCGACCTCGGTGACACCCCCACCCCCGCCGCACTCCGGGCGCTGTGCTGCGACGCGAAGGTCATCCCCATCGTCCTCGACGGCGACAGCCAACCCCTCGACATCGGGCGAGAAGCCCGCACCATCCCGCTTGCGATCCGGCGCGCGATCGTCGCCCGCGACCGCGGATGCGCCCACCCCGGCTGCGACCGCCCACCCAGCTGGTGCGAAATCCACCACATCCGCGAATGGGCCCGCGGCGGCCACACCAAAACCGACAACCTCGTCATGCTGTGCTGGACGCACCACCAAGAGATCCACTCCACGGAATGGCTCGTACGCATCGCCCGCGACGGACTACCCGAATTCATACCCCCGGCCTGGCTCGACAAAGAACGCACACCCCGACGCCACCCCAGAACCGGACCACCCGGGCGCCCGGACTCGACTCGACCACCGCAGACCAACCCCGGCCGGAGTGTGTTCCGTGTTCCGCGGTGACCCCGTGGGCACCGGTGCCCACCCCGGTCCCGAAGCCCCTGCCGTCACGTCGACCCCCCTGCTCGATCCGAGGTCGCCCGCCGCGCAGGCGCCGCCGGAGGCAAACCGAGAGGCACCGCCAGGACAGCAGTCACGGCAGGCATCGTCGGAGCCAGCAGTAGCGCAAGAACCCGCTTCAGACAGCCCTCGCCGCCCGCTCCAACCGCTCGCGGTAGTCCGCCCACCACCTCGCGTCCCCCGGCGCCATGTTGTCGTTGTCGACCCGCAGCCCGACCTCCCCGTCGACCAGCTCGCGCACGATGTCGGCGTGGCCCGCGTGCCGGTGCGACTCGGCGATCATGTGCACCAGGATCTGGTGCAGCGTCACCTCGCTGCGCTCGGCGGGCCAGTGCGGTACGTGGCCGACGGCGTCGAGCGGCAGGGCCTCGATGGTGGCGTCGGCGTGGGTGCGGGCGCGGTGGTAGAGGTCGAGCACGAACTCGCGCGACTCGTCGGGGGTGGCCCACATGTCGGCGTTGGGTTCGGCGTCGTCGTCGTACCAGGGCAGCGGGATGCCGGAGGGGCGGTCGAAGGTGTCGCCGAAGTAGCCGAGCTCCACGCCGGCCAGGTGCTTGACCAGGCCCAGCAGGTTGGTCCCCGTCGGGGTGAGCGGCCGCCTGGCGTCGTACTCGCTGAGCCCGTCGAGCTTCCAGAGCAGGGCGTCGCGCGCGGTCTGCAGGTAGCGGTGGAGGTGGGCCTTCGGGTCGGGTCCGGTCATGGCGGGCAGGGTGCCACCGCGGCCCGACGTGCGGGCCGGGGAGGGCGGCCGGTCAGCCGTCGAAGGCGCCGATCCCCCGGGCCATGCGCAGCACCATCGCGTCCCGCTCGCCGTCGGGGAGGTCCTCGACGGCGAAGCGCCGCCACAGCGCCTCCACGCCCGGGCCGCGCCGGCCCGCGGCCAGCCCGGCCAGCAGCTCGCGCTCGTGGGCGCTGAGCCCGGCGGCCGCCCGGGCCTGCGCGTCCACCGTGACGCCGTGCTCGGGGTCGGGGCGCGAGGCCGGTTCGCCGGACGTGCGGTAGATGAGCACCGTGTGGCCCAGCCGGAGGATCTGGGCGTCCTGCAGCCGGTGCCGCCGGCGCACGCGCTCGCCGTCGACGTAGGAGCCGTTGCGCGACACCCCGTCGTCGACCAGCTCCCAGCCGCCGTCGCGGTGCTCCAGGCGCGCGTGCTCGCGCGACACCTCGGGGTCCCAGCTGAGGCTGATGTCGTTGGACGGGCGGCGGCCGATCGTCAGCGGTGAGCGGGTGGGGTCGAGGGCGATCACGCGGTGGGTGCCGCCCGCCTCGTGCAGCAGCAGGAAGGGGCGCCCGTCGCGGTGGGCGCGACCGAGCTCGCCCTGGTTGAGGATGGTGCGCTCCAGCGCCCGCAGCTCGGGGCTCGGGTCGACGCCCAGCTCCTCGGCCAGCACGGCGCGCGCGACGCGGAACACCTCGAGCGCGTCGGCCTGCCGGCCCGCCCGGTAGAGCGCCTCGGCGAGCAGGCCGCGGAAGCGCTCGCGCAGCGGGTGCTCGGCCACCAGGGTGCGCAGCTCGGCGACCAGCTCGGCGTCGCGCCCGGCGGCCAGGTCGGCCGACACGCGGGCCTCGATCGTGGCGAGCCGGGTCTCCTCCAGGGCCGCCGCCTCGGCCTCGGCGAACGGCTCGTCGGCCACGTCGGCCAGTGCGCGGCCCCGCCACAGGCCGAGCGCGTACCGCAGCTTGTCGGCGGCCTCGCCGTGGTGGCCCCGGTCGAGCGCGCGGCGGCCCTCGGACGCCGCGGCGAGGAACTCCAGCAGGTCGAGGCTGCGCTCGTCGGCGCGCAGGACGTAGCCGGTGCCGGTGGTGGTCAGCAGCCGCTCGGCCGGACCGGCCTGCGGGCGGGGCTCGATCGCCCGGCGCAGGCCGGAGATGTAGACCTGCACGGCGTTCACCGCCCGGTCGGGTGCCCGCTCGCCCCACACGCCGTCGACGATCTGGTCGACCTGGACGGTGCGGTTGGCGTTGAGCAGGAGCACGGCCAGCACGGCGCGCTGCTTCGGGCCGCCGAGCGGCACCCGCACACCGTCGCGGTGGGCCTCCACGGGCCCGAGCAGGCTGAACCGCAGCACGCCCGCTCCCTCTCCTCACCCGGTCGGTCCCGGCCCGCCCGGGGTCCGCGCCCCGGCCCGATCACGTTACCCGAGGGGCCGCCCGCGGCCTTAAACGAATCTTCAGCGGGCCCGACCAGAGTCATGGACACCAGAGGAACCGCAGGTCCGGAGCTCGGGCCCCGCACACGGAGTGTCCACCGATGAACAAGACCGTCAGCACGCTCGCCGCCACCGGAGTGCTCGTCGCCGCGCTGAGCGCGTGCAGCATCCCCACCGCCGGGGCAGCCGCGCCGGCGGCGACCGGCCCGCAGGGCGCGCCCGCCGCCTCGACCACGGTGCAGCGCGACGCCGCCCAGCAGACCTTCTCGGTGTCGCAGGCCGCGCCGGCCGTCGTCCCGCAGGGCTCCTCGGACGACCCGTACGAGCGGGTCCTGTACGACGCCGAGGCCCTGCAGCCGATCATGGACGAGTTCTGGACCGAGGAGCTGGCCTACTACGGGCTGGAGTTCGACACCCCGGACCGGTTCGAGTACTACGTCGGCGACGGCAACGGCACCTGCGGCGGCGAGTACTCCGACGGCACCGACAACGCCTACTACTGCGCGGTCGACGGCGACGAGCACGTGGCCTTCGACGTGGACTGGCTGGCGAGCTACCTCGACGAGCACCCGGGCGACGCGGTCACCTTCCTGGTGCTGGCCCACGAGTGGGGGCACGCGGTGCAGGACACCTGGGTGGAGCAGCAGCCCGGCGTCGACTACTGGGAGGGCCCGGCCCAGGAGCTGAACGCCGACTGCCTGGCCGGTGTGTTCTGGGAGAACGGCCTGCGCACCGGCACGATCATCGAGGAGGACGGCGACGCCGAGGCCGTCTTCGGGTGGCTGGAGTCCGCCGGGTCGGGCGACTGGATGGACCCGGGCGACCACGGCACCGCCGAGCAGCGCCAGATCGCCTTCTCCGACGGCTTCGAGAACGGCCTGGACTACTGCCGCATCAACTACTGATCCCACCGGCCACTGGTCGACAGGAACCACCGGTCGATCGGCGACCGATCGATCGCGCGACGCGGGAGCGGCACCGGCATCGACCCGGTGCCGCTCCCGCGGTGCGTCAGGGCTCCTCGCGCATCAGGGGATGGTGCTCACCGCCGCCCCGCGCATGCCGCGGGCCTTGGGCAGCACCTCGCGGGCGAACAGGCCCAGGCTGTCGCGAGCGTGCTCGTAGGGCATCCCGCCGAACGCCGGGGCCAGGGTGAGGGAGAAGTCGCCGACGGCGTCGCGGACGGCCTCGATCTGGCCCAGGATCCGCTCCGGGCTGCCCCACAGCGTGGTGGCCGCGTAGTCGTCGGCGGCCTTCTCCAGGCCGATGGAGCGGAAGTACGCGGCGTTGTCGGCGTAGCGCTCGTGGCCCTTGATGCCGGCGAAGTGCTCCCCGGCCATCTCGTAGTGCTCGACGTTGCTCATGAAGAAGCGGTTGACGTGCTCGAAGTGCCGCTCGCGGGCCAGCGCGTCGTCGGTGTGGCAGTACATGTTGACGTTCAGCGCGATCGGCGGGGCGATCTCGCCGTGCTCGGCCTCGTACAGCTCGCGGTAGCGGGTGAAGGTGGGCATGAGGTCGGGCACCGGGCGGACGATGAACGACATCATGTGGGCGCGCAGCGCGGCCGCCGTGACCACCGAGTCCGGGGAGCCCGCCACGCAGTAGCGCCGCCCGTGGAACGACGCCCGCGGCCGTGGCCGCAGCTCGGTGCGCGGCTGCGGGTAGAACGGGCCGTCGCCGGAGATGAACCCGGTCTCCAGCGCCTCGAAGATCATCGGGGCGGCCTCGTCGAAGCGGTCGCGGGTCTCGTCGAGGGGGATGCGGAAGGGCTCGTACTCGGTGCGCGAGAGCCCGCGACCGAAGCCGAGCAGCAGCCGGCCGCCGGAGAGCGTGTCGAGCATCAGCGCCTTCTCCGCCACCCGCAGCGGGTCGTTCCACGGCAGGATCACCGCGGCCGTGCCCAGCCGGATCCGCGACGTGCGCCCGGCCAGGTGGGCCAGCAGCAGCAGGTTGTCCGGGCACAGCGAGTAGTCCGAGAAGTGGTGCTCGACGACCCAGACGGCGTCGTAGCCGAGCCGTTCGGCGGCGAGCGCCACCTCCACCTCGCCGGCGTAGGTCTGCTGGTCGGACAGGCTCGGGTCGAGCTTGCCGAAGCCGAGGTTGATCCCGATGCTCAGCACTGCCGTTGCACCTCTCTGCCGCGGACGGACTCGACGACCGACTCGACGACGGGGGTGCCGGCGCGTGCGCCGTGGTCGTGCGGGGTTCCCGACATCGGCTCCCCTCCGCTGCGGTGCGGTCGCGGGCTTCTTCTCCCGTCACGCTACGGGCGCTCGGGCGGTCCTCCGACGCACTGGTGAGGAACCGGCCGCGATCGGTCCGCGGTCGGCCGATGACCCCGCGTCATCCGTCGCGGTGGCGCCCGACCGGGGCGGCCCGCGCCTACGACGCCGCGACGAGCGCCCGGTGCGGACCGGTGTCGGCGTCGGGGCCGGGGCTGGGGCCGGCGGCGGGCCGTTCGAGGAAGGCCACCACGGTCAGGCACCCCGCCAGCCACGCCCCGCCCAGCATCCACCCGGCCAGGACGTCGGTGAGCCAGTGCGCCCCGAGGTAGAGCCGGCTGATCCCCACCGTCGCCGTCGCGGCGAGGGCCACCACGACCAGGACGGCCCGACCGGTGGTGCGGCGCAGCGACGGCAGCACCGCCACCGCCAGCACCCCGGCCACGACGGCGGAGTTGAACGCGTGGCCCGAGGGCAGCGCCGAGTCCACGACGGCGACCAGGTCGTCGGCCAGCGGCGGGCGCGGCCGCGCGTAGAGGTGCTTGAACCCCGAGCTGACCAGCGGCGACCCGAGCGTCGCGACCGCGGCGGCGACCGCCGTCAGCGGCCGCCCGCGCCACCACAGCAGGACCACCACCAGCAGCACGGCCACCGTCGTCGCCGGGCTGTCGCCGACGACGCTCGCCACCTGCATCGCCGCCGTCGTCGCCGGGTCGCGGCGGTCGGCGAACCAGGCGAGCGCCGGACCGTCCAGCCGGGCCGGGCCGGTGCCCCGCCACACCATCAGCACCACCCAGGCGTGCCCGGTGAACAGGGCGGCGGTCAGCGCCGCGCCCAGCAGCACCGGGGTGCCGGGGAGCGCGGCGACGGGCCGCCGGGTGCGCAGGACGATGCCCGTCGCGCACAGCGCGAAGACGACCATGCCGAGCACGAGTCCGAACGGAGCCAACCCCATGCCCCCGACGGTAGGAAGGTCCCGGTAATCGGCCGCGACGACGAACGTGAGCGGAAGGCAAAATCGCGTCCACCGGCCCCGCGCTCGGTGGCGGTCGCGGTCTCCGGGCGCCCTCGTAGGGTGTCGGCGTGCCGAACCTGCTGGTGGTCGAGGACGACGAGACGATCGGTGAGGCACTGACGGCGAGCCTGCGCAGCCACGGCCACCAGGTGGACTGGCAGCGCGAGGGCTACCCGGCGCTGCGCGCCGCGGCCGCGACCGAGTTCGACCTCGTCCTGCTCGACCTGGGCCTGCCCGACCTGGACGGCGTCGAGGTCTGCCGCAGGCTGCGCGTCGAGCTGCCCAGCACCGTGCTGGTCGTGCTGACCGCGCGCACCACCGAGATGGACGTGGTGGTCGGGCTGGAGGCGGGCGCCGACGACTACCTGACCAAACCGGTCCGGCTGGCCGAGCTGCACGCGCGCCTGCGCGCCCACCTGCGCCGCAGCGCCGCGACGACGCACCCCGCCGCCCCGACGGCGCTCGGCGACCTGGTGATCGACACCGCCGGGCGGCGGGTCACCGTGCGGGGGCGGGAGGTTCCGCTGCGGACCAAGGAGTTCGACCTGCTGGCCCGGCTGGCCGCCGAGCCGGAGCACGCGGTCAGCCGCGACGCCCTGATGTGCGACGTCTGGGACAAGCACTGGTTCGGCTCCACCAAGACCCTCGACGTGCACGTCGCGGCGGTGCGCCGGCGCCTCGCCGAGGTCGCCGACGGCGCCCGCGTCCCGCAGATCGTCACCCTGCGCGGGCACGGCTACCGGCTCGAAGCCCCCGCCGAGCCGGGCTGATGCGCCGCCGGATCATCGGGTCGACGGTGATCGCCGTCGTGCTGGCGATCGCCCTGTTCGGCGCGCCGCTGGCGATCGTCGTGGGCCGCTACCTGCTCGACGACGAGCGCACCGAGCTGGAGCGCGAGGCCAACGTGGTGGCCCTGATGCTGGCCGTCGAGCTGGCCGAGGACGACACGATCGCCGTCCTGCCCGACGTGCCGGGCACCGACGACGACGCCGACTTCGCCTTCTACGACGACTTCGGCCGCCGGGTCGTCGGCGTCGGCCCCGAGGTGCTGGAGAACGACGTCCTGGAGGCGCTCGTCGGCGACATCGAACCCGGTGACACCGCGGCCGAGCTGGTCATCGGCGCCCCCGTCGCCCACGACGGCGCGTACGTCGGCGTGGTGCGCGTGGCCGCCCCGCGCACCGAGACCTACCTGTGGATCGGCCTGGTGTGGTTGCTGATGGCCGCGCTGGGGGTGTTCGCCGTCGGCGCGGCCTGGCTGATGGCCCGGCGCCAGGGCGCCCGGCTGGCCCGGCCGCTGGAGCAGCTCGCCCTCGCCGCGGAGCGCCTCGGCGACGGCGACTTCAGCGCGCGCTCCCCGGCCAGCGGGATCGCCGAGATCGACGCGGTCGGCGCCGCGCTGGACAGCACGGCCCGGCGCATCGGCGACACGCTGGCCCGCGAGCGGGCGTTCTCCGCCGACACCTCCCACCAGCTGCGCACCCCCCTGACCGGGCTGCGCCTGGGCCTGGAGGCCGCGCTGGACGTCCCCGCGGATCGCCGTTCGGTCGCCGGGCTGTCGGCCGCCATCGCCACCGCGGTCGCCACCACCGACCGGCTGGAGCAGATCGCCGACGACCTGCTGCAGCTGGCCCGCGACACGAACCGGGGCGGCGCCCTGCAGGTCGGCGACCTGCTGGAGCGCACGAGGGCCGAGTGGGCCGACGTGCTGGGCGCGGCCGGGCGACCGCTGCGCCTCGTGGTGGCGCCGGACCTGCCCGCGGCCGCGGCGGCCGGCGCCGCGGTGCGCCAGGTGCTGGCGGTGCTGCTCGACAACGCCACCCGGCACGGGGCGGGCGCGGTCACCGTCACGGCCCGCGACGCCGACGACGCCGTGGCCGTCGACGTCGAGGACGAGGGCCCCGGCGTGCCCGACTCCGCCGAGCCGTTCGTGCGCCGCTCCCGCACCGCGGGCGGGCACGGCATCGGGCTGCCGCTGGCCCGCAGCCTGGCCGAGGCCGAGGGCGGCCGGCTGCTGCTCGGGCGCCGCTCGCCGCCCCGGTTCACGCTGCTGCTGCCGATCGCCACCGAGCACGCGCCCGACGCCTGAGCCCCGCCCTCAGCCGGAGGGCCGGATGCACCCGATCAGCTCTCCGCGCCGCCACTGCGGCCCCGGGGAGCGGACGGCGACGTCGTGGAGCGGTTCGTCCCCGGGGTGCGTGAGGACGTAGCGGTGCAGCGGGACGAACGGCTCGGCGCAGCCGTCGACGGCGGCGGCCGCCTCCCGGACGGCCACCCCGTACGCCGGGGCGGCCTCCGGCCCGGGTCCGGACCGCAGGACCAGCGGGACCGCGAGCCCGAGCGTCACACCGAGGGTGACCGGCGCGACGATCTGCGCGACACGCGCCGACCTCCCGACCGGCCGACCCGACGCCGTGGTCCGGGCGACCAGCACCGTGCCCACCGCCGCCGCGGTGAAGGCCGCGACGAGCACCCAGAGAGCGAGCACGCCGGTCTCGCCGCCCTCCAGGTACTCGATCGGCTGTGCGATGAACGACAGCACGCCCAGCACACTGGCCACCACGCCGACCGCGCGGTTGACGCGGTCACGCAACGGGGGGTCGGGCGGCACGGGCCCGGGCGGCGGGTCGGGAACGGGTTCGGGCGCAGGAGCCACGGACGACCTCGGAGGTTGCGCAGGAAGCTGAGGAGCGTGCATGTGCACGATCGTTTGCACGTGCACGTGCAGAGAGTATCGAGCAGCCTCTCCTCAGTGCAGTACTCCGCGCAAGGTCGACACGTTCGGTCACCGCCGGTCGGCGAACGGGCGAGCACGGCCCGTGAGCGGCGTCACTCCCCGGCCGGGGTCGCTCTGGGTCATCGGGTCGCGGTGTCGATTGCACACCGACGTCGCGGGACCGATGGGTCGGCGGCGGGCCGATGGGGAACCCGGGTGCGAGGGACGGGGAGGGGTCGTGTAGGTTCTTCTTCGCAAGGGGCTGTGGCGCAGCTGGTAGCGCACTTGACTGGCAGTCAAGGGGTCAGGGGTTCGAATCCCCTCAGCTCCACCCAGGTCAGAAGCGTGATCAACGATCACGAGCTGTAGGATCTCCGGCCGGTACAGCAGCGGAGTACAGCTACGGCCTCCCGCTCCGCTCCCGGGCGGCCGCGCGCCACAGGGCCGCCGGCCATGCGCCCGGCAAGGGGGAAGCTGATCGACGTCAGTAGTGGTCATCCCCGCTGGCCGCAGATCGTCTTAGCGTGCCCGGGCGGCGTCAACCCCGCTGCGCGCCCCGATCCCGCCAGTGGTGCCGACGAGCACAGATGCGCGAACGGGGGTGGTGGTCCGGTAGCGGTATCGGGGGTTCCGGGTTGACACCTCCCGGTCCCGCCAAGTGCCGGCCAGGATCGCGGGGATGGGGACATGCGGTCGAACTCGCAGGTTTCAATGGACGCCTCACTGCGCCGCAGCCGCTTCGGTGTGCGCATTGAAGACGAGCTCCCAGACGTGCCCATCAGGATCGCTGAAGTAACCCATGTACGACCCGTCGTATTCATCTGCGGGTCCGGTAACCGATCCACCCGCTTTCGAGGCACGCGCGAGCACGTCGTCCACTTCCTCTTTGCTGCCGATCGCGCACGAAATAATGCATGCACCCGCCGTAGGACCGATCTGCGTCGTCATACCGGCGCGGTCCGTGTACGTCGCGTACTCACTCTTCTCGATCAAGAACAGCGACAGGTTCGGCAGCTCGAACAAGATGCCGCCTTCGTCGACGTCGGGCGCTGGTAGGTCCAGCCCATCGCGATAGAAGCGCAACGATCTGTCCAGGTCGGTGATCGGCAACGAGACGACAACGGTCGCTGGTTTCACGCCGGGCACTCTATCGGCATCGGCGGAGCATCGCACTCAAGCCCGACAGGCCGACCGCGTAAGTACAGCAACGCCGGCAGCCGAGGCGCCCCGCCCGATCTTCGGCATGCCGCCTGCCCTCGTGATCTGCCTCGCCAAGCTTGATCGTCGAGTTCGCACCGAAGAGGCCGGGGCCCGCACCTGACAGCGGCTCCTGATAGCAGCAGACCAGGACGAAGGAGTACGACCAGTGCCAGCGAGAAGGGACGGCGGGCAGGTCGTGGACGGACGTAGATGGTCCGAAACGTCACGGCCGAGCCTGGCAGTCAAGGGGTCAGGGGTTCGGATCCCCTCAGCTCCACCCTTTCTCACCAGCCGGTTCTCCGGCGGACCGACCCGCCATCACCGGTCGGACGGCTACAAGCGGTAGAAACCCACCCGAGGCGCTGGAGATGCGGTGGTCGGTAGCGCGCGATCGTGCGAAGGTCCGGGCCGCCTGCTCGTCGTGGAGCCCGGCTCGACGACCCGGCCCTCTCGTCAGAGCGCGGGGTGTGGACGGCGAAGCCGTCCGGACTCGCCGAGGCGATCGATGGTGCACGGACCTTGCTGAGACCCGCACACGTTTGTCCCGGCTCGACTCGCCGGCCGAGCTCCTCGCGGTGGGATGCGCCCCAGCGCCGCCCCGCGCCACCGCGATCCGGGGTATCACGTGCCGTGCCGCCGCGAGGTCTGTTGCGTCGCGCCGGACCCCGCCGCCGTCGGGGGCACGGTCACCAGGAGTGCGCCGGAATCTCCTGCTGTCGATGCCGTCGGCCCGGGTGCCTCCCAGTCAGCGACCGGCCGCACGACCACCGCTCCCGGGTCGGGCGCGGAACCATCCTCGTCCCGCTCGACGTCCTCCGCTGCGGCACCGGACCGACCCGCGATCCGGACCTGCCCGCCGCCGAACCGCCGGGCGAGCTCCGCGGCCAACGCGCGCGTCGCGGCGGGCGCCGACTCGTCGTCGTGCAGGACCGCCCGCCGCGCCCGGCCGGAGCCGCGCACGAACGCCACCGGGGCGGGCGCCACTGCGGCCACCGCCTCCGCCCAGCCGCCCGTCCACGGCTGCTCCACGTCCGGGACGACGACCAGGCTGCTGTGCCGGGCGGCGGCCGCGTGGACCGTGCCGTGGGCGAGCGACCGGTCGACCACCACCGCGGTGTCGCTGTCGACGCCCGCCCCGCTGACCAGCTCCCGCATCGCGGCCAACTCGGCGTCCCCGGGCGACGGCTCCCCCTCGCGCCGGACCAGGACCGGTTCGACCGTGCCCCCGTCCACCCGCGCGACCCGCTGGGCGAGCCGCAGCAGGGCGCGGACGTGGGCCGGAGGGATCCCGGCCGGGAGCGCGACGAGCACCCGCGCCCCGAGGGGCGTCGGCGCGACGGCCCGCGGCAGCCGCGGCGCGGTGAGCCGTACCGCGAGCGGCGAGACGATCAGGCTGACCAGGATCAGCACCAGCACCGCGTTGACGACCGCGGTCTGGAACAGGCCGAGCTGCAGCCCCACCGTCGTCGCCGCGAGGGTCGCCGCCGCCTGCGGGGTGGTCAGTGCGAACAGCACACCGCTCTGGGGCCCGCTGAAGCCGAGCAGGCGGGCGGCCCACGCCGCCACCGCCTTGCCGCCCAGGCACGCCACGATCAGCACGCCGGCCAACGTCAGTGTCGAGGGCTGGACGAGCACCGTCGGGTCGAGGATGAACCCGATCGAGACGATGAACACCGGCACGAACAACGCGCTGCCGAAGAACTCCACCCTGGCCATCAGCCGGCCCCCGTTGGGCACCAGCCGGTTCAGCGCGAGCCCGGCGAAGAACGCGCCGACGATGCCCTCGATGCCGAAGGTCTCGGCGAGCACCGCTGCGGCGAGGAAGGCGGCGATGAGCAGCACGTAGCGGGTCGGCTGGTTCGAGCCGAGCCGGCGGAACACGCCGCGGACGGCCCACGGCAGCGCGAGCAGCGTGGCGCCGACGACCACGGCCATGCCGACGACGAGCTGCAGCGCGATGGTGAACCCGGACCCGCTGCCCTGCTGGGCGCCCGACACCGCCGCCAGCACGACGAGGGCGAGCGTGTCGGTCAGCACGGTCGCCCCGACCGCGGTGGCGACCGCCGGGTCCGCGCCCAGCCCCCGGTCCCTGACCAGCTCATAGGTGACCAGGGTGTGCGAGGCGAGCAGCGAACCGAGCAGCAACGTCGCCGGGAGCGGCCAGCCCAGCAACAGCCCAGCCGAGACGCCGAGGGACATCGGTGCGCCGAAGGTCAGCACGCCGAAGGCGAGTGCGGAGCGCCGGTAGGCGCGCAGTTGGGCCAGGTCGAGCTCCAACCCGGCGAGGAACATCAGGTAGAGCAGTCCCAGCTGACCCAGCTCGGGCACGGTCGCCTGGGTCGCGGCTATCAGGTCGAGCCCGTGCGGGCCGATGAGGAACCCACCGAGCAGCAGGCCGACGATCCCGGGCACGCCGAATCGCTCGACCAGCCGGGGCGCGGCGACCACGACGACGAACAGCAGCAGGAACTCCCACGCGGGTCCGGTCGGGAGCTGCAGGTCCATGCGGCCTCCTCAGGCTCCCGTGCGCAGCAGCGGGACGTCCGCCACCGCTTCCGGGTAGTCGTCGCCGAGCCAACGGTCGGCGAGCTCGGCGAGCGTGCCGTCGGTGGTGAACCGTCGGATGGCGGTGTCGAGCGCGGCGGCGTTGGGCGACGAGCGCGGCACGGCGGCGGCGATGCTGTCGTCGCCGGGCAGTTGCGCGGCACTGGCGAGGGTGCCGCCCGAACGTGCGGCGAGCACCATCGCCACGGGCAGGTCCAGCAGGACGGCGTCGACGGCGCCGGCGCGCAGCATGTCCACCGACGCGTCCTGTCCGCTGGTCGCGATGGCCGGCGCGGCGGGCCGGATCTGCTCCTGCAGCGCAGCGAGCAGCGTGGAGCCGGCCGTCACGGCCCAGCGCAACCCACGGGCGGTGTGCACGTCGGGGATCCCGGTGCCCGAGCGGACCAGCGCCGTCGGCCTCGCGGACAGGTAGGGAACCGAGAAGTCGAGCACCTCGGCACGCCGTGCGGTCGGCGTGAGCTGTGCCAGGGCGATGTCGGCACCGCCGAGGTCGCCAGCGGCGAGGCGTTCAAGGGGCACTTCGACGACTCGGACGGTGTCCAGGCCGAACCGGGCGGCGAGCCGCTGCGCCAACTCCTCCTCGAAGCCACCGCCGGGGGTCGCGGCCGGGTCCTCCCAGAACCCGGGCGTCGGTACCGCGATGGTCGCGACCGTCAGGGTGCCGGGGGCCACGGGCGTGAACTCCCCGGCCGGCACGGGCACCAGCCCGCCCGGCCGGCCGCAACCTGCGATCAGCAGCAGCACGGCCAGCGGCACGAGAGCGGTCGCGCTCAGCGTCCTGAATCGTCTGCTCACCGTCACCCCGCCAGCCGCCCGCCGCGCGGCGTCGACGAAGCCAGTATGTGGACCGGACGGCCGATCAGAGGGGGACACGCCTGACCCGAACGGCGGAACCGCTCCGGCACGGCAGCCAGCCCTGACAGGTGCTGGCCATGACGACATCGAGATGTGCTCCAGCGGGGCGCCGGAGTCCGACAGCAGGGACACGAAGCCGTGCCGCATCTCGCGCGGCGTCCACTCGGCTCGTCGGCCATGCCACGGCACCGCCGGGAGCGCCCTCGACCTCTTCCACACCCGCGATGTTCGGGGGATGACCACCGATGTCGCCCGGTCGTCCGGTGGCGCTGGACCGCACCCGGCCGGGCCTGCGACGGTGCCGGATCGCGGCGACCTGGCCACCCGGGCCGGCACGCCGCCGCGAGCCGGTCTCGGATCTGCTCGTTGGCCCGGGTCCGCGCGGAGGACTCGACGGCGGCCTTGGACGCCGCGTACGCGCCGAAGGCCGGGGGGACCGCCGGGTCGCCGCGCTCGCGGGCGACCCGGGTCCGCGGGATGGCGCGTCGCGCTACCGGGCGGAGCGGATCCGGCGGCCCGGGGCGCGGCGCACCTTGCGGGCGCCGGCCACGAGCAGCCCGCCGATGAGCAGCAGTATGGACGTCCCGAGGTCGAAGCCGCCGAGCATGCCGAGCAGCACGGCCCACGCGGCGACGCCCCATCCCAGCCATCCGGGCACCCGTTCACCGCGCCGGGCCAGCCGGGTCACGAGCGAGCCGAGCAGCAGCAGGGGCACGCCGAAGCTCCCCGGGGTGAGCCAGAACGCCTCCGCGACGGCGAGCCGCTCGGGCGAGGGGTCCAGCGTGACCGTGTTGAAGAACCCCTCGTCGAAGACCTGCGCCCAGACGTCCCGGCGCATCAGGGCGGAGGCCACGGTGTGCAGGACGCCGCCGCACACCGCGCAGAGCCCTCCCCACGCGGAGGGGTTGCGCCACCAGGCGCGCGACGTCGTCGTGTCGGGAAGCGTGTCGGGAAGCGTGTCGATGTCCGGCATGCGTCCCAGCCTGCGCGCCGGGCCCGCGGAGGTCGTCGCCCTCGGGTCGTGGACCGCTCCACCGAAGTGATGAGATCGGTCTAGGTCCGGGGGACGAGCCCGTTCTCGTACGCGAAGATCACCGCTTGCACGCGGTCGCGGACCTCGAGCTTGGCCAGGAGGTGGCCGACGTGCGTCTTCACCGTGGCCTCCGAGAGGAAGAGCCGCTGGGCGGTCTCGGCGTTGGAGTGGCCCCGAGCGATCTCCAGCAGCACGTCGCGCTCGCGCGCGGTGAGCCGCTGCAGCAGCGGAGAAGCGGTGCGCGCGACCCCTGCGGTCGCGAGATGGCCGAGCATGCGGCGGGTCGTGGAGGGCGCGAGCACGGCATCGCCGGCGTGCACGGCGCGGATCGCGTGCAGCACCTCGGCGGCCGAGGCGTCCTTGAGCAGGAACCCGCTCGCGCCGGCGCGCAGCCCGGCGAAGGCGTACTCGTCGAGGTCGAACGTCGTCAGCACGATCACCTTGGGCGCGTCCTCGCGCGCGGTGACCAGCCCGGTCGCCTCGACGCCGTCCATGCGCGGCATCTGCACGTCCATCAGCACGACGTCGACCTGCGTCCCGGCCAACCCCGCCACCGCCTCCGCGCCGTCGGCGGCCTGCAGGACGATCCGCATGTCGTCGGTGGCGTCGATCAGCATGGCCAGGCCGACGCGGACCAGCTCCTGGTCGTCGACCAGGGCGACCCTGATCGTCATCCCGGCTCCCTGTCGCCGACGCGGAACTCCGCACGCACCCTGAAGCCGCCGTCGGCGGGACCGGCCTCGAACGTACCGCCCGCCGCCCACACCCGCTCCTGGACACCGCGCAGGCCGACGCCGGCTCCCGGGACCGCAGACCTGCCCCCGCCGTCCCCGCCGTCGTCGTCGACGACGACGACCGACGCCTCCGGTTCGTGCGCGATCGTGACGGTGACCGTGGCGTGCGGGCCGGCGTGCTTGACGCTGTTGGTCAGGGCCTCCTGGATCAGCCGGTACGCCGCCGCGGCCGCGGCCGCCGTCACGGCGGCCGAACCCCGCTCGACAAGGCGAACGTCGACGCCCGTCGCGCGCACCCGTTCCACCAAGGCCGGTACCTCGGCGAGCGAGGGCCGCACGGCCTCCCGGGGCGCGGCCTCCCGCAGCACCTGCAGCGTGCCGCGCATGTCGGTCAACGCCTCCCGGGCGGTGTCGGCGATGACCGACAGCGCCTGGGCCGCCCGGGCCGGCGACCTGCCTGCGATGGCCGAGCCGCCTTCGGCCTGGCGCACGATGACCGCCAGCGAGTGGGCGACGATGTCGTGCATGTCGCGCGCGATGCGCCGGCGTTCCTCTGTCGCGGCCCGCTCGGCGGCTCCGGCGGCCTCCTCGACCAGGCGCCGGCGCCGGTCGAAGTGGGACCGGCCCACGGCCCAGGTGCCGGCCACCGCCGCGACCAGGGCGAGGAGGGCCAGCAGCAGCGTGAGCCACCCCGCGGGGAGCGCGCCGTACGCCGTCGCCGTTCTCGCGGTGCAGAGCAACGCCCCGGCCACGCCGATCCCGAGGGCGAGCAGGCTCTCGGGCCGGGGGCGCTGCGCGGCGACGGCGTGCAGGAGCACCAGGTAGACCGCCGACGAGGGGAGGAAGAACAGCGGGATCTCCATCTCCTCACCCGCCCCGGCCAGGCCCAGCCCCTCGGGCCGGACCACCGTGTTCGGCAGCGCGACGGTCACCGCCATCGCCAGGCCGGCGAGGAGGAACGCGGTCGCGGTGGCGATCCGGCGCAGCGCGACGGTGGCGAGCAGCACGAGCCCGCAGCCGCCTGCCACCCACAGCGTCCAGTCCTGGCGGGTGGCCGCCCGGAGGACCTCGAGCGACGGCGGCCCCACGACCGCGGCGACGGCCAGGGCGAGCAGGGCGTCCGGCACGACCGGGTGCGCGCGCATCCAGCGGTCCGCGCGGTCGGTCCAGGTCACGGCCCCGATCGTAGGCTCAGCCGCCGCGTCGACCCGTTCCGCGCGGTGGTCGCCGTGGGGATGCTGGCCCCGTGCTGGTGTCGTTCGCGGACTTCGAACTCGACACCGCCGTGTTCGAGCTGCGCCGCGCGGGCCGGCCGGCCGGGCTCCGGACGCACGAGCGGACGTGCCGGTGCCGCACAACCTGCCGACCGACCGCACCCCGCTGTTCGGGCGCGCGGCGGAGATCCCGACGATCGCCGCGCTCGTCGGCGGGCACCGGCTGGTCACGCTGCTCGGGATCGGGGCACCGGCAAGACCCGGCTGGCCGGCCGCCACGGCGACCGGGCGGCGCCGCGACGTGCCGGCCGCGATCGCGCACTGCCGCGACGACCGGGGCGTCTACCGGTTCCGCAACGACCACCGCTTCGTGGTCGGGCGTCGACCCCGGTGACGGCGGGTCTCCGCGACCGCGCCGGGCTACCCGACCGTGATCCGGTAGGTGGCCGCCGGGTCGACCGGCACGCCGCCGATGGCGGCGCGCTCACCCGCGTTCCGGTGCACGGCGCCTCGACGGTGCCCACGGCGGCTCCTGGGCGCGGTGCCCATCCCCCAGCGCACCGGATGTCGAGGAGGACGCCACCAACCACGGACGCGGGTGAACCGGTCGGCGAAAGGGACGTCTTGCCCGGCCCGCTACCGTCGAGTGCGCCACACGGAGCGAGGGGGTTGGGCCGTGCCCGTCTTCATGATCGAGCGCCGGTACGCCGAGGACGTCGAGGCGAACGCCGAGGAGGTCGACGGCATCAACCGCATCAACGACGAGGAGGGCGTCCGCTGGCTGTACTCCTTCCTGTCGGCGGACAAGCGCAAGACCTACTGCCTGTACGAGGCGCCGTCGCCGGAGGCCATCCGCCGGGCCGCGGCCAAGGCCGGGCTCCCGGCCGACGTCGTCGTGGAGGTGTCCGAGCGCATCCTGGCCGACGGCAGCCGCGCCCGCGTCTGACCGGTCCTCACCCCAGCTGGTGCTCGGCGGCGTAGCGGGCCGCCTGGGTCCGGTTCGCGGTCCCGGTCTTCATCAGGATGCTGCGGATGTGGTTGGCGGCGGTGTTCGAGCTGATGAACAGCCGCGCGCCGATCTCCCGGTTGCTCAGGCCCCTGGCCAGCAGCTCGATCACCTCCACCTCGCGCGCGGTGAGGACGGCGCGTCCGGCGAGCTGGTGCAGCGGCTCGAGCCTGCGCAGCACGCGGACCTGGCCGATCGACGCGGCCATGGCCCGCGCCCTGGCGGCCAGCTCCCGGGCCCGGTCCCGGTCGGTGCCGGAGGCGTGCAGCGCCACGGCGTGCTCGGCCAGCGTCTCGGCGGTGTGCACCACCGAGCCCATCCGCTCGTCGAGGGCCAGTGCGGTGGCGAAATGCCGCTCCGCGCCCGCCGTGTCGCCGACCAGCGCGGCGATCCGGGCCAGGTAGCGGTCGGCGCTGCCGAACGCGGCGACGAACTGACCGCCGAGCAGGTTCATGCCGGCGTGGTCGGCCAGGAACGGCCGTAGCGCGGCGGCCGCGTCGCGGTCGCCCAGCGCGAGTGCGCCCTCGGTCATGAAGGCCAGCTCGATCGGCCACTGCGCCTCGGTGGTGTGCGCGGCGAGGGTGCCGTCGAGCAGGTGGCGCAGGGCCCGGCGGATGCCCTCGGTGATGCCCAGCTCCGTGTAGAGCGCGAGCAGCCCGGCCACCCACCGGTCGGCGAAGGTCTCGCGGCCGGTGAGGTGGCCGCGGGCGACGGCCAGCCGCCCCGTCTCGCGGCTGATCATGAACATCTGCACGCCGTAGGAGCCTTCGGTGGTGTCCACGCCGAACGCCTCGCCGAGCTGGAGCGCGGCCGCCGCCCGGCGCTCGGCCCCGGCGAAGTCGCCCTCCAGGAACGCCCGGCCCTGGGCCAGGCACCCGGCGAAGTAGTGGTGCCACGGCTGCCCGGTGGACCGGACCGCGCGCTGGTGGTCGGCCAACGCCTCGGCCAGCTCGTCGGGCCGACCCGCCTGGTAGGTCACCATCGCCCGGAAGAACAGGGCGACGCTGAGCGTCTCGCGGTCGCCCGACCCGGCGCACATCGCGGCCAGCTCGGCGGTGCGGGCCAGCTGGGTGGCCCCGACGTCCGGGGTGAGGCCGTGCCACAGGCTCGCCTTGAGCGCGTGCACCAGGACCGCCCGGTCGCCCGACCGGCGCGCGTTGTCGATGGCCCGGGTGCCCACGACGCGGGAGTCCGCGGTCCGCCCGGCGAAGGCCAGCGCCCGGCCCAGGCTGCCCAGCGCCCGGATCCGCAGCAGGTCGTCGGGGGCGAGCGGGCAGTCGGCGAGTGCGGTGGTGATCAGGTCCGCGGCCCGGCCCTCGGCGAGGCCGGGCCGGGAGTCGGCCTCCTCGACGCCGATCGCCGCCCGCAGCCGGACGAGGGGGTCCGCCATCGTGGTCAACCGCAGGTAGATCACCCTCGCGCCGGCGAAGTCGCCTGCGCGCAGGTGGTTCGCCGCGGCCTCGAACGACAGCTCCGCGCGGGTGCCCTCGGCGGTCTCGGGCAGGGTGGCGGCGCGGTCGAACCACAGTGCGGCCTCCTCGAAGGCCAGGCTGTGCACGGCCTGGCGGGCGGCCGCCAGCGCGTGCCGCACGGCCTGCTCGTGGTACCCGAGCAGGTGGGCCTCCAGGTAGTGGTGGGCGATGCGCGGGGTCAGCGCCGGGTCGCCGTGCGCCTCGAGCGCCTGCGCCACCCGGGCGTGCAGCATCGTGGCGCGGGCCCGCGGCAGCCGGTCCAGCACGGCCTGCCTGGTCAGCGAGTGCACGAAGCCGTAGCGGCCGGGTGCCGCGTCGTCGGCCTCGATCAGGCCGACGGCGGTCGCGGAGTCCACGGCGTCCATGCTCTGGGCGCGGTCGGTGGCGCTGGCCCGCACCAGCGTGGGCAGGTCGAAGTGGTCGCCCAGCACGGCGGCCAGCTCGATGAGCTCCCGCACCCGCTCGCCCAGGCCGGCGAGCCGCGCCGCGAGCGTGTCGCCGATCGAGACCGGCACGCGCTGCGGGCCGCGCAGCGCGGAGACACCGCCGCGGCGTTCGAGGTCGGTCCAGGTCTCCCGGAGGAAGAACGGGTTGCCGCCGGTCCGGTCGCGCAGGATCGCCGCCGGCGCCCTGGCCCCGGCCGGCGACACCCCCGAGCGCTGGCACACGAACTCCGCGATCGCGTCGGTGTCGAGACCGTCGAGGTCCAGGCGTCGCACGCGGTCCAGCCGGTGCAGGTCGGCCAGCCGGGCGCTCAGCTCCTCCGACCGGTCCGGCGCGTCGTGCGGAAGGTGGCCAGCACCAGGGTCCGGCTGTCGACGCAGGAGTGCACCAGGTGCTCCAGCAGCGCGACGGTCGGCAGCTGGCCCCAGTGCAGGTCGTCGAGGACGACGACCAGCGGCCGGTCGCGCGCCATCCGCCGCAGCAGCCCCGCCACCGCCTCGAACAGATCGCGGCGACCGTCGCCTGCCGGCTCCCCGCGCTCGACGGCGTCGGGGAGGTGGCGGTCGACGTGGCGGGACAACCGCCGCAGCTCGGTCGCGGAGCCGTCGAGCAGCTCGTCCAGCGTCCCCGGCGCGCTGCTCCGGAACAGGTGGTCCAGCATCTCGACGAACGGCTGGTAGGGCACCCCGGCGTCGCGCGTGGCCGTGCCGACCAGCACCGCCGCGCCCTGCTCGTGCAGCGCGCAGGCGACCTCGGCGGCGAGGCGGGTCTTGCCCGCGCCGGGTTCGCCGCCGAGCAGCAGGACCTGCCCGTCGCCCTGCTCGACGCTCTCCCACACGGTCTCCATGACCGCGAGCTCGTAGCGTCGACCGACGATCCGGGTCCGGCGCGAGGCGACGAGCCCGGGTGGTAGGGCGACCGGCGTCCACGGCGCCATCCGGGCACGGTACCGGCATCCGCCGGCCCGTTCGATAGTCAGATCTGACCGGGGTCGGCGTCGGGCGGTCCGGTCAGGATCGGTCATGACGAGCGGCGACCCGATCCCGCACCGTCTGCGGCGACCCCGCTGTGGACGGTGAAGGAGCGCTGCGATGACCACCCTGGAGACGACCGAGCTGCGGGACCGGATGTCCGGGCAGGTGATCACGCCCGGCGACGCCGGCTACGACGCGGCCCGGGCCGTCTACAACGGCATGATCGACCGGCGGCCCGCGGTCGTGGCCCGGTGCGCGTCGGTGCAGGACGTGCGGGTCGCGCTGGAGTCCGGGCGGCGGTCCGGGTCGCCGATCGCGGTGCGCGGCGGCGGGCACAACGGCCCGGGGTTCGGCACCGTCGAGGGCGGGCTGGTGATCGACCTGTCCCCGATGGACGCCGTGGACGTCGATCCCGGCGCCCGGACGGTCCGGGTGCAGGGCGGCGCCACCTGGGGGGCCGTGGACGCCGCCACGCACCGCCACGGGCTGGCCACGCCGTCCGGGATCGTCTCCACGACCGGCGTCGGCGGTCTGACGCTGGGCGGCGGGCACGGCTACCTGTCCCGCAAGCACGGGCTGACCATCGACAACCTGCTCGCGGCCGACGTCGTGCTGACCGACGGGCGCACGGTGACCGCCTCGCAGACCGACCATCCCGACCTGTTCTGGGCGCTGCGCGGTGGCGGCGGCAACTTCGGCGTCGTCACCTCCTTCACCTTCCGGCTGCACCCGGTCGACACCGTGATCGCCGGCCCGACCCTGTGGCCGGTGGAGGCCACCGCCGAGGTGCTGAGCTGGTACCGGGAGTTCCTGCCCGCCCAGCACGAGGACCTCTACGGCTTCTTCGCCACCCTCACCGTGCCGCCGGGTGACCCCTTCCCCGCCGAGCTGCACGGGCGCAAGGCCTGCGGCGCGGTGTGGTGCTACACGGGCGACCCCGCCGCTGCCGACCAGGCGTTCGCGCCGGTGCGGGCGATGGCCCCGCAGTGGGAGGGCGTCGGCCCCGTGCCCTACCCGGCGCTGCAGTCGGCGTTCGACCCGCTCTACCCGAAGGGCATGCAGTGGTACTGGCGCGGCGACTTCGTCCGGACCGTGACCGACGACGCCGTCGCCGCGCACGCCGGGTTCGCGCGCGAGCTGCCCTCGCCGCTCTCGACCATGCACCTCTACCCGATCGACGGCGCCGTGCACCGCGTCGGCGCGACGGACACCGCGTGGGCCCACCGCGACGTCACCTACTCCCAGGTGATCGTCGGGGTCGACCCGGACCCGGGCAGCGCCGAGGCGCTGAAGCGGTGGACGGTGGACTACTGGGAGGCCACCCACCCGTCCTCGGCGGGCGGGGCCTACGTCAACTTCATGATGGACGAGGGCCCGGACCGGGTGCGGGCCACCTACGGGGGCAACTACGACCGGCTCGCCGAGGTCAAGGCGACCTACGACCCGGAGAACGTGCTCAGCGTCAACCAGAACGTCCCGCCCTGCCGCCGGTAGGCCGGCGGTGAGGGGCGTCGGGGAGGGGCGGTCCTCCCGGGGTGATCGACCCGGGAGGACCGCGCTCGACGCTTCGGAGTACGTCCTCGTGCCGTCCACCGCGAACACCCGCACCGCCTCCGGAGTCACGCGGGGACGTGCGGCGCGACCTCCTCGGCGCACCGCTGGAGCTGGCGGACGCCGTCGCCGACGGGCCAGAGCAGGACGTGGCGGGCGCCGGCGCGGGCGTAGTCGGACAGCACCCGGACGCAGTGCTCGGGCGACCCGACGGGCAGGGACCGCGCGAGGTCGCGGGGGTCGCGCGAGAGGGTCGGGGCGAGCAGGTCGTGCAGGACGTGGGCTGCGTCGGCCGGGTCGTCGGCAACGTGGAACCAGACCGTGGCGACCATGTCGGGGAAGGTCCGCGGGTCGCGGCCCACGGCGCGCAGGTGCGCGTCGAGGCGGGCGCGGGTGGCCGCGTACACCCGGGGACCGCCGTGGTGTCCGGAGGCGATCCACCCGTCAGCGGCGGCGGCCGTGGCGCGCAGCCGCCGCGCCGACCCCCAGCCCGCGTACCAGATCCGCGGGGGCGGGTCGGGGCGCGGGCGCAGGGCCGGTCCGGGCCCGTCGCCGTCGAGGAGCTCGCGCAGCTGCCGCGCGGCGGCGTCGAACCGGGACCAGCGCTGGGCGAAGGGGATCCCGACGGCGGCGAAGTCGTCGCGGCCCGATCCCGGTCCGATGCCGGCGACCACCGGTCCGGGGTGCAGCGCGGCCAGCGTCGTCAACGCCTTGGCCAGCACCACCGGATGGCGCAGCGCGGGCAGCGCGACGGTCGTGGCCAGCGTCATCGACCCCGCGTCGGCCGCGGCGGCGGCCAGCGCGGTCGGCCCGTCGAGCCACGGCCGCCGCCACAGCAGGTGGTCGTTCGCGGCGAGGGTGTCGAAGCCGGCGTCCCGGGCCGCGCGGGCGTACTCGCGCAGCTGCCCGGCCGAGGCGCCCCCGTCACCGAAGTCGACCAGTGGCAGGTGCGCCCCGAACCGCACGGGTGTCCCCCGCTCCTCAGACCCGGGCCTCGAGGACCATGGTGAACGGCGTCTCGGCGATCCGGCGGACCACCCCGAACCCGGCTTCGGCGAGGACGTCGCGCAGCCGTTCCTCGCCGGCCTGCGCCCCCAGCGCCGCCGGGGCGTCCGGTGCGCCCTGGGAGAGCGCGCCGGGCGTGCAGAGCAGGGTGGAGAACCCGTAGTAGGCGGCGCCGACGGGATGCAGGTTGTCCTCGACCCGGTCCCCGGCCATCGGCTCGACGACCATCAGCCGGCCGCCCGGGTGCAGCGCGGCGCGCGCGTGCCGGGCGGCGCCGATCGGGTCGCCCATGTCGTGCAGGCAGTCGAAGAAGGTGACCAGGTCGTAGCGGCCCGGGTAGTCCGCCGCGGTGGCGACCTCGAACCGGGCGCGCTCGGCCAGCCCCGCGTCGGCGGCGGCCTTGCGCGCGGCCCGCACCGAGTCGGCGTGCGCGTCGAACCCGGTGACCGTGGACGCCGGGTAGGCCCGCGCCATCAGCAGCGTCGACGCCCCGCGCCCGCAGCCGACGTCGGCCACCGCGGCACCCGACCGCAGCGCGCGCTCGGCGCCGTCCAGCGCCGGGATCCAGGACGCCACGAGGTGGTTGCGGTAACCGGGGGCGAAGAACCGCTCGCAGCCCGGGTAGAGCTCGTGGTGGTGCTCGCCCCACCCGACGCCGGCGCCCGTGCGGAACGCCGCGGCCAGCCGGTCGACCGACTGCACGGCGGCCAGCGCGAGCTGGAAGGCCCCGACCAGGCACACCGGGCTGTCCTCGTCGGTCAGCACGACCGCGCCCTCGGCGGTGAGGCGGTAGCGCCCGTCGCCGCAGTAGCGCAGGAACCCGGCCGCCGCCTGCGCCGCGAGCCACTCGCGCACGTACCGCTCGGTGGTGCCGGTCCGCCCGGCCAGCTCCCCTGCGGTGACCGGCTCGCCGTCGGCCATCGCGGCGTACAGCCCGAGCCGGTCGCCCAGCGCCACGAGCGCACCGCTCACCATGGCCGCGACGTCACCGACGCCCTTCTGCACGAACGCTGTCAGTTCCTCGGTCATCTCGGCTCCTCGTCCTCTGCGGGGCACGCAGGATGGGCGGCGCCGCGGCCGCCGACAAGGATCCGGGACGATGCGGCATAAGCTGGCATTATCGGGGGCCGTGCTCGACGTACGACGCCTGCGGGTGCTGGTCGAGATCGACCGCTGCGGCTCCTTCTCCGCCGCGGCGACGGCACTGGGCATGAGCCAGCCCGCCGCGAGCCAGCACGTGGCCGCGCTGGAGCACGCGGTCGGGCTGGCGCTGGTCGAGCGCGGCTCCCGGCCCGTCGCGCTCACCGAGGCCGGCCACGCGCTGGTCCGGCACGCCCGCGGCGTCCTCCTCCGGATCGACGCCGCCGAGCAGGAGCTGGCCGAGATGGCCGGGCGCCGCAGCGCCCGGCTGCGCCTGGGCGGCTTCCCGACCGCGCTGTCCACCCTGGTCCCGCACGTGCTCGCGGAGTACGGGCGGCTGCGACCCGATGTCACGCTGTCCGTCGTCGGGGACCACATGCAGCGCCTGCTCCCCCGCCTGCACGCCGGTGAGCTCGACCTCGCCCTCATCTACGACGACCCCACCGCGCCGGCCACCCACCCGCCCGGCTTCGACACCGTCGCGCTCTTCGACGACCCGTTCACCGCGGTCGTGCCGCCCGGCCACCGCCTCGCCCAGCACACCGCCGTCACCCTGCGCGAGCTGGCCGACGACACCTGGATCGGCGGCACCCCGACGAGCACCTGGTTCGCCATCGTCCGCCGCGCCTGCCACGCCGCCGGGTTCGAGCCGCGGGCCCCGTTCAGCACCGACGACTACGTCGCCGTCCAGGCGTTCGTCGCGGCGGGCCTGGGAGTCGCGGTGATCCCGTCCCTCGCGGTCGGCCCCACCGCGCACGCCGTGCGGGCGCTGGCCCTCCCGCGGCCGGGCCCGTCGCGCCGGATCGGGGTCGCGCTCCCGCCGGACGCCGTCGAGCACTCCGCCGCGCAGACCATGATCGAGCTGCTGCGCCGCGACGGACGCCGCCACCGGGACACCCGCCCGCAGGCGCCGGCCTGATCCTGGCGGGCGTCAGGTCACCAGGCCCCGCCGGTAGGCGTAGACGACCGCCTGGACGCGGTCGCGCAGGCCGAGCTTGGCCAGGATGCGCGACACGAAGGTCTTCACGGTCTCCGGGCTGATCAGCAGGGTCGCGGCGATCTCGCTGTTGGACAGCCCGTCGGCGATCAGGCGCAGCACCTCCAGCTCGCGGGGGGTCAGCGGGGTGTCGGCGCGCCCGGCGCCCTCGGCGGGTCGGATGCGGGTGGCGTACCGGCCCACGAGCCGGCGGGTCACCTCGGGGTCCAGCAGCGCGGCGCCGGTGGCCACCGTCCGGATCCCGTTCAGCAGCCGGGCCGGGGGCGCGTCCTTGAGCAGGAACGCGCTCGCCCCCGCGCGCAGCGCCTCGTAGACGTACTCGTCCAGGTTGAACGTGGTCAGCACGAGCACCTTGACCGGCCGCGGCACCCCGGCCCCGGCCAGCAGGCGGGTGGCCTCGATGCCGTCGAGCACCGGCATGCGCACGTCCATCACCACGACGTCCGGGCGCAGGCGCTCGGCGAGCTCGACCGCGGCCCGCCCGTCCCCGCACTCGCCGACCACCTCGAGGTCGGGTTGCGCGTCGATGATCGTCACCAGCCCGGTGCGGATCAGCATCTGGTCGTCGCAGACCACGACGCGGACCGGCGCGCTCACGACCGGCTCCCGGTGGGGATGCGCGCCCGCACGACGAAACCGCCGCCGTCGCCCCGGCCCGCGCTGAACTCGCCGCCGAGGACGTCGACCCGTTCGCGGAGCCCGGCCAGGCCCCGCCCGCTCCCGGGGGGCGTCACCGCCCGCGAGCCGGCGCCGTCCGTACTGACCTCCACGGTGATCTCCCGCTGGCCGTGGTGCACCTGGACCGAGGTGCGGCGGCCGCGGGCGTGCTTGAGGGCGTTGGTCAGCGCCTCCTGCGCCACCCGGTAGGCCACGAGGTCGGCGCTGCCGGTCGACTCCGCGGGCCGGCCCTGCTCGGTGAACTCCACCGGCTGCCCGGCCCGGCGGGTCTGCTCCACCAGGGTGCGGAGCTCACCGAGCGAGGGCGTCCTGGCCTCGGGGCCGTGGTCGGGGTTGAGCAGTTCGAGCAGGTGGCGCAGGTCGGTGATGGCCCGGCGGCCGGTGTCGGTGACCGCGCCCAGTGCCTGGTCGAGGCGGTCGGGTGCGCCGGTCAGGTAGCGCGCGGCCTCGGCCTGCACGACCATCGCCGTCACGTGGTGGGTGACGACGTCGTGCAGCTCGCGGGCGATGCGGGCGCGTTCGGCGGCGCGGGTGTCCTCGGCGACGCGCCGGCGCAGCTCGGCCTCCGCGGCCCGGGTGGAGCGCAGCCATGCACCGACGCCCCAGAACAGGGCAAGCCCCACGTAGAACGTCACGAACTCGACGGGCGGCTCGGTCGGTGCGAGCCGCCAGAGCGCGACCGCCAACGGCACGTAGGCCGCGGAGAACACCAGCGCGGTGGCGCGCCGGCCGCGTTCCAGGTGCGCGGCCGCGCTGATCAGCGCGATCGGCAGCGCGAGGGTGGCGACGGAGTGGTAGCCGCGCAGCTGGTCGACGGCGAAGCCGAGGGACACCAGCAGGAGGCAGACGACGGGCCACCGCCGGCGCGCGGCGAGCGGGAGGCACTCCAGGGTGACCGCCACGCCGCCCAGCGCGTCGACTGGTCGGGTCGGCAGGTCGCCGAGCACGGTGCCGTTGCTGCTGAACGCCGGCAGCAGCGACAGGGCCAGGAGCAGCAGTCCGAGGGGGAGGTCCCGGACCACGACGTCGAGCCGGTGCCACAGCCCCAGCACCCGGCGCCGCTGCTCGATCATCGACGCAGCGTAGCCACGTCACCCACCCGGTCGGCCCGCCGGCGGGGCACCAGGTGGCCGCGCCTGCGGGCCACCCACAGCAGCACGGCCGTGACCAGCAGGCAGAACAGCAGCGAGTACGGGCTGCCCTCGGGGCCGAAGTCACCGCCGGTGAGGATCGCCGGACCCGACATGGTGGCGTCCAGCAGCCCCTGCGGGGTGTCGTTGCCCGAGACCTCGGTGCTGAACAGGGCACCCGCGGCGAGGTTCCAGCCGAAGTGCAGCCCGATCGGCAGCCACAGCGTGCGGGTGGCGATGAAGGCGGCGGTGAGCATGCCGCCGGCCTCGATCGCGATGGCGACGGCGCCCCACAGGCCGGCGTTCGGGTTGAACAGGTGCGACGCGCCGAACAGCGCGCTGGTCAGCACCAGCGCGATCCACGTCCCGGTCCAGCCCTCGACGATGCGGAACAGCACGCCGCGGAACAACAGCTCCTCGGTCACCGCGGCGGCGGCCATGAAGCCGAACAGCCCCACCGCGCCGGTCACCGAACCGAGGCCGTGGACGGCGTAGAAGCCGAGGAAGGCGAGGTTGGCGATGACGGCCCCGAACAGCGCGACGCCGAGCAGCAGGCCCCCGCCGAGCCCGGCCGCGGCGCCCCGGCCGGACAACTCGGTGACCGGGCGGCGCTCGGTCAGCCGCACCACCCACCGGTAAACGACCACCGCGAGCACGGCGGTGGCGACGCCGACGGCGAGGGTGATCCACGGATCGCCCTGCGCCAGGCCGACGCCCTGGTTGCCGAGCAGGGCGACGACCATGACGGCCGCGATCTGCCAGACCAGCCTCATGAGAGCTCCTTCGTCAGGTCCGCGGCCCGGGCGCCGCGGCTGCGAGGGACGCTAGGGATCCGACGGCCGGGATTCGTCACCGCTGAGTGGACACCTGCGCGTAGCTCGCACGGGGGACGCGGCCGGGACCCGCCGGGGTCGCCGGTCCGTCAGCCGGCGGGCAGGTCCTCCCCGTCCGTGCGGGCGCGCAGGTGGGCGGCCATGGTGCGCGCCCTGGCCGCGGCGCGCTCGTGGTCCTGGCGGTCCGCCGCGTCGGCCGTGGCGGCGAGGTGCTCCTGGACGTCGGCCTCGCGCTGGACGAGCGGCAGGAGCTGCTCGGGCGGCGACGTCCCGTCGTGCAGGGCGGCCAGGCGGCGCCGGACGGCCGCGAGGTGCAGGAGCTCGTGCAGCGGGTCCATCCGGCCGAGGGCGGCGGAGACGGGGTGCTCGCCGGTGGCCGGGTCGTGCGGCTCGCGGTGGCGCACGACCCAGGCGTCGAGCTCGGCGATCACCGCCTCGGTCGCCACCGGCGGATCGTCGGCGTCGTCCGCGGCGACCGGGATGGCGGCCTGCTCGGCGGCGGTCTCCCAGCGCTCGACCGCGGGCTCCCAGCGGGCGCGGACCGCGCGCGGGTCCTCGCCGGTGGCCTGCGCGACGGCGGGCCAGGGCGTGCCGTCGGTGCGCTCGACGACGACCGCCGCGGCGAGCGCCCGGCCGGCGAGGGCGGTGAGCTGCCGGGCGTCGGCGATGAGCAGGCCGTCGTAGCGGTCCCGGACGGAGCCGGTCGGGACCATGGACCGGGCGAAGTCGGAGACCTCGCGGACCGCGGCGGCGAGGGCCAGCTCCGCGGCGGCCCGTGCGGTGAGCGGGGCACCCTCGACGGGCTCGGGCCAGACATCGCTCACCTCGGTCATGGATCCGACGCTAGGCCGTCGGTCGGGGTCGTGTCAGCGGCACGGCCATGATGGGGACGTGGTGGCTCGCGCGGACCTCCTCGACGCGCTGACGGCGACGATCGCCGCGACGGTCCTGCCGCACCCGCTCCGGGTCGCGATCGACGGCCCGGACGCGGCGGGCAAGACGACCACGGCGGACGAGCTGGCGACGCGGTTGGCGCCGCACCGGCCCGTCGTGCGCGCCGGCGTCGACGACTTCCACCGGCCCCGGGCCGAGCGCCTGCGCCGGGGCGCCCTGTCGCCGCACGGCTACCTCGAGGACTCCTTCGACCTGCGCGCCGTCGTCGACGACGTGCTCGCACCGCTCGGTCCCGGCGGTGACCGCCGGTACCGGTCCGCCGCGTTCGACCACCGCACCGACGCGCCGCGACCGGGCCCGGTCGCCGTCGCCCCACCGGACGCCGTGCTGCTGTTCGACGGGGTGTTCCTGCTGCGCCCGCCGCTGCTCGGGCACTGGGACCTCACCGTGCACCTGCACATCGACGAGGCGGAGGTGCTGCGCCGGGCCCGGGTCCGGGACGCGGCGCTGTTCGGGGCCGGACTGGACCGGCGCTACTCGTCCCGGTACCTGCCGGGCCAGCGGCTCTACCGGGAGCGGCACGATCCGGCCGGGACGGCCCACGTCCTCATCGACCACACCGACCCGCGACGCCCGGTGCTGCGCAGGCCGGCGAGCCTCGCCGACCTGCGGCGCGTTGACCACTGATGTCGGGGGTCGGCGACCGGGCCGCTCAGCGCTGCACGCCGAAGAGCCGCTGGTTGAAGGCCTCGTCGAAGCGGCGGTAGGTGTGCCGCAGGTCGTCGGCGGGCCAGTCCGGGTCCAGCAGCGCGACCGGCAGCAGCGGATCGAGCTGCAGGTGGCGCATCACCGCGATCGACAGCAGGAACCGGTAGGCGGGGTCGTCGGAGGTCGCCGCCAGTTCGGCGGCCATGGCCGCGGTGAGCCGGCGGGCGTCGTGGGCCCACTCGTCGAGGGTGAACAGCGACCGCACCGCCGCGGGCGCGATGTCGCAGGCGGCGTCGCGGAACTGGACGCACTGCCGGTCGAGCACGGCGCGGGAGCCGGGCAGGCGGTCGGGGTCGAGGTTGTCCGGGCGGGTCCAGACCCCCTCCCGCAGCTCGGCGAGGTGCAGCGCGGTCGCCGCCCGGCGCAGGGCCGTGCGGTCGGCGGCGGGGCGGCGCTCGAGCGAGACGACGGCCAGCTCCCACGACCCGTCCCACGGTCGCGACCCGAGGTGCCCGGGACGGGTCGCGTCGTCGACGCGGCGGCGGCGTTCGAGGAGGTGGCCGGCCAGCGCGTAGGTGGAGTCGTCGGTGGTGAGCTCGCCGTCGGCCACCATCCGCCACAGGCAGGTGCGCACCGCCCCGGAACTGATCCCGAACAGCGCTGCCACGGCGACCAGCCCGGCCACCGGCAGCCGCGCGTCCCGCGCGCCGAGCAGCGCGGAGGCCAGCACGGACCGGGCGGTGAGCGGGCGGGTCATGGCGACCAGGTCGGCGACCCCGGCCCGCCGACCGTCCGGGTCGACGGGGTCCGGGGACGCGGCAGCCATGCCCGCATCCTCGCCGATCACCGGGTGCGAGCGCGCGGCCCGCCGCCGGATGTTACGTATTCCTTGACACGTGACGATCGTGTCGTGATGCTCGACGCATGACGACGTCAACGGGGACGCGGCCGGCCGACGACGTCGAGGTCGTCCGCCGGGTCCTGGCGCACATCGATGCCGGCACGACCGACGAGGGCGAGTCCTGGCGCGAGCCGGTGGGCAACTACCTCGACCCGGGGCGCTTCGCCGCGGAGATGCGCCTGCTCAGGTCGACGCCCAGCGTGTTCGTGCCGTCGGCGGCGGTACCGGGCTCCGGCGACCACGTCGAGCGGGTCGCGTTCGGCGTGCCGCTGTTCGCGGTCCGCGACCGCGACGGGCGGGCCCGGGTCTTCCGCAACTCGTGCCGCCACCGCGGGGTCGCGCTCGTCGAGGGTCCCGGCTGCTCGCACGCGCTGGTGTGCCGCTACCACGGCTGGACCTACCGCCTCGACGGCTCGCTGTCGCACGTGCCGCACCCCGGCGGCTTCCCCGACCTCGACCCGTCCGCGCGCGGGCTGGTGGAGGTGCCCAGCGCGGAGGTCGACGGGCTGATCGTGATCGCCGGCGTGGAGCCGGGCGCCCCCGCGGACCTGGCGGCACTGGCGGACGGGGCGGTGTGGCGCGACAAGCTGCTACCGGCGAGCCGGCTGTTCGACGTGAGCACCGCCGTCCGGCCGATGAACTGGAAGGTGCTCGTCGAGCAGTTCCTGGAGGGCTACCACATCCGCACCACCCACCGCGAGACGTTCTACCCGCTGCAGTACGACAACCTGAACGTCATCGAGACGTTCGGCCCGAACAGCCGGATCACCTACCCGTACCGGGCCGTCGAGCGGCTGCGCGAGCGCCCCGAGGAGACCTGGACGGTCGAGCGGCGGCTCACGTTCCTCTACCAGCTGTTCCCCAACGTCATGATCGCCACCTTCCCGGACCGGGTGGTCGTGGTCGTCGTGGACCCGGTCGACGTCGACCACACGACCGTCACCAGCTACGCGCTGACCGATCCGGCGGTCTTCGGCGACCTGCCGGGCGAGCCCACGCCGGGCGGCAAGCTCATCGCCGACGGCCTGCTCGAGGACGACCGGATGTCCGCCGGCGTGCAGCGCGGGCTGCACGCCGGCGCCAACGAGTTCGTCGAGTTCGGCCGGCACGAGAGCGCCATCGGGCACTTCCACCGCACCCTCACCGACCGGCTCGACGGCACCTGATCCGCCGGCCCGTCAGCCCGCCCGGGTGCGGTTCCGCGCGGACGCGGGGTAGGCCGTGTCCTCTGCTGCGATGTCGACGCGCGAGGTCTCCCTGGCGAGCAGGACGCAGACCACCGTGACGGCGAGGACGGCGACGACGTAGATCGAGACGGCCAACGAGCTGCGGTAGGCGCTCAGCAGGGCGGTGGCGATGATCGGGGCGAGGGCCCCGCCGATGATGCCGGCCAACTGGTAGCCCATCGACGCCCCGCTGTAGCGGATCCGGGTCGGGAACATCTCGGCGATGAACGAGGCCTGGGTCGCGTACATCGCGGCGTGGAAGAGGAGCGCGACGACCGTGGCCAGCACGATCAGCGCGAAACTGCCGGTGTCGAGCAGCGCGAAGAAGGCGAACACCCACCCCGCGGCGCCGACCGCGCCCGCCAGGTAGACCGGGCGCCGGCCGTACCGGTCCGACAGCGCGCCGAACACGGGGATGAAGAAGATCTGGCAGGCCGCCCCGATCAGCACGCCGCCCAGCGCCAGCCCGCTGGGCAGCCCCAGGTAGGTGGTGATGTAGGTGGTGATGAACAGGACGAAGATGTAGAAGGCGACGTCGACGCCGACGCGGGCGCCCAGCGCGAGCAGGATCTCCCGCGGGTAGCTGCGCAGCACATCCACGATCGGGGCCCGGGTCTTCGCGCCCTCGTGCTCGACCTTCTCGAACAGCGGGCTCTCCGCGATCGTCGCCCGGATCCACAGTCCGACGATCACCAGTAGCCCGCTGAGCAGGAACGGGACCCGCCACCCCCAGCTCGCGAACGACTCCTCGTCGGTGACCGCCTGCATGACCCACAGCACGCCGTTGGACAGCAGCAGCCCGATCGGCACCCCGACCTGCGGCCAGCTCGCGTTCAGCCCGCGCCGGCGGGGGTCCCCCGACTCCAGCGTCATCAGCACCGCGCCGCCCCACTCCCCGCCCAGGCCGATGCCCTGCAGGAAGCGCAGCACGACCAGCAGGATCGGCGCGCCGATGCCGAGCACGGCGTAGGTCGGGACGAGCCCGATCGCGAACGTCGCGATCCCCATCAGCAGCAGGGTGATGACCAGGACGTTCTTGCGACCGACCCGGTCGCCGAAGTGCCCGAACACGATCCCGCCCAGCGGCCGGGCGACGAAGCCCACCGCGGCGGTGGTGAACGCGAGCAGGGTGCCCACCAGCGGGTCGAAGCTGGGGAAGAACAGCGTGTTGAACACCAGCGCGGCCGCGGTGCCGTAGATGAAGAAGTCGTACCACTCGAGCGAGGTGCCCACGAGGCTCGCGACCACCACGCGGCGCACGGATGACGCCCGGTTCGCACTTCGCTCCACGGGAGATGTCGCCATCGGGGCTCCTAAGCAGTCCTCGGCCGGCAGCCGAACGTCTGAATGAGGTCTGCGTCACGGTACGTATTGTTGAGCAATCTCACAAGAGATCACGTCGTCTCGTTGCCGGCACGCCGCGGGCGGCTCCAGCACCGCCGGTTCGCCGACTCCCACGACCGCGTAGTGGAGCGTGACGTAGTGCAGCCCGTCCTCGACGAAGGTCGTTGGTCCAGGCCAGGGGCGACACCCGGGTGGCCGCCATCCCGCTCTCCTCCGCCGGCTCCCGCACGACCGACGCCGCCGATCCTCGCCGGGGTCCACCTTGCCGCCGGGGAACGCCCAGGTGCCCGCGCCGTGCGCGCCCCCGCCGCTTCCCCAGCAGCACGGCACCGTCCCGCACGACGACCGCGCTGACGCCCAGGAACGGTCCGGAGAACGTCATGACCCACCTCCTCGACACCCTGACGGCGATGATCCGCGTGGTCGCGGGGGCATGCCGGCCGGGGCGGCGATCACGTCGAGCTCGTGGGGGTGGAACGCCTCCGGACGGCGGCTCGGGGCGTCGGCCGGTGCGGGCTGGGCCGATCTCGTGGACACCAGCCGCGCTGGTGCGGCTCATGTCCCCAGATCCACGTGTTGATCTCCCCCCCAGACCGTCCGGGCGGGTGGCGCAGCGGCGGGGACCCCGTCCGGCCCCGACGCGCTCGACCGGCTCACCTCGCCGCCCCCGCCCCGGCAGTACCGTGGACCCCGTGAGCACCCCGGATCCCGTTCGCATCGGCAACAGCGAGCGCGAGGCCGCCGTGCGGGCGCTTGGCGAGCACTTCGCCGAGGGCAGGCTCGACCCGGACGAGTACGAGGAGCGCGCGGCCGCCGCGTACGCCGCGCGCACCTCAGAGGACCTCACCCCGCTGTTCAAGGACCTCCCGCGCAGCGAGCCGGGGACGGCCGTCGCCGTCCCGCCCCCCGCGCAGTACCCGGCCGTCGCGTTCCCGACGGCGGCGTACCCCACCCCGTCCGCGCGCCGCGACCCCGACGCCCCCTACGGCCGCGAGCCGGTCACCGGCGTCCCGTACTCCGACCGCCACAAGGTCGTCGCCGGGGTGCTGCAGCTGGTGCTGCCGCTCGGCATCGGGCGGTTCTACACCGGCCACACCGGGATCGCGGTGGCCCAGCTGCTGCTCAGCTTCATCGGCATCGGCCTGCTGTGGGCGTTCATCGACGGCATCGTGATCCTCGCCGGCCGCCCGGTCGACCAGTACGGGCGCCCGCTGCGCCCCTGAGGGGCCGAACGACCGTCGGGATGGATCCCGGCGGTCGACGGGTTGCACGAGGGGAGTGCTCGCGCGCTCCCCACCGGACCCGATCTGCCGAAGGACCCCCGCATGGTGCTCGCCCTGTCGATCCTCGATCTCGCCCCGGTCGCGCCCGGTGAGACGCCACGCGAGAGCTTCGCGGCGAGCGTCGAGCTCGCCCGGGCCGCGGAGCGGCTCGGCTACCGACGCGTCTGGTACGCCGAGCACCACAACATGGCCTCGATCGCCTCGTCGGCGACGAGCGTGCTGATCGGCCACGTCGCCGACCGGACGTCCACGATCCGGCTCGGCGCCGGCGGGATCATGCTGCCCAACCACGCGCCGCTGACGATCGCTGAGCAGTTCGGGACCCTGGAGACGCTGCACCCCGGCCGCATCGACCTCGGTCTGGGCCGGGCTCCGGGCAGCGACCAGGTGACGATGCGGGCGATGCGCCGTGACGCCTCCGCGTCGGCGACGTTCCCCGAGGACGTGCTGGAGCTGCAGGGCTACCTGCGGGGCCGCTCGACCGTCCCGGGCGTGCAGGCCGTGCCGGGCGCCGGGACGGACGTGCCGCTCTACATCCTCGGGTCGTCGCTGTTCGGCGCGCAGCTGGCCGCGCGCCTCGGCCTGCCCTACGCGTTCGCCTCGCACTTCGCCCCGCAGGCGCTGCACGCCGCCGTCGCCCGCTACCGCGACGAGTTCCGGCCCTCCGAGCAGCTCACCGAGCCCTACGTCATCGCCGGGGCGAACGTGGTCGCCGCCGACGACGCGGACACCGCGCAGCACCAGCTCGCCACCGTGCGCAGGCGGCGGGTCCGGTCGATGATCACCCGCCAGCCGGGGTCGCCGGACTACACCGACGCCCAGATCGACGCGTTCCTCACCACGCCGAACGGGCAGCAGATCGCCGACATGATGCGCTACACGGCCGTCGGGACCGGCGACGACGTCCGGCGCTTCCTGGAGGAGTTCGCCGCGTCGGTGCAGGCCGACGAGCTGATCGTGGCGCACCACGCCGAGGACGTCACCTCCCGGCTGCGCTCGGTGGAGCTCACGGCCGAGGTCATGGGGCTCGCCCGGGAGAGCGTCGAGGCCTGATCGGCCCCGACGCCCCCGGGAGCGCGCTCAGCCGCGCGCGGAGCGGACCTCCTGGTTGCGCCGGAACTCCTCGGCGTAGCGCTCGGGCTCGGGCCACCACTGGTACCGCTCGCCCTGCGGACGGCCCGCGGGGACGTCCTGCCAGTCCTCCTGGCGCCCGTTCGGGGTGAGGTCGAGCAGCGCCCAGGAGTTGGTGAACGGCTCCGAGCCGCGCCCGTCGGTGTGGTAGGTGCGGAACACGCGGTCGCCGTCGCGGACGAACACGTTCAGGCCGAAGCCCTCGCCCGGGCCGGCGCCCATGTCGGCGCCGAACGGGCTCTCGGCCGTCGAGTACCAGGGCATGGTCCAGCCGAAGCGGTCGCGGTAGGCGACCGCCTCCTCCCACGGCCCCGCGGTCACGATCGCGAAGGTCGTGTCCTTGCTGTGCAGCGGCTCGAGCGTGCCGACGTGGCTGGTGAAGAACGTGCAGCCGCCGCACTGGTCGTGCGTCCCGGGGGTCCACATGAAGTGGTAGGTGATCAGCTGGGCGCGGCCCTCGAACACCTCGGCCAGGCCGACGTCGCCGTCCTCGCCACGCAGTGTGTACGGGCCGACCTCGACCATCGGCAGCCGCCTGCGCTCCGCGGCCAGCGCGTCGACGCGGCGGGTGAGCTCCTTCTCCCGCGCGCGGTGCTCGGCGAGCGCTGCGGCCCAGCTGGCGTGGTCGGCGAGCTGCGGTAGCGACACGGGTCCTCCTGCGGGTTCGGCGCCGGCTCGTTGCCGGCTCACCCATGTAGAGCCGCCGAGCGCGCGGAACTCATCGCTCGCCAGCGGATCGCCTCACCCCAGCCTGCGGTACCGGTAGACGTTGCGGACGTTCCTGGCGACGTAGCCGCCGATGCTCGACGCCGCGGCCAGCCCTTCGACCACGCGTGCCGGGACGTCGAGGTAGCGGTAGACCGCGCCGCTGGCGAACTGGACCTCCAGCGCGCGGTTCGCCGGGTCGTACCCGAGCGAGCGCACGCTGCTGGACTCCACCTGCTGCCGGATCATCGCGTCCCCCCACCGTCGTGGCCGAGCGCTCCCCCGACCGCTCCCTTGTCTACCGGAGCCCACTGACATTCCTGGGCGACACCGGAGGGGTCGGATCGCCCCGAGCGTGCCGTACGAACCCCCGTGGACGTCGCCCGTACGGCGTGCGCCGGGGGGTGGTCCGTACAGCCCGTCACGGTAAACGCGGGGTACGGCACTCGATGGTGGCCTCTTCTTTGGCGGTCCCCGGATTCGCGAGCTACGCTTTTCCCATCGGCGCCTCCCCCATTCTCGGGCGCCGTCCGAATGGCGCCGCGCGGGGTCGGCCCAAGAATTCACCGGAGTCACCGTGCTGAAGAAGGCTGGGATCGTCGTGGCCGTCGCCGCGAGCGGTCTGCTCATCATGACACCTGTCGCGTCCGCCCGGACGGCACCGGCGCAGGCCTCGAACAACTGCTCGTTCGCGCAGTCCGGGGGGTCCGTCGTGCAAACGATCAACGGCGTCACCGTGGTCAACGCGGTGGCCCCCATCACCGTGCCGGTGCAGGCCCTGAACTGCAACTCGATCAACCTGTCGAATGTCGTGAACACCAATTCCGGGAACACCACGAGCAGTTCCGTCCGGACCCGGATCGAGAACTCGTTCAACCGCCTGTTCATCCTCCGCCGCTGACCCCCTCCGCGATGACCCGCCGACCCGGACCGCTCGACGGTCCGGGTCGGCGGTGCGTCGACGCCCCCGACGGGGTGGACGTCCACCGGGACTGAGCCGCGGTACCCGGGCGGGTGCCGTGCGCGACACCCGGATGCCGTTAGCTATGACAACGCGTAGCGTTGCGCGGCGATGAGCTCGACGACGGGCCCGGCCACCCCGCCCACCCTGCGGTCGTTGATCCCGTCGGTCTTCCTGCCCGCCGTGGTCTACGAGATCGGCATCGGCGCGATCACGCCGGTCGTCGCGATCACCGCCCTCGACCTCGGGGCCTCCGCGGGGACGGCGGGGTTCCTGGTTGCGCTGCTCGGGATCGGGCAGCTGGTCGGCAACGTGCCGTCGGCGGCGGTGGCCGCGCGGCTCGGCGACCGCCGGGCCATGGTCGTCGCGGCCGGGGTGTCGGTGGGCGCCGTGACCGGCTGCTTCGTCGCCCCGTCGCTGCCCCTGCTCGGGGTGTGCCTCCTCGTGCTCGGCATGGGCAACTCGACGTTCTACCTCGCCCGGCAGTCCTACCTGACCGAGGTCGTGCCGCTCGACCTGCGGGCGCGGGCGCTGTCGATGCTCGGGGGCTCGCACCGGGTCGGACTGTTCATCGGGCCCTTCGTCGGGGCCGTGGTGATCAGCCTGGCGTCGCTGCGGGCCGCGTACCTGGTCGCGGCGGTGGCCGCGGCGCTCGCGGCCGTGCTGCTGCTGGTGATCCCGGACGTCGCCGCCGCCGGGCCGGCTCGCCCGGCCCGGCGGACGCGCGGGGGTCGCGGCTACCGGACGATGCTGCGCGAGCACCGCCCGCTGCTGGCGACCCTCGGCGTCGCTGTGCTCGCCATCGGCGCCGTCCGCGCGGCCCGCCAGGTCGTGCTGCCGCTGTGGGCGGTGCACATCGGCCTCAGCCCGGAGGCCACCAGCCTGGTGTTCGGCATCGCCAGCGCCGTCGACATGGCCCTGTTCTACCCGTCGGGCAAGGTGATGGACCGGTACGGGCGGCTGACCGTCGCGCTGCCGTCGATGGTGGTCCTGGGGCTGGCCATGGCGGCGCTCCCGCTGACCGGCGGGATCGTCGGGCTGACCGCCGTGGCCATGGTCATGAGCCTGGGCAACGGCATCGGCTCGGGCATCGTCATGACGCTCGGCGCGGACGCCGCTCCCCCGCACGACCGGCTGCGCTTCCTGTCGATCTGGCGGCTGATGAGCGACACCGGCGTCGCGGTCGGGCCGGTGGTCGTCTCGCTGGTGGCCGGGGCCTGGACGCTGGCCGCGGGGATCGTCGTCGTGGGCGGGGTCGGCGTGCTGGCCGCCGGGGCGCTCGCGCGGTGGGCACCGCGGTACTCCGCGTTCGCGACCCCGGCGATGGTGCGGGCGCGGCGGGAGGCGGCCTGAGTCAGCGCTCGCCGGTGAGCACGGCGCGGGCGATCGCGTCGCGCTCGGCGGCCTCGCGCGCGGCCTGCTCCTGCTCCTGGGCGATGCGCCGGTCGTACGCGGTGCGGGCCTCGGCGATCTCGCGCTGGTGGTCCTCGGTCCACACCACCAGCGACTTGATCGTCTCGTGCAGGGTGGCACCGAGGGTGGTGAGCTCGTAGTCCACCCGGGGCGGCACGGTCGGGTGCACGGTGCGGCTCACCAGGCCGTCGCGCTCCAGGTGGCGCAGGGTGCGGGCGAGCATCCGCTGGCTGATGCCGTCGATGGCGCGGCGCAGCTCGGTGAAGCGCAGCGGGCGCCGGTCGAGCAGGGCGATGGCCAGCAACGACCACTTGTCGGCGATCCGGTCGAGGATCTGGCGGACCTCGCAGTCCTCGCGGGCGTCCCAGTTGAGGACGTCGAACTCGCCGTCGACCGCGCCGGTATCCGCGCAGTTACCGGGTGACCGTGATGTTCCGTCTTCCACGCCACCAGATACTTCCGCAGAGTGCGGTCGGTAACAAGAGGGAACCGACTTCGGGAGGACCACGACATGTCCGAGACCGCACCCGGCCGAGCGCCGCGGATGGGGGCACGCGCGCGCGGCACGCTGATCGTGCTCTGCGGCGCGATCTTCCTGGAGGGCATCGACGTCGCGATGCTCAACGTGGCCCTGCCCACCATCCGCGCCGACCTCGGCCTGACCACCGGCGAGCTCAGCGGGGTGGTCAGCGCCTACGTGCTCGGCTACGCCGGGTTCATGCTGCTGGGCGGGCGCGCCGCGGACGTGTTCGGCAAGCGGCGGATGTTCCTGACCTGGCTCGTGGTGTTCCTGGTGTTCTCCGGGCTCGGCGGGCTGGCCACCGAGGGGTGGGTGCTGCTGGCCGCGCGGTTCGTCACCGGCGTGGCGGCCGCCTTCCTGACCCCGGCCGGCCTGGCCCTGGTCACCGCGAGCTTCCCGGCGGGCCCGCTGCGCACCAGGGCGCTCGGCTTCTACGCGGGCACCGCGGCCGGCGGCTACTCCCTCGGCCTGGTGGCCGGGGGCCTGCTCACCGCGCTGGGCTGGCGGTGGGTGTTCTTCGCCCCGGTGGTCCTGTCCGCGGCGATCCTGCTGGCCGCGATCCCGCTGGTCCGCGAGACCGGGCAGCGGCAGGCGGTCCGCGGCCTGGACCTCGCCGGCGCGGGGAGCATCACCGCGGCCATGCTCCTGCTGGCCTACGGGGTCGTGCGGCTCGAGTCGCCCGGCGAGGGCACCGCCACCACCGCCGCCCTGCTGGTCGGGGGCGCGGCCATGGTCGCGGTCTTCGTCGCCGTCGAGCGCCGCTCGCACGCGCCGCTGGTGCGGCTGGGCCTGCTGCGCACCCCGGCGCTGGTCCGCACGAACACCGCCGCGCTGCTGTTCCTCGGCTCGTTCGCCGGGTTCCAGTTCCTCGTCACGCTCTACCTGCAGGAGCTGCGCGGCTGGACGCCCCTGCAGACCGCGCTGGCGCTGCTGGTCGTCGCGATCGACACGATCCTCGCCCCGACCCTGACCACGCGCCTGGTCAACCGGTTCGGCCCGGTCCCCGTGCTGCTCGGGGGCCTGGCCAGCGCGGTGCTGGCCTACGCGCTGTTCCTGCCCGTCGCCCCGGACTGGACCTACGCGCTGATGCTCCCCAGCTTCGCCGCGCTCGGGCTCGCCTTCTCGCTGGCGTACGGACCGCTGACGATGGCGGCCACCGACGGGGTCGACGAGGCCGAGCACGGGCTGGCCGGGGGCCTGCTCTACACGTCGATGCAGTTCGGGACCGCGCTCGGGCTGTCCGCCGCGACCGCCGTGCACGTCGGCGCGACCGCCGCGGGCGCCACCGGCATCGACGCGCTGCGCGCCGCCATGGCGGTGCCGCTGGCGGGCGCGGCCCTCGGCCTCGTCGTGGTGGCCGTCGGCCTGCGCAGGCGCACCGCGGTCACGGTCACGGACCCGGCGGCCGTGTGAGCGCGGTCTGCGCCCGGATGGCGAGCAGCGCCACGTCGTCGCTGGGGTGCTCGCCGATCGGGTCGAGCAGGGCGTCGCAGAGCGCGTCCAACGAGGCGCCGCCGACGGCGGCCGCGGTGTCGACGACCCGGCGCAGGCCGTCGTCGATCGCCGCGCCCCGCCGCTCCACCAGCCCGTCGGTGAACATCACCACCGCGTCCCCCGGGCGCAGCACCAACTCGTGGTCGGCGCGGGCGATCCGCGGGTCGACCCCGAGCAGGAGGTCGGGCTCGTGCTCCAGCAGCCGTGCGGAACCGTCGGCGCGCAGCAGCAGCGGAGGAGGGTGACCGGCGTTGGCCCAGCGCAGCAGCAGGTCGGTCCGGTCCCGGTCGTCCGCGCGGACCTCGGCCATCACCATCGTGGCCAGGGTGCCCGGGTTGAGGGAGCGCACGGCCCGGTCGAGGGCGGTCAGCAGCTCGGCCGGCGACCGGACCAGCACCTGGGCGATCCCCCGGACGCTGCTGCGCAGCTGGGCCATGGTGACCGCGGCGTGGCCGTCGTGGCCGGCCACGTCGCCGATCACCAGCACCGTCCGGCCGTCGGCGGTCTCGAACGCGTCGTACCAGTCGCCGCCGACCCGCACGTGCTCGGCGGCGGGCAGGTACCGGACGGCGACGTCGAGGCGCGGCACGCGCGGCGGGTCGGCGAGCAGGGTGCGCTGCAGCTCCTCGGCCAGGGTGGCCGTGCGTTCGGCCCCCTCGGCCCGCACCCGGCTCGCCATGGCCTCGGCGCTGAGCCGCTCCAGCCGGGCCTCCCGCTCCAGGCGCGCGTCGCAGGCCCCGACCGCGAACAGCCCGCCCAGCGCCACCCCGAACAACCGCGCGGCCTGGCTGGGCCACTCGTCGGCGGTGTACTGCTGGCCGTCGACGCCGAGCACCGCGGCGACGACGAAGGCCAGCACCGCGTACGCGATCGTCAGGCCGCGCCCGGTCAGGCTCGCGGCCAGCAACGGGGCGATCACCACCAGGCTGAGCACGACCCGCTCCGGGCCCGCCGCCAGGTCCAGCAGCGTGAACAGCACGATGACGGCCAGCGGCCCGACGGCACCAGCACGGCCGAGCCGATCCACCCCCGCACCCCCGCACTCGATCACCCACGAGGTGGGGCGAACGGGTCGACCCTAGTGTCCCGACCCCGGCAGCGGCTTGCTGGTCATGGTGACCGCGGTGCCCCCGGCGCTGTGCTCGATGTGCAGCGAGGCCGTGCAGGTGCTCATCATCAGCAGCCCGCGGCCGCGCAGGCCGGGGTCGGCCGGGACGGGGCGCCAGCGGCCCTGGTCGGTGACCGACACGGTGACCAGGCGGCCCTGGGACCCGGTGGTGGTCCAGGCGTAGACGTTGACCGTGCCGGGGACGGCCTGCCCCAGGTAGGCGTGGTCGACGACGTTGGCCACGGCCTCGTCGACGGCCAGGATCACGTCGTCGAGGTCGTCGTCGCGCCAGCCCCAGCGCAGCAGCCACTCCCGCAGCCGCCTGCGCACGACCCGCGCCGACGCGGCCTCCGCGGTCAGCGCGACGAGCAGCTCCACCGGCGGTACCGGACCGTCGACGGGGACGGCTGTGCCCAGCATCCCGTCGCCGGGTGAGGCCGATCCTTCTGCAGCCATCCGGCCTCAAGTATGCGCGCCGCGCAACCGGGGACCGATGGCGGGAGCCGGACCGCGCCCCGCCGGCGCCGGGCCCCGGTCAGGACGGCTCGTCCCCGGGGGTCGTGCCGTCGCGGGCCTCGGCGTCCTCGGGATCACCCAGCTCGTCGGATCGCGGCGGGTCGACCCGGCGCCCGACGACCCGCTCCTCCATCTCGTCCACGGCGTCGCTGAGCTGGTCCTGGTCGGCCGGGTCGGGGTCGGACGGGGTCGTGGCAGCCATCGGGACGTCCTCCTGCGTGGTCCGCACGGCGCGGTGCCGCGAACGACCGTTCCCGCGCACGCCCCCGGCAAACGGCCGGCGGGCCCGGCGCCGAGCCCGTCCAGCCTAGGGGGTCCTCAGGGCGCGGCGGGCGCTTCGGCGCGGCGGGCGAACCGCAGCAGCCTGCGGATGGCGACCGGGTCGTCGTCGAGCTCGACGCCGCGGGGTGGGCTCGCCGACCCCGCGGGCTCGCCGACGGCCCACTCGACGACGTCGGCGGGCTCGGGGACCAGGCAGCGCGGCGTCGCGCCCGGTCCGGCGTAGTGGGCCGGCGGGCCGCCCGCCGTGCGGTGCGATAGCGACCAGCCGTGGGCGGGGCCCCAGCTCAGCGTGCGCCCGGTCAGCTCGGGCCGGTCGCGGCAGAAGCCGAACGCGAGCCGGATGCCCAGCAGGGTGGCCTCCCGGACCCCGCCCCGGTCGTCGAGCCGCAGCCCGCGGCGCGCGGCCTCGCGCAGCACCCGCTCGCGGTAGCCGCGCACCGACGCGGCCGTCTCCTGGCCCAGTGCCGCCACCAGCGCGTTGCCGTCCATGCCCTCGAGCCTGCTGGCTGGCGGGCCGCGGCGCCATGCGGTCCAGCACCCATCTCGGGGCGGGGTCGGCAGAAGAACCGCAGCGTCACGTGGCCCCAGGCGATCACCGTGCTCAGCGCCGGTGGCCGGTGCGGGTGGCGATGCCGATGCCACGACGTCGGCGCTCGTGGCGACCGCGGTGCCGTTGCCCCCGAAGTCGGCACCCAGCGAAGGCCACCACAGCGCTCAACCTGCGCGACCGGCTCGACCTGGCCCGCTACCCGTCCGGGCCGCGCTGATCGAGCCCTGACCGGCCGTCCTACGGGCGCTTCCGCGGCCGGCGGGGCGGCGGCGTGCGATCGGCGGTCAGGATCGTCCAGGTGATGGTGCCGACGCTCAGCAGCGCCAGCAGGACCATCGACCCCGACGCCGTCGCCAGCCCGATCACGATCGCGGGCAGCACCCAGACCGGCACGATCTCGTAGTCGGGCTCGAGCCCGCCGGCCTCGGGAGCGACGACCGGCTCCGCGGGCTCCTGCCCGGGCCGGCGGCCGCCGCGCGCCTCGTCCCGTTCCGCCATCGACCCCACCGCCCTCGCGTCACCGGCACCGCCGCTCCCGGGTGGAGCGCGGCCGGTGCGGTCCAGTCTTCGGCGGGCGCGGGCGATCCACCATGCGGGTCAGCACCCATATCCGCCGCCCCCGGCCTCCGACGCGCACGATCGGGCGCAACAGGGAGAGCGCGGCGGGCGGTCTGGCATCCTGGCCGCCGCCGGCGATGGGGTTGCCCGATGGAGTTCGAGTTCGAGCTGACCCGTCCGGCGCCGCCGCTCGCGCCCTACGTCGAGTCGGTGTGGTGGGCGCGCGGGCAGATCCCCTACCGCCGCGAGCGGATCGCCCCGACCGGCTCCACCGTCGCCGTGCTCGTGCTCGGCGCGCCGATCGTCCAGGTCCCGCGCAACGGCACCGGCGAGCGGTTCGTCGCGGCGCGCGGGTGGCTGGCCGGACCGCACGACGAGCCCGTGGTCAACGCCCCGACGGCCGAGACGTGGGCCGTCGGCGTGGTGTGCACGCCGGTGGGCTGCCGGGCCCTGTTCGGGGCCGACCCCGCTCCGCTGCGCGGACGCGTGGTGGACCTGGAGAGCAGGTGGGCCGCGGCCGGCCCGCTGCGGCGCTCGCTGCTGGGGCTGACCGAGCCGCGAGCGGGCACGGCCCTGGTCGAGGACGCGCTGCGTGCCGGCCTGCGCCCGCACGTGCGCGGCATGGCGCGCTGCGCGACGGTGGTGGCCGCGCTGGAGGCCGACCCCCGGCGGCCGATCGCCGCGATCGCCGCGGACCTCGGCGTCACCCACGGGCACCTCGACCGCGAGTTCGTGCGGGTCGTCGGGCTAGCGCCGCGCGCGCTCGCCCGCATCCTGCGGCTGCGCAGGCTGCTCGCGCGGATCGACGTCCACGCCGCCGTCGACTGGACCGCGCTGGCCGCCGAGTGGGGCTGGTTCGACCAGAGCCACTTCATCCGGGACTTCCGCCGCCACACCGGCGTCACCCCGTCTGGCTACGTCGCCGCGCAGCGCCGCGAGTTCGCGGCCGGACAGCACGAGCCCGGGTTCGTGCCGGAGAGGTGAAATCCGTACAAGCCGCCCCCGGCGCGGACCCCCACACTCCTGCGGACCGACCCCGCCGCCCCGAGGGAGCCGCCATGCGCCGCGCGTTCGAGACCGAGACCGAGATCGACAGGCCGGTCGCGCAGGTGTGGCGCGAGCTCACCGACTGGGAGCACGCACCGCGCTGGATGACCGGCATCGAGGCGATGAGCTGCGCCGGGGGCACCGCGCCCGGCTCGGTCGTCACGTTCTGGACCCGGGGCCGGTCCCGCACCGGCACCATCGCCGCCGTGGAGCCCGAGCGCGCGCTCATCGTCGAGTCCGTCCAGGGCGGCGTGACGGCCCGCTACACCTACCGCCTGCGCCCCTCCGGCTCGGGCACCACGGCCCGGCTCACCGCCGAGGTCGCCACCACGGGTCCGTGGACGCTGCTCGGACCCGTGGTGCGCGGCGCGATCCGGCGGGCCGACGCCGGCCAGCTCGACGCGCTGCGCGACGTGCTGGAGGGCCGGCGGGTCTGAGCGCCGCGCCGGCTACTCGGTGCCCGTCAGGAACTGCGACTTCTGCCCGAGCTCGGCGATCACCACGTTGGACAGCTGCGGTGGGGTGCCCTCCACCGCGCGCAGGTACATGTTCTGCTTCGGGCTCTGCCCGTCGAACTCCCACGGGCCGCGCGGGCTGTCGTCGATCGTGCCGACGCCCCCGAGCGCGACGTTCAGCGCGTCGCCGTCGAGGCCCGTGGTCGTGCGCAGCGCCCGGTCGAGCACCGCGGCGGCGTCCCACATCGACACCGAGTAGCAGGTCGGCACGGCCCGATGGGCCGCGCGGTAGGCCTCGACGAACGCCCGGTTGGCCGGGTTGTCCAGCCGGTCGGAGTAGAACAACGACGTCCGGACCCCCACCGCCGCTTCGCCCTGCCCGTCCAGGACCCCGCCCTCGGTGAGGAAGCCCGAGCCGTAGAGCGGCGTCGACTTGAGCCCGTACGCCGCGTACTGCTGCACGAACCGCACGGCCTCCGCACCGGCGAAGAAGCAGAACACCGCGCCCGCGCCGGAGTCGCGGATCTCCTTCAGGAACGGGCTGAAGTCCTGGGTGGTGCCGAACTCCGGGCCGGCCTGGCCCGCGATCGTGCCGCCCGCGGCCTCGAAGGCCACCTTGAACCCGACGCGCGCCTCGCTGCCCGCCGCGTAGTCCGGGGCGATGAGGAAGACGCCACCGGGGATGTTCTCCTGCGCCAGGTAGGGGCCGACGGCCGCGGCCACCTGGGCGTTCTGGAAGGAGGTCCGCCAGATGTAGGGGTTGCGGTGGCGCCCGGTGATGTCCGCGGCCCCGGCGTTGCCCACGATCAGCAGCTTCTTGGCCCGCACGACCAGCGGCGCCACGGCCAGCGCGGTCGCCGAGTTCACCAGCCCGACGACGACGTCGACCTGGTCGCTCTGCAGCACCCGCTGCACGGCGGGCACGCCCCGGTCGGGGCTGTCGCCCTCGTCGGCGACGATCGTGGTGACCTTGTAGCCGCCGAGCGTGTTGCCGTGCTGGGAGAGCCACAGCTCCCACCCGTGCTGCATGTCCAGGCCCAGGGGCGCGTAGTTCCCCGACTGGGGCACGACGAGCCCCACCCGGACCTCGCCGATCCGCCCACCCGACGCGCTGGCCTCGGGCGCGCTCCCGGCCCCGCAGGCCGCGAGCAGCGGGGCCCCCGCCGCCGCAGCCGCCAGGCCCAAGAACCGACGGCGATTCATGTCCGAAGCACTCATTCCCGACCGCTCCTCATCGAACACTGCGTGGGTTGTGTGATCCAGATCGCACGCGCAGCGAGAGAATAGCGGTCCACTACAGACGGTTGTCACCGGGCCAACCATTGCGTCTCTTCGGGTGAAGCCGCCGCTCGTCCGCACGCGCCGACCTGTCGCGGACGGCGACCAACCGTCGGCCGCACGACACGCCGGGGCTCATCTCGGTCCGATCGGAGCACCCGGGCGTGTCGGACCCGCGCCTGCTTGCCGTCTCAACGAAGAACTGACGGATCGGTTGTTCCGCTGAGGAGGCCCGCCTCGTCGAGCACATGGTCCTGTTGCGATTACAACGAATAGTGTGGGGTGCGCTGACTGCCGTCCCCGACCCGAGGTGCCGGTGCGATTGTGAACGCTTCACCTGCGAGCGCGGCGACTATCCCGTGGTGCCGATCCTTCCTCGACTCCGCACAAATGTTCGAGTAGAATCAAGGCATGACCTCGACCGAGCCCGCCGCCACGGCAGACCGCATTCGTGCGCTCGCCGCCGGGCTGCGCGAGAACGGTACGGACCAAGACGCGTTGAATGCACTCGCTGCTACTCGGGAGTTGACCCGAGCCATATCGCAACTGCAGGTCGAAGCCGTAGCCGTGTTGCAGCGCAGTGGTGCGTTCGCCGCCGCCGGACACCGGCGGCCCGAATCCGTGGTGGCCTCGGTGCTGACCGTGGATCGGGGGCGGGCGCGGGAGATCGTGCGCGCAGCCGAGCACGTCGCCGCGCGGGTGGATCTGCAGGGGCAGGTGTTGCCGCCGGTGCTGCCCGCGATGGCTGCGGCGTTCAGCAGCGGTGCGGCGAGCTTGCAGCACGTCGACTTGATCGCCCGACTCCTCGACTCACCGGCGGCGCGGCGGATCCCGCCCTACGCCTGGACCGGGATCGAGGAGCAGATCGCCGCGGTCGCCGACACGTCGACCCCGACGGAGCTGGCGAGGTTCGGGGCCGACCTGGTGCGCGCCTACGACCAGGACGGCGCCGAACCCGACGAGCGGGAGCCCGTGCAGGTCAACGAGCTACGCCTGACCCCGCTACCCACGGGGGTGGCGGGAAGATCAGCGGGGTGTTCACCGACCCGGTCCGCTACACGATGATCGCCACGGTCATCGACGCCAAGGCCACCCCGCGCACCGCCCAAGACCCGCGCAGCGCCGCCGAGCGCGACGCCGACGCCCTCGCCGAGGTGTGCGGGTTCGTCGCCACCCACGGCGACACCATCCTCCCCACCACCGCCGGGGAACGCCCTCGCCTGGCGATCACGATGGCCCTGACCGACCTGGAGAACCGGGCTCGCGCGGCCTGCCTGGACCTCGGTGGCACCCCGACTCCGGCGGCGCTGCGGGCGCTGTGCTGCGACGAGAAGGTCATCCCCATCGTCCTCGACGGCGACAGCCAACCCCTCGACGTCGGGCGAGAAGCCCGCACCATCCCCCTCCCGATTCGGCGCGCGATCGTCGCCCGCGACCACGGATGCGCCCACCCCGGCTGCGATCGCCCACCCAGCTGGTGCGAAATCCACCACATCAAAGAATGGGCCCGCGGCGCCACACCAAAATCGACAACCTCGTCATGTTGTGCTGGACGCACCACCAAGAGATCCACTCGACGGAATGGCTCGTACGCATCGCCCGTGACGGCCTACCGGAGTTCATACCCCCGGCCTGGCTCGACAAGGAACGCACACCCCGACGGCACCCGAGAACCGGACCACCCGGGCGCCCGGACCCGACTCGACCACCGCAGATCAACCCCGGCCGGAGTGTGTCCCGTGTTCCGCGCTGACCCCGTGGGCACAGGTGCCCACACCCTCCCGAAGCCCCCTGCTCGGATCCGAGGTCGCCCGCCGCGCAGGCGCCGCCGGAGGCGCACGAGAGGCGACGAGGCGACCGCGTCAGACGAGATCCACCACCCCGAACACCGGCTCCGGCCGCCGGCACGTCGTGGTGAGCGCGACCGAGGCCCGGGTGTCGGCGGCCGTCTGGACCGACTGCATGACGTCCAGCACGTGCAGCGCCACCTCGGCACCCGCGCGGTGCGCCCTCCCCTCGCCCAACGCCGCGGCGAGGTCGGCCAGGCCGCACCCGCGCCCGGCGTCGCGGAAGCCCGCGACGACCCCGACGTCGACCCACTCGGTCGCGGCGGCGGGGTGCAGCTCGACCTGGCCGGTGAACAGGTTCGGGTCGGGCACCGACAGCGAGCCGCCGGTGCCGTGGACCTCGATCGCCGGGAGCCGGGCCGCCCACACGTCGAAGCTCATGACCAGTGTGGACACCGCGCCCGACGCGTGCTCCAGGATCCCGGTGACGGTGGTGTCGACCTCGACGGGGAACGGGGTGCCGGCACGGGGGCCGCTGCCGATCGTGCGGGTCGGCAGCGGGCGCGTCGACGCGCCGACGACGCGCTCGACCGGGCCGAGCAGGTGCACCAGTGCGGTGAGGTAGTACGGGCCCATGTCGAGCAGCGGGCCGCCGCCGGGGCGGTAGTAGAACTCCGGGTCGGGGTGCCAGCGCTCGTGGCCCGGGGTGGTCATGAACGCCGTCGCCGAGTGCGGGGTGCCGATGCGGCCGGCGTCGACCACGGCGCGGGCCGTCTGGACCCCCGTGCCGAGGACCGTGTCCGGGGCGCAGCCCACGCGCAGGTCCGCGGCGGTGGCCGCCTCGACGACCTTGCGGCCCTCCGCCACCGACAGGGCCAGCGGCTTCTCCACGTAGACGTGCTTGCCCGCGGCGATCGCGGCCGACGCCAGCTCGGCGTGCGAGTCGGGCAGGCTCAGCACCAGGACGACGTCGACGTCGGGTGCGGCGAGCAGGTCGGGCAGCGGCAGGACCCGGGCCCCCTCGTGCTGGGCGGCGAGGGCCTCGGCCCGGGCGGTCTGCAGGTCGCTGACGGCGCTCACGCGCAGCCCCGGCGACCGGGCCAGGGTCTGGGAGTACTGCCCGGAGATGAACCCGGCACCGACCAGCCCGACCCGGAGCGGCCCGCTCACCGCTCGGCCTCGCAGAGCTCGGCCGGCGCTTCGCGCAAGCACTGCGTCAACGGTTCGCTCGCAAGCTCACTCACCGCTCGGCCTCGCAAAGCTCGGCCGGCGCCTCGCGCAAGCACTGCGTCAACGGTTCGCTCGCAAGCTCACTCACCGCTCGCCCTCGCAAAGCTCGGCCGGCGCCTCGCGCAAGCACTGCGTCAACGGTTCGCTCGCAAGCTCACTCACCGGGCCGCCCACAGCAGGCCGCGCTCGATGATCGTCGTGACCTGCGGCACGCGCAGGACGTCGAGGTCGTGGCCGGGCGTGCAGACGAAGACCCGGCCCTGGCCCCAGCGGCGGGTCCAGACGGCCGGGGAGGTCACCGGTCGGTGCCACGCGTCGAACTCGCGCGCATCGAGGGTGGTGGTGGCCAGGACGTCGACGTACTCGTCGGTGAGCACCCAGTACTGCTCGGTGACCAGGTCGAAGTCGTCGATGCCGCGGATGATCGGGTGCTCGGCGCCCGGGACCATCCGCACCCGGTAGGGGATGAAGTAGTCGGCCTGCTCGCCGCGGCGCTCGTCGGGCGCCTTGGGCGGGTGGCAGGCGAACTGGCCGCCGACCATGTGCAGGTAGTCGCTGGAGGCGCGGTAGGAGTCGGCGATGCCGCCGTGCCACCCCGCCAGTCCGGTGCCGGCGCGCACGGCGGCCGTGAGGCCGGCCAGCTCGTCGTCGGCGATGGTGCTCATGGTCATGCACTGCACGACGAGGTCGACACCGGCCATGTAGTCGGCCTCGGCGTACACCCCCGGCGAGTCCTCGACGCGGACGTCGAAGCCGTTGGCCCGCAGGTGCGGCAGGAACATGTCGGTGGCCTCCACCGGGTGGTGCCCCGTCCACCCCCCGCGCACTACCAGTGCCTGCCGTTCCCCCACTTACGCCCTCCGCTCAGTTCGTGACCAGTGCCAGTAGTCGTTCCACATCGTCGTGCAGCCGGGCGGGGGCCGGCTCCACCCCGGACAGGTGGCGCAGGAGGGCCTGCTGGAACAGGCCGTCGAAGCAGGCGTAGGCCGCTGTGAACGGCAGCGCGGGGACGCCGTCGACGAGCTCGGCGTAGCGGCCGACGACTCGGGTGATCATGTCCTCGAGGATGGCGTCGATCTCGCGGACGTCGTCGCGGAAGGCGGGCTCGAACAGCGACTGGGAGCGCAGGTCGTACCAGAGCCGGTGCATGCGGGCGTCGGCGACGAGGGTGCCGGCCATGGCCTCGGCGAACCCGGCGGAGAGCTCCTCGCCGGTGCGGGCGGCCGCGACGACCTCGTCGTAGCGCTGCACGCACACCGACTTGTACCGGCGCACGCAGTAGGTGATGAGCTCGACCTTGTCGCGGAAGTAGTAGTGCAGCACGCCGTGCGAGAAGGAGGTGTGCTGTGCGATCTCGCGCAGGCTCGTACGGGCGTAGCCGAGCTCGGACAGGGTCTGCAGCGCCGCGTCCGCGAGCTCGCGGCGGCGCTCCTCGAACTTGTCGGCCCGTCCGACGGTGGCTGTCATCTCGGCCAGGCTAACCGACCCCACCCGTTTGGACACTCGTCCAGACAATTCTTGACACTCGTCCAGAACTCCTCCACGGTGGTGCTCCGCATCACAGGCGACATCACCGGCGATGACGAGAGGGGCACGGATGAGTCCGTTCGATCTGGCGGGGAGGCGCGCGCTCGTCACCGGCGGCGCACGCGGCCTGGGCGCAGGCATGGCACAGGCGCTGACCGCGGCGGGGGCCCGGGTGATGATCGCCGACGTGCTCAAGGACGTCGGCGAGCAGACCGCCGCGGGTCTGGAGGGCGGCGGCTTCGTCGAGTTGGACGTCACCGACGACGCGGCCTGGGAGAACGCCGTCGCGCACACCGTGCGCGAGCTCGGCGGGCTCGACGTGGTGGTCAACAACGCCGGCATCGAGGTCACCCAGCTGATCGTGGACACCGACCCCGACGACATCCGCAAGATGCTCGACGTCAACGTGCTGGGCACGATGCTCGGCATCAAGCACGGGCTGCGGGCCATGCGCCCCGGCGGCGCCGCCGGCGACGGCGGCGCGATCATCAACGTGGCCTCGGTCGCGGCCACCATCGCCTTCCCGGCCATCGCCGGCTACTCGGCCACCAAGTCCGCGGTCGACCGGCTCACCCGGGTCGCGGCGATGGAGTCGGGCAAGCTCGGCTACGGGGTGCGGGTCAACTGCATCTACCCCGGGCTCGTCGCCACCGACATGGGCGTGAAGCTGGCCGTGGAGACCTCCGGCCTGGGCCTGTTCGAGAGCCCGGACGCCGCCGTCGCCGCGGTCGTCGAGCTCACCCCGTCCGGGCGCCTGGGCGAGGTGTCCGACATGGCCGACGCGGTGGTCTTCCTGGCCTCCGACGCGTCCCGGTTCGTCAACGGCGTCGGCCTGCCGGTCGACGGCGGGATGGGCATGTGACCGTGAGCGAGCCCGCGAGCGAACCATCGGCACCAGTCGGACCGAGCGCCAAGCCCGTCGTCGTCTACGGGGTCTCCGGCTACACCGGCCGGCTGATCTGCGAGTACCTGCGCGAGTACCACGTGCCGTTCATCGCGGCGGGCCGAGACGGCAAGAAGGTGCAGGAGGTCGTCGACCGGATCCCCGGCATCGACACCGTCGCGCACGACGTCGTCGAGGTCGGCCACGACGTGGAGTCGCTGACCCGGCTCTTCGAGGGCGCCTCGGTCGTGTGCAACACCGTCGGGCCGTTCATCAAGCTCGGGCCCGAGGTCGTCGAGGCGAGCCTGGCCGCGGGCTGCCACTACCTGGACACCACCGGCGAGCAGGACTGGGCGCTGGACGCGCAGAAGCGGTGGGGGGCCGCCTTCCGCGAGGCCGGCCTGCTGCTCTCCCCCGGGGTCGCGCAGATGTACACCACCGGCGAGATCGCGGCGAACATCGCGCTGGAGACCGCGCCCGGGCTCGACACGCTGGACATGCTGGTGCTCTGGAAGGGCTTCCCGACCTACGCCTCCACCCAGACGATCTTCACGATCCTCAAGGCCGACTGGTTCCACCTGCAGAACAACGAGTACGTCGCGTGGGACCACCGGGCCACGCGCGAGTGCGTGGTGCCCGGCCAGCACGGCACCGCGCTGACCGTGCCGTGGGGCGGCACGCTGCACCCGGTCTGGTTCAAGGACGACCCCCGGGTCGCCACCTGCCTGGTCACCGGCGGCGTCATGGACCGCGCGGTCATGGACGGCGTCGTGGCCACGACCGGGATGTTCGAGGACCAGATCCGCCCGCTCGACCGGGCCGGCCAGGAGGCCGCGCTGTCCGAGATCGCCGCCGGCCTGCAGGCCGACATGCCGCCGCGGGAGAACCCGCGGGTCAACACCTCCATCGACTCCGTGCACGCGTCCGGTCCCCTCGGGCGCGTGCACGTGACCATCCACGGCAACTCCAACTACAAGCAGACCGGCCTGCTGCAGGCCTACTGCGCGTACTCGCTGCTGCAGCAGCCGCCCCGCCGGGCCGGGTTCGCCTCGGCCTGCCAGGCGTTCGGGCACCGGGAGCTGCTGGGCGTGCTGCGCAACTTCGGGCTGGTGCTCAACCCGGTCGTGGAGGCGCACGCGTGAGACCGGTCCCGCACGTGGTGGTGGGGCGGCCGTCGGAGGGGGCGGCGTGGCCCTGACCGCCTACCTGGACAAGGGTGCGTCGCTGGGCGGCGACGCCCCTTGTCTGGTCAGCGATGGGCTGACCCTGAGCTACGACGACGTCGTCGACCACAGCCACGCCGTCGCCGCGGCGCTGGCCAGGGAGGGCGTGCGGGCGGGCGACAAGGTCGCCGTGCTGTCGGGCAACGACCCGGTCGCCTTCGCCACGGTGTTCGGCATCGCCCGCCGCGGCGCGGTGTGGGTGCCGATCAACCCGCGCAACGCCGCCGCGGAGAACCGCGAGCTGCTGGAGCTGTTCGACTGCGTCGCGCTGTTCCACTCCGCGGCCTACGCCGAGCTGGTGGAGGCCATCGCCCCGCAGCTGCCGGGGCTGCGCACCATCGTGCCACTGGCCGACATCGGAACCTGGACGGCCGGCGAGCGGACCGAGTACGGCGCCACTCCGCCCGACGACACCGTCATGATCGTCGGCACCGGGGGCACCACCGGGCGCCCCAAGGGCGTGCAGCTCAGCGACCGCACGATCGAGACGATGACGGCGATCGTGCTGATGAGCTACCCGTTCCGGGGCAGGCCGGTGTACCTGGCCATGGCCCCGCTCACCCACGCCGCCGGCGTGCTGTGCTTCCCGGTGATGGCCCTGGGCGGGCGGATCGTGGTGATGGCGGCCCCGGACACCGGGGCGTTCCTGGCGAACGTGCCCGCGCACCGGGTCACGCACACCTTCCTGCCCCCGACTGTGATCTACCAACTGCTCGACCACGAGGACCTGCCGCGCACGGACCTGTCGTCGCTGCAGTGCTTCTGGTACGGCGCAGCGCCGATCTCACCGACGCGGCTCGAACAGGCGCTGACCGCGATCGGCCCGGTCATGGGGCAGCTCTTCGGCCAGTCCGAAGCCCCGATGATGATCTCCACGATGGCCCCGGCCGAGCACTTCCGACCCGACGGAACCGTCGCCCACGAGCGGCTCACCGCGGCCGGGCGCCCCACCCCGCTGGTCACCGTGGGGATCATGAACGGCGAGGGGCGGCTGCTGGCGCCCGGTGAGCGCGGCGAGATCGTCGTGCGCGGCTCGCTGGTGATGACGGGCTACTACCGCGACCCGGAGGCCACCGCCGAGGCCTCGCGGTTCGGCTGGCACCACACCGGCGACATCGGCTACCTCGACGCCGACGGCTACCTGTTCGTCGTCGACAGGGCCAAGGACATGATCATCACCGGAGGCTTCAACGTGTACTCGGCCGAGGTCGAACAGGCCCTCATGACCCACCCGGACGTCCGCGACTGCGGCGTCGTCGGCGTGCCCGACGACAAGTGGGGCGAGCGGGTGGTCGCCGTCGTGCAGCTGCACCCGGACTCCACGGCCGACGAGGCCGAGCTGATCACCGCGGTGAAGACCAGGATCGGCAGCGTGAAGGCGCCCAAGCAGGTGCTGATCTGGCCCGATCTGCCCCGCTCGACCGTCGGGAAGGTCCTCAAGACCGCCATCAAGGAGAAGCTGCGCTCCAGCTGACCGATGAGATCCCCCGGCCGGGGGTGTCTGACCCCGCAACAGCACCTTCGGCGCGGGGAGGCAGTACATGGCGGTCGCGGAGAGCGTGGACGCGGGCACGGCGGCGGCGGAGGCGCGCCGGGTGGTGGCCGCGAACACCTACATGACCCTGGCCACCGCCGACGGCGACGGGCGGCCGTGGGCCACCCCCGTGTGGTTCGCCGACCGCGACTGCGCCGAGTTCGTCTGGGTGTCGCGCCCGGGGGCCCGGCACTCCCGCAACATCGCCGGCCGACCCGCGGTCGGCATCGCCGTCTTCGACTCCACGGTGGCGGTGGGCGGGGCGGCGGCGGTCTACGCGGAGGCCGAGGCCGAGGAGGTCGGCCCCGACGAGCGGGCTGCCGCGCTCGCGGTCTACAACGAGCGCGCGCGGGAGCAGGGCATCGGCTCGTGGGACGAGCAGAGGGTCGTCGGGGCGTCGCAGTTCCGGCTCTACCGGGCCAGGGCGTCGCGGGTCTACGTCCTCGACGAGCACGACGGACGGGTCGAGGTGAGCGGTTAGCCGGTCAGGGCGCCGCCTCCGCCCCGGCCCGCCCGGCCAGGGTCCGCACCTCGTCGACGATCCGGGGCCAGATCTCCCGGGGCAGGTCGTGACCGACCCCGGGCAGCGGCACCAGCCGGGCCCCCGGGATGGCTCGCGCCGTCGCTCGCGCGGCCGACGGCCGGCCGATCGGGTCCTGCTCGCCGTAGAGGACCGACGTCGGGACGCGCAGCTCCGCCAGCCGCCCGCCGCTCCAGGGCGCGCCGGTCTGGCGGCCCATCGCGGCGGCGTCCCGGATGCCGCGGGACATCGCGGTCTCGCGCTCGATGGCGGCGCGCGCGAGCGACTCGTCGAACGGGTAACCCGGCGAGGAGATCCGCCTGGCCATCGCCAACCCGACCGCGAGGTCGCCCTCCGGACCCTCGGGGGCCGTCAGGCGCGCCGCCCAGATCACGAAGCCCAGCCGGATGTGGCGGAGCTGGGCGAGGCCGCCGGCGTCGCTGGGCATCGCCGCGGACACGGTGATCGTCCGGACCCGGTCGGGGTGGCGCAACGCGATGCGCTGGGTGATCAGCCCGCCCAGCGAGTGGCCGAACAGGTGCGCGGAACCCCAGCCCAGCGCGTCGAGCACCGCGACGGCGTCGTCGGTCATGTCCTCGGCCGTGTAGGCGACCGGGCGCCGACGGAGCAGGCCGGCGAAGGGGCTGACCTTCTCGGCGTCGGTGAAGTGCGTGGACTGGCCGGAGTCGCGCTGGTCGTAGGCGACGACGTGGAAGCCCGCCTCGACCAGCGCCGAGACGAACCCCGCCGGCCACCACGCCCGGGACGCGCCCAGGCCCATCACGAGCAGCAACGGATCACCACCCGCCCCGCCCAGGTCCTCGTAGGCGATCCGGACGTCGCCGTTGGGCGCGTACCGAGTTCCCATCCCGCACCTCTTCGCGATCGTTGTTCGCGATCGACGCTACCTGATCGCGTACGCCGTTCGCAAATAGGGTCCGTCGACTCCCGCACAGAGGCGGTCAGACGGCCTACCCGGGTCCGGGCACGTGCTTGGCCCGCAGGTACTCCCCCACCGACTTGCCGATCTGGTCGACCCGCAGGTTGGAGGAACCGCCGCTGCCGAGCAGGCCGGTCAGCACGAGGTGCACCGCGCGCAGGTGCGGCAGCTCGTGGCGGACGATCCGGCCGGCCGCCTCGGGCAGCAGCCGCTTCACCCGCTCCGTGGACAGCGCGGCCCGCAGCCACTCCCAGTGGGCGGGGTCGGGCACCCAGACCCCGACGTTCGAGTTCCCGCCCTTGTCGCCGGCCCGGGCGTGGGCCAGCTCGCCGAGCTCGATCACCGGGCCGTCCGGGGCCGGGCCGGACGCCTCCGGGTGCGCAGGCTGGGCCAGCTCCTCGGGCGTGGCGGTGCGCGACGCGACCGGCACCTCGATCCGGGTGCCGTCGTCGAGCACGACGTGGTGGTCGAGCAGCTCGGCGGGCAGCAGCGCGGGCCAGTAGTCCATCCGCGGCCACGGCTCGGTGGCCCGCGGCGCGTGCCCGTCGTGGTGGAAGCCCGGGAAGCCCTGCAGGTACAGCGAGCCGACGGCGGGGGCGAAGCGCAGCAGCGGCTCCGGGCGCCGCGCGGTGGCGATCACCCGGATCGGGACCGTGGCCTCCCACTGGCTGGCCGGGTCGACCGCGGCCACCCCGAGCGGGGTGATGTCGAGCTGGTCGACGTGGCCCTCGAGCCGGTCGCGCAGCTGCGCCCGCAGCAGCTCCACCTTCCCGGCCACGTCCGGCGCGGTGCAGAACAGCATCGTGGAGATCTCGTAGCCGATGGGGGCGAACACCGCGACCTTGGCCGTCGGCGGCGGCGGGGACCCGGTGACCGGACCGATCGCCACGCGGTCGAGGCCCACCTGCTCCAGCCGCACCGTGTCCAGGTGCACCGTGGCGTCGGGGTTGAGGTAGCGCGGGCCCTGGATCTCGTAGAGCAGCTGGGCGGTCACCGTGTCGACGGTGACCATCCCGCCGTCGCGGGCGTGCTTGGTGATGACGCTGCTGCCGTCCGCGGCGACCTCCGCGATCGGGAACCCCGGCCGCACCATCCCGGGCACCGAGCGGAAGCCGGAGAAGTTGCCGCCGGTGGCGTGCGCCCCGCACTCGATGACGTGCCCGGCGGTGACCGCGCCGGCGAGCGCGTCGACGTCGTCCGGGGTCCAGCCGTGCCACCAGGCCGCGGGCCCGGCGGTCAGCGACGCGTCGGTGACCCGGCCCGCGACGACGATGTCCGCGCCCGCGGCCAGCGCGGCCGCGATGCCGAACCCGCCCAGGTACGCGTTCGCCGCCACCGGCTCGACGCCCCAGTCCTTGATGGGCTCGCCGGTGTCGAGGTTCTCCAGCGCGTGCCCCTCGGCGTGGAACTCGCCCAACCTGGCCGCCACGTCGTCGCCCCCCACGTGGGCCACCCGCAGGGCCAACCCCGCCTCGACGACCTTCTCCCGCACCGCGGCGGCCATGCCGGCCGGGTCGAACCCGCCGGCGTTGGTGACCACCTTGATGCCGCGCCGGGCGATCTCGGGCAGGTGCGGTACCAGCTGGTCCAGCGCGTAACCCACCCACCCCGGCCTGCCCCTCCCGGCCGCCGCGGCCAGCGCGGCCAGGGTGACCTCGGCCAGGTAGTCGCCCATCAGGACGTCGACCGGGTCGCCCGCCATGGCCTCGTCGACGGCCGTGACCCGGTCGCCGAGGTAGCCGGAGACGTTGGCGATCCGCACGGGGCGCGCACTCATGCCCCCACGCTAGGAAACCGGGCCACCCAGGGCCATAGGCCAGCTGATCGAACGTTCCGTCAGAAGCGGGGTGAGGATGGTGCGCTCGATCTCGGCGACGGCCGGTGCCCCCTGCGGGGCAGGACGCCGAACCGGAGAGGCGCGCGCGGGGCCAGGTCGCGATCAGACGCGCGGACCGAGGAAGAGGCCGCCACTCGCGTCGATGACCTGGCCCGTGATCCAGCGGGCGGCGTCGGAGGCGAGGAACGCGACCACGTCGGCGACGTCGTCGGCTCCGCCCAGCCGATCCAGCGCCGTCATCGCGGCGATGGCCTCGGCCAGGCCGGCCGCCGCGAAGGCCGCGGCGTTGGTCGCCGTCCGGGTGGCACCGGGGGCGACGGCGTTCACCGTGATCCCGCGGGCCCCGAGCTCGTTGGCCAACGTCGTGCTCATCGTCTCGACCGCACCCTTCGTCATGGCGAACGAGGTCTGGCCGGGGTTGGCCATCCGGGTCGCCACCGACGAGATCGTGATGATGCGGCCACCGTCGCGCAGCAGCGGCAGCGCCCGCTGGATGGTGAAGTACGGCGCCCGCACGTTCACCGCGAAGAGGTGGTCGAACTGCGCCCGCGTCGTGGCGGCGAGCGGGCCGGCGGGCGCGGCCGCCGCGTTGTTGACGAGGACGTCGAGCGGCTGCCCGGCCAGGCGGGCCTCGACCCCGGCGAACAGCGTCTCGACGTCGTCGTCCACGCCCAGCTCCGCCCGGACGGCGTGCGCGGTTCCCCCACCGCGCTCGATCTCCGCGACCGTCGCCGTCGCCCCGGCCTCGTCCGTGCCGAAGTGCACGACGACCACCGCCCCCTTCGCCGCCAGCCGGGTCGCGATCGCCTGTCCGATGCCGCGCGACGCTCCCGTCACCAGAGCCGTCCTGCCGGTCAGTTCACCCATGCCCACCGTGTCCCCCTGTTAGTCGCTACCAATGTGGTAGTCACTCTCACCACGGTAGTGTCTACCACATGGTCGACCGCTCCCCGACGCTGCGAGCGCAACGGCGGGCCGAGACGCAGCGCTCGATCCAGGCGCACGCGGTGCGGCTGTTCACCGAGCGCGGGTACGACGCCACGACGGTCACCGACGTCGCCGGGGCCGCGGGCGTGTCGCCGATGACCGTGTACCGGCACTTCCCCACCAAGGAGGACCTGGTGCTCGTCGACCGGCACGGCCCGCTCGTGGCCGAGCGGGTCGCCGCGTCGCCCGCGGCGCAGCCCCTGGTCCGCCGCATCGGCGACGCGCTCGTCGACTCGGCCAGGACGTTGACCGGGGGCGCGCGCGGCCACGACTCACCGGAGGAACGCTTCCTGCTCGCCCGGCTCCGGCTCATGATCGCGACGCCTGCCCTGCGGGCCAAGCACCTGGACGCCCACTACGCCCTGCAGCAGGCGATCGTCGAGGCCCTCGGGGACGATGGCGCCGACCCCGACGCGGCGTTCCGCACCCGAGCGGCGGCGAGCGCCTGCCTGGCCGCCATGCACACCGCGCTGGTGCGCTGGGCCGAGGACGACGGCCGGACCGAGCTGCCCGACCTGATCGCGCATGCGCTCGCCGCCGCCTTCGGCGGTGGCACCGGCGACTGAGCCCGCCGTCAGATCGCCATGGCGGTGCGGACGTCGGTCGCGGCGCCGGTGCCGCCGCTGCCCTCGGACCTGATCCGGCCGGCGGCCAGCACGTAGTAGCGCCCGGCGGCGTCCAGGGCGAAGCCGACGTGCTGCTCGACCAGCAGCACCGACAGCCCACCCCGGCGGGTCAGGTCGAGGATGGTCCGCTCGATCTCGGCGACGACCGAGGGCTGGATGCCCTCGGTGGGCTCGTCGAGGATGAGCAGCCGCGGCTCGGTGATCAGCGCGCGGGCGATGGCCAGCTGCTGGCGCTGCCCCCGGACAGCAGCCCGGCTCGTCGACCCAGCCCCTTCAGCGCCGGGAACAGGTCGAGCGCCTCGTCGACCAGCGCCGGGCCCCGGCTGCGCCCGTCCGCGACGACCTGCAGGTTCTCCGCGGTGGTCAGCTGCCCGGAGGACTGCTGACCTGCGGCACGTAGACCAGGCCGCAGCGGACCCGCCGGTCGGGCGGCAGCGCCGTCACGTCCTCGCCGTCGAGCAGGATGCGGCCCGACGCGCGGCAGCAGCCCGACCGCCGCCCTGAGCAGGGTGGTCCTGCCCGCTCCGTTGTGCCCCATGACGGCGGCGACGCCGTCGGCGGGCACCTCGATGCTCACGTCGTGCACCACCGTGGTGCGCCCGTAGGCGATGTCCACGTCCTTCCATGCGCAGCACGTCAGACCCCCTCGCCGAGCACGATCGCGGCCTCTTCGGCGGTGCGCGAGCCGGGGCCGAGGTGGACCCCCTGGACCAGCGGGTCGGCCTGCACCTGGGCGACCGAGCCCCCGGAGAGCGAGTCCTGCGCGAACTCCAGCAACTGCTCGTCGTCCGTGCCGGTGTCTGCCACACCTGCCAACGCACCTTCGACAAACACGAGCTAACAAAGCCCTACCAGTGGTCGCCCGGATGCCCGCGCAGCAGCGTGCGGGCGTGCCCGGCGGTGACCACGCTCCCGGTGACGAGCACCCCGGGGCGGTCGCCCGCCCCGCCCGGGCGGGCCCAGCGCAGGGCGCGGTCGAGCGCGGCGGCCAGGTGCGGCTCGACGAGCACGCGGTCGGCGCCGAGCACCTCCCGGGCCACCCCGGCGAGATCGGCGGGCCGGGTGCAGCGCGGCGACCCGTTCGTGGTGACCACGACCAGGTCGGCGCAGCCCCGCAGCGCCTCCAGCATGCCGGTGGCGTCCTTGCCCTCCAGCACGGCGAGGACGACGGCGAGCCGGGTCGCCGGGCGCGCCTCGGCGAGCGCGGCGGCCGTCACGGCCATGCCGTGCGGGTTGTGCGAGGCGTCGACCAGGACCGGCGGGTCGCGGCGCACGACCTCCAGCCGGCCGGGGGCGACCACCGCGGCCAGCGCGCGGCGCACCGCGGCGGGGTCGAGGCCGGCGTCGCGGCGGGCCAGGAACTCCTCGACAGCGGCCATCGCGACCCGGGCGTTCTCGCCCTGGTGCGCCCCGAGCAGCGGCAGCCGCAGGCCGGGCAGGTCGACGGAGCCGGTGCGCAGGTGCAGGGTCTGGCCGTCGGGGTCCGCGGCGCGGGCGACGAGCTCGACGGCGTCGGCGGCGGCGCGCACGCGCGCCCCGACGCCGCTCGCGCGCCGGTGCACGACCCGCTCGACCTCCGGCAGCTGCGCGGCGAGCACCGCGGTGGCCCCCGCCTTGATGATCCCGGCCTTCTCCCCCGCGATCGCCACCTCGTCCGGGCCGAGGTACTCGGTGTGGTCCAGGGCGATCGGGGTGAGCACCGCCACCTCGCCGTCGAGCACGTTGGTGGCGTCCCAGGAGCCGCCCATGCCGACCTCGACCACCGCCACGTCGACCCCCGCCCCGACGAACGCGACGACCGCCATCGCGGTGATCGCCTCGAAGAACGACACCGGCACCGCCCCGGCCCGGTCGACCCGTTCCAGCGCCGGGCGGACCAGTCGGTATACCTCGACGAACCGGGCCTCGTCGACGGGCTCGCCGTCGACGACGATGCGCTCGCGGACCGACTCCAGGTGCGGGCTGGTGAAGCGGCCGACCGAGAGCCCGGACGCGCGGAGCAGCCCGTCGATCATGCTGGCGGTGGTGGTCTTGCCGTTCGTCCCGGTCACGTGCACGACCGGCAGCGCGCGCTGCGGGTGGTCGAGCGCCGCCACCACCGCCCTGATGCGGTCGAGGCTGGGCTCCAGGCGGTTCTCCGGCCAGCGGGCCAGCAGGGCGCGCTCGACCTCGGCGAGGTCGGCGGGGTCGGCGGGGCCGGGACCGGGTGCGGGGCGGACGGGGGCGCTCGTCGACGGCCCGCCCGCGAGCCCGCTCACCGGACCGCCGGGACGGCGGCGGGCACCCGCACCCCGGGCTCCACCCGGGGCGCGCCCGCCTGCGGGCCCAGCGCGGCCACCACCCGCACCGCGTCGGCCGAGGGCCCGACGTCGTGCACCCGCACGCCCCAGGCCCCGGCCCTGGCCGCGAGGACGGTGGTGGCGAGCGTGGCCGCGTCGCGCCGCTCGGGCGGGTGCTCGTCCGAGCCCGGCGGCAGCGCCCCGACCAGGAACCGCTTGCGCGACGCGCCCACCAGCACCGGGAACCCCAGCCCCACCAGCCGGTCCAGGTGCGCCAGCAGCGTCCAGTTGTGCGCGGGGAGCTTGGCGAAGCCGAGCCCGGGGTCCACGACCAGCCGGGCGGCGTCGACGCCCGCGGCCAGCGCGTCGTCGACCCGGGCGAGCAGTTCGGCGGCGACTTCGCCGACGACGTCGTCGTAGGCGGCCGCGGCGTACATGTCGCGGCTGTCGCCGCGGGCGTGGGTGAGCACCCACGCCGCCCCGGTGCCGGCCACGACCGCCCCCATGTCCGGATCGGCCCGTCCGCCGCTGACGTCGTTGACCAGCACCGCGCCCGCCTCGACCGCCCGCGCGGCGACCCGGGCCCTGGTGGTGTCCACGCTCACCGCGACGCCGTCGGCGACCAGCGCGGCCACCACCGGCAGCACCCGGGCCAGCTCCCGCTCCGGGTCCACCCGGCCGGCACCGGGGCGGGTGGACTCGCCCCCGACGTCGACGCAGTCGGCTCCGGCCGCCCACAGCCGCCTGCCGTGCTCCACGGCCGCCGCGGTGGTGGCGTAGCGGCCGCCGTCGGAGAAGGAGTCGGGGGTCACGTTGACCACGCCCATGACGAGGCACCGGTCGCTGGGGTCGCCGAGCATCACGGGCCGCTCCTCGGGGTCGACCGTCGACGCTAATCACGGGCGCGCCCACCGCCATCTCGCGCATGACCGGTCTCGGCCCGGTCACCCGTCGGGACGCGGCTGCGACCATTGACGTAGGCGGGACCTCCCGGTCAGGCCCGCGGTGCGGCGGCCGGCTTCCGGCGCCGGTTCAGCAGGGTCAACACCGTGCCCGCGAGCAGCCCCCAGAACGCCGCGCCCACGCCGAGGAAGCCGACCCCGGCCGCGGTCACCACGAACGTGACCACCGCGGCCTCGCGCCCGTCCGGCTCGGCGGTGGCCGACGTGATGGCGCCGCCCAGCGCGCCCAGCAGGGCGAGTCCGGCGACGGCCTCGACCAGCACCGGGGGCGAGGCCAGCAGCAGCGCGGTCGCCGGGCCCGCGGCCAGCCCGAGCAGCCCCAGCCCGATCCCGTTGGTCACCGAGGCGAGCCAGCGCCGGCTCGGGTCGGGGCCGGCGTCCGGTCCGGCGGAGAGCGCCGCGCTGATCGCGGCCAGGTTGACCGCGTGCCCGCCGGCCGGGGCGCCGGCCATCGTGGCCAGACCGGTGGCGACCAGGACGGGGCGCAGCGGCGGGTGGTAGCCGAACTGGGCCAGCACCGCCATCCCGGGCACGTTCTGCGCGGCCATGGTGACCAGGAACAGCGGCAGCCCCACGCTGACCAGCGTGGCGGGGTCGAGCACCGGGGTCGTCCAGACCAGCGCCGGGGCCGCGTCGGCGCCGCCCGCCGCCGGGGCGGGGCCGGTGAGCAGCACCAGCGGGACGGCCACGGCCAGCGCCGCGGGCACCGCCCACGGCGTGGCGAACCGCCCGACCAGCAGCCAGACCCCGATCACCGGCGCGGCCGGCGCGGGCACCTCGGCCAGCGCCCGCACCGGGGCCAGGCACAGCGGCAGCAGCACCCCGGCCAGCATCGCCCCGGCCACCGGCGCCGGGATGGCGGAGATCAGGCGCCCGAGGACGGGCACCAGCCCCGCCAGCACGATGAGCGCGCCGCACAGCAGGAACGCCCCGACCGCCGCCGGGAACCCGCCCGGCGGGGCGCCGGCCGCGATCAGCAGCGCCGCTCCCGGGGTCGACCAGGCGATGCTGATGGGCACGCGGTGGCGCAGCCCCAGCACGACCGCCACGACCGCGCCGGCCAGGCAGACCGCCAGCAGCCCCGACGCGGCCTGCCGCTGGTCGGCGCCGACGGCTCGCAGGCCCGTCAGCACCACGGCGAACGTGCTGGCGAACCCCACGAGCGCCGCCACCACCCCGGCCAGCACCGGTTGCCACCGCACGAGAACCCCTCCTAGCGTTCCGTAAACGGAACGGTCGAGCAGAGGTGGACGATAGCCCCGTGCAGCCCCCGCCGACAACCAGCGGCCCCGCCCCGCCCGCCCTCGCCGGCGGCGGCGCCGGGGTCGGCCCGCGGGTGCGCGCCCTGCGCGAGGAGCGCGGGATCTCGCTGTCCGAGCTGGCCCGCCGGGCGTCCGTGGGCAAGGCCACGCTGTCGGGCCTGGAGACCGGCACCCGCAACCCGACCCTGGAGACCCTGCAGTCCGTCGCCGCGGCGCTCGGCCTGCCCCTGACCGCCCTGCTGGGCGACCCCGGCGCCGTCGCGGCGGGCGCGATCCGCGGCGCGGCCGTCGACATGCGGCTCCTGCGCGTCTTCGACGACGGCCCGGTGACCTACGAGCTCTACCGGATGCGCGTGCCCGCCGGGCTCGCCCAGACCTCCCCCGCCCACCACGACGGGGTCACCGAGCACGTCACGGTGTTCGCCGGGCGGCTGCGCACCGGCCCGCTGGACGGGCCGCTGCTCGTCGGGCCGGGCGAGCACGCGGAGTGGCGCGCCGACGCGCCGCACGGCTACGCGGCGCTCGGCGACGCCGACGTGCTGGCCAGCCTGCTGATCCGCTACCCGCGCCCCGCTCCGCCCCGCTGAGCCCGGACGCGGCGGAGGGGGCCACCGCGGTGCGGTGACCCCCTCCGGTGCGTGCGGTCAGATGCAGGCCACGACCTTGGCCGTGCCGATGGAGACACCCTCGCTGAACAGCGAGACGCCGAACGTCTCGTTCAGCGCGGCCGCCGCCTCCGCGGTCAGGGTCGCGCTGACCCCGCGCACGGTGACGCCCTTGTCGTCGGCCTCGACGGAGGCCTCGGACGCGTCCAGCGCGAGCAGCGGGACGCGGGTGTCGGTGCCGCTGACGCGCGCGGTGAGCACGCCCTCGGCGGTGTCGATGACGAAGTCCTGGACACCCAGGCTCACGTCACCGGCGCTGAACTCCAGGCCGCCGGAGTGCTCGACGGTCCCGAGCGTGGTGGCGGGGTCGAGCGACCCGCCGGTGACCGGGAAGGAGATCCGGCCGCCCTTGGCGTGGGCGTCGCCGGTCGGGGTGACCGACACGCCGTTGTCGGCGAGCAGGGCCGCGGTGTCCTCGTCGAGCTTCAGGGTGGTCCGCCCGCCCTGGAGATCGGCCGCACCGCCCTGCTCGTGCGGATCGGTGGCGGGGGCGACCGCGACGGTCGCGGGGGCGGCGGTGGCCGCGGTCGCGGGGGTCGCGACGGCCAGGCCAGCCGCCCCGACCGCGACGGTCACCAGGGAAAGGCGAAGAGCTCGGCGCAACGACATGGGTGGTTCCTCCGTGGGTCTCGTGGCCGGGCGCCGGCGGCGCCGTCACCCGATCCAGTGACAACCGTAAGAGTTGCACAACGTTTGCACCACTTGGCGGCGCGCTGGGTCACCATGGGTGCGCCGGACCGGGCCGAGCAGACTGGGCGAGCGGGCCGCCCGGCTCGACGGGACAGCGGCGGGACGGGACGGGACAGGTGCCGGGAGAACAGGGGCGCGCGGACGACGTGCTCGGCGTCGCGGCGGTCGCGCGCCGGCTCGGCGTCGCGCCGGCGACCCTGCGGTCGTGGCACCGCCGCTACGGGATCGGGCCGTCGTCCTACAGCAGCGGGGCCCGCCGCGCCTACACCGCCGAGGACGTGGCCCGGCTGGAGGCGATGCACGCCGCGATGGTGCGCGGCGCGTCCGCCGCCGACGCCGCCCGCACCGCACTCGCCACCGGACTCGGCGCGTCCACGGAGCCCACCCCGCCCTCCGGGCGGCAAGGCGGGCGCGGCCTGCGCCTGCCCGACGCCGGTCCCCGCGTCCGCGGGCTCGGGCGGGCCGCGTCCGCGCTGGACGCGGAGGCGGTCGACGCCGTCCTCGACGACTCGATCACCGCGCTCGGCGTCGCCGCCACCTGGGACGGGGTCGCCCGCCCCGTGCTCGTCGCGATCGCCGAGCGGTGGCAGCGCACGTCCACCGGTGTGGAGACCGAGCACCTGCTCAGCGAGTGCCTGCTGCGCGCCTTCCACCGGGTCGTCGACCGGGCGCCGGTGACCCGCAGTGGCCGACCGGTCCTGCTGGCCGCCGTGCCCGGCGAGGCGCACCACCTGCCCCTGTCCGCGCTGGCCGCCGTGGTCGCCGAGCGCGGCGTCGGCGCCCGCTCGCTCGCCGCGCTGCCGGAGGCGTCGCTGCGCGCGGCCGTGGACCGCACCGGACCGGCCGCGGTGTTCCTGTGGGCGCACGGCCCCGGCCCGCACCTCGAGGGGCTGTTCACCGACCTCCCGCGCCCCCGCCCCGGGTGCCGGTGGATCGTCGGCGGCCCGGGCTGGGCCGGTCAGGACCTCCCGGGCGAGGTGCTGCGCTGCGACACGCTCAGCGAGGCGGCCGACCAGGTGGAGCGCGCCGGCACCGGCTGAGCCCGGAGGAGTGCTTCCACACACCTGCGGTGACAGGCCCGGCCCACTCAGCGGGCGGGCCCGCGAGCCGATAGAAAGACGTGCTCGCGGACCCGCGGGCGTCCCCTCGTGGAGGTTCGATGCACATCTGGCCCGGCTCGCCCTACCCGCTCGGATCGGCGTTCGACGGGGGCGGCACCAACTTCGCGATCTTCTCGGAGGTCGCCGAGCGCATCGAGCTGTGCCTGTTCGACGACGACGGCACCGAGACCCGCGTCGACCTCCCCGAGCGCAACGGCCTGGTGTGGCACGGCTACCTGCCGCGCGTGTGGCCCGGACAGCGCTACGGCTACCGCGTGCACGGGCCCTACGAGCCCGCCGCCGGGCTGCGCTGCAACCCGGCCAAGCTCCTGCTCGACCCCTACGCCAAGGCCGTCGACGGGCGCATCGACTGGGACGAGTCGCTGTTCGCGTACCGGTTCGGCGACCCCGACTCGGTCAACGACGACGACTCCGCGCCGCACGCGATGAAGTCCGTGGTGATCAACCCGTTCTTCGACTGGCAGAACGACCAGCCGCTGCGCATCCCCTACAACGAGTCGATCATCTACGAGGCGCACGTCAAGGGCATGACGATGCGCCACCCGGACGTCCCGGAGGACGTGCGCGGCAGCTACGCGGGCATCGCGCACCCGGCGATGATCCAGCACTTCCGCGACCTCGGGGTCACCGCCGTCGAGCTCATGCCCGTGCACCAGTTCGTGCACGACTCCACGCTCGAGGAGAAGGGGCTGTCGAACTACTGGGGCTACAACACCATCGGGTTCTTCGCCCCGCACAACGGCTACGCCAGCTTCGGCACCCGCGGCGAGCAGGTCTACGAGTTCAAGTCGATGGTGCGCGCCCTGCACAAGGCGGGCATCGAGGTCATCCTCGACGTGGTCTACAACCACACCGCCGAGGGCAACCACATGGGCCCCACGCTGTCCTTCCGCGGCATCGACAACCAGGCCTACTACCGGCTGGTCGAGGGCGACGAGAAGTTCTACTACGACACCACCGGCACCGGGAACAGCCTCAACGTCCGCCACCACGAGTCGCTGCGACTGATCATGGACTCGCTGCGGTACTGGGTGACCGAGATGCACGTCGACGGGTTCCGCTTCGACCTCGCGTCGTCGCTGGCCCGGGAGTTCCACGAGGTCGACCGGCTGGCCGCGTTCTTCGACCTGGTCAACCAGGACCCGGTGGTCTCCCAGGTCAAGCTCATCGCCGAGCCGTGGGACGTCGGCGAAGGCGGCTACCAGGTCGGCGGCTTCCCTCCCCTGTGGACCGAGTGGAACGGCAAGTACCGCGACACGGTGCGCGACTTCTGGCGCGGCGAGCCCGCCAGCCTCGGCGAGTTCGCCTCCCGCTTCACCGGCTCATCGGACCTCTACGAGACCGACAACCGCCGACCCATCGCCTCGATCAACTTCGTCACCGCGCACGACGGCTTCACCCTGCGCGACCTCGTCTCCTACAACGAGAAGCACAACGAGGCCAACGGCGAGGACAACCGCGACGGGGAGAGCCACAACCGCTCGTGGAACTGCGGGGTGGAAGGCGAGACCGACGACCCGGGGATCCGCGAGCTGCGCGAGCGCCAGACCCGCAACATCCTCGCCACCCTGCTGCTGTCCCAGGGCGTGCCGATGATCGCGCACGGCGACGAGCTGGGCCGCACCCAGGGCGGCAACAACAACGTCTACTGCCAGGACAACGAGCTCAGCTGGGTCGACTGGGACGCCGCGGCCGAGCGGGGCACGCTCACCGCCTTCACCGCGCGGCTGGCCCGGCTGCGCGCCGAGCACCCGATCTTCCGCAGGCAGCGGTTCTTCGAGGGCCGCCCCCTCCGCGGCGACGGCATCGACGACATCGCCTGGCTGCGCCCCGACGGTCAACCGATGACCGACCAGGACTGGGACGCCAACCACACCCAGACCCTGGCGATCTACCTCAACGGGCGCGGGATCCCCGACCGCGACGACCTCGGCCTGCAGGTCGTGGACGACTCGTTCCTGCTGCTCGTCAACGCCCACCACGAGCCGCAGACCTTCACCCTGCCCGGCGCCGACTACGGCAAGGACTGGCGGCGAGCCCTCGACACCGCCGACCCGTCCGCCGACGGCAGCGAACACATCGACGGCGTCGCGGTCGACGTGCCGGCGCGCACGATGGTGGTGCTGCAGGGGCAGGGGTAGGCGACGGGTGGCCGCCCGAGCGCGCCACTCGCTCACCCGGGCTGGACGAGAGTGACTCTCGTCCACCTGGCTGGGCGAAAGTGACTCTCGCCCGACAAGGTTGGGCAAGACCATCAAACGCGACCGCACCATCACCGCTCACCGACAACGCGCAGGTTGAAGATCAAGCTGAGACTCGGCCGGTCGCGCGGGATGACCCCCAGCCCGGGTGTTCGGGCGCAGCAATAGGCTTCACGAGTGACACAAGAGGGGCGAACGCGACCGAAAGACCGCCGTGCTTCCATTCTCGCGACCGCTGGCGTGCTGTTCCATCGGCGAGGGTACGTCGGAACGAGCCTGGAGGACATCGCCGCTGAGCTGGGTATCACGGCACCCGCGCTGTATCGTCACTTCCGCGGGAAAGCGGCCCTTTACACCGCCGCGCTCGAATCCAATCTGGTGGAGCTCGAGCGGAGCGTCGCAGCATCCACCTCCGTCGACGAGATCGTTCGGGGATTGGCTCGGGTCGGCGTGGAGCACCCCACCCTGGGTCTGCTGTGGAGCCCTGACCGCCGCCGCCGCCTCGTGGATCCGGATGGCGAGCTGGCTCGCCGCATCTCGGCGGTGGTCGACACGGTCGGTGCGCGCGTTCACGCTGACGCGACCGGTGAACTCGGACGGATACTCGCTCGGGCGGCGCTCGCCGCTGTGTCGAGCACGGGGTTCTACTCATCACCCCTCAGCGCAGAGGAGCAGCGCCGGCAACTCGAAGAGGTCGTGGCTGCCGTTCTCAGCTTCCGGCCCCTCGATCCGCTCGTCACCCTTCCGGTCCACGACGAGGAGCCGGCGCCCCGGTCATGGGCGACGCAGAAGACGGCACTCCTCGATGCGTGCGCGTCGCTGGTGACCCGCCGCGGCGGGTACCACGCTGTCAGCCTGGACGACATCGCCGCGGCAGCCGGTGTGACGGCGGCCACGGTGTACCAACTCTTCGCGGGCAAACCCGACCTCTTCGCGGCCGTTCTGCGCAGGGTCGCGCAGTGGGTGACGGCGATGCTGCAACAGGACTCCGCGCGCGCCACGAGCCCGGACGAAGCCCTACAGCTGACCGTGGCGTCGTCCTTGGAGTTCACCGCACGGCACCCGTCCTGGACGGGAAGCCTGGCGGACGAGTTGCCGAACCTGCCGGACGAGTACCAGGCGGAGATCCTTGCGCTCGTCCAGGACTACCTGGACGAGTGGCTGGCGCTGTGTGTCGCCATCGTGCCGGCGCTGCCCGCGGAGGCGACACGGGTCCGCATGCGCGCCGTCCTCGCCGTCATCGGTGATCGCGCGCTCCAAGCCGCCGACCTGGAGGTGTTCTCGGTGAGCGACACCACCGTGCTGGTGCGGAGGATGCTCAGCACAAGTTAATGATCATCTGCTCTTCCGCCAGACGCGGACCCCTGCTCCTGCACCGTTACGTGCTAAGTTAACGTGAGATCCGGCTCAGTCGCGAAGCTAGCGGAGGCTCACCGATGGTGTTGGTACTGACCGGAGAGGGCGCCGTCGCAGGCGTGGTCGATCGCGGCGCAGTCCGCTTCCGCGGGATCCCGTACGCGGCCGCGCCATACGGTGCACGACGGTTCCTGCCCCCGATGCCCGTCGAACGCTGGGAGGGTGTGCGCGACACGTCCGAGTTCGGGCCCGGGTCGCCCCAGGGGAGATTCGAGGGCGATCCGTTCGACGCCTACTTCAATCCCCACGTGCAGGGCGAGGACTCGCTCACCCTCGACGTCTGGACCCCGGATCCCGCGACGGCGGGACTTCCGGTCATGGTGTGGATCCACGGCGGCGGTTTCATCACCGGCACCGGATCGGCGCCGGCTCACGATGGTCGGACGTTCGCGCGGGACGGGATCGTGCACGTCGGCGTCAACTACCGCCTCGGTGTCGACGGTTTCGCCTTCTTCGGAGACGGCACCGAGAATCTCGGTCTTCGAGACCAGATCGCGGCGCTGGAATGGGTGCGACGCAACATCGAGCACTTCGGCGGCGATCCGTCCAACGTGACGGTGTTCGGACAGTCCGCCGGCGCCGTCGCCATCCTCGAGCTGCTGGCGATGCCCGCCGCGCGTGGCCTCTTCGCCCGCGCTATCGCCATGAGCGGCTCACCGGTCGTTGCGACCGACGCCGCCGGTGCGGCTCGCGTGACCGCCCGGCTCGCCGAGCGGTACGGCGTCGCACCCGAGCGAGAGGCGTTCGCCGGGCTCTCGCTCGAGCGCACGCTGGCCGAGATCATTCCGATGGCGCTCGAATTCGTCGATCCCTCGCAGTGGGGCGTCGATGCGTTCACCGTGTCGCCCTACCGCGGAGTGTGCGGCACCGCGTCGATGCCTGAATCGCCCATGGCGGCCGCACGCACGTCGACCGTGCCACTGATGACCGGAACCGTGCGCAACGAGACGACCGGCTTCCTCGCCGGGCTCGGACTGCTCGAGACCCTGCCCGACGAACGGGCCGAGCAGATGCTCGCGCTGCTGGGCGTGGACGACGACATCCGTCAGGCGTACACCGCGGGGCCTCGCCGCCTACGCACCGGAGCCCAGCTGGTCGAGGCGGCGTGGACGGACTGGTTGTTCCGGGTGCCCACCCTCGAACTCGTCGAGCGCCGGACTGCGCCCACGCACGTCTACGAGTTCCACTGGGAGAGCCCGTCGTTCCCCGAGGGGTTCGGTGCCAACCACGCGCTCGAGGTGCCTTTCATCCGCGACGACCTCGCCGGCCTGGCCGCCGTCGGACCCGCCGGGCTGGCGCTGCTCGGACCCGATGCCCCGCAGCAGCTCGCGACGAGCATGCACGACGCGTTCGCCGCTTTCGCGAAGAACGGCGACCCCGGGTGGGCTCCGTACGGGCCCACCGACCGCACGACCATGGTGTTCGACACCGTGAGCACAGTTCAGAACGATCCTGCCGCGATGGCGCGGAAAGCATGGGAGGGAAAGCGATGACCCAGCCCATGCTCGATACGACCGCTCGCGTACGAGGACTCGGCACGGTGATGGCTGGGTTCTTCGGAGTGCAACTCTTCGTCAACATTGCGAACGGAGGGGTAGCGAACTCACTCGTCCCGAACCTCATCGCCGAACTGGACGAGGCCAACAAGGTCGCGATCTTCGGGCTGACCGGCGCCGTCTCCGCGGTCGCTGCGGTCGTGAGCCAGCCGCTGTGGGGACTGCTGTCCGACCGCACGCGATCCCGCCTGGGACGCCGGGTGCCCTGGATCGTCGGCGGCGTCGTCGGACTCGGGGCCACTCTCCTCGGACTGGCCCTCGGCGGCACCGTCGCGCTCGTCGTCGCGCTCGCCGCGGTCGTCGCGATCTTCTACAGCATGATCACCGGTCCACTCAGCGCGATCATCCCCGACCGCACACCCGTCGCGCGTCGCGGCGTCTTCTCCGCCCTCGGGTCGCTGGGCATCTTCGTCGGCGGCCTGATCGGCATCGTCATCGCCTCCCGGTTCGTGGGCGATCTGACTGTCGGTTTCGTCGTCATGGCGGGGCTCGCCGTCATCGGCGGCATCCCCTTCGCGCTCGCTCTCCGCGATCGCAAGTTCGACACGGTGGCCCCGGTCGCCGAGCGCGTCTCGTGGACGGAGACACTGCGCAGCTTCTTCGTGGACCCGCGTAAGCACCCGGACTTCTTCTGGGCCTTCATCGCGCGGCTCGTTCTCATAGTCGGCTACTGGTCGATCGTCTCGTTCCAGCTGTACATCCTCGACGACTACATCGGCCTCGGACTGGCGCAGGCGAATGAGGTCTTCCCCCTGGTGACGGGTGTCATGAGCCTGGCGATCATCGTGGCGCTCGTGCCGTCGGGGCTCATCTCCGACCGCATCGGCCGACGCAAGCCGTTCGTCGTCGTTGCGTCGATCGTCGTCGCCGTGAGCTGTGTCGTTCCCATCGTCTCGCCGACGATCACCGGCGCACTCGTGTCCATCGCGCTCGGCGGCCTTGGCATCGGGGTGTACCTCGCCGTCGACCAGGCGTTGATGACGCAGGTCCTGCCGAACGCGAGCGATGCGGGCAAGGACCTCGGCGTGCTGAACATCGCCCAAGCGGGCGGACAAGTGCTCGCCCCTCTCGTGGCCAGCCTCGTGATCAGCGTCGCCGGGTATCCCATGCTGTACGGATTCGCAGCCGTCATGGCGGTGCTCGCCGCGCTCGCCATCCTGCCCATCCGGTCCGTTCGCTGACCCCGATCGACGTGGTGTGCTCAGCCGATGAGGCACCCGTTCCCGCACTCCCTGCCCAGAGCTCCGCGGGTGGCCGCCATGGCGCTCAGCTGGATCCGGCAGCGTCGCAAGGGTCGGAGATCGGCAGGCGCGACACTCGCACGCATCCGGTTTGGGGTTGTCGCTGGCGGTGGTCAGGAGTCGGCCGGCGCCTCGACGCCGACGCCGGGGAGGTCGAGTAGTTCGGGTGCGGTGATGGTGACCAGCTGGTGCCGTTCGCGGTCCGCGGCGGTGATCTCGTCGGTGAGGAACTGGTAGCGGGCGGCCAACCGGCGTAGGGCGAGGATCGCCGCATGGGCGGGGTCGTGGCAGGACCCGGTGACGGGCGACGCGGCGCAGGCGCTGACCAGGGCGGGGGTGCGCAGGTGACGCAGGTCCTCGCGCAGGTCGGCGGGTGCGGTCAGCAGCAGGGCCTTGAGCTGGTTGATCGTCTGGGTGCGGGCCTTGACGCGCTGCGGCGGGTGACGCGCAGGATCCGATCGCCTCGACGGCCCCTTCGCGGGTCTTCGGGACCCCGCAACGGGTGGGACTGCCCAGGGTTCGGGGGAGATGGCGGTCCGGTGGGGTCCCGGGGCACCGCGCGCACCGTGTGGCCACGGCGCACACGTCAGGACATGTGCGCGGTGGCCACTGGGTGTGCGCGGTGGGGGCGCAGGGGGCGGGGCGGTACGCAGAAGTGCGTATTGCCCCGCGAACGGCGTATCCCTCTACTCCGCCGATCGCTCCTCCTGGCCCCGTCCTAGGAGGAAGCACCATGGCCCGTTCGCTCAACCCCGCTCTCGACCCGCGGCTGCGCCGGCTCGTGCACGCCCAGGACCAGCCCGCGCGGCTGGACGATCTCACGGCCGCGCAGGTCGTCGCCCGCGACGGTGCCCTGCCGGCCGGCGGGCCGCCGTCGACGCGGGTGCTGGTGCGGTCCGACGGGCCGCCGCTGCCCGGTACGGCGGGCACCACCTGGACGACCGTGGCCGAGGGCATCCACGCCGTGCAGCTGCCGATCTCCGAGCTGGAGGCGTTGGCCGACCAGCCGCAGGTGCAGTTCGTGGAGGCCGCGCGGCTGCTGGGGCCGCTGCTGGCGAGCTCGGTGCCGGAGACCCGGGCCGACCGGCTGCGCACCGCGCAGCCGCCGCGCCCCGCCCTGACCGGGGAGGGGACCGTCGTCGGGATCATCGACTTCGGTCTCGACTTCACCCTGGACGACTTCCGCGCGGCCGACGGCACCACGCGCGTCGCGTTCCTGTGGGACCAGGGGCTCGTACCGCGGGCGGGTGAGTCGGCCCCGGCCGGTTTCCGCCGCGGCGTGGAGTACGACGCCGCGGCCATCGACGCCGCGCTCAAGGCCGACGACCCGTTCTCCGTGGTCCGCCACGACCCCGGTCCGGGCAGCCACGGCACCCACGTCGCGGGCACCGCGGCGGGCAGCGGGTGCTCCGCGGACGCCGATTTCCCCGCCGGCGTCGGGCGGCCCGCTGCCCACCGGGCCGGACCGCAGCCCCAACGAGCTGGAGATCTGGTACTCGCCGCGCGACGAGCTGCACGTCCGGCTGATCGACCCCACCGGTCGGACGACCTCCGTCGTGATGCCGGGGCAGACCGAGCTGCACGACTTCCCGAGCGGCAACAGCGCCTTCCTCGACTCGGAGCGGCTCTCCCCGCTCAACGGCGACTCCCGCATCTTCATCGCCGTCGACCCCGGCACGGCCGCGCGGGTGGCGGGCGGGGTGTGGCGGGTCGAGATCACCGCGGCCCGGGTCCGGTCGGGCCGGTTCGACGCCTGGATCGAGCGCGACGCCCGCGACCCCGCCAACGCCTTCGCCGACCAGTCGTTCTTCGTCGGGTCCGACTTCGACCCGGTGATGACCCTGGGCACCCCGGCCACGAGCAGGCGCGGCATCAGCGTGGCCAACTACGACCACGTGACCGTGGCCCCGAGCTCGTCCAGCAGCCGCGGGCGCACCCGCGACGGGCGCGACAAGCCCGAGGTCGCCGCGCCGGGCACCGGGATCGTGTCCTCGGCGTCGCTGGGCGGGCGCCCCGACGGGCTCGGCGGGGTGCGCCCGGTGCGGACCGAGATGAGCGGGACGAGCATGGCCGCGCCGCACGTGAGCGGCATCGTCGCGCTGCTGCTGCAGCTGGATCCCACGCTGTCCGCGGCGCAGCTGCGCAAGGCGCTGCTGGCCTCGGCGAACCCGCCGGACGGTGTGGTCCCGTTCGACGCGGCGTGGGGCTACGGCCGGGTCGACGCCGTCGAGGCCGCGCGGCTGCTGGGCTGAGGGCCCGCCGTCACGACCGGTACGCGTCGTCCGCGTCGACGTGCACGACGCCGTCCAGCTCGGCGAGCCCACCGAGCCGGGCGGCGGGCAGCTCCACCGCCAGCAGACCGGTCTCCGGGCTCCACGACGACACCGCGCCGCCGAGCCCGGCGACGCGCGCGAGCAGGTCGTCGGGGTCGGCGGTGGGGGCGACGCGGACGAGCGTGCGGACGCGCTCGTCGGCACCCGCGCGCACCAACCGGTGCTTCGCCCGGGGGCTCAGCGTGCGGGGCAACCTCTGCACCATCGCGACCTCCTGCCGAGGACGCCGACGCTACTCGCCGCCGGGTGGTGCGCGCCTGGGCGGCGGGCCCTCGGACGGTGTCGGTCACCACCGGGTCGGCGCTCGCGCAGCCGCCGAGCAGGCCGCTCGCGCCCAGCAGGCCGGCCCCGGCGACCGACGGCGGGGCCTGAAAGGCGATCTCAGCAGCCGTCCGGTGCTCTAGCGTGACCGGGGTGCAACCCACCGACATCGGACGTCTCGTGTCCCTCGCCGACCCGAGGGTCTCCCCCGACGGCTCGCTCGTCGCCTTCACCGTCACCCGCGTCGACCTCGACGCCAACCGCTACCGCAGCGCCGTCTGGCTCGCCGCGACCGACGGTTCGGCGCCACCGCGCCAGCTCACCTCCGGTGAGCGCGGCGACTCCCGACCCGTCTGGTCCCCCGACGGGCGCAGGCTCGCGTTCACCAGCCGGCGCTCCGCCGACTCCGAGGCCGCCACCCTGCACGTGGTGCCGGTCGACGGCCCGGGCGAGACCGTCACCCTGTGCGAGCGACCGGAGGGCATCGAGGATCCCGCCTGGTCACCCGACGGCCGGCACATCGCGTTCGCCTCCCGCGAGCGCACCGGGCGCTACTCCGACGGCGACGACGAGCGGGCGCGGCCGCCCCGGCGCATCGACCGGCTGTGGAGCCGGATCGACGGCACCGGCTGGACGATCGACCGGCCGCGCTCGCTGTTCGTCGTCCCGGCCGACGGGTTCGGCGCCCCGCGGTTGGTGGCCGGCGGCCCGTACGAGTACGGCGAGCCCGTGTGGAGCCCGGACGGCAGCCGGCTGCTGACCGCGGCGCCGCGGGCCAAGGACTGGGACCTCGACCTCATCTCCGAGCTGCACGTCATCGACCTGGGCACGGACGACCCGCCCACCGCGCTGACCTCGACCGGCCGGATCTCGCACGGCTGGCCGTCCTGGAGCCCCGACGGCACCACGATCGCCACGCTCGCCGGCGACGGCAAGCTGCTGCCCACGCACCACCAGGTCGTGCTGACCGACGTGGCCACCGGCGAGCAGCGGGTGCTCACCGCCGAGCTCGACCGCCAGTGCGCGCCGATGCCCGGGGCGCGCGCCCCGATCTGGGACGGCGACCACGTCCTGTTCTCCCTCGAGGACCGCGGCGACGTGCACGTGTACCGGGTCGCCGCGGACGGCTCCGCACCCGCCGAACGGGTGCTCGGCGGCACCCGGACGATCAGCGGCTTCGACCGGGCCGGCGGGGTGCTGGCGTTCGTCGCGGGCACGCCGACCGCGCTGCCGGAGCTGTTCGTGCGCGACGCGGACGGCACCGAGCGCCGGCTCACGGCGGTGGGCGCCGCGTTCCACGACGCCGTCGCGGTGCGGGCGCCGGAGTACTTCCGGGTGCCCTCCCCCGCCGGCGACGGCGAGATGGACGCCTGGCTGGTCACGCCCGCGGACACCGCGCCCGGCGAGCGGATCCCGGTGCTGCTGTCCATCCACGGCGGCCCGATGACCCAGTACACCAACAGCTTCTTCGACGAGTTCCAGCTCTGGACGGCGGCGGGCTACGCCGTCGTCTACTGCAACCCGCACGGCTCGACCGGCCAGACCGACGCCTGGGCGCGGTCGATCCGCCCGCCGGAGGCCCAGGAGGCCCCGGGCACCGGGTGGGGCGGCATCGACGCCGACGACGTGCTGGCCGCGCTCGACGCCGCGCTGGCCCGCGACCCGCAGCTCGACCCCGACCGCGTCGGCGTGCTGGGCGGCTCCTACGGCGGCTACCTGACGAGCTGGCTCATCGGGCACACCGACCGGTTCGCCGCGGCGTGCAGCGAGCGCGCGGTGAACAACACCGAGTCGCTGGAGACCAGCTCCGACGCCGGTGGGCACTTCCGCCACGAGTTCGGCGCCACCCACATCGAGGCCCCGCAGCTCTACCGGCGCATCTCGCCGATCAGCTACGTCCAGGACATCAGCACCCCGGTGCTGATCCTGCACTCCGAGGACGACCTGCGCTGCCACGTCGAGCAGGCCGACCAGCTGTTCGTGGCGCTGCGGCTGCTGGGCAAGCCGGTGGAGTACTGGCGCTTCCCCGAGGAGGGCCACGAGCTGTCCCGCAGCGGTTCGCCGCGCCACCGGGTGCAGCGCGCGGAGATCATCCTCGACTGGTTCGGCCGGCACCTCGGCGGCCGGCGCCCCGCGATCACCTGGGACCACCCCTCGCGCACGCAGTAGCCCGCCCACTCACCGCCGCCCCGCCCCGCCCCGCCCCGCCCCCGCCCCCGCCCATCCGCACAGGGCCCTGCTCTGATGTCAGGAAAGCCACCATCAGGACGTGTGGTGTCCTGATGGTGGCTTTCCTGACACGGGGGCAACGGGCTGGGCGACACGGAGGCCGGGGCGCCGCCGGGGCGATGGGGCGGTCAGGCGCCGATGGCGCTCTGCAGCCAGGAGGTGTCGTTCAGGTCGATCTTCTTGCCGTTGACGGTGACGGTCGGCGTGCCGAACGTGCCCTCGGTCTGCAGGGCCTGGTCGGCGGCGGCCTTCTCGGTCTCGGCGCCGACGGCGGCGGAGTTCGCGCCCCCGGTGACGCAGGTGCCGAAGTCGGGGCCGGCGCCGAGTTCGGTGCCGAACGCGACCAGTTGCTCGTCGGTCAGGCCCGAGCCGCCCTCGGCGGGCTGCTCGGCGAACAGCTTCTCGTGGTAGCCCGGGAAGATGTTCGCCGCGGCCGCGCACAGCGCGGCGTTCGCGGCCCGGGTCGAGTAGCCCTGCGGCTCGGTGAGCCGGTCGAGGATCGCGATCGCGTGGTACTTGACGGTGATCCTGCCCTCGTTGAGCGCGGTCTTGATCTCGTCGCCGTAGCGCGTCTCGAAGCGCTCGCACTGCGGGCAGAGGTAGTCCTCGTAGGTGTCGACGACCACCGGGCCCGACCCGGCGGTGACGACCGCGCCCGACACCGCCACCGGGTAGGAGGCGACGACGTCGGCGGACGAGCTGCTGCGCTGCCAGAAGATGAACCCGCCCACCAGCAGCGCGAACACCACGACGACGGCCACCATGATGATCGCGGTCCGGTTGGGGCCGGTCTTGCGCTCCACCTTGATGCCCGCCGCGGCCAGCTTGCGGGCCGCCTCGTCCTGCTTGCGCCGCTTCTCGTTGCGGGCAGCTCCGCCCATGGTCAGGTCCTCTCCGAGTCGACGAGCCGTGAGTCCAGCGACGCGAGCGTGCGCGGTCGGGCGATCAGCCAGCAGGCGAGCAGCGCGAAGCCGGTGTCGCGCAGCAGTTCCTGCACGTAGGCCGTCTGCCCGGGCTCCACGGTCCCGCCGCCGCCGAAGCAGCCGCAGTCGATGGAGAGCCCGCGCGCCCAGGCCTGCACGACGCCGGCCACGAACACCACGAGCAGCGCCAGCGACAGCACCGCGACGATCCGGGTGCCCACGCCGACCAGCAGCAGCACGCCGAAGGCGATCTCGACCCACGGCAGCAGCGCGGCCACCACCTCGACGCCGACGTCGGGCAGGACGTCGTAGGCGCGGACGGCGACGTAGGTCTGGTCGGGGTCGACGGCCTTGAGCCCGCCGGAGATGAGCCACACCGCGGCGAGACCGAGCCGTGCCAGCGTCCCGATCACATCGAGGGCGCGGCCGGACTTCACGCGTTCAGCGTAGTGGTCCCCGCCGGGGCCCCTCGCCAGGCCCGCCACAGAAGCTCTCGCGGGCCGACTCCTGCTCCAGCACCGCCTCCAGGTCCGACAGCCCGCCCATGCTCGCCACCGCCCGGCTGGTCCGGTTGTCGGCCGCCAGCAGGTCCCGGTGGCGGTGCACCCACGCCCAGTACCCGGCGGTGAACGGGCAGGCGTCGTCCCCGAGGCGCTTGCGCGGGGTCGAAGGCGCAGCCGCCGCAGTGGTCGGACATGCGGTTGATGTAGGCCCCGCCGGAGGAGTACGGCTTGGTCGCCATCCGGCCGCCGTCGGCGTGCTGGCTCATGCCGGTGACGTTGGGCGGCATCACCCACTCGAACCCGTCGACGAACGCCTCCCGGAACCAGTCCGACAGCGCGGCGGGCCGGTACCCGCGCTGGAGGGCGTGGTTGCCCAGCACCATCAGCCGCGGGATGTGGTGGGTCCAGCCGCGGTCGCGGACGCCGGCCAGCGCGTCGCGCAGGCAGGCCGCGGTGACCGCGTCGGCGTCGAGCTCGCGCCACCAGTCGGGCAGCGGGGCGTGCGCAGGGCGTTGCGGTGCCGGTAGGCCCGGCCGAACCGCCAGTACAGCTGCCAGACGTACCCCCGCCAGCCGAGCACCTGGCGCACGAAGCCCTCGGCGGAGGCGATGGGGACGTCGCCGCTGCGGTAGGCGGCCTCGGCCTCGCCGACCACGTCCAGCGGGTGCAGCAGGCCCAGGTTGAGCGGCACGGACAGCAGCGAGTGCGCCATCGCCCAGTCGCCGGCGAGCGGCGCGTCCTCGTGCGGGCCGAAGTGGGCCGGCCGGTGCTCGACGAAGTGCGCGAGCGCCCGGCGGGCCTCGGCCGCGGTCACCGCGAACCAGCGCGGGCCGTCGCGCCCGACGGTGGGCAGGCCCTGCGAGGTGGGCTCGTGCACGACGACCGGGCGCCCGACCCTCTCCAGCGCGTCCCGGTAGCCGTCGGCGCGCAGGTGGATCGCCGGTCGCCGAGCTCGGCGGCCAGGTGGCGCAGGCGGGGCCCGGCACGGTTCCTGCGGGATCGGCTTCGGGCAGACCGTCGAGTACGCCCGGGACAACGCCGACGCGCCCGCGCGGGCGACGTGCGCACATCCCGGGTCCTGCGCCGGCGCCTCGCCGCGGTGCGCGACCGCCTCACCTCGCGGTACGGGGCGCTCGACGCCCCCGCGCTGGACGACGTCGCGGACGCGTTCGTCGCGTTCGGCGCGGCGGTGGCCGTCGTGCCCCCACTTTCACCGCGCGCATCCTGCGCCAGGGTCGGTGCGTCTTCGAGGGCGCGCAAGGAGTGCTCCTCGACGAGTGGCGGGGCTGGCACCCGTTCACCACCTGGTCCTCGACGACCTTCGCGAACGTGGCGGAGCTGTGCGGGGAGAACGGGGACGTCGAGCGCCTCGACGTCGTCCGGACCTCCACCACGCGGCACGGCCCCGGCCCGCTGGTGACCGAGGCGCCGCTCGACCTCCCGGAGGCGCACAACCGCGCAGGCGAGTGGCAGGGCGCGTTCCGGGTGGGGCACTTCGACGCTCCGGCCCGCTCCGCGGCGCTGCGCGTGTGCACGGCCTACGAGGTCGACGGCGAGGTCTGGGACCGCATCGAGCCGGGGCCGGTCCGCGACCTGGACCACCAGCGCGCCCTGACCGACCGCCTGCTGCGGGCCCGGCCCGCCGCCTGCGCCGCCCCGACGACTGGGCCGGCGAGATCGGATCGCTGCTCGGCGCGCCGGTCCGCCTCGAATCGTGGGGCCCCGACCGCGCGCACAAGCGGTTCGTCGCGCGGGCAGGTGGTGCGGCCGCTACCCGCTACGGCCTTCCACGTGCTTCTCGAGGCCCTGGTCCAGGAAGTCGATCATCCAGGTGAAGCTGTCGTCGACGTCGGCGTCGAACTGGAAGTTGCCGCCCGCTTCCAGGGTCGCGAACCCGTGCAGGTTGCTGCGCAGCATCCGCAGGGCGTGGATCTCCTGGTCGGGGGCCAACCGGTACCCGTGCAGCATGGCCGCCCAGGAGGCGAGCACCCGTTCGACGGCCGGGACCAGCGGGTCGTCGGGCCCGTTCGGGCGGGCGGCGTTGCCCGCCGCGTACCGGCCGGGGTGGTCGAGCACGTACCTGCGCATCGCCTGCGCGCCTGCGGCGAGGGCGTCGCGGCCTGCCCGCCCCTGGATGGCGTCGCGGATGGCGTCGGCGACCTCGTTCACGGCCAGCACGGCGATCCGGTGGGCGAGGTCGGCCTGACCGGCGACGTGCTTGTAGAGCGACGGGGTCCGGACCCCGAGCCGTTCGGCCAGCAGACCCATGCTGAGCTGGTCGAACCCCACCTCGTCGGCGAGGGCGGCGCCGGCCGCGGTGACCGCCGCCGGGGTGAGCCCGGCCCTAGGCACGGGCCGCCGTCCGGGCCAGGAACGGCAGGACCACCGCGAGCAGCTCCTCGGGGGTCTGTGCGTGCGGGTAGTGACCGGCCCCGTCGATGACGACCAGCTCGCCCAGCCCGGCCGGCAGCTCGGCGACGATCTTCTCGCCCTCGGCGCGCGGATCGGCCCAGTCGGGGTCGAGACCGCCTTCGACCACCAGTACCGGGCACGTGACGTTGGGCAACTGCGCGCCGGCGTCGGTCGGGGCGGACTTGGCCATGGCCTGCAGGGCCTGCATCCGGCCGGGCTCGCCCATCTTCGCCTCGATGCGGGCCAGTTCGCCGTCCCAGTCGGCCGGCTTGGTCGGGTAGGCCAGGTCGAGGTACTTCTTCCAGCTCGACAGGCTCCCGCGCAGCAGCGTCATCATCAGGTGGGTGGACCCGGCCCGGTGGCGCTTCACCCGCACCATCCCGCCCAGGGAGATCGACTGCTTGCGGGTGAACGGCGCCAGCTCGACGATCCCGCTGACCAGCTCGGGTGCCGTGGCCGCCGCGATCGTCGCCGCGCCGCCGCTGATCGACTGGCCGACGATCACCGCCGGGCCGCCGAGGTGGCGCACGACGGCGACCAGGTCGCCGGCGATGTCGGTGCGGCTGTAGCCGTCCCAGCCGAGGCTGGAGTCGCCGCAGCCGCGGATGTCGACGTTCGCGACCCGGTACCCGGCCGAGACCAGGTCCGGGACGAGGAAGCGGTAGGAGTGCCTGCTGTCGCCCATGCCGTGGGCGAGGACGACGAGGGGGCCGTCGCCGGTCACGTCGTAGGCGATGGTGCCGGCGCCGATGCTGAGGTACTCGGTCATGATGTCCTCCGGAGATGCAGCTAATGTTGTTAGCTAAAAAGCTAACCGAATTAGCCTCAGGCGTCAAATCCGCTCGCCGCGCACCTTCCCGGCCGGGGGCACCTCGCGCTCGACCTCGACGGTCGCGGTCGGCGGGTCGGCCTCCTCCGCCGTGCGGCGCACCAGCGTCTCCGGGGCCCGGATCCAGAACACCAGCGCCACCAGCGCCACCGCCCCGGTGACGGCGAAGGCCGAGGAGTAGCCCGCGCTCTCGGCCAGCGCCCCGGCCACCACCGGACCGATGATCGCGCCCATGTCGGCGGCCATCTGGAAGCCGGCCAGCACCGAGCCGCCGCGCGCCCCGGAGCCGATGACGTCGGCGACCGCGGCGTTCATCGGCGGGTTGACCAGCCCGCTGCCCGCCCCGGCCAGCAGGCTGACGACCAGGAACAGCGGCGCGGAGTCGATCATGCCGAGGCACGCCGTGGTGATCCCGGAGACGGCCAGGCCGACCAGCATCGGGGGGCGGCGACCGATCCGGTCGGCGATCCGGCCCGTCACGGTCAGGGTGGCGGCGTTGCCCACCGCGAAGACGGCCAGCGCCACGCCCGCCCACGACTCCGACCGGCCGAGCACCTCGACCACCAGCAGCGGCACCAGCGCGATCCGCACACCGAACACGGCCCAGCCGTTGGCGAAGCTGGCCACCAGCGCGGCCCGGTAGGCGGAGTGGCCGAAGGCGTCGCGGAACCGCGCGGGCGGGGTCTCCACGCCCAGCTCGACGTGGCCCCGACCGGGGCGCAGCAGCAGCGCCGATGCGCCCACGACCACCAGCAGCACCACGGCGTAGACCAGGAACGCCGCGCGCAGGCTGACCACGAGCAGGGCCCCACCGACCAGCGGCCCGACGATGTTGCCCAGCAGGAACCCGGTGGCCCACAGCCCGGTGGCCCGCCCGCGCATGGTCTCCGGGGCGAACCCGATCAGCATGGACAGCGCCGAGACCGTGAACATCGTCGACCCGATGCCCGCCAGCACCCGCAGCACCAGCAGCTGCCAGTACTCGGCGGCGAAGCCGCACCCCGCGGTCGACAGCGAGAGCACGGCGAGCCCGCCCAGGTACACCGGTAGCTCGCCGTAGCGGGTCACGAACCGCCCGCCGAGCGGGGCGAACACCAGCCGCGACAGCGCGAAGATGCTGACCGCGAGCGAGACGGCGGTGACGCCGACGTCGAAGCTGCGGACGAACACCGGCAGCGTGGGGGCGACGATGCCGAAGCCGATCGCGATCAGGAAGGCGGCGACGACCAGGATCCAGATCTGGCGCGGGAGCCGCTCGCGGACGGGTCCGGGAGCGCGGCGGCCGTCCGCCTCGACCACCGTCGGCCTCCTTCGCATTGCTATCGAAGGACTCTACGGGACCACACGGGGACCTCACGGGCGTGGAACGCGTGGCCCAGCCCACAGCCGTCCGCCCGGTCGGGTCTGCCCGGTCAGGCCCGCTCGGCCAGGTCGGCGAGCTCGGACGGCGAGGCGTTGCCCCCGGTGCACACGACGGCGATCGTGCGCCCGGCGAACTCCCCGGGACTTTCCAGCACCGCGGCCAGCGCGGCCGCCCCGGCGCCCTCGGCCAGGGTGTGCGCGTACCCGGCCAGCAGCCGCCGGGCCTGCGCGATCCGCTCGTCGGGGACGAGGTGGAAGTCGGCGAGGCCGGTGCGCATCAGCGCCTGCGGCAGCGCGAACCCCCGCCCGGTGGCCAGGCCCTCCGCCGCGGTGCGGTCGGGCCGGTGCACGCACTCCCCCGCGCGCCAGGAGTCGTGGGCGGCGGGCGAGGCGCTCGACTGCACGCCGATCACCCGGCACCGCGGCGCCAGCTCCGCGGCCACCAACCCGGCCGCCGCGGCGCCGGTGCCGCTGCCCACCGGGACGACGACGGCGTCCAGGTCGGGACGGGCCTCGAAGACCTCCAGGTAGATCGAGCCGACCCCGGCGATCAGCTCCGGGGTGTCGCCGGGCCCGATGAGCAGCCGCCCCTCCCGCTCCGCGACGTCCTGGGCGCGGGCCTGCGCGCCGGCCAGGTCGGCGCCGTCGAGCAGCACGGTCGCCCCGAGCGCGCGCACCGCCCTGACCTTCGCCGGGTTCGCCGCGGCGGGCATGACGACCGTGCACGAGGCCCCGAACACCGCGCAGGCGTAGGCCACGGACTGCGCGTGGTTGCCCGTCGAGAACGTGACCAGGCCGCGGGCCCGCTCGTCCGGGCCCAGCCCGGCCAGCAGCGTGATCCCGCCGCGCACCTTGAACGCCCCGACCGGCTGCACGTTCTCGTGCTTGACGAGCACGTGGGCGCCGACCACCTCGTCGAGCGCCGGGTAGGACCACATGGGGGTCGGTGGCAGGTGCCCGGCCAGCAGCTCACGGGCGCGCAGGATGTCGGCGAAGGTGACCGTCGGGACCATGCCCCCAGCCTGCGGGCGGATCATCCATCGGTCCAATGCCAGTTCTTCGGCTCACCCATCAACCGCATCGATAGATTGTCGGGGTGCTCGACGTGAACCGCCTGCGGGTCCTGGCCGCGCTGGCGCGGTACGGCTCGATGACCGCCGCCGCCCGCGCCCTGCGCTACACCCAGCCCTCGATCAGCCACCACCTCGCCCGGCTCGAAGCCGAGACCGGCAGCCGGCTGGTCCAGCGGGTGGGCCGCGGCGTCCGGCTCACCGAGGCCGGGCAGGTGCTGGCCGGGCGGGCCGAGGAGATCCTGGCCCGGCTCGACGCCGCCGAGGCCGAGCTCGACGCGCTCACCGGGCTCACCGCGGGCCGGGTCCGGCTGGCCGCCTTCCCGTCCGCGCTGGGCACGTTCGTGCCGGTGGCCGCGGCCGCGTTCGCCGCCGAGCACCCCGGCGTCGAGCTGCGCCTGACCGAGGCCGAACCGCCGGACGCCGTGGCCCTGCTGCGCTCGGGCGAGGTCGACGTCGCGGTGCTGTTCGACCACCCCGGCGCACCCGATGACGACGACGGGCTGCGCCGGGTGCCGCTGCTGACCGACCGGCTGCACCTGGTGACCCCGCCCGGCGTCACCGGCGACGAGCCCGCCGACCACGCCGCCCGGCGCTGGATCACCGGCTGCGAGCGCTGCCGCGCGCACCTCGTCCGCTGCTGCGCCGACGCCGGCTTCACCCCCGACATCGCGTTCACCACCGACGACTACGTGGCCGTGCAGGCGCTGGTCGCGGCCGGGCTGGGCGTCACCGTCCTGCCCGGCCTCGCGCTGGCCGCCAGCCGCGACGCCCGGGTGCGGGTGGCCGCGCTGCCCGGGGAGAGCCGCTCGGTGGTCGCCGCGGTGCACGGAGCCGCCCCCGACCCGCCCCCGACGGCCGCCCTGCTCACCCGGCTCCGCGCCGCGGCCGTCGAGGTCGGATAGGCGCCGGAAGCCGGCGGGCCCAGCCCCGACGACCCCGACCGGAACGGCTCACGCGTCCGGCTTCCGCATGTTGTTGATCTGCTCGCGGAGCTTCTCGACGTCCCAGCGGTACTGACCGCTGGCCAGCGTCAGGTCCGGCGTGATCCAGCCCGCCACCACGTACCGCCGCAACGTGCGCGCTGACATCCCCAGCGCCCGCGCAGCGTCGGGCGTCGACACCAGCGGCTGATCAGGCACCCGGGCACGTGAGCCACCCTGACCTGCGGTTCGCCGGCTAGTACACGGGCGTGCTGATCGAGCTGAGCCGACTCCCGGTGACGATCGCGAACATCGAGGCCGACCACACCCGCACCGCTGACGGCTACTGCGCGGCCCGGGGATGCGCGCGTGGCGGCTACAGGGCGCCGACCATCCCCCACCCCTGCTCCACCCGGACACTGGCGGACTCGGCAGCCCGCATCGCCGCCCACCGGGCCGAGCCCCGTCCGAGCACTGGGTAGCCCTGACCGTCGGCGGGCCCGATCTCGCGCGCGGCGGAATGATCGACCAGCGCCCGCACCTTGTCCCTGGGGTGCCCCCGACCTCAACGACCGCGGTCGGCCTGCGCTCGGAGCGCGGTCCCGTCCTGCTCGCCCTCATGGTGTCCACCGGCCTGATCGCCATCGACGCGACCATCCTCGCGACGGCGGTGCCCTCCATCGTGCGCGACGTGGGCGGGTTCGAGCAGTTCCCGTGGCTGTTCTCGGTGTACCTGCTGGCCCAGGCGGTCTCGGTCTCGGTCTACGCCAAGCTCTCCGACACCTTCGGCCGCAAGCCGGTGATGCTGCTGGGGATCGGGCTGTTCCTGCTGGGCAGCGTGCTGTGCGGGCTGGCCTGGAGCATGCCGGCGCTGATCGCGTTCCGGGCGGTGCAGGGCCTTGGCGCCGGGGCGGTGCAGCCGATGGCGATGACGATCGCCGGCGACATCTACACGGTGGCCGAGCGCGCGAAGACCCAGGGCTACCTGGCCAGCGTCTGGGCCGTCTCCTCGGTCGTGGGCCCGACGCTGGGCGGGGTGTTCTCCCAGCTGGGGATCTGGCGGTGGATCTTCTTCGTGAACGTGCCGCTGTGCCTGCTGGCCGCCGGGCTCATCGCCCGCAACTTCCGCGAGACCGTGCAGCGCCGCGAGCACCGCATCGACTACCTCGGCTCGGTGCTGCTGACCAGCGGCATGACGCTGGTCATCCTGGGCGTGCTGGAGGGCGGCCAGGCCTGGGCCTGGGACTCGCCGGCGAGCATCGCCGTCTTCGCCGGCGGCGCCGCCCTGCTGGCGGCGTTCGCGCTGGCCGAGCGCCGGGCCGCGGAGCCGGTCCTGCCGATGTGGGTGTTCCGCAGGCGCCTGCTGGCGACCACGACGCTGCTCGCGCTCGGCGTGGGCGCGATCCTCATCGGCCTGACGTCCTTCGTGCCGACCTACCTGGAGTACTCGCTCGGGGTGCCGCCGCTGGTGGCCGGCCTGGCCCTGGCCGCGCTGACGCTGGGCTGGCCGCTGAGCGCCAGCCTGTCGGGCCGGCTGTACCTGCGCCTGGGCTTCCGGCCGACGGTGCTCGTCGGCCTCGCGCTGGTCGTCGGGGGCACCGGGTCGCTCGCCCTGCTCGCCCACTCCCCCTCGGTCGCCGCCGTGGCGATCAGCTGCTTCCTGACCGGCGCGGGGATGGGCCTGGTCGCCACCCCGTCGATCATCGCCGCGCAGGCCAGCGTCGAGTGGCACGAGCGCGGCGTCGCCACCGGCACCAACATGTTCGCCCGGTCGCTGGGCAGCGCGCTCGGCGCGGCCGCGCTGGGCGCCGTCGCGAACGGGGTGGTCGCGGCGTCCGGCCGACCGGCCACCGACCCGGCCGTCGCGACGGAGTCCGGCGCCGCGGTGTTCCTCGCGGTGCTGGTCGCCGTGGGCGTCACCGTGGTCGCGGGGGTGCTGATGCCGAAGGTGCGCGCCGCGGCGCCCGCACCCGACACCTCACCGACCGGCTGACGCCGCCCGCGCCCGCAGCACGGCGTGCGCCGCGGCGAGCCGCTCGACGTCGGGACGCGCGCGGGCGTCGCCCGCCACGGCGTCGGCCCAGCCGAGCACCCGGGCCAGCCGGTCGTCGTCGCCCGCCTCGACGACCGGCGGCCGGCCCAGCACCACGACCCCGCTCCCGCCGTCCACGCCGACCAGCGCGCCTTCGGCGACCACGCGTCCGCCCACCCGCACGACCCCGTCCTCGACGACCAGGCCCGCCACCCCGACGACGGCCGGCCTGCCCATCGACCGCGCGACGACGGCGGCGTGGCCGGCCGGTCCGCCGCGCGCCGTGACCACCCCGGCGGCGGCCCCGATGCCGTGCACGTCGAGCGGGGAGGTCTCCGGTCGCACCAGGACGACCGGCCCCTCGACGGCCATCCGGACCGCCCCGTCGGCGCTGGTCGCGACCCGGCCGACCGCCACTCCCGGGCACGCGCCCACGCCGCGGGCGAGCACGTCGACCTCGGCGCCGGGCGCGATGCGCGGCACCCGGGCGTCGCGCAGGTGCCGCGCCGACAACCGCAGCAGCGCCTCGTCCCGCCCGATGACGCCCTCGTCGACGAGGTCGGTGGCCACCCGCACAGCCGCGGCCCCACCGGACCCCTCCCGGCGCACCTGCAGGAACCACAGCGCACCGGACTCCACGGTGAGCTCGACCGAGCAGGCGTCCCGGTGGTGGGCCTCGATCCGCTCCAGCGCGCCGCGCAGCTCCGCCCACGCTCCCGGCTCCCGCACGCGCAGCTCGTCGAGGGGCAGGGTCGCGGCCGCGCCCGCCACGGCGTCGTCGCCCTGCCCGCGGAAGACGACCTCGCCGAACGGGCCCGGCTCCCCGGTCGTGGGGTCGCGGCTGAACGCGACCCCGCCCGCGCTGCGGTCGTCGCGGTTGCCGAAGACCATCGCCTGCACGACGACCGCGGTCCCGAGGTCGTGCGGGATGCCGTGCAGCGTGCGGTAGGTCCGGGCGCGCGGCGAGTCCCAGGAGGCGAACACCGCCCCGACCGCCCGCTCCAGCTGCTCGACGGCGTCGTCCGGGAGATGCGCCACGCCGGCGGCGGCGGAACTGGCCAGGAAGCGCCGCCGCGAGTCGAGCGCGAAGCCGGGGTCCCCGGTCTCGGCGGCCAGCGCGCCCGTCGCCGCGGTGGTGAGCCCGAGGCCCAGGACGGTGCTCATCATCCCGGGCATCGACACCTCGGCCCCGGACCGGACCGACACCGCCAGCGGCGGCACCCCGCCCAGCCGGCGTCCGGTGGCGGCTTCCACCCCGGCGACGGCGGCGACCAGCTCCTCGCGCAACCCGGCGGGCGGGCGCCCGTCGCGGCGGAACGCCCGGCACGCCGCGGTGGTGACGACGAACCCCTCCGGGACGGGCAGGCCGAGGCGCCGCAGGAGCACCAGCCCGCCCGCCTTGGCCCCGATGACCCCGACCGGATCGGCCAGGTCGGCGGCCAGCGGGCGGACCCACCTCACCGCGGGATGCCCAGCGTGACCAGCAGGTCTTCGTGCAGCTGGAACCACACGGTGTGGTAGGCCTCCAGGTCGTCCACGAAGTACTGCCGCTCCCCCGCCCCGACCCGGGCCACGGCGCCGCCCAGGCGGGTCGCGTACCGCCCGAACCGGGGGAGCACCGCCGCCAGCTCCGCGCACACGGCATCGGCCCGCGGCGCGAACTCGTCTAGCAGGCCCAGGACGCGGTCGTCGTAGGCGGCGTCGGCGTGGTCGTTCGGGACGATCGCCCCGTCGACGGAGCGCGTCTGCCACGCGGTGCAGAGCTCGAGCAGCTCCTGGTTCAGCCCCAGGAAGCGGTCGTAGACCCCGGCCACGACCTCCCGGGCGCCCGCGGCGTCCAGCTCGGCGGCGACGCGGGCGGCGTCGGCGGCCTTGCCCGCCGGGGTGATGGTCCATCCACCGAACGGGCCCCTGTCGTGCGTGACCAGCCCGGCGACGGCCAGGTCGATCAGCTCCGACTCGGCGTCGGCCTCGGCGAGGCCGGCCGCCGTCGCGACGCGGCCTGCTTCCGCGGACCCGATGCAGCGCAGCGCATGCAGCACGGCCGATTCAGATGTCATCATCATCTGAATGACCGTAGCATCGTCGGAGTGGAGCCGATCCGGCTCGAAGCGCTGCGACTGCTCACGTTCGCCCGCACCTGCGGCACGCCCCGCGGCGACGCAGGTGGTAGGCCAGCGTCGCGGCGCCGAGCGCCACGCCCCACACCACCCACAGCGCGCTCGGCAGGTTGAGCCCCCAGGAGTCGGCGCTGAACCCGGCGCGCACGTTCATCAACCCGGCCGGGACCAGGACGACCGCGACGATCGCGGCCGGGACGACGGCCAGGGCGGGCGGAACCGGGCGACCGGCGCGGAACCGGACCCAGCGCGGGTAGACCTCCCCCCAGCGCCGCACCAGGCCGTGGGTGAGGACCCCGCCCAGCGCCGAGGCGATCGCGCAGCCGAGCCCGACCTCCAGCATCCCCGGGGTGCCCTGCATCATCCGCAGGAAGTCGTCGCTGATGCCCAGCGGGAAGCCGAGGTACCACGCGATCCGGGTGACCTCGTAGGGCAGCGGCGCGAGGAGGGCCACCACCACCGCCCACCGGCCCCACCGGAGCAGCGCCGCGGGCGACGGGCCCCGCCCGTGGGTCCCGTCGCGGCGGCCGCAGTGCGCGCAGGCCCCCCGGGTCCGGCGCTGGTGGGCGAGGGTGGCCGCGGCCCAGAGCAGCCCGCCGACGAACAGCACGACCAGGTTGGTCCGGTGCCAGTACAGGATGTCGCCCAGGCCGTCCTGGTCGCCCGGAATCCCGGTGAACGCGAAGACGGCCAGCACCGGCGCGAACGCCAGCAGCGCGAGCAGCGAGTAGTCCGGCACGACGAGGGTCAGCCCCGCCGCCACCGTCCAGCCGAACACCAGCACCGCCGTCCGCGGCCACCCGCTCCCGGCCCGCCTCGCCGTCACCAGTCCGACGACGCCGCCGAGCAGGCCGAGCACGGCCATGACCGGCGCGACCACGCCGACCGGCGCCCCTTCGAGCACGGACCCCGAGGCGCGGTCCGGGTCGACCGGGGCGAACGGGAACCCGTCGCCGCCCAGCGACCAGTGCAGCCCGAGGCCGCCGTACGCGAACGACCACACGGCCGCCGCGCGCCCCGACCAGGCAGGCCAGTCCGACATCGCGCGGAACACCCAGGCGGTGCGGACCGCCGGTCGTCGTCGAACCCCTGGAGCGGACATGCCCCGAGCGTCGTCGGCGCCGGACCTCGCCACCCCCCGCCGCGGGGGGACCCGGATCCCCCGGCGGAGGGACCGGGCACGGCCCGTCGACGCGCGGCAGGATGACCGGATGGGGTTGCGGATCATGACCTGGAACCTGTGGTGGCGGTTCGGCCCGCAGTGGCGCGCGCGCCAGGCCGCCATCGCGCACACCCTGCGCGCGGTCGATCCCGACGTCGTCGCCCTGCAGGAGGTGTGGGGCACCGACGCCACGACCCAGGCGCACGAGCTGGCCCGGCCGCCGGGCCTGCACGCCGCGTTCACCCCGACGTCGCTGCCCCCGGCGCCCGTCCCACCGGAGCACCCCGACCAGGACGGGGTCCGGGTCGGTCTGGGCCTGCTCAGCCGGTGGCCGATCACCCGGTGGCGGGCCGTCCCGATGCCGGCCCGGTACCGCGACACCGCCCCGACCACCCTGCTCGCCGAACTGGCCCACCCGGACGGCCCGCTGCGCGTCGCCGTGACCTGCCTGGAGTGGGAGCCGGAGTTCGACGCGGACCGGCACGCGCAGGCCGAGGCCCTGGCCGCGGTGGCGACCGATCCGGCGCTGGACGGCCCGCTGCCGGTGCTGGTGGCCGGCGACCTCAACGCCGCCCCGGACAGCCCGGTGCTCCGGCCGCTGAACGCCGTCCTGACCGACGCCTGGACGGCCGGCGGTGGCGACCCGGCCGCGGTCACCCTCAGCTCGGCGCACCCGCACGCGCCGCTGGAGGCCGCCGAGCTGATCGACCAGCGGATAGACCACGTGCTGGTCCGACCGGGCCGGCCGGGGCAGCGGGTGAGCGTGGGGCGGGCCGAGCTGGCCGGGCACCCGGTCGACGGGCTGGACCCGTCGGACCACCTGGCCGTCGTGTGCGATTTGGAGTGGTCCGCACCGGGCTGATCCGCGCGGCCGGCACGATCGCCGGGCGCGCTCTACCCGGCCCCGCGCACGTGGGCGTCGAGGTTGGCCAGCGTCGAGGCGAAGGCCGCCGCGTGGTCCGCGCTGCTGATGCCGTCGGGGACGTCGGTCGCCGTCACCGTGACGCGGGCGCCGCCGTCGACCGCCTCGACCGCCCACGTCATCGTCATGGTCCCGGTGAACCGCGGGTCGTCGGAGACGAAGTCGACCTCCTCCACGACCCGGTGCGGCGCCTGCACGGCGGCGAACCGGACCTCGGCGACGTCGGTGTTCTCCTCGGACTTGCCCACCACGGAGGTGTCGTCGTAGGTGAGGACCATGCGGTAGCCGCCGCCGGTGCGGGCGTCGAACCACTCGAACCGCCCGGTCATGCCCGTCGGTGGCAGCCACGCGGCGCGGGCGTCGGCGTCGACGAGTGCCGCGAACACCGCCTCCGGCGCGGCGGCGATCACGATGTCGGCGGAGTCGGTGTGGGGCACGGCCGCGACGCTATCGCCCGTCCCCGACAGGACCCGGTCCCGACCGCAACCCGGTGGACCGGGTGGTGTTCGGTCACGAGCTCGTCCCGGCCGTGCGGGCGGTGATCAGCCAGCAGGCGGAGGGGTAGCGCACGCCCCGGCCGGGCCGGTGGTGCGCGGCGACGTCGGCGCGGAGGCGGTCGACGGCCCGGGCGCGGACCCGGGGGTCCTGACCGGCGAGCAGGCCGGCGTGCTGGGCGGTCAGGAAGGCCATGGCGTCCGCGGGATCGGTGCCGAGGTGCATGGGCTCCTCGACGGGCTCGATGCGGATGGCGGTGCAGCCGGCGTCGGTGAGCACGGCGCGGGCCCGGGCGGGATCGGACAGGGAGAGCGGGCCCGGGCGGCCGTCCGCTGGCGGCTGCGGGGTGTCCCGGTCGGGGGTCAGCGCATCGGCGACGCGGTGCATGAACGGGTTGCGCCCGAAACCCTGCCAAACCAGCAGCGCGAAGCGGCCGCCGGGGCGCAGCGCGGCCCCGAGGTTCGCGAACGCCGCCACGGGGTCGTCGAAGAACATCGCGCCGTGCCGGCTGATCACGACGTCCGCCCCGGCCGGGGGGAAGGGGTGGACCTGGGCGTCGGCCCGGGTGAACGCGACCGTGCGGAGGCCCTCGGCAGCCGCGCGGCTGCGGGCGAGGTCGAGCATCCGCGTCGAGAGGTCGACGCCGTGGGCGCTGCCCGTCGGGCCGACGCGGCGGGCGGCGGCCCGGGTGGTGTGCCCGGTGCCGCAGCCGACCTCGAGGACGCGCTCGCCGGGGCTGAGCGCGGCGGCGCGCTCCAGGGCGGGGTCGTAGGCGGCCACGCCCCGGTCGAACCGGTCGGCGTGCTCGGCCCAGAACGCCCCGGTCGCGCCGTCCCACGCCTGCTGCTGAGCGGTGTTCGCCGCCGTCGGGATCTCGGTCATGCCCGGGATCCTGGCGACCGGGGCCGCAGCACCCGGCGATCCTTGCGGGATCTGCAAACCTGGGGCGTGTGGGAGATCGGGACGTCGAACGGGTGGTCGCGGGGGTCGGCGCGCGGCTGCGGGAGCGCCGGCTGGACGCTGGCCTGTCGCTGGCCGACCTGGCCGCCGAGCTCGGGGTCTCGAGCAGCACCGTCTCCCGGCTCGAGACCGGACGCCGGACCCCGACCCTGGATCTGCTGCTGCCGCTGGCCCGGCGCTACCGGGTCACGCTCGACGAGCTCGTCGACGCCCCGGCCACGGCCGACCCCCGCACCCACCCCCGCCCGCGGACGCGCGCGGGGATGACCGCGCTGCCGCTGCACCTCGGGCCGGGCCTGCAGGCGTTCAAGAACACCCTCGCCGCCGGCCCCGCCGACGCGGCCATCCCGCTGCGGTCGCACCCGGGCTACCACTGGCTCTACGTGCTCCGCGGCGCTCTGCGCGTCGTCCTCGGCGGTGCCGACTTCCCGGTGCGCGCCGGGGAGTCGCTGGAGATCACCGACACCCACGTCCCGCACGGCTTCGGCAACGCCGAGCCCGCCCCGGTGGAGTTCATCAGCATCCTCTCCGCGACGCCCACCGCGATCCGCCACCGACGGCCGTCCCCGGAGACGGGGGGTTGATCAGGGGCCGTGAGCAGTCCTGACCGACCACGAACGAAGCGGCGGCGCCACCCGGGGGTGACGCCGCCGCTGCGGTCTCGGTGGAGGTGCCGGGAATCGAACCCGGGTCCTCCGTTGCTTCACTTGGGCTTCTCCGTGCGCAGTCCGCTGTGCCTCTACTCGGATCCACCGGTCACGCGGACGAGCCGGTGTGACGATCCCAGTCGCTGTTCGATGTCCCCGCCCACCCCGCGACCGGGTGGACAGGTGAGACCCCCTAGCTGATGCCGGCGACCGGGTCGGGGATCACACCCGGGCCGACAGACTTCTTACTCGCTCAGGCGGCGAGGGCGAAGTCAGTGCGCTTATCAGCGGCACTTGTTTTTTTGCGACGCATGGTTTTCGAGATCATCGTCGCCTTCCTCGGCACGCTTCCCCAAGATCAACATCCGGAGTCGAAACCGTTCACCCCCTCGACGCCCGCGGTCGGGCGCCCGGTCAGCATAACGCCGAGCGGCCCCGCCTTCATCCCGGATACCGGAAGGATGCGGGGCCGGCGCGGCCCGGGGTCAGCTGCGGCCCAGGATGCGGTCGGCGAAGGTGCGCACCGGGCTCTGGTGCTGCTCGGTGGCCTGCGGGTCGGCCGCCTCGTCGCGGTCGTGACGGGCGGTCGGGTCCGTGGCGCCGGTGGCGCTGCGGTCCTTGGCGCGGACGAACTCGCCGACGGTGCCCCGCCGCTCCGCGGGCTCGTCGGCCGGGGTCGAGCGCTGCAGGGGAACGGCGGCGGGCCCGGTCGTGGGCGCGGGCGCAGTGGGGGTGGGGGTGGGGTCGTCGGCCGCGGGGCGCGGCTTCAGCATGCCCGCGGCGGCACCGCCGACGATCGGCTCGGGGCGCCGGTAGTCGTGGTGGCGCGGGCGCTCGTCGGGCCGGGGGGCATCGTCGCGGGTGTCGTCGTGCGCGCCGTCGCGGGCATCGGTGGCGGCGGGCTGCAGCTCCCGGGCAGGAGCGGGGCCACCGGCGACGGCGGGGTGCTGCTGGTCGGGCTGCGGGGTGTCGAACTCGTGGTCGGGGTCGAGCTCCTCGGCCCTGGCCTGCTGCTCGCGGGCGACCTCGCGGTCGTGGCGGGCCATCGCGGCCAGCTCCTCGGCCTGGGCCTGCTCGGCCTTCGCGCGCTCGGCGCGCTCGCGGGCCTCGGTCTCCAGGCGGGCGGCGCTGGCCGTGCGGGCCTCGGCCTCGCGGCGGGCCTGGGCGGCCTCCAGCCGGCGCTGGCTCGGACTGCGCCTGCGGAAGATCATCACTGCCGCCACGACGATGGCGACCAGCAGCACCAGCACGACTATCGCGACGATTTGCCCGGTGGTCATGGCGGCGGGTACCCGGATGTGTACCCGCTCACACGGCCACCTCGCCGCCGCTCGAGCAGAGCTGCTGTGTTGGATGGTTCGCTCGCGAGCTCGCTCACACTCCGAGCAGAGCCGCCGGGTTGTCGTGCAGGACGGCGCGGGCGAAGCCGGCGCCGAGGCGGTCGTCGGCCGCGGCCCACCCGGCCACCGCGGCCACCTGCTCGGCGTAGGGGTACGGGATGTTCGGGAAGTCCGAGCCGAAGACGACCCGGTCGGCCACGTCGGCCAGCCGCGACGGCCAGTCGGCGGGCAGCGGGGCGATGCGCTCGCTGAACGCCGGCCCGACCATCGTGGTGTCGAGGTGCACGTCCGGGTACCGGTGCACGAGGTCGAGAGCGCCCAGGTAGTCGGGCATCCCGGAGTGCGCCAGCACCACGCGCAGCCGGGGGTGCTGGGCGAGCACCTCGGCGAACACGCCCAGGCCCGTGTACTCGCCGGGGAGCGGGCCGTCCCCGCAGTGCACGACGGCGGGCACGCGCGCGTCGGCCAGCAGGCCCCATGCCGGGCGCAGCAGCGGGTCGCGCGGGTCGAACCCACCCACCTGCACGTGCACCTTCACCACCCGGGCCCCGGCCGAGACCGCGGCGCCCAGGTAGTCGACGACGTCGGGTTCGGGGTAGAGCGTCGCCGTCGGCACCGCGCCCGGCGTGCGCTCGGCGAAGCCGGTGACCCACTCGGTGAGCCAGCGGGCCATGCCGGGCTTGTGCGGGTAGGTCAGCGGCGCGTACGCCCGCACGCCCAGCCCACGCAGCGTCTCGACGCGCTCCGGCTCGGGCGTGCGGTAGTGCACCGGCCACCCGGTGCCGTAGTTCTCCGCGCCCTGGTCGAAGTACGCCCAGACCTTGCGCAGGACCCGTTCGGGCAGGAAGTGCACGTGGACGTCGACGATGCCCGGGACGCCGAGGTCGGCCAGGAACCTGGGCACGTCGACGTCGTCGACCGGCGGCGGCGGGACCACGACCGCGGCCGTCACCGCACCTCCCGCATCCGCCCCTTGGCCGCCCGGCCGAACGCCCGCTGGACGTCGCGGTCGGCGTCGCGGCGGGCCAGGTCCTGGCGCTTGTCGAAGGTGCGCTTGCCGCGGGCCAGCGCCAGCTCGCACTTGACCTTGCCGTTGGCGAAGTACAGCGACAGCGGCACCAGCGTCGCCCCGCCCTCGCGGGTCTTGCCGATCAGCCGCTCGATCTCCTTGCGGTGCAGCAGGAGCTTGCGGGTGCGGCGCGGCTCGTGGTTCGTCCAGCTGCCGTGGGTGTACTCCGGGATGTGCAGCCCGCGCAGCCAGACCTCGCCGTCGTCCACGGTGGCGTACGCGTCGACCAGCGAGGCCCGGCCCAACCGCAGGCTCTTGACCTCGGTGCCGACCAGCGCGACGCCCGCCTCGTAGGTGTCGATCACCGCGTAGTCGTGCCGCGCCCGGCGGTTCTGCGCGATCACCTTGCGGCCCTGCTCCTTCACCTGCCCAGCCTACGCGGACGGGGTCGGCGGAGTCGTCCGCTATGGACGGGCCCGACTACAGGCGCACGTAGAGGCGCAGCGTCGCGTAGCCGGTGACGCTGGCGATGGCCGCGCCGATCATCACCAGGATCGGCGAGACCCAGATGATGTCGGCCACCTCGACCGGCGGCACGACCCCGTTCGAGACGATGCCGCTGAGCAGCTGGTCGATGAACAGGAACTTGCCGACCACCAGTCCGCCGACCGCGATCAGCGCGCCGACCACACCGGTGACCACCGCCTCGATGAGGAACGGCAGCTGTGTGTACCAGCGCGTCGCCCCCACCAGGCGCATCACGCCGACCTCCGTGCGCCGGGTGAACGCCGAGACCTGCACCGTGTTGGAGATCAGCAGCAGCGCGGCGATGGCCTGCACGACGGCCAGCCCGAAGGTGACGTCGCGGACCCCGCCGAGGAAGTCGAACAGCCGGGCCACGACCTCCCGCTGGTCGATCACGTTGCGCACGCCGACCTGCCCGGTCGTGGCCTGGCGCACGGCCTGCGCCCCGGTCTCCTGGTCGTTGAGCCGCACCCGCAGCGTCGAGGGCAGCGACTGCGGGCGGACCAGGTCGGCCAGCGCCTGGCCCTTGAACAGCTGCAGGTAGCGCTCGTAGGCCTGCTGCTGGTTCTCGTAGCGCACCGACTCGACCTGGGGCAGCGCCTCCAACTTCGAGCGCAGCGCGGTGCAGACCGCCTGTGCGCAGTCGGTGTCGGCGGCCGAGACGTCCGAGGTGAGCGCGACCTGCACCTCGACCCGGTCGCTGTAGAGCTGCTCCGTGCGGTCGATCGTGCGCACGGCCAGCAGCCCGGTGCCGACCAGGCCCAGCGAGATCGCGGTGGTCAGCACCATCGCGATCGTCATCGTGACGTTGCGCCGCAGGCCGGTGAAGACCTCGCGGGCGACGAAGTCGGTTCTCACGTCCTACCTCCCGACGCCGTACACGCCGCGGGACTCGTCGCGCACGACCTGACCCATGTCCAGCTCGACCACGCGCCTGCGCATCGAGTCGACGATGGAGTGGTCGTGGGTGGCCATCAGCACGGTCGTCCCGGTGCGGTTGATCCGTTCCAGCAGCAGCATGATGTCCTGGCTGGTGTCCGGGTCCAGGTTCCCGGTGGGCTCGTCGGCCAGCAGCACCAGCGGCCGGTTCACGAACGCGCGGGCGATGGCCACCCGCTGCTGCTCGCCACCGGACAGCTCGTGCGGCATCCGGTCGGCCTTGCCGGCCAGCCCCACCAGGTCGAGCACCTCCGGCACCACCTTGCGGACCGTCGACTGCGACTTCCCGATGACCTCCAGCGCGAACGCCACGTTGCCGCCGACGGTCTTGTTGGTCAGCAGCCGGAAGTCCTGGAAGACGCAGCCGATCCGCTGACGCAGCCGGGGCACCCGGCGCCGCGGCAGCTTGGCCACGTTCAGGTCGGAGACGTAGATGTCGCCCTTGGTGGGGACGTCCTCGCGGAGCAGCAGCCGCAGGAACGTCGACTTGCCCGAGCCCGACGGCCCGATCAGGAAGACGAACTCGCCGCGGTCGATGGTCACCGAGACCCCGTCCAGCGCGGGACGCGTGGAGGTCTTGTAGAGCTTGGTGACATGCTCCAGCCGGATCACGACCGGGGACGATACGGCGACCCGACCCACCCCCGGCACCCGACCCTCCCCAGGCCGGAGGGCCGTCACCGGGCGCGACGAGAGCCACTCCCGTCGCACCGGACGGGGTGAGGACCACTCCCGTTCGCACCGCATGGTGGAGCGAACGCGCCTCCCGCTCAACGAGGTTGGCCGAGCGCGCCACTCGCTCGCCGCCCCGGGACGAGAGCCGCTCTCGGTCAGACGGGCGCGGTTCGGCGGGACCCCAGCACCGCGCACACCGTGTGGCCACCGCGCACACGTCAGGACATGTGCGCGGTGGCGGCTGGGTGTGCGCGGTGGCGAGGGGCGTGCGCGGTGCCGAGCGGTGTGCGCGGTGGGGCGAGGTCGGGCCCACGCACGGCGGCGCGCAGCGCCACTCCTCCCCCGTGGCCCCTGCCGTCACGTCGGCGCGCACGGCAGAGCGCGGCCGACACGACCCCCGCACCCTCCGATGCCAACCGGCTGGCCGACGCTCCCAACCGTGCGAGGGTCGCGGCGGACGTGCTTCGCTGGGCGTGACGACGGGACGGCAGGGGCCGAACCCCTGCTCGATCCGAGGTCGCCCGCCGCGCAGGCGCCGCCGGAGGCGCTCTTCCACCCCGATCTCGATCAGCCCGTCCGCCCGAAGCTGGGCACGCCGCCCGGCAACGTTCCTGCCTACTGAGGGCGTCCGGCGCGCGCCCGCTCCAGGAGAAGAGCGCGTCGGAGGGAGGGTGAAGAGCGCCTCCGGCGGGCCTCGGCTCCAGCAGGGGGGCCGAAGTGCCCCCTGCCGTCGCGTCGTCCCACTCAGGTTGGCATGGCCGTCCCGACCCCCGCCAGCGTGGTACCGGGGTCGGGTTGGCGCGGTGTGGCGGGGGCCGTGCCGGCCATGCACGCTGCGCGTGCCGACGCGACGGCAGGGGGCACTTCTCCGGGGAGTCCGGCGGCAGAGAGGTCAGCGAGGGCCGGCCGGCGGGATTCCTGGGCACCGCGCGCACCGTGTGGCCACCGCGCACATGTCATGACGTGTGCGCCGTAGCCAGTAGATGCGCGCGGTGGCGACTGGGTGTGCGTGGTCATCGCGAAGCGGGCGCAGGCCCCGGCCCGCCCGAGCGAGCGGCGCGCTCGCCCAACCTCGCCGCGCGAGCGCGCCACTCGCTCACAGCGGCGCCCACGACGAGCGGAGGTTCGGGCACCGCGCGCACCATGTGGCCACCGCGCACACGTTGGGAGGTGTGCGCCGTGGCCAGTGGGTGCGCGCGGTGCTGGGCGGTGTGCGCGGTGGTGGGCCTCCCGGGAGACCGCACCGACCGGCACGAGGCCGGACCCGTTCGCCTAGAGCCGGGGCGTCGGCAGGATGCCGCGGGCGATCGCGGCGGTGACGGCGGCGGTGCGGTCGCTGACCTGCAGTTTCTCGAACACCCGGAGCAGGTGGCTCTTCACCGTGGCCTCGCCGATGCGCAGCTCGCGGGCGATCTCGGGGTTGGAGAGCCCGCGCGCGACGGCGCGCAGCACGTCGTGCTCGCGGGGGGTGAGGGTCGGTGGCGCCGGGCGGCGCACCGCGCCGGCCAGGGTGGCGGCGGCGGCGGGGGCGAGGACCGTCTCCCCGCGGGCCGCCGCTCGGACGCCCTCGACGAGGCCCGCCCGCGGCGTGTCCTTCAGCAGGTAGCCGCTGGCGCCCGCCTCCACGGCGCGCAGGACGTCGCCGTCGTGGTCGTAGGTGGTCAGCACGACGACCCGGGTCGAGCAGGCGGCCAGGACGTCGGCGGTGGCCGCGACGCCGTCCCGGCCGGGCATCCGCAGGTCCATCAGCACCAGGTCGGGACGGGTGGCGGCGGCCGTCGCGGCCGCCGAGGCGGCGTCGCCGCACTCCCCGACGACCTCGATGTCCGGTTCGGCGTCGAGCAGGCTGCGCAGGCCCTCCCGGACGACGGGGTGGTCGTCGACCAGCATCACCCGGATCATCCGAGCCGGACCTCCACGCACGTCCCCCCGCCCGGTTCGCTGCGCAGGTCGAGCGCGCCGCCGAGCTCGCCGACCCGCGCCCGCATCCCGGTCAGGCCGAAACCGGACCGGCGCGCGGCGGCCGGGTCGAAGCCGCGGCCGTCGTCGCTGATCCGCACCACGGCCGAGGCCGGGTCGAAGATCAGTTCGAGGTCGAGCCGGGAGGCGCCGGCGTGCTTGCGGACGTTGGCCATCGCCTCCTGGCTCACCCGCATCAGCACGATGTCGTGGCCGGGCGGGAGCGCCCGCTCGGCGCCCTCCACCCGCATCCGCGCCTCGATCCCCAGCTCGTCGCCGACCCGCTCGACCAGCCGGTTCAGCGCGGCCGGCAGCGTCGCCGCGTCCAGCTGCGGGGACGACAGCGCGGCCACCAGCGCCCTGGCCTCGCCCAGGTTCTCCCGCGCCGTCCGCTCCACCAGGGCGACCTTCGGGTCGTCCGGGTCCATCCCCTGGGCCAGCAGCAGGATGCTGCTGAACCCCTGGGCCAGCGTGTCGTGGATCTCCCGGGCCAGCCGCTCGCGCTCGGCCAGCGCGCCCAGGTCGCGGCTGGCCGCGGCGAGCTCCGCCCGGGTGCGCTCCAGCTCGTCGAGCAGCGCGGCGCGCTCCGAGCTCTGGGCGACGATGCGGGTGATCCAGGAGCCGAGGAACAGCGATGCGACCAGCATCCCGCCCAGCCAGGCGACCACGAGCGGGACCTCCCCGGTCCCGAGGGCCGCGGGCACCATCCGCACCGCCCCGATCCCGACGATCGCCAGCGTGGTCACCAGCAGCGCCCACCGGACCGGCAGCAGCCGCCAGAAGTGCGGGAACAGCAGGAAGAACAGCACCGCGCCGATCGGGGTCAGCGCGAACATCGCCAGCACCAGCGGTGTGGCGCCGGCGACGTAGGCGACCCCCGGCCGCGTCGCGCGCGACCGGTGCAGCGCCCGGGCCCCGGTCAGCGCGTACCAGAGCGCCACCGCCACCAGCAGGCCCAGCGCGACCCACTCCCGGGCCAGGACCAGCAGCACGGCCGTCACCGCGGCGAACAGCGCCGCGAAGGCCTGCCACCCCCAGTCCATCTCCTCCCAGACGTGGCGCTCCACGGGGACAGCCTGCCGCAGGCCGCACCGGCCGCCTCCACCGGTCGGTGGAGGCGGCGCCCCGTCGACGGGCGGTGCCGCGCGGCGGCCGCGACAGCCGATCATGTCGCGGTGGACGGCGACCCGGCTCCCCGGCCGGTCCGCGCCGTCCGCTGGTGTCCCCGCGGTCGGCCCGACCGCGCGGGCAGCAGCACACGGTAGGTGCGCCGCGGGGCGTCGTGGGCCCCGCGCCGCACCGGAGCCGCCTGGAGGGGTCGGGGTGGGCGGCGGCGCTACGGCGTCGCCGCCCATTCGCGACCCGTGATGCGCTCGTAGGCCTGCACGTAGCGGGCCCGGGTGGCCGCGACGACCTCGGCGGGCACCTCCGGCCCGGGCGGGGTGCGGTCCCAGTCCAGCCCGGCCGACCACTCCCGCACGAACTGCTTGTCGTAGGCGTGCTGCGCCCGGCCCGGCGACCAGTCGTCGGCAGGCCAGAAGCGGGACGAGTCCGAGGTGAGCACCTCGTCGCCCAGCACGATGCGGCCCTCGGCGTCGGTGCCGAACTCCAACTTGGTGTCCGCGACCAGGATGCCGCCGGCCGCCGCCACCTCGGCGCCGCGCGCGTAGACGGCCAGGGTGAGCTCGCGCAGCCGCTCCGCGGTGCCCGCCCCGACGAGCGCCACGACGTCGTCGAAGGTCATGAACTCGTCGTGCTCGCCGACCGGGGCCTTGGTGGTCGGGGTGAAGATCGGCGCGGGCAGCCGGGAGCCCTCGACGAGCCCGGGCGGCAGCGCGATGCCCGACACCGTGCCGCGCGCGCGGTACTCCTGCAGGCCCATCCCGGCCAGGTAGCCGCGGGCGATGCACTCGACGGGCAGCATCCGCAGCCGCCGGCAGCGGATCGCCCGGCCGGCGAACTCGTCGGGGACGTCGGTGGCCGAGACGACGTGGTTGGGCACCACGTCGGCGAGGCGCTCGAACCACCACAGCGACAGCTGGGTGAGCAGCGCGCCCTTGTCCGGGATCGGGGTGGGCAGCACGACGTCGTAGATGGAGATGCGGTCGGAGGCGACCAGCAGCAGGTCGTCGCCGTCGACGTACAGGTCGCGGACCTTGCCCGAGTGCAGCAGCTTCACAGGATCGACCCCGGCGCGTAGGCGGCGGCCTCGGGACGGGCGGCGATGAGCGCGTCGACGCGGGCCACGACCTCGGCGACCTGGGTGGTGGCCGCGCCGGTGAACCGCAGCGGGTCGGCGAGCAGGCCGTCGAGGGTGCCGGGGGGCAGCGCGAGCCGTTCGTCGCCGGCGAGGCGGGCCAGCAGGTCGTTCTCGGCCTGGCCCTTCTCCCGCATCGCCAGCGCCACCGCCACCGCGTGCTCCTTGATCACCTCGTGCGCCGTCTCCCGGCCGACCCCGGCGCGCACCGCGGCCATCAGCACGGCGGTGGTGGCCAGGAACGGCAGGTAGCGGTCGAGTTCGCGGGCGACGACCGCGGGGTAGGCGCCGAACTCGTCGAGCACCGTCAGCGCGGTCTCGAACAGCCCGTCCAGGGCGAAGAACGCGTCGGGCAGCGCGACCCGGCGGACGACGGAGTCGGACACGTCGCCCTCGTTCCACTGCGCGCCGGCCAGCTCCCCGACCATCCCCGCGTAGCCGCGCAGCAGCACCATCATCCCGTTGATCCGCTCGGTGGAGCGGCTGTTCATCTTGTGCGGCATCGCCGACGACCCGACCTGCCCCGGCCGGAACCCCTCGGTGGCCAGCTCGAACCCGGCCATCAGCCGGATCGTCGTGGCCAGCGACGACGGCCCCGCCGCCAGTTGCACCAGCGCGGTGAGCACGTCGTAGTCCAGCGAGCGCGGGTACACCTGCCCGACGCTGGTCAGCGCGGCGTCGAAGCCGAGGTGCGCGGCCACCCGCCGCTCCAGGTCGGCCAGCAGGGCCGGGTCGCCCAGCAGGTCGAGCATGTCCTGCGCGGTGCCCATCGGCCCCTTGATGCCGCGCAGCGGGTAGCGCGCCCGCAACTGCTCCAGCCTCTCGTGCGCCACCAGCATCTCGTCGGCCGCGCTGGCGAACCGCTTGCCCAGCGTCGTCGCCTGCGCGGCCACGTTGTGGCTGCGCCCCGCCATCACCAGCTCGGCGTGCTCCCCGGCCCGGCGGGCCAACCGGGCCAGCACCGCCAGCGACCGGTCGCGCACGTGCTCCAGCGACAGCCGGATCTGCAGCTGCTCGACGTTCTCGGTCAGGTCGCGGCTGGTCATGCCCTTGTGGACGTGCTCGTGCCCGGCCAGCGCGCAGAACTCCTCGATCCGCGCCTTGACGTCGTGGCGGGTGACCCGCTCCCGCGCCGCGATCGAGGCCAGGTCGACCTGCTCGACGACCCGCTCGTAGTCCTCGACGACGCCGTCGGGCACGTCGACGCCCAGCTCCCGCTGGGCCCGCAGCACCGCGATCCACAGCCGCCGCTCCAGCACGACCTTGCGCTCGGGCGACCAGAGCTCCACGAGCTCCGGACTCGCGTACCGCGCCGCCAGCACGTTCGGGATCACGCCGCCAACCCTAATCCGCCCACGTCGCAGACTCCGCGTACCCGGCGCAGGAGCCCGGGGGTCTGCGCCGGGTACGCAAGCTCTGCGACGTCGTTCAGGTTTGGGCGAGGGCGTGGCGGAGGCGAGCGGCGACCAGGGCCGAAGTCCGCGAGGTCGCGCCACGTCCAGCGGACGACCCGCAGGCCTTCGACCCGGAGAGCGTCCTCGCGCACCTTCTCGGCGAAGACCGCGTCGCCCGGCTCCTCGCCCGGCGCAGCGCGCGCAGCTCGCGTTCGGTCACCCCGTCGGCCATCAGATCGGCCCGGAGGTACAGCCCCTCCCCCATCGGCCCCACGGGCCCACCCTGCCCACCACGCGCACGTCGCGGGCCCGAACCGCACAACTCGTCCCACGTCGCAGGGTTTCCCCACCCGCGCAGAGCCCTGGGGGTCTGCGCCGGGTGGGGTGACTCCGCGAGGAGGGTCACAGGAGGCGCAGGAGGGCGTCGCGGGCGGCGGCGCGGGGGTCGGGGTCGGCCTCGATCAGGGCGCTGATCACGGCGCCGTCGACCAGGGAGACCAGGTCGCGGATGGCCTCGGCGGACATCGGGTGGCCGGAGCGGCGGAGGATCTCGGCCAGCAGGGCGTCGAGCTCGGCGCGCAGCTCGCGCATCAGCGGGGCCAGGTAGGGGCGCCGGCCCGCGCCCACCAGCCGCTCGTAGCGCAGCAGCACCGCGTCCAGGCCTCCGTCGCGCGACTCGGGGCCGAGCAGCTGGTCCAGCACGAGCTCCACCAGCTCGGGGCGGGCGGCCCGGGTCTCGGCGAGCTGGGCCAGCTGGACGCGGCCCTCGTCGAGCTCGTCGCGGCTGGTGCGCTCGGCGGCCGCGGTGACCAGGTCGTCGAGGGAGGCGAAGTAGTAGGTGGTGGAGGCCAGGGGCAGGCCGGCGCGCTCGGCCACCGCCCGGTGCCGCACGGCGTCGAACCCGCCGGCGCGCAGCAGCGCGGCGGCCGCGGTCACCAGCTCCTGCCTGCGCCGCTCACCCTTGCTCGTGGCCACGTCGACCAGTCTCCCCGCCGGTCAGAGGAGCGGGGCGAGGTGGTCCACGAGGTCCTGCAGCCGGTCGGCGTACGGGGCCGGGCCGGGGCCGTCGGGGGTGGCGGACACCAGGACGGTGCCGCCCGAGGCGGTCGGGGCCGCGAGCTCGGTCGGGGCGGGCGCGCTGTCGGCGACGGTGCCCGGCGGCAGGTACGCCACGGACAGCACGCCGGGCGCGCCGCCCGGGTCGACCTGCAGCGCCAGGTAGCGGTGGGTTCCCGGCAGGCAGACGTCGGTGGTGGCCGCGGGCGGGGCGCCGGCCGCGTCGGGCAGCACCTCCTCGACGAGCGCGCGCAGGCCGGCGTCCTGGCGGTCGGCGCAGGCGCCGTCGCCCGGCCCGAGCGGCGGGGCGGCCGCCGGAGCGGGGGGCGCCGGGGCGGAGTCCGCGGAGCCGGGGCCCTCGGACTCCAGGTCGTCGGCGGCGTAGGGCGCGGACAGCTCGGCCGACCCCGCCCTGCCGCCGGACGCGTCGCGGGCGGACTCGGGGGCCGGGGCGGCGGCGGAGGTCGACTGCTCGGCCGAGCCGGGCAGGACGATCGCGGCGCCGAGGCCGGCGAGCCCGATGACGGCGGCCGCGGCGACCGCGGCCGAGCGGCGCCGGGCGGTGATCCGCCGGGACGCGGCCACCACGTCGTCGTGGCCGAAGGCCGGTGGGGGCGCGTCGGGGTCGGACGCGGCGTCGCGGAACAGCGCGGCCAGGCGCTCGTCGTCGGTCATCGGGTCCTCCCTCCCCTCATCCGGCCGGTCGCAGGTCGTCGAGCGCGTCGCCGAGCGCGGTGCGCAGCGCGGCCAGCCCGGCCGCGGTCTGGCTCTTGACCGTGCCCTCCGAGCAGCTCAGCGCGGCGGCCGTGGCCGGGACGTCGAGCCCCTCCAGGAACCGCAGCACCAGCACGGCCCGCTGCCGGGGCGGCACCGACCGCAGCCCGCCGACGAGCACGTGCCGGGTGGCGACGGCGTCGGCGGCGCCGGGCACCGCGCGGCGGTCGTCGGGCTCGGCGGTGGCCCGCTCGCGCCGCCACGGCCGGCGCGACTCGTCCACCACCGCCCGGACGAGCGTGCGCCGCATCCAGGCGTCCAGGGCGGCCTTGTCCCGGATCCGGCGCCAGTGCCGGTGCAGCGCGACGAACGCCGCCTGGACGTGGTCGTCCGCGCGGTGCCAGTCGCCGCACAGCAGGTAGGCCGTGCGGCGCAGCGCGTCGCGGCGGGTGCGGAAGAACTCCTCGAAGGAGATCTCGGACACGTCGCCGGACCCGTCGCCGTCGGGCTCGCCGCCCACTCGTCGTCCTCCTCCCCCTCGCACGCACAGACGTGCGGTCCGGTCGCCGCGGTTGTACGACCCGCCGGGATTCCCTCGATCGGGCCAACGTCGTGACCGTCTCGTGACCCAGGGGAGACCCCACCGTCGCCTACTGGTTGAATCGGGTGTCGTGCGACCCACCACTCGCTCCCGCCGCGCGTCGGCAGGTGACGCCCCGATCGACCTCCGTTCGGACACCGTCACCCAGCCGACCAAGCAGATGCGCGCCGCCATGGCGGCCGCCGAGGTGGGCGACGACGTCCTCGACCGCGACCCGACGATGCGCAGGCTCGAGGAGCGCGTCGCCGACATGCTCGGCACCGCGGACGCACTCTGGACCCCGAGCGGCACGATGGGCAACATCATCGCGCTGATGCACCACCTCGGCCGGGGCGACGCGTTCCTGGCCCCGGCGGGCGCGCACGTGCTCGACGCCGAGCTGGGCACGGCGGCGTGGCTGGCCGGGGGCATGCCCCGCCCGCTGGAGCACGACGCGGGCCCGGGCAAGGTCTCCCCGGCGGCGGTCCGCCGGGCGGCGGGCGCCCCCGGGCCGTACTTCACGCTGCGCACCACCCTGCTGTGCCTGGAGAACACCCACAACGCCGCAGGCGGCACGGTCACCGCACCGGACGAGCACGCCTCGCTGGCCGCGGCGGCCCGCGCGGCCCGGCTCAAGGTCCACCTCGACGGCGCCCGGCTGTGGCACGCCGCGGTCGCGCTCGGGGTGCCGCCGCGCACGCTCACCGTCGGCGCCGACACGGTCCAGGTGTGCCTGAGCAAGGGCCTCGGCGCGCCGGTGGGGTCGGTGGTCGCCGGGTCGGAGGAGTTCGTCGAGAACGCCCGGCGGCTGCGCAAGATGCTCGGCGGCGGGGTCCGCCAGGGCGGGGTGCTGGCCGCGGCGGGACTGCTCGCCCTCGACCGGGTCGACCGCCTCGCCGAGGACCACGAGCGCGCCCGCGCGCTCGCCGCGGGCCTGCGGGAGCGCGGCTGGCAGGTGGGGGTCCCGGCGACCAACATCGTGCTCGTCTCGGTGGCCGACCTGCCCGGCACGCTGCACCGGCTGGAGAGCGCCGGGGTGCGGGCCACCCCGATGTCCGGCCAGGTCCGCTTCGTCACCCACGCCGACCTCACCGACACCGACATCACCGCGGCGCTGGAGCGCATCGGCCCGGTGGAGACGACCAACGGCGTGCCCGAGCCGCGCGCCCGGTTCAGGAGGGACGCCGGTCACGCTCCAGCGCGTCCAGCCGGGCGCTGACCCGGCGCAGCTCGTCGAGCACCTCCGACAGCTGGGCGTCGGTCCGGTCGGCCTCGACCTCCACCGCCTTCTCGACCTGCTGGCCCGCCTGGCGCAGGTTCTCCACGAACCAGCTGGCGATCGACGCCGTCACCACGCCGAGCAGCGCGATCCCGGCGACCATCAGCGCCGCGGCGACGAACCGGCCTTCGGTCGTGACCGGGTAGCGGTCGCCGTAGCCGACGGTGGACAGCGTGGTGATGGTCCACCAGATCGCCTCGCCGAAGGTGGTCAGCGTGGCGTCCGGCGCCGCGCGCTCGGCGTCCAGCACGGCCAGCGACGCGACGAAGGAGATCAGCGCCACCGTCCCGGCGACGTAGATCGCGACCCGGCCGCGGGCGTCGTCGCGCAGTTGGCGGTTGAGCACGCCGATCGCGGTGAACACGCGCAGCGCGCGCAACGGGCGGAACATCGGCAGCAGCAGGACCGCCAGTTCCAGCAGGTGCCGGCGGACGTAGCGCAGCCGCTGCCGGGCCAGCGCCAGGCGCACCAGGTAGTCGATACCGAAGACCACCCAGGTGACGGTGATGACGACCTCCAGCGCCGCCCGGTCGTCCGCCCCGAGCGAGGTGTCGAGCACCTCCCAGGCGTAGGCCGCCAGGAACACGACGGCGAGGCCGGTCAACCACCAGTCGACGCGGCGGTCCCAGGCCGCGATCCGCGGCTCGTCGTCGGACACCGTGACCATGAACGGGACTGTAGGTCCTACTCGGCGCCGTCCTTGTCCCGCTGCGGCGGTCGGTAGTCCTGGCGTGCCTTGCGGATCTGCTCCCGCACGTCCTCCTCGACCCACCGGGCCCGGCCGCTGACCGTCTCCGAGGCCGGCGTGATGAGCCCCTCGCGGCGGTAGCGCTGCAAGGTCCGGGCGGTGATGCCCAGCGCTCGGGCCAGCTCACCGGTGCACGACGGACCGGTCCCGCACCCCTGCCCCTCCGGCAGGACGCGCTGCGGGCGCTCCTGGTCCAGGCCCGGGCGCGGTCGCTGCTCGACGGCGGGCCGGTGCCCCCGCTCGACGCGCCGGCCCCGCTCCACGTGCCCTGGATCTGAGCGGACGCCGATCGGGGCCGTCCGGACTAGCCCAGCCACCCGCCGAGGCGGCGCAGCGCCTCCTCGACGTCGGCGGTGGCTCCGGCGAACGACAGCCGGATCCAGCGCCCGCCGTCGACGGGGTCGAAGTCGGCCCCGGGGGCGACCGCGAGCCCGGTGTCGGCGAGGAGCCGGTAGGTGAGGTCCATCGAGTCGCGGGTGAGGTGCGAGACGTCGGCGTAGACGTAGAACGCGCCGTCGGCCGGGGCCAGGGTCCCCAGGCCCAGCCGGGGCAGGCCGTCGAGCAGCAGGGCGCGGTTGGCGGCGTAGCGGGAGACGTGCGAGTCGGCCTCGGCGTAGGACCGCGGGTCGAACGCCCCGAGCGCGGCCAGCTGGGGCAGCGCGGGCGGGCAGACCGTGAAGTTGCCCGCCAGGCAGTCGACCGCGCGCAGCAGTCGCGGCGGCACCAGCAGCCAGCCCAGCCGCCAGCCGGTCATCGAGAAGTACTTGCTGAACGAGTTGACCACGATCGCCTCGCGCGACGTGCTCCACGCCGACGACGTCGCGGGCGCGCCGTCGTAGGAGATGCCGTGGTAGATCTCGTCGCTGATCAGCTGGATGCCGGTCCGCTCGCAGTACTCGGCGAGCGCGGCCAGCTCGGCGGGGTCGAGGACGGTGCCGGTGGGGTTGGCCGGGCTGGCCACCACGAGCCCGCGCACCGGCTCGTCGAGCGCCTCGAGCATCTCCACGGTGGGCTGGTAGCGCGTCTGCGGCCCGCACGGCAGCTCGACGACCTCGCAGCCCAGCGCGGAGAGGATGTTGCGGTAGCAGGGGTAGCCGGGGCGGGCCATGGCCACCCGGTCGCCCGCGTCGAAGGCGGCCAGGAAGGCCAGCAGGAACCCGCCCGACGACCCGGTGGTCACCACGACCTGCCCGTCGGGGACGTCGAGGTCGTAGGTGCGGGCGTAGTGGCCGGCGATGGCCGCGCGCAGCTCCGGGATGCCCAGCGCGACGGTGTAGCCGAGGACCTGCTCGGCCAGCGCGATCGTGGCGGCCTCGCGCACCGCGAGCGGGGCCGGGGTGGACGGCTGGCCCGCGGACAGGTTGACCAGGTCGGCGTGGGTGCGCTGGCGCTCGCCCGCGGCGGCCCACACGTCCATCACGTGGAACGGCGGGATCATCGCCCGGGCGGCCGCGCCCGACAGGGTGGGGTGGGTCGTCACCCCCCGAGCGTAGAGACGCGCGGGCGCCGGTGGCCCGTCCGTCAACCGGGGCCTTGCGCCCGGCGGGCCCGCAGCCGCTCGCCCGCCCGGTAGAGCTCGACGAGCAGCGGGCGCAGCGACGCGCCCTCCGGGGTGAGCCGGTAGCTGCCGCGGGTGGGGAAGCCGCGCTGCTCGCGCCGCTCGACCAGGCCCCGCGCGCGCAGCCCGGCCAGCCGCTCGGCCAGCACCTTGTCGCTGATGGCCGGCAGCCCGGCGCGCAGCTCGCCGAACGAGCGCGGACCGTGCATGAGGTCGCGCAGCATGGCCGAGACCCGCGCCGAGCCCGACCCGCACCGCGTGCTGGCGCTCTGGGTCGCCTACGGCGGGAGACCTTCCAGCGGATCGGGCCGATCATGGCCGTGGTCCGGGACGCGGCGGTGACCGATCCGGAGATGGCCGCGCAGTGGGCCACCAACGCGGAGCAGCGGGCCACCGCGTTCCGGGTGCTGGTGGAGCAGCTCGCCGAGCGCGGCGCGCTGCGCGTGCCGGTCGGGGAGGGCGTCGACATCGTCTGCGCGGTGCACGGCCCCGAGCTGTACGGCGTCCTCACCGCCCGCGGCTGGACGGCCGAGCGGTGGGAGCGGTTCGTGGTCGAGACGCCGGACCAGGCCCTGCTGGCGTAGCCGGCGACCCGGGCCCGGTCAGGGACGGTCGAACTCCCCGGCGTGCACGCCCTTGACGAACGCGTCCCACTCGGCGGCCGTGTAGACGTGCACCTGACCCTCGGGGTTGCTGCCGTCGCGCAGGGCGACACCGCCGTCGGGCAGCAGGGCCACCTCGACGGAGCCCTCGTCCTCGTCGGCGCTCATGCTGCTGCGCAGCCACTCGACGTCGTCGGGGACGGGGATCTGCGGGATCGACACCTCGCCCCGCTCGGCCAGCAGCGCGATGTCGGTGCGGTGGTGCGAGCCGGGCAGGTGCACCTCGGCGAGCCTGCGGTAGGCGTCGGCGCGGGCGGCGGCCAGGTCGTCGCCGGTGCCGACCACGGACAGCACCCGCCCGCCCGCGGAGACCACGGCGCCGTCGTCGCGGCGGCGGGTGCCGGCGTGCAGGACGCCGTCGCGCTCGGCCCCGGTGATGACGTCGCCCAGGCGCGGGGTGGCGGGGTAGCCCTCGGCCGCGAGGACGACGACCACCGCGGCGCCGTCGGCCCACTCGGGGGCGGGCTGCTCGGCCAGGGTGCCGGTGGCGGTGGCGTGCAGGAGCCGGGCCAGCGGGCTGCGCAGCAGGGCCAGCACGACCTGGGTCTCCGGGTCGCCGAACCGGCAGTTGAACTCGATCACAGCGGGCCCGGTGGCGGTCAGCACGAGGCCGGCGTAGAGCAGGCCGCTGAACGGGGTGCCGCGGGCGACCAGCTCGCGGGCGACCGGGGCGACGATCCGGCGGACCAGGTCGTCGGCGAGGCCCGGCGCGGCCCACGGCAGCGGCGCGTAGGCGCCCATGCCGCCGGTGTTGGGTCCGGCGTCGCCGTCGCCGACGCGCTTGAAGTCCTGCGCGGGCAGCAGCGGGACCACGGTCTCGCCGTCGACCAGGCAGAACAGCGACACCTCCGGGCCGGCCAGGTACGACTCCAGCAGCACCGGGTGGCCGCCGTCGAGCAGGGTCATCGCGTGCGCGCGGGCCACGTCGACGTCCGGGCTGACGACCACGCCCTTGCCCGCGGCCAGCCCGTCGTCCTTGACGACGTAGGGCGGGGCGAACCGGTTGAGCGCGGCGTCGAGGTTGGCCGGGTTGTCGACCACCACCGACTCTGCGCTGGGCACCCCGGCCGCGGCCATCACGTCCTTGGCAAAGCTCTTCGAACCCTCGATGCGGGCGGCCTCGCGGCCGGGCCCGAAGCAGGCGACGCCGGCCGCGCGGACCGCGTCGGCCACGCCGCGCACCAGCGGCACCTCCGGGCCGATGACGACCAGGTCGGCCTTCCACTGCACGGCGAGGCGGGCGACGGCGTCACCGTCGCCGACGTCGACACCGAGCTGCTCGGCGGCACCGGAGGTCCCGGCGTTGCCGGGAGCGCACGCCACCGCGGTGACGTCCGGGTCGGCCGCCAGAGCCAGCACGATGGCGTGCTCCCGGGCTCCGGACCCGATGACGAGGACGCGCACGGCGAGCAGCTTAGTGGCCTCCCCCGCCCGCCCCCGCGGCGCGGCATCCCCCGCTGTCGTTCACCCGGTGGCCGCACTCGCGTCGACGGTGCGTGTTCCCCGGATCGCTCGTCCGGGGGAGGGTGGGGGCATGGTCCGTGTCCTGCGCAGAGCCGCGCCGGCGGCGGTCGCCGCCCTCATCGCCACCGTCCTGTCCACCGCCGTCCCGGCGGCCGCCGCGGCCGCCGAACCCGCCGCCGGGAGCGGGGCGACCGAGCGCCCCCTGGTGATCGGCCACCGCGGGGCATCGGGCTACCGGCCCGAGCACACGCTGGCGTCCTACGAGCTCGCCGCCCGGATGGGCGCGGACTTCATCGAGCCCGACCTCGTCGTCACCGCCGACGGGGTGCTGGTCACCCGGCACGAGCCGGAGATCGGCGGCACCACCGACGTCGCCGCGCACCCCGAGTTCGCCGCCCGCCGGACCACGAAGACGGTCGACGGCACCGCGCTGACCGGCTGGTTCGCCGAGGACTTCACCCTGGCCGAGCTGAAGACGCTGCGCGCGGTTGAGCGGATCCCGGACGTCCGCCAGCAGAACACGATCTACGACGGCCGGTTCGAGGTGCCGACCTTCGACGAGGTGCTGGCGCTGCGGGAGCGGCTCTCGGCCGAGCTCGGCCGGGAGATCGGGATCTACCCGGAGACCAAGCACCCGACCTACTTCGCCGCGCTCGGCCTGCCGCTGGAGCCGCGGCTGGTGGCGGCGCTGGACGGGGCCGGGCTCAACCGCTCCGACGCGCCGGTGTTCGTGCAGTCGTTCGAGACGGCCAACCTGCGCGAGCTGTCCGGCGAGCTGGAGGTGCCGCTCGTGCAACTGCTGTCGGCCACCGGGGCACCGGCCGACCTCGTCGCCGCCGGCGACCCGCGGACCTACGCCGACCTCGTCACCGACGCGGGCCTAGCCGACATCGCGACCTACGCCGCGGGCATCGGCCCGGACAAGAACCAGGTGATCGCCCGCGACCCGGACGGCACGCTCGGCGCGCCCACCGGCCTGGTCGAGCGGGCGCACGCGGCGGACCTGCTGGTGCACCCGTACACGTTCCGCAACGAGAACCAGTTCCTGCCGGCCGAGCTGCGCTCGGGCCCCGACCCGGCCGCCTACGGCGACGCGTTCGGCGAGTACGCGGCGTTCTTCGCGGCCGGCGTCGACGGCGTGTTCGCCGACAACCCGGACACCGCCGTCGCCGCCCGGGCCGCGGGGTAGCGCGGAATAGCCGCTCACGTGCGGCGGTTCACGCCATCACGTGAACTGCCGTGCACGACCGCTACACGACACGGGCGTCCTCGTAGCACCACCGCCAGGCCTCGCCGGGCTCGAAGGAGCGCATGACCGGGTGCCCGGTCTGCTCGTAGTGGTGCGTGGCGTGCTTGGGCGGGCTGGAGTCGCAGCAGGCGACGTGCCCGCAGCTCAGGCACATCCGCAGGTGGGACCAGACGTCGTAGCCGGCGGCGGCGCAGTCGGAGCAGGCCTCGGCGTCGGGGCGGGGCTCGGTCCAGGTGCGGCTGTCGAACGCGGTCGTGTGTGTGCAGCTCATCGTGGTCCATCGTCCCACCTGATCGAGCGCCGCGGCGCGGTCAGCGACACCGAGGAGCGTGCGTGCACACGGAGCTGACCCTGCTCGCCCTGGTCGTGGGCGCCATCGCGATCACCTGGGTCTGCCGCCGGTTCGACGTCTCGGCGCCGCTGGTGCTGGTCGTCGCCGGGATCGGGGCGTCGTTCCTGCCCGGCGTGGGCACGATCGGCATCGACCCGCCGGTCGTGCTGCTGGTCGTGCTGGTGCCGCTGCTGTACTCGGCGGCGCTGGGCTCGTCCTACCACGGGATCCGGGCCAACCGGCGGCCCATCGGCCTGCTCGCCGTCGGGCTGGTGGCGTTCACCGCGCTGGTCGTCGGCCTGGCGGCGTGGTGGACGGTGCCGGAGCTGACCCTGGCCGCGGCGCTCGTGCTGGGGGCCGTGGTGGCCCCGCCGGACGCCGTGTCCGCGCTCGCCGTCGGGCGCAGGCTGGGGCTGCCGCGCCGCACGATGACCATCCTGGGCGGCGAGAGCCTGGTCAACGACGCCACCGCGCTGACCCTGTTCCAGGTGTTCGTGGCGGTCGCCATCGGCGCCCAGCTGGGGGCCTGGGACCTCAGCACCGGCGTCCCGCTGTTCGACGCCACCGAGATGTTCGTGGTCGCCGCGGCGGGTGGGACGGCGATCGGGCTGGCCGCGGGCTGGCTGGTGCACTGGGTGCGGCGCCGGCTCGACGACCCGACGATCGAGGCCGCGGTGGGGCTCATCGTGCCGTTCGGCGTGTACATCGCCGCCGAGGAGGCGCACGCCTCCGGCGTGCTCGCGGTGGTGGTGGCCGGGCTGTACCTGGGCCACCACGCCGGCGAGGGCGGCTACGCCAGCCGGCTGCAGGAGGCCGCGGTGTGGCGGGCCAGCGACACGGTCCTCGAGTCGGTGGTGTTCGCGCTGATCGGGCTGCAGCTGACCACGGTGCTGGCCGAGGTGGGCGAGGTCGGCCCGCTGCTGGTGGCCGGGGTGGCGGTCACGCTGGCCGCGGTGCTGGCCCGGATCGTGTGGGTGTTCCCGACCACCTACCTGCCGCGGGTGCTGTTCCGCGGCATCCGCGAGCGCGAGCCGCACCCCCGCTGGCAGCTCCCGGCCGTGGTGTCCTGGGTCGGGATGCGCGGCGTGGTGACGCTGGCCGCCGCGTTCGCCGTACCGCCCGAGGTGCCCGGCCGCGACCAGATCCTGTTCCTGGCCTTCTTCGTCACCGTCACCACGCTGCTGCTGCACGGGCTGACGCTGCCCTGGGTGATCCGCAGGCTGGGCGTGCGGGAGAGCGGCGGCCAGGCCGAGGTGCTGGCCGAGGCCCAGGCCCAGCACGACGCCCTCCAGGCCTCGATCAGCCGGCTCGACGAGCTCACCGAGGACGCGAACACCACCGTGCGGCACACCGCCGAGAAGCTGCGCCGGTTCTCCCAGCTCAACGCGAACTCCGTGTGGGAGCAGCTGGGCCGCTCCGACTCCGAGGCCGGGGAGGGCCCCGGCGCGGCCTACCGGCGACTGCGCCGGGAGATGATCGACGCCGAGCGGGCCGCGTTCGTCGAGCAGCGCGACGCGGGCGACATCGACGACGAGATCCTGCGCCGGGTCCTGCGCCGCAGGGACTTCGAGGAGGCCATGCTCGACCGCGACGAGTCCTGACCGTCAGTCGGGCAGGAAGTCGGCGAGCAGGCGGGTGGTCTCGGCCGGGCGCTCCTCGTGCGGGAAGTGCCCGGTGGCGGGCAGCACGTCCAGGCGGTGCTTGTGGCCCACCCACTCCTGCGACGCCGCCGCCGTCGACACCAGCACGCACGGGTCGACCTCGCCGTGCACGGCGAGCACCGGCACCTCGGCGGCGCGGGCCACCGCCGCCGCGAACCGCCTGCCCTCGGCGCGCAGCTGCGAGCGCACCGCCCAGCGGTAGTACTCGGCCGAGCAGTGGGCCACCCCGGAGATCCGGACGGCCTGCCGGTAGCGGGGCATCGCGTCGGCGAAGTCGGCGCTGCCGGCCCACTCCGGACCGGCCCAGGCCCGCATGATCCGCTCCGCGCCCGCCCCCTCGTCGGCGACGAGGGCCCGCTCCGGCAGCCGCGGCACCTGCATCCGCAGCGCGTACCGGGCCGTGGCCCGGCCCTGGCCGCGGGGCCCGCGCAGCACCGCCCGCCGCACGGCCAGCGGGTGCGGCGCGCCGAGCACCGTCAGCGACCGCACCAGCCGCGGGTGCAGCGCGGCCACCGTCCAGCCGATCAGCCCGCCCCAGCCGTGCCCGACCACGTGAGCGCGCGGCTCCCCCAGCGCCCGGACGAGGCCGGCGACGTCACCGGCGAGGGTCCACAGGTCGTAGCCGCGGGGCGGCTTGTCCGAGTCGCCGTAGCCGCGCAGGTCGACGGCCGCGACCCGGTAGCCGTGCCCGGCCAGCGCCGGCAGCTGGTGCCGCCACGCCCACCACAGCTGCGGGAACCCGTGCAGCAGCACGACCAGCGGGCGACCGCCGTCGCACTCGGCGACGTGCAGCCGGATGCCGTTGGCCGAGACGCCGTGGTGGGTCCACGGCCCGGGCCACCGGACCGAGGACGGGTCGGGGCCGGGCCGGCGCACCCGTCAGCGGTGGGTGCGGTCGAGCTCGGGGCGGACGGGCTCGTCGTCGGACCGGCCGCGCTGCGAGAGCACCGCAGCCGACTCCTTGAGCGTGCTGATGGTCCGCTCCGGCTTGCGGATCTTCTTCACCCGCCGGTAGCCGATGAACCCGGCCAGCCCGGCGATCAGCAGCATCAGCACGAACACGATGCCGAACCCGCCGGGGCGGCCCACCCACAGCGCCAGCAGCTCGGCCAGGGTGAAGAACAGGAAGAACAGGCTGAACAGCACGACCGTCAGCGCGACGATGAAGAAGACGCTGCCCTGCAGGCCCTTCTTCACCTCGGCGGTGATCTCCGTCCTGGCCAGCTCCACCTCGGCGCGGACGAGCGTGGAGACGTGCTTGGTCGCCTCGCCGACCAGCGCGCCGATCGACTTCTCGTCGCTGCCCGGCACCGGCTCGGCCGAGAGCGGGATCGACGGGAGCACGGGTGGGACGTCCGCCCTGTGGGAGCTGCTCGGCGTGGCCACCGCGGTCCTCCTGGGGTGCGTGGTGCGGGTGTTTCCGTTGATCACACGGGTTGATCTCACGGCCATCCTTCCACGCACGGCCGGTCGACGCCGCCGCGAGGCGCGGCGCGGTCGGGTTCGTGACCGGGACGTCATCAGGCCGAGCGCACCGGCGACCCGCCGGCGCCCGATCGCCCGCGGTACGAACGGCCGGTCAGTCGTCCGGGCGGGACCGCAGCCGCTTGACCTGACCGCGGCGGGTCTTGGCGTCGAGCCTGCGGCGCTTGGCGCCCGCCGACGGCTTGGTCGGGCGGCGCTTGGGCGGGCCGGCCGCGATCGCGCCGCGCAGCACCGCGGCCAGCCGCTCGCGGGCGGCCTCCCGGTTGCGCAGCTGGCTGCGGTTCTCACTCGCCACGATGGTGAGCACGCCGTCGGTGAGCCGGTTGGCCAGCCTGGTCAGGGCGCGGTCGCGCAGCGGCTCGGGCAGCGACGGCGTGCGGGCCAGGTCGAACGACAGCTCGACGCGCGAGTCGGTGGTGTTCACGCCCTGCCCGCCCGGGCCGGAGGCGCGCGAGAACCGCCAGTGCAGCTCGCGCTCGGGCAGCACCAGCGCATCCCGTACCGGGAGATCGCCGTCGGACACCCCTAGAGGATGCCCGACGACGCCCCGGTCAGTCCTCCGACTTGCTGCTGTCCTTGAGGCCCGCGGAGATCAGGTCCATCACCGAGGAGTCGGCCAGCGTGGTGACGTCGCCGACCTCCCGGTTCTCCGCCACGTCGCGCAGCAGCCTGCGCATGATCTTCCCGGAGCGGGTCTTGGGCAGCTCCTCGACGACCATGATCTGGCGGGGCTTGGCGATCGGGCCGATCTCGGCCGACACGTGGTCGCGCAGCGCCTTGATCGCCTCCTCGCCGCCGTCCTTCGCCGCGTTGCCGCGCAGGATGACGAACGCCACGATCCCCTGGCCGGTGGTCGGGTCGGACGCGCCGACCACCGCGGCCTCGGCCACCGTCGGATGGCTGACCAGCGCCGACTCCACCTCGGTCGTGGAGATGCGGTGCCCGGAGACGTTCATGACGTCGTCCACCCGGCCGAGCAGCCAGATGGCGCCGTCGTCGTCGTACTTGGCGCCGTCGCCGGCGAAGTAGTAGCCCTGCTCGGCGAAGCGCGACCAGTAGGTCTCGCGGAAGCGCTGCTCGTCGCCCCAGATGCCGCGCAGCATCGCCGGCCACGGCTTGTCCAGCACCAGGTAGCCGCCACCACCCGGCCCGACGGGCTGGGCCTCCTCGGTGACGACCTCGGCGCTGATGCCCGGCAGGGTGCGCATCGCCGAGCCGGGCTTGGTCGCGGTCACCCCGGGCAGCGGCGAGATCATGATCGCCCCCGTCTCGGTCTGCCACCAGGTGTCGACGATGGGGCAGTTGCCCTTCCCGATGTTCTCCCGGTACCACATCCAGGCCTCGGGGTTGATCGGCTCACCCACGCTGCCCAGCACCCGCAGCGAGGACAGGTCGTACTTCTCCGGGATCTCCTTGCCCCACTTCATGAACGTGCGGATCAACGTGGGCGCGGTGTAGTAGATGGAGACGCCGTACTTCTGGATGATCTCCCAGTGCCGGCCCTCGTGCGGGGTGTTCGGGGTGCCCTCGTACATCACCGAGGTCGCCCGGTTGGCCAGCGGCCCGTAGACGATGTAGCTGTGCCCGGTCACCCAGCCGATGTCGGCGGTGCACCAGTAGACGCTCTCGCCGGGCTTGTGGTCGAACACCGCGTGGTGGGTGTAGGCGGTCTGGGTGAGGAACCCGCCGGAGGTGTGCAGGATGCCCTTCGGCTTCCCCGTGGTGCCCGACGTGTAGAGGATGAACAGCGGCTGCTCGGCGTCGAACGACCGGGCCTCGTGCTGGTCGGACTGCTTGTCGACGACGTCGTGCCACCACAGGTCGCGGCCCTCGGTCCAGGGCACCTCGGTCTCGGTGCGCTTGACCACCAGCACGTGCTCGATCGAGGACGTCTCGGCGACGGCCTTGTCGGTGTTCTCCTTCATCGGCGCCGGCTTGCCGCGCCGGAACTGGCCGTCGGAGGTGATCAGCAGCTTGGCGTCGGCGTCCTCGATGCGGGCCTTGAGCGCGCCCGGGGAGAACCCGCCGAACACCACGCTGTGCGCCGCGCCGAGGCGCGCGCAGGCCAGCATGGAGATGGCCGCCTCGGGGATCATCGGCAGCTGGATGGCGACCCGGTCGCCCGCCTGCACCCCCAGCTCGGTCAGCGCGTTGGCGGCCTTGCAGACCTCCCGCTGCAGGTCGGCGTAGGTGATCGTGCGGGTGTCGCCGGGCTCGCCCTCCCAGTGGAAGGCGACCTGCTCGCCGTACCCGTCGGCGACGTGCCGGTCGACGCAGTTGTAGGCCACGTTCAGCTCGCCGCCGACGAACCACTTGGCGAACGGGGCGTCCCAGTCCAGGACGCGGTCCCACCGCTTGGTCCAGTGCAGCCGGTCGGCCTGCTCGGCCCAGAACGCCTCGCGGTCGGCCGCGGCCCGGTCGTAGGCCTCGGCCTTCACGTTGGCCTGCGCGGCGAACGCCTCGCTGGGGGCGAAGCTGCGGCTCTCGGTGGCGAGGTTGCTCAGTGTCGGTTCGGCGGCCATGCGAAACCCTCCTGGTCCTGGGCGCGATAGCGGGCCCCGGTGCCCGCGGAGTCGCCCGGCTCCTCGTGCGTCTGGGGGCGACGCTAGTGGCCGGGGCGGCCCAGCGCACCGTCGGTACGGCCAGGTCCGGACGGCGCGTCCGGCGGACAACGAGCGATCGACCAGCGGCGGACGGGCGGTTCCCCCGGTCAGGAAGGCCACCTTCCTGAACCCCCGAGTTCAGGAGGGTGGCCTTCCCGAACCACCGGCGCCCGCGCCTGCGGCCGACGGCACCGCGGGGATCGGGGCGGGTGGCAGCATGTCGGGGTGAGTACCGCCCGCACCCGCGACCCGCTCGCCCCGCTGCTCGACCTGCCCGGCGTCGCCGACGCCGTCACCCGGGCGCGGGACGCCGTCGTCGAGGTGCACAACCACCCGGTCAACCGGCGGGGCTGGCCGGCGAGCGCCGCCGAGGCGAGCGTGCGCGCGGCCCGCGCCTCGGCGGCCCTGGACGGGGCGGCGCTGGGCTCCGGGGACGCCGTCGCCGACCCGCTGCTGGCCGGGGCGCTGCGCGCGGCGGAGGAGACCGGGCGGCTGCTGGGCGCGTGGCGCACCGCGCCGCTGCAGGCGGTGGCCCGGCTGCACGTGGTGGCCGCGGCCGACCTGGTGCCGCCCGACCGGCACGCCGACGAGCTCGGCCGCCCCCGGCCCGACCGGGCCGTCGGGGCCCGGATGGGGCTGCTGGCCGACCTGGTGGCCGGGGGCACCTCGGTGCCGGCCCCGGTGCTGGTGGCCGTGGTGCACGGCGAGCTGCTCGCACTCGCCCCATTCGCGACGGCCGATGGGGTCGTCGCCCGGGCGGCGGCCCGGCTGGCCGCGGTGGCCGCGGGGCTGGACCCGAAGGGCCTGGCCGTGCCCGAGGTCGGCCACCTGCGCCACGCGGCGCAGTATCGGGAGGCGGCGGCGGGGTTCGCCGCGGGCACCGAGGACGGGGTCGCGGCCTGGCTGCGGCACTGCTGCGCGCAGTGGGAGGCGGGCGCCGCGGAGGGCCTGTCGATCGCGAACGCGCGTCAGTAGCACCGGAGGGCGCGCACAGAAACGGGCGGCGCACCCGCGTGGGATGCACCGCCCGTCGTCGCGCGAACGCCGGGCTTCCAGGCGTGCACTACGTGTCGTGGAATGGCCTCGGCGGCCGGTGGTCCGGGTCCGCAGGCCCACGACGACATGCCTCCCGCGGCGTGCTGTGCGTGGAGTGGCCCGTCGGTCGCGCACGGAGCCCGCTCGGGGTGGACGGGTGCTTCTCTGCCGCACCGCCCCTGGCCTCACGAGGTCCGTGGCCCCTTTCTAGTACGTGACCCCAGCCACAGCAAGACCTCCGCTCGGGTGCACCGGTTCAGCTACCGAGAGTGCCGATCACCCTCCGGAGCGGCTCATCCGGCGGTGCCCGTACCAGCCGGCCGCGAGCAGGCCCACCGCACCGGCCGCGGCCGCCGCCACCGTCGTGCGGCCCGGCGGACCCAGCTTCGGGCGCAGCGCCACCGGGTGCGCGAAGGTCAGCACGGGCCAGCCCCGGCGCACGGCCTCCCGGCGCAGCGCCCGGTCCGGGTTGACGACCGTCGGGTGGCCGACGGCCTCGAGCAGCGGCAGGTCGGTGATCGAGTCGGAGTAGGCCCGGCAGTCGGCGAGCCGGTAGCCGCGCTCCGCGGCGATCCGGCGCGCGGACTCCGCCTTCTCCGCGCCGTAGCAGTAGTACTCGACGGCGCCGGTGTAACGGCCGTCGACGACGGTCATCCGGGTCGCGATGGCGCTGTCGGCGCCCACCATCGCCGCGATCGGCTGGACGACCTCCTCGCCCGACGCGGACAGCACGATGACCTCGTCGCCGTTCGCCCGGTGCTCGGCGATCAGCTCGGTGGCCTCGGCGTAGACCATCGGCTGGACGATGTCCAGCAGCGTCTCGGCCACGATCGACCGGACCTGCGCCACGTCCCATCCGGTGCACAGCGCGGTGATCCGCCTGCGCAGCAGGTCCATGGTGTTGGCGTCGGCGCCGGAGAGCACCAGCAGCAACTGCGCGTAGCCGCTGCGCAGCGCGGCGCGCCTGCTGATCAGCCCCTGGCGGCGGAACGGCCGGCTGAAGGCGAGCGCGCTGGACCCCGCGATGATCGTCTTGTCGAGGTCGAAGAAGGCCGCGGCGCGACCGGTCGCCTGGCGGACGGGGGACGGGGAGTACGGGCCGGACACAGTCGGCGAGCCTGCCAGAACGCCCCCGCGATCGAGCGCGGCCCCGCCGGGCCATCCGGAGCGCAGAACCTGCGTCGAGAGGCGGGCGTTATGGCCAGGTTAGGGATACAGTTGTGCTGTCCGGACACGTCCGGGCGCTGGTTCAGCTCGACCCCCCGGAGCTGAACCGATGACGGCCCCCGCCAATCCCCCCTGGCGGGGGCCGTCCCATCCGCCGATCGGCAGCGCGCCGCTGCCCGTCCGGGCGAAGCCCGGCTACCGGCCGTCACGGAATGCGGTATCCGGGTCGGGTCCTCCGGTGTCCGCGGACCCGACGGTCCGATGTCGACAGTGGGTCCGGCGCCGCCGAGGGGGTCACGGTCGGTCCGAGCGCGCCCTGATCGGGGCGGTTCTCCTCGGGGAGCGGCTGGGGCACCGGCGGGCGAGCCGCCGCGGTGGTGGCCACCGGGGTCATCGCGCTGGCCGCCCCCACCCAGCCTATTTGAGACCACCGACATCGTCGCTGCTCAGCGGGGTTCCGCTGGCGGTTGTCCACATCGACCCCAGGTTGTCCACAGGTTGGGGATCCGTCCGTGGAAGAGCGCTTCCCCGACGCACTCTGGTCGCCGGCACCCCGACGCGGGGAGCCCGACGAGAGGAGGCGGACATGGCGCGGACGGCGAGCGAACGGCGCGGGCTGGTCATGGTGTCGGACCCGGACCTGCTGGACGCGATCCTGCGGCTGGCCGCGGCGGCCGGCTGCGAGCTGCACCGCAGCGTCGACGCGACCCAGGCCCGCACCACGTGGGCGCAGGCACCGCTGGTGCTGCTCGACGGCGCGGCGGCCCGCCACTGCGCCGGGGCCGGGCTGCCCCGCAGGCCCGGGGTCGTGGTCGCGGTCCGCGGTGAGCCCCCGCCCACCGTGTGGCGCGAGGCGGTGACGGTGGGCGCCGAGCACGTCGTCAGCCTGCCCCAGGCGGAGTCCTGGCTGGTGGGCGCGCTCACCGAGGCCGCGGAGGGCCGGCCGGGCCGGGGCCCGGTGCTGGCCGTCGTCGGTGGCCGCGGCGGCGCGGGGGCGTCGGTGCTTGCCGCGGCGGTCGCGGTCGTCGCCGTCCGCGACGGCGGGCGGGCCCTCCTGGTCGACTGCGACCCGCTCGGCGGCGGGCTCGACCTCCTGCTCGGCGCCGAGGACCTCGACGGGCTGCGCTGGCCGGAGATCGAGCTGGGCGGCGGGCGGGTGCCGGCCACCGCGCTGCACGCGGCCCTGCCCGCGCCGTCCGTCCCGCGCGGCGGCGGTGGCCGGCTCGGCGTGCTCTCCTGCGCCCGGGCCGAGAGCGGGCCCTCGCCCGTTGCCGTGTCCTCGGTCGTCGAGGCGGGCCGCCGCGCCGGCGAGACGGTCGTCTGCGACCTGCCCCGCCACCCCACCGACGCCGCCGTCGCCGCGCACACCGCGGCCGACCTCACCGTGCTCGTCGTGCCGGCCGACGTCCGCTCGGCCGCCGCGGGCGCCCGGGTCGCCGCCGTCCTGGCCGAGCACGGCCGGGCCCCGGGCCTGGTGGTCCGCGGGCCGGCTCCCGGGGGCCTGGAGGCCGCCGAGATCGGCCGCGCGCTGGGCCTGCCCGTGCTGGCCACCATGCGGCCCGAGTCCGGGCTGGCCCGCGCGCTGGAGCGCGGCGACGCCCCCGGTCGGCGGCGGGGCCCGCTGCTGACCGCGGCCGCCACCGTCCTCGACGAGCTGCGCTCCGCCGCCGGGAGCCGGCCGTGAGCGCGCCGGCGCTGGTCGACCGGGTCCGCTCGCGGCTGGCCGCCGCGGGCGGTGAGACCACGGCGTCCGCGGTGGCCGCGGCCGTGCGCGCGGAGGCCGGCGGCGTCGCCTCCGACCTGGACGTGCTGGCCGCGCTGCGGGTGCTGCGCCAGGAGTTCGTCGGCGCGGGCCCGCTCGACGAGCTGCTGCGCGACCCGCGCACCACCGACGTGCTCGTCCGCGGCCCGCGCTCGGTCTGGGTCGACCGCGGTTCCGGCCTCCAGCCCACCGGCCTGCGGTTCCCCGACGAGGCCGCGGTGCGCCGGCTCGCCCAGCGGCTGGCGATCGCGGCCGGTCGCCGGCTCGACGACGCCAGCCCGTACGTCGACGGCTGGCTGGCCGACGTCGGGGTGCGGCTGCACGCGGTGCTGCCGCCGATCGCCGCCGACGGCACCTGCCTGTCGCTGCGGGTGCTGCGCCCGGCCGCGCACGACCTGGCCACCCTGCGCGGGCTGGGCACGGTCGGCGCGGCGGGCGAGGCCCTGCTGCGCGCGGTGGTGAACGCCCGGTTGGCCTTCCTGGTCTCCGGGGGCACCGGGACCGGCAAGACCACGATCCTCGCCGCGCTGCTGGGCGCGGTCGAGCCCGCCGAGCGGATCCTGTGCGTCGAGGACGTCGCCGAGCTGAGCCCGCGCCACCCGCACGTGGTGCGGCTGGTGGCCCGCCCGGCCAACATCGAGGGCGCAGGCGGGGTCACCCTGCGCGACCTGGTCCGCCAGGCGCTGCGGATGCGCCCGGACCGCCTCGTCGTGGGGGAGGTGCGCGGCGCCGAGGTGTGCGACCTGCTGGCCGCGCTGAACACCGGCCACGACGGCGGCGCCGGCACCGTGCACGCCAACTCCGCCCGCGAGGTGCCCGCCCGGCTGGAGGCGCTGGCCGCGGCGGGCGGCCTGTCCCGCGCCGCCCTGCACAGCCAGCTCGCCGCCGCGGTACAGCTCGTGCTGCACATGCGCCGGCTGCGCACCGGGGCACGGGTGCTCGACGCGGTGGGCGTGCTCGGGCGCGACCCGGACGGCGTCGTCGTCGAGCCGGCGTGGACCCGGCGGCGCGGCGAGGGGCCCGCGGCGGCCCGGCTGGCCGAGCTGCTCGACGAGCGGGGGGTGGCGGCGCCGTGGTGAGCACCCCGACCACCACCCTGCCCGTCCTGGTCCTCGCCGTGCTGCTGTGGACCGGGCCGGGCTCGCCCGCCGCGTGCCGCGTCGCGGCCCTGTGGCCCGCCCCGCGGTCGTCGCGCCTGCGGCGCCGCCCGATCGCCGCGGCACCCGCCGTGGTGGGAGCGCTCGGCGGGTTCGCGCTGGCCGGCCCGGGCGGCGCGGCCGCCGGCGCGCTGGTCGCCCTCACCGCGGCTGGGCGGCGTCGCCGGGCACGCGGGCTGTCCGAGGCCGCGGCGACGGCGGGCGAGCTGGCCGACGCGGTGTCGCGGATCAGCGAGGAACTGCGCGCGGGCGGCCACCCCGCGGGCGCGCTGGCCGGGTTCGGCGCCGACGGTCCGCGGGCCGGCGCGATCCTGGCCGGGGCGGCCGCCGCGGCCCGGCTCGGCGACGCGGTGCCCGCCGCGCTGCGCCGCGAGGCGGCCAGCCACCCGGCGGTCGCCGCCGACATCGAACGGATCGCCACCGCCTGGTCGATGGCCGAGCGCTTCGGCGTCCCGCTGGCCGAGCTGCTCGCCCGGGCCCACCGCGACATCCGGTGGCGCGTGCGCTTCGCGGGCACCGTGCGGGCCCAGCTCGCCGGTCCGCGGGCGACCGCCGTCGTGCTCACGGCGCTGCCGGCGCTGGGTCTGGGGCTCGGCCAGCTGGTCGGCGCCGACCCGATCGCGGTGCTGCGCGGCGGGCTGCTGGGGCAGGCGATGCTGGTGGTCGGCGCAGGGCTGGCCGCGGCGGGCGCGGCGTGGAGCGATCGCATCCTGCGCTCGGCGGTGCCGCGATGACCGCGGCGCTCGCGGGCGGTGCGCTGTCCTGGGCACCGGGTCCCGCGTTGGCGGCGGCCGCGGTCCTGCTCGGCGCGGCGCTGCTGGTCGGGCCCGGCCGGGCGGGGCCGGGGCGCCTGCGCGCACTGGCCGATCCCGCCGCCCCGCCGCCACCCGGGGAGCCCCCGACGCTGCGCCGACCGTGGATCGTGCTCGGCGCGCTCGCCGCCGGTGCGCTCGGCTGGCTCGTCGGCGGCGCGGTCGCCGGCCTCGTGGCGGGCGGCCTGGCCGGCGCGGCCGGCACGGCCGTCGCCGCCGCGGCGGCCCGGCGCACCGGTGCCGACGAGGTCCCGGCCGCCGACCTGGCCGCCGGGTGGGAGCTGGTCGCGGTCGGGCTCGCGGCCGGGCTGCCGGTCGCGGTGGCCGTCTCGGCGGCGGCCGAGCCGCTGGGCGGGGGCGCCGGGGCCCTGCTGCGCCGGGTGGGCGGGCTGCTCGAGCTGGGCGCCGACCCGGCCCACGCCTGGCGCACCGTCGAGCACGACGCCGCACTGGGCGCGTTCGCCCGGGCGGCGGGCCGGTCCGCGGCCACTGGCGCCGCGTTGGCCGAGGTCGCCCGCGCGGAGGCCGAGCGGCTGCGGTCGGCGCTGGTCGACTCCGCCCAGGAGCGGGCCCAGCGCGCGGCCGTGCTCATCACGGGCCCGCTGGGCCTGTGCTTCCTGCCCGCGTTCCTGGCGCTGGGCATCGCACCTGTCGTCGTCGGCCTGGCCGGCGAGGCACTCGCGCAGTGGTGACCACCGTGGCCGCCACCGCACCTCAACCGGAAGGAGATCCCCATGTCCCCCCAGCCCGCCGTCCCCGGTCCGACCCCGCCACCCGTCCCCCGGCCGACGCACCTGCGCCTGGTGCCGCCACCGCGCCGCCGGCGGCGGTGGCTCGGTGGCGACGACGGCATGTCGACGGTCGAGTACGCGATCGGGACGATCGCCGCCGCGGCCTTCGCCGCGCTGCTCTACGCGGTGATCAGCGGCGACACGGTCCTCGCCGCGCTCACCGACCTCGTGCAGCGCTCGCTGACGGCGGCCTTCTGATGACCGGGAGGGCGTCGGTGGGCGGCCGTGGCCGGCGCCCTCCCGGTCCGCCGGCACCCGGCGGCGACGGGCACGCCCGCGACCGCGGGTCGGTGACCGTGGAGGCCGCGCTGGCCCTCTGCAGCCTGGCCGTGTTCCTGGCGGTGGCCGTCGGGGCGGTCGCGGCGGTGACGGCGTCGGTCCGCTGCACCGACGCCGCCCGCGAGCTGGCCCGGCTGGCCGCGCGCGGCGAGCCCGACCGGGGCCGGGCCGTGGCCGCCGCGGTGGCGCCCGGAGGAGCGGAGCTGAGCCTGACCGCGGGCGACGGCGCGGTCGACGGGGCCACCGTGGTGGCGGAGGTGTCGGCGCGGTTGTTCGCGCCGCTGCCGCTGCGCGTCACCGGCCGCGCGGTGGCCGCGGTGGAACCGGGGGTGGCCGGATGACCAGCGACCCCGCCGGGCGCGACGCCGGAGTGGCGACCGTCTGGGCGGCGATCGGGCTGGCCGCGCTGATGGCGGCCGTGCTGATGGGCCTCTACCTGGGCAGCGCGCTGCTGGCCCGGCACCGGGCGGCGGCCGCGGCCGACCTGGCCGCGCTGGCCGCGGCCGCGGTGTCCGTCCTCGGCGACGGGCCGGCCTGCGCGCGGGCCGGGCGGATCGCCGCGGCCTCGGGCGCCGAGCTCACCGGCTGCGCCCTCGACGGCTGGGACGTGCTGGTCCAGGTGCGGGTCCCGGTCGGGTTGCCGCTGCCGGCCGGTGGCCCCGCGCACGCCGGTGCCCGGGCCGCCGCGGGGCCTGTCGTCGAGGCCCCGGCCCCGCCCGCTCCGGGAGCCGCCGACACCACCGCTCCCCCTTCCCTACCGACCGGTAACCGCGCGGCGGCGCGGGGCCGCGCCGCTCACCCCCCACCCGAGCGCCGCCGAGCGCGCGGCACCCATCCGGTTGCTCCGCCCATCCGCCACCCGTCCGAGCCGGGCGCGTCGCGCCGAGCGGTTGACCAGGTCGGACGGGCGGGCCGCACGGGCACCGCGGTCCCCGGCGCCGACCGGCGCCCCGGCCGCCCGTCGACTGGGCGCACTGCCCATGCGCTCGTCGTGGCGCGCGGACCGGTGGGCGACGCCCCCTGGCGAGCACGGGGCGCCGGGTCCCTACTGGTGGAGGTCCGCTCCCGGCTCCGGCCGGACGGACAGGATCCGCTCCCCGGACTGCGGTGGGGCCGGCGCGTCCCCCGACGCCCACCCCTGTACCGGCGCCACCGCGCATCGGCCGCCGCCGGCCGGCCCGGCCCCCGACGAGGCCGGCCGGCGGCGGTCCACTCGCTCCCGCCGCGCAGGCGGTCAGCAGTCGGCGGCCCGCTGCGCCGCCCTCCGCAGGGCGTCCAGCACGACGTCGAGCACCACCAGCGCCCCGGCCTTGTCCAGCGGGCTGTTGCCGTTGCCGCACTTGGGCGACTGCACGCACGACGGGCAGCCCGCACGGCACTCGCAGTCGTCGATGGCGGCGCGGGTGGCGCTCAGCCAGCGGTCGAGCAGGGCGTGGCCGCGTTCGGCGAACCCCGCGCCGCCGGGGTGGCCGTCGTGCACGAACACCGTCGGGCGGCCGGTGTGGGGGTGCAGGGCGGTGGACATGCCACCGACGTCCCAGCGGTCGCAGATCGCGAACAGCGGCAGCAGCCCGATGGCCGCGTGCTCGGCGGCGTGCAGGGCGCCGGGGATGCGGGCCGGCGGGATGCCCGCGGCGTGCAGGGCGGCGTCGTCGACGTCGTACCAGACGGCCCGGGTGGGCAGGGTCTGCTCGGGCAGGTCGAGCGGCACCGTCTCCAGCACGGCGCCGTCGGGCGCCTTGCGCTGGTAGGACACCACCTGCGAGGTCACCGTGACCTCGCCGAAGGACACCCGCACCGGTCCCAGGTCGCGGTGGGCGAGCACCCGGGCGACCGCGACGTCGGAGGTCGAGCGGGCGTCGGTGCGCCAGTCGGGCTCGGCGCGGTGCACCACGGCCAGGCCGTTGTCGAGGTCGAGCTCGTCGACCAGGTAGCTCTCGCCGCGGTGCAGGTGCACCGCCCCGGTGTGCACGGTGGCCGGGGCCGAGCCCGCGTCGACGGTGCCCAGCATCCGGCCCGTCCCGGCCTCGACCACCGCCACCTGCCCGAGGCCCGAGCCGCGGATGTCGACCTCGCCCTCCGGGCGTTCCCGGGTGGAGGGCCAGTACCAGCCGGTCGGGCGGCGGCGGAGCACCCCGTCGGCGACCAGCTCGTCGAGCACGGCGCGCGCGGGCGGCCCGCCGAACACCTCGTCGACGTCCTGCTCGGTGACCGGCAGCTCGGCCGCGGCGCAGGCCAGCTGGGGGCCGAGCACGTAGGGGTTGGCGGGGTCGAGCACGCAGCCCTCGACCGGCGCGCCCAGCAGCGCCTGCGGGTGGTGCACCAGGTAGGTGTCCATGGGGTCGTCGCGGGCGACCAGCACGACGAGCGCCTCCTCGCGGGCGCGGCCCGCCCGGCCCGACTGCTGCCAGAACGACGCGCGGGTGCCCGGGAAGCCGGCCACCACCACGGCGTCGAGCCCGACGATGTCGACGCCGAGCTCCAGCGCGTTCGTGGTGGCCATGCCCAGCAGCTCGCCGCTGCCCAGTGCGGCCTCCAGGTCGCGGCGGTCCTCGGGGAGGTAGCCGCCGCGGTAGGCGGCGACGCGGGGCACCAGGTCGGGGTCGACGTCGGCCAGCAGCCGCTGCGCGGTCAGCGCGGTGACCTCCGCGCCGCGCCGCGAGCGGACGAAGGCCAGCGTGCGGGCTCCCTCCAACACCAGGTCGGCGAGCATCCGGGCGGCCTCGGTGCCGGCCGGGCGGCGCACCGGGGCGCCGTTCTCCCCGGACAGCTCGGGCAGCAGCGGCGGCTCCCACAGCGCGACCGTGCGCCCGGCCCGCGGGGAGGCGTCCTCGGTGACCGCGACGACCTCGCGGCCGGTCAGCCGGGAGGCGAACGCGGCCGGGGCGGCGACGGTGGCCGAGGCCAGCACGATGGTCGGGCCGGCGCCGTAGCGCCGGCAGACGCGCAGCAGCCTGCGCAGCAGCAGCGCCACGTGCGAGCCGAACACGCCCCGGTAGGTGTGGCACTCGTCGACCACGACGTAGCTGAGCCTGCGCAGGAAGGCCGACCAGTGGCCGTGCCGGGGCAGCAGGCTGCGGTGCAGCATGTCGGGGTTGCTGAACAGCCACCGGCCGTGGCGGCGGGCCCAGTCGCGGGCCTCGGTGGGGGTGTCGCCGTCGAACGGCGCCGGGCGCACGTCGGGCAGGGCGAGGGCCTCCAGGGCGCGCAGCTGGTCGGCGGCCAGCGCCTTGGTCGGCGAGAGGTAGAGCGCGGTGGCCCGGCGGTCCTGCGCGAACCGGGCCAGCACCGGCAGCTGGTAGGCCAGCGACTTGCCCGACGCGGTGCCGGTGGCCACCACGACGTCGCGGCCCCGGTGGGCCAGGTCGGCGGCCTCGGCCTGGTGCGCCCACGGCGCGGCCACGCCGGTGCGGCGCAGCGCGGCCACCACCTCCGCGGGAGCCCACGCGGGCCACTCGGCGGGGCGCCCGGCGCGCGGCGGCAGCCGGACCGCGTGCCGCAGGGGCTCGTCGTCGCCGGTGCCGGCGAGCAGCCGCTCGAGCAGGCGGGCCCCGCGCCCCTGCGGCAGCGGGCGCGCGGCGACCCCACCGGCCGGCAGCCCGTCAGCGCTCATCGCGCGAGGCTCGCACACCCGGGTGACACTCCCGGCGGCCGTTCGGCCCTGACCGTCGGTGGTGTGAGTAATCCGTCACGGTCACTGGTTCGCATAGCACACGACTCACCCGGGAGGAGGACGCGCAAGCACGGGGAGTCACGGGGACATCACGATCGGCCCAGCTCCAGGGCGCTGACCTCTGAACCGGCCCCGAGGGGCCGTGATCCTATCGTTGTGAATGCGGCGTGAGGCCACGCCCCCACTGGGCACCTCGGGGCCACCTCTTACACTGCACGCGCCTGCACCGCTTTCACCTGCGGCGACGGGTCTTTGTCGTGACGCCAGGGGTGCCGTCCGCGCTCCTGGCCTGATCTTTTCACTGAACCAGGAGGACGGATGTCCGCACCCACCCTCGTCCAGGGCATTGAGCTCGGGGCGAACGACTACACCATCCTCGGTGTGGTCGCGGTGGTGGCCGTCGTCGCCCTGATCGTCGGCTTCGTCCTGCGTCGGGAGGTGCTCGCCGCAGATGCGGGCACCCCGAAGATGCAGGAAATCGGCCGAGCGGTCCAGGAAGGCGCCACGGCGTACCTCAACCGCCAGTTCCGCACTCTACTGATCTTCGTCATCGTCGTCTTCGTGCTGCTGTTCGCGCTTCCCGCGGAAGACCTCGGCGAGCGGATCGGGCGGTCCATCTTCTTCCTCATCGGAGCCGTCTTCTCGGCCACCATCGGTGGCCTGGGCATGCGGCTGGCGACGGCGGCGAACATCCGGGTCGCCTCCGCCTCGACGCAGGAGGGCGGCCGCGAGAAGGCCACCCGGATCGCGTTCCGCACCGGTGGCGTCGTCGGCATGTTCACCGTCGGCCTCGGCCTGCTCGGCGCGACCATCGTGGTCATGGCCTACGCCGGCCAGGCCCCGAAGGTGCTGGAGGGCTTCGGCTTCGGTGCCGCCCTGCTGGCGATGTTCATGCGCGTCGGCGGCGGCATCTTCACCAAGGCCGCCGACGTCGGCGCCGACCTCGTCGGCAAGGTCGAGCAGGGCATCCCGGAGGACGACCCGCGCAACGCCGCCACCATCGCCGACAACGTCGGCGACAACGTGGGCGACTGCGCCGGCATGGCCGCCGACCTGTTCGAGTCCTACGCCGTCACGCTGGTCGCCGCGCTGATCCTGGGCACGGCGGCGTTCGGCCTGCAGGGGCTGCTGTTCCCGCTGATCGTGCCGGCCATCGGCGTGATCACCGCGATCATCGGGGTGTACATCACCCGCACCCGCGAGGGTGAGAGCAGCCTCACGACGATCAACCGGAGCTTCTACATCTCGGCCGGGATCTCCGCGGTGCTCAGCGCCGTCGCGGCGTTCCTCTACCTGCCGAACAGCTTCGCCGACCTGACCAACCCCAGCGACGCCGACGTCGTCGACGCCATGGCGGGGTCCAACCCGCAGGTCATCGCGATCGTCGCGGTGCTCATCGGGATCGTGCTGGCCGCCGCCATCCTGTGGCTGACGGGGTACTACACCGGCACCGAGGACAAGCCCGTCCAGGACGTCGGAAAGTCCTCGCTGACCGGCGCGGCGACGGTGATCCTGTCCGGCATCTCGGTCGGCTTCGAGTCCGCGGTGTACACCGCGCTGGTCATCAGCGCCGCGGTGTTCGGCGCCTTCACGCTGGCCACCGGCTCGATCACGGTGGCGCTGTTCGCGGTGGCGCTGGCCGGCACCGGCCTGCTGACCACCGTGGGCGTCATCGTCGCGATGGACACCTTCGGCCCGGTCGCCGACAACGCCCAGGGCATCGCCGAGATGTCGGGCGACGTCGAGGGCGCCGGGGTGGACATCCTGACCGAGCTCGACGCGGTCGGGAACACCACCAAGGCCATCACCAAGGGCATCGCCATCGCCACCGCGGTGCTCGCCGCGACGGCGCTGTTCGGCTCCTACCGCGACGCGATCACGCAGGCGCTCGTGGAGGCGCAGGAGACCGCGGTCAACGCCGGCACCGCGTTCGCCTTCGAGGTGTTCGCGCCCAACACGCTGGTCGGCGTGATCATCGGTGCGGCCGTGGTGTTCATGTTCTCCGGTCTGGCGATCAACGCCGTGACCCGGGCCGCCGGCGCGATCGTGTTCGAGGTGCGCCGCCAGTTCCGGGAGAACCCGGGGATCATGGAGGGCACGGTGCGGCCGGAGTACGGCCGCGTCGTGGACATCTGCACGCGCGACTCGCTGCGCGAGCTGGCCACCCCCGGCCTGCTGGCGATCTTCGCCCCGATCGCGGTCGGCTTCGGCCTCGGCGTCGGCCCGCTGGCCGGCTACCTGGCGGGCGCCATCGCCTCCGGCACCCTGATGGCGGTGTTCCTGGCCAACTCCGGTGGCGCGTGGGACAACGCCAAGAAGCTGGTCGAGGACGGCAACCACGGCGGCAAGGGCTCGCCCGCGCACGAGGCGACCGTCATCGGCGACACCGTCGGCGACCCGTTCAAGGACACCGCCGGTCCGTCGATCAACCCGCTGCTCAAGGTGATGAACCTGGTCTCGGTGCTGATCGCCCCGGCCATCGTGTACTTCTCGGTCGGCGACGGGGCCTCCACCCCGCTGCGGCTCGCGATCGCCCTCGTGGCGACCGCGATCATCGTCGCCGCGGTCGTGGTGTCCAAGCGGCGCTCGACCTCGATCGCCGACACCCCCGCGGACGCTCCCGTCAGCTGACGGACCCCCGCACCGGAGGCCGCTCACCCCACTCGGGGTGGGCGGCCTCCGTCGTTTCCGGGCGGTGGCGGGACGCGGATGCGGACGGTCGCGACCGCGGTCCCCGACTACGCCGATGGGGCCAACGTGTCATCCGGCACAAAGCGGCGGGACGTCGGGGAGCACAATGTTCCCGGTCCACCCGTCGTCGTCCCTCCGGAGTCGGCCCTGATGCCCCGTCCCACCCGCAAGGTCCTGCTCGTCCCGCTCGTGGCCGCCGCGGCGCTGCTCGGAGCCGGGTGCAGCTCGACCGTCCCGGGCACCGCCGCCCCGCTCGGCGGGAGTCCCGCGTCCACCGACACCGGTGGCGGCACCGCGGGCGCCGGCCAGACCGACGACCCGGTCGCCTGGATGGACCAGGTCTGCGGCGCCCTGACCCCGCTGACCGAGGCCCCCACGGATCCGGGTGTGGGCTCGTCGACGTCCCCGGAGCAGGCGTTCGAGCAGCTGCAGGGCTACCTGGCCAAGGGCGGCGACGCCATGGGCACGGCCATCGACGGCCTGGCCGCCGCGGGCCCGTCGCCCATCGAGGGCGGCGACGAGCTCGTGCAGAAGATGACCACCACCCTGAACACGGCGAAGACGGCGCTGGACTCCACGGCCCAGCAGCTCGAGGGGGTCGACCCGAACGACCCGGAGGCCCTGTTCACGGCGCTGGGCAGCCTCACCTCCGCCGAAGGGCTGGAGGGTCTGGACGACCCGACCGCAGGCTTCGAGGCGAACCCGGAGCTGGAGGCGGCCGCCGAGCAGGCGCCCAACTGCCGGCAGTTGCGCGCGGCCAGCTGACCGCTCGACCGTTCGGCGCGTCCCCGCCCAGCTGGTCGAACGTGTGTTCTACTCTGCACACCGTGTCGCAGCTGTCGCTGTTCTCCGCGGAGGCGCGCCCGCCCTCCCCGGCGGACCTGGCCGGCCTGCTCTGCGGACCCGGCCAAGTCGCCCGGTTCGGCGCGGGCGACCAGGCCCGTCTGTCGATCGCGCTGTCCGATCCGGCCCGCGCCGCGGCCGTCGTGGCGGCCTGCGCCGCCACCGGCATCACCATGCGCGCCGTGCGCACCGACAGCGGGGCCACGGTCCTGCGCACCGCCTTCCGCTGCGACCTCGTCGGGCTGGCGGCCGCGTGGACCGACGGCGGCGCGAAGGCGGTGCCGCGCGGCTGGCAGCTCGACGGGGCCGCGCTGCGGCTGTGGGCGCTGGCCGCGGGCCGGCCCGACGAACGCGGCGGCTACCTGCTCGAGCTCGACCCCGACTCCCCCGGCACCCACGACCCGCTGATCGCCGCGGCGACCCGCGCCGGGATCCCGCCCGCCCGCGCGGAGCACGGCCCGGCGCTGCGGATAAGCGGGGCCCGCCGGGTGCGCAGGCTGGTAGAACTGGTGGGACCGGTGCCCGAGCGGATCACCGGGACCGACTGGCCGCGTTACTGGGGTCGGAGCGCATCGTGACCGACCCGGTCGCGCATGGTGAGCACCGGACCGGTTGACGCACTGGTTACGCTCTCGCGGCGCCGTGCTCCAGACCGTGGTCCGCCACGCGACCGGGAGCCACCGGCGTGTGACGGATGCGACACGTCGGACCAGTATGCGAGCGTGAGGTCCGGGGGTTGCCTGGCCGACGCCGACGCATACTCGGTTGGTCGGACGCACCCGCCGCGGCGGCGCGAGGCCGTCGGGGGCAGCCGGCGGGAAGCGACAGCAGTCCGCAGACGATGGAGTAGGACCAGGTGGCAACCGGAACGACGAGTTCGAGGCCCGAGACGACCTCGCCCGGCCGCGCGGCCGGCGGGAGTCGGCGCAGCGGCACGCCCACAGCCACGGCCGCCGGACGGCCGACCCGTCGGCTGGTGATCGTCGAGTCCGGTACCAAGGCCAAGAAGATCCAGGCGTACCTCGGCAAGGACTACGTGGTCGAGGCCTCGGTGGGCCACATCCGCGACCTGCCGCGCGGCGCGGCGGACGTGCCGGCGAAGTACAAGGGCGAGTCGTGGGCGCGCCTGGGCGTCGACGTGGACAACCAGTTCACCCCGCTCTACATCATCACGCCGGAGAAGAAGGGCAAGGTCGCCGAGCTCAGGGACGCGCTGAAGACCGTCGACGAGCTCGTACTGGCCACCGACCCCGACCGCGAGGGCGAGGCGATCGCCTGGCACCTGCTGGACACGCTGAAGCCGAAGATCCCGGTCCGGCGGATGGTCTTCCACGAGATCAGCGAGCCGGCGATCCGCGCGGCGATGGAGAACCTGCGCGACGTCGACCACGACATGGTCGACGCCCAGGAGACCCGCCGCATCCTCGACCGGCTCTACGGCTACGAGGTCTCCCCCGTGCTGTGGAAGAAGGTCATGCCGAAGCTCTCGGCTGGCCGCGTGCAGTCGGTGGCCACCCGCATCATCGTGCAGCGCGAGCGCGAGCGGATGGCGTTCGTCTCCGCGTCGTACTGGGACATCGCCGCGCTGCTGGACGCGGGCGCGGACGCCACCCCGCGCCAGTTCCCGGCCCGGCTCGTCGCGGTCGACGGCACCCGCGTCGCCACCGGCCGCGACTTCGGGTCCGACGGCGCGCTCAAGGCCTCGGCGAAGGGCAAGGAGGCCGCCCGGGCGCTCGACGAGGCGGGCGCCCGCCGGCTGGCCGAGGCGCTGCAGGGCCGCGCCATGGCCGTCGAGTCGGTCGAGTCCAAGCCCTACACGCGCAAGCCGTACCCGCCGTTCATGACCTCCACGCTGCAGCAGGAGGCGGGGCGCAAGCTGCGCTTCTCCACCGACCGCACCATGCGCAGCGCCCAGCGGCTCTACGAGAACGGCTACATCACCTACCTGCGCACCGACTCGACCACGCTGTCCGAGTCGGCCATCCAGGCCGCCCGCCAGCAGGCCCGCGACCTCTACGGCGACGCGTACGTCCCGGCGCAGCCCCGCCAGTACAACCGCAAGGTCAAGAACGCCCAGGAGGCCCACGAGGCGATCCGCCCGGCGGGCGAGGTGTTCCGCACCCCCGGCGAGGTCGCGAACGAGGTCGACGGCGACGACTTCCGGCTCTACGAGCTCATCTGGCAGCGCACGGTGGCCTCGCAGATGGCCGACGCGCGCGGCACCACGGTCAGCGTCCGGATCGCGGGCACGGCCGCGACGGGCGAGGAGGTCACGTTCGCCGCGTCCGGGCGCACGATCACCTTCCCCGGGTTCCTGAAGGCCTACGTCGAGACCCTCGACGAGGGCAGCGACGGCCAGGCCGACGACGCCGAGTCGCGGCTGCCCGAGCTGACCAAGGGCCAGGACCTGGTCGCGGCCGCGCTGACGCCGGAGGGCCACACCACCAACCCGCCGTCGCGCTACACCGAGCCGAGCCTGATCAAGTCGCTGGAGGAGCTGGGCATCGGCCGCCCGTCCACCTACTCCTCGATCATCAAGACCATCCAGGACCGCGGCTACGTGTGGAAGAAGGGGCAGGCGCTGGTCCCGTCGTGGATCGCGTTCGCCGTGATCGGGCTGCTGGAGCTGCACTTCAGCCGGCTGGTCGACTACGACTTCACCGCGGCCATGGAGGACGAGCTCGACTCGATCGCCGCCGGCACCCAGGGCCGCACCGACTGGCTGTCCGGGTTCTACTTCGGCGCCGCGCAGGGCACCGAGGGTTCGGTCGCCCGGGCGGGCGGGCTGAAGAAGCTGGTCGGGATCAACCTGGAGCACATCGACGCCAGGGAGATCAACTCCGTCCCGGTGTTCGACGACGTCGTGGTGCGCGTCGGCCGCTACGGGCCCTACCTGGAGCGCGTGCGCGACGGCGAGTCGCAGCGGGCCAACCTCCCCGAGGACCTCCCGCCCGACGAGCTCACCCCCGAGGTCGCCGAGCAGCTCTTCTCGGTGCCGCAGGAGGGCCGCTCGCTGGGCGTCGACCCGGTCACCGGGCACGAGATCGTGGCCAAGGAGGGCCGGTTCGGCCCGTACGTCACCGAGATCCTGCCCGAGCCCGCGGAGCCGCCCGCGCCCGCCGACGGCGCCAAGACGCGCAAGAAGGCGCCGGCCAAGGCCAAGCCGCGCACGGGGTCGCTGTTCAAGTCGATGTCGATCGATTCGGTCACCCTCGACGACGCGCTCAAGCTGCTGTCACTGCCCCGCCTGGTCGGCACCGACCCGGAGAGCGGCGAGGAGATCACCGCGCAGAACGGGCGCTACGGGCCCTACCTGAAGAAGGGCACCGACTCGCGCTCGCTGACCGGCGAGGAGCAGCTGTTCACGGTCACCCTCGAGGAGGCCCTGGAGATCTACAAACAGCCCAAGCAGCGCGGCAGGCGCGCCGCGGCGGCCACCCCGCCGCTGCGCGAGCTGGGCAAGGACAGCGCCACCGGCCAGCCCATGGTGATCAAGGACGGCCGGTTCGGCCCGTACGTCACCGACGGCGAGACGAACGCCTCCCTGCGCAAGGGCGACAGCGTCGAGCAGCTGACCGACGAGCGCGCCTCCGAGCTGCTGGCCGAGCGCCGGGCGAAGGCCCCGGCGCCGAAGAAGAAGGCCGCGCCCGCGCGCAAGGCCCCCGCCCGCAAGAAGGCCCCCGCCAAGTAGTCGTGAGCGGGTTCCCGGTCGCGGCCGGGAACCCGCTCACGGGCCTCAGGGCCCGAGCAGGGCCTTCACCGCGGCCGCCACCCGGCCGCCCTCGGCGCGCCCCTGCGCGGCCGCCGTGGCCCGCTTCATGACCTGCCCCATCTGCCGCGGCCCCGGCTGCTCGCCGAGCTCGGCCGCGGTCTCCTCGACGGCCGTGCGCGCGATCGCGGCCAGCTCGTCGTCGGTGAGCTGGCTGGGCAGGTAGCGCGCGAGCAGCTCGCCCTCGGCGCGCTCCCGCGCGGCCAGCTCGTCGCGCCCGGCGGCGGCGAACGCCTCCGCCGACTCCGCCCGCTTGCGGGCCTCCTTCGCGATGACCTTCCGCACCTCGGCGTCGTCGAGGTCGCGCGGCTCCTTGCCTGCCACCTCGGCGTTGCTGATCGCGGTCAACGTCATCCGCAGGGTGGAGCGGGCCACGTCGTCGCGCGCCTTCATGGCCGCGGTCAGGTCGTCGCGCAGCCGTTCCTTCAGGGTGCTCACGGGCAGGGACGGTAGTCGACTGGGTTCCGCAGGCCGAGCGGGTTCGACGTACTCTGAGCTCGTGCAGAGCTGGGCTCGGATCGCGCTGGCCGCGACCACCACCGCAGCCGCCGGGGTCGGCTACGCGGCCGGCGTCGAACGCCGCCGGTGGACGCTGCGGGAGGCCACGATCCCGGTGCTGGCCGAGGGGACGCGGCCGCTGCGCGTGCTGCACATCTCCGACCTGCACATGACCCCCGGCCAGCGCGACAAGCAGCGCTGGGTGGCCGAGCTGGCCCGCCTGGAGCCCGACCTGGTCGTCAACACCGGCGACAACCTGGCCCACCACCGCGCCGTGCCCGCCGTGATGGCCGCGCTGGCCCCCCTGCTCGACCGCCCCGGCCTGTTCGTCTTCGGCAGCAACGACTACTTCGGCCCCACCCCGAAGAACCCCGCCCGCTACCTGGTGAAGAGCCGCAGGCGCATCCACGGCCGCGACCTGCCCTGGCGCGACCTGCGCGCCGCCCTGCTGGAGCGCGGCTGGTCCGACGCCACCCACGCCCGCCTCACCGTCGACCTGGACGGCGTGACCGTCGCCGTCGCCGGAGTCGACGACCCCCACCTCGACCGCGACCGCTACGACCTCGTCGCCGGCCGCCCCTTCCCCGGAGCCGCCCTCAACCTCGGCCTCACCCACTCCCCCGAGCCCCGCGTGCTGGACTCCTTCGCCGACGACGGCTACGACCTGGTCATGGCCGGGCACACCCACGGCGGCCAGCTCCGCCTGCCCGGCTACGGCGCCATCGTCACCAACTGCGGGATCGACCGCTCCCGGGCCCGGGGCGCCTCCCGGTGGGGCGTGCGCACGTGGCTGCACGTCTCGGCCGGCCTGGGCACCTCCCCCTACGCCCCGGTCCGCTTCGCCTGCCCGCCCGAGGCCAGCCTGCTGACCCTCGTACCCCGCTCCACCAGCACCGACGCCGCATCGGTAACCCCCGCGTCAGCGGCGGCGGACGTGGGCTAGAGTTGGTAGTGCCCCTCCGGGGGGCATCGGGGTGTGGCGCAGCTTGGTAGCGCGCTTCGTTCGGGACGAAGAGGTCGCAGGTTCAAATCCTGTCACCCCGACAACCAGACGGCCTGGTCAGGGTCTCCGCAGGGAGATCGTTGACCAGGCCGTTCGTCGTTGCTCAGCGGCGAAGGCAGCAAGAAGCGCAGGTCGTGGAAGCTCCGGAGCATTCCCCGAGCACATCGCCGCAGCGGGGCGCCCCGGGGCGGCGCTAGCCTTCGGATCGTGTCCCTGGCCATGACGCCCGCCGAACGCGAGGCCTTCCTCGCCGAAGCGCACGTCGCCGTCGTGACCGTGGCCGACGACGACGGCCGCGGCCCGCTGGCCGTCCCGCTCTGGTACGACTACCGGCCCGGCGGCGAGATCATCCTGGTCACCGACGCCGACAGCCGCAAAACCCAGCTGATCCGCCGGGCCGGCCGGGTCACCGTCTGCGCGCAGACCCAGGAGATGCCCTACCGGTACGCCTCCGTCGAGGGCCCGGTCACCGCGATCGAGGACACCGTCACCGTCGAGCAGCGCTGGGAACTCGCCCGCCGCTACCTGGGCCGCGAGGGCGCCGACGGCTACATCGAGGCCACCCGGGGCGTCACCGACCGCATGTGCGCGATCCACGTCCGCCCCGAGCGCTGGCTGACCCGCGACTACACGAAGGCCGGTGGATAGGTCGTTCGTCGCCTCGCCGCAACCATCGGTACAGAACCCACAGCATCTGCGCGACCGGCACGAGCACCACGGCGAGCACGCCCCCGAAGATCATCCCGTAGCCGTGCGGGTCGAAGGACCATCCGGTGACGCTGAGCACCACCATGCCGATGAGCAGCACGATCATCGCGACGGCGCAGGAGAACGCACCGAGCACCAGGCGCCGCAGCGCCGTCCGCAGCGGGTTCGCGGGGGTGGTGTCGCCTGGCGCGTCCATGTTCGGCTCCGCGGGTCGAGGTGCCGAGGCCATCAAGCCCCCGTACAGCAGCGAAGTACGGCAACGGCGGCTGTCGAGGGCCACTCGGTCGATCTCCGGTACACCGCCTTGCTGTAACGGGTCGGCGGCCCGGGGCGCTGGGGGCGAGTGGGGCACGTCACCGATGCCGAAGGGGGCCCCCGACCCCTTCACGGGGTCGGTGACGTGCTCCACCCGCCGCCCGCATCGGCCGCCGAGCGCCGATCCGGCGTGGTGAGCAGCAGTCCTTCGGCCTCTGAACGCCACCTCAGCTGCGCACGTACCCTTCGGCGAGGCGCCCGCCGGAGGGAGCGAGAGCCCGGAGCACGGCGCCCACGAACCGCTCCGCTCCTCCGCCCTCGTGGAGGTGCCGGTGCGCGGCGACGAGATCGGCGGCCGTCGCCGGAGCGGCCTGGCGCAGACGTCGGGCGAGCCACTTGCCCCTCCCGAGCCACGTCCGGTGTTCCAGTAGGACCAGCTCGCTGATCGCCACCAGTGCGGCTGCGCCGATGAAGGCCACCTCGTCGTCGTCCGTGGCGTCGAGCAGGTCCTCGGCCAGGGCCGTGATCGCGTACCGGCGGTCGTCCCGCTCCCTCGTCGAGAGAGCAGGGGGTCCGGCGGCGATCGATCGGCGCGCGTCGTCCCGCACCCGGGTCCCGGCGCCGTCGTGGTCGACGAGGAGCACGCTCGCGCCGCACATCTGCAGCAGCGGAGACCGGCGGGCGGCGATCTCACGGTCGATGGAGGTGCGGGCGCTCTCGACCGTGTGCACGAACAGCTCCACCAACCGCCCGTCGGACAGCACGGTCTCGCGGTGGGGCGCAGGCGGACCCGGGACCAGGACGACGATGTCCAGGTCCGACGACGCCGTCGCCCCGCCGTTCGCACTGCTGCCCCCGAGCATCGCCGCGACCGCCTCGGGGAACCGCTCGACCACGAGCCGCGTCGCTTCCTCGATGTGGTCCTCCCGCCCAACCTGCCGACCCACCTCAGCCGGGGAGGGGGTCGGTCGAGCCCTCGGCCAACGCCTTGGTGATGCCCTCCATCGCGTTCTTGACCGTCGTCCCGTAGGGGTCGTCGCCCAGGGCGTCGCTCACCGAGCGCGCCCGCTCCAGGAACTCCCGGGCGCGCTCCGCGTCACCGAGGCGGCGGTGGTCGTCGGCGAGGCTGAGGTACAGCGACGGCATGAAGCCCCGCACCTGCAACGACGAGTCGTACTCCCGGGCCCGTTCGTCGGTCACCGAGGCCACCGCGACCAGGGCGCGCTCGTCCCATTCGAGTTCCGCGCGACCGTCGTCCTGCAGGTCCGCCATGAAGTGCGCGAGCACGCACTGGTGGAAGGGGTCGCCGTCCCCGCCCATCTCGTCCCACAGCACCCCCAGGGCACGACGGGCCGCCTCCCGCTCGCCGCCCCGGCCGAGCTCCACCGCCGCGACGATGCGGGCCATCACGTCGTCGCCCATTCGCACTCCCCCGTTCGAGGTCCGGATTCGACGGTCGAGCATGCCGCACCGCTGCCGGGAGCCGCGGCCGGGACGCCGACGTGGTCGAAGCATTCGCCGGCTCCGGGGCCGCGCCCGGACCGCGTCGCGGCCTCGCCGGCCCGCAGGCGGATCGCGGTCTCCACGGCCGAGCCGTTCGCGACGACGCCCACCCCGCCGCCCGCGCTGCGCCTCGCGCTCGACTCAGTGGCGCCGGCCGAACTGCGGGACGCGCTGGAGGTGGTGCGCGACGAGGTCGAGCACGACGCCCATCGCTGAGGCCGCGCCCGATCGGCCGGACGGCGGATTCCCCAGCGCAGCCGGACCGGCGGGACGGCGCGGCGCGCACCGCCCGCCGCTCCCGGTTCGGTGAGCCGGCGGGATCAGCTCGACAGGTCGTCGGAGTGCCCCGCGGCGAGCCGGGGCCACTGCGCCGTGGGCCGCCCGTCGAGCCGGAACTGCTCGCCCGCGGCGGAGTCGTAGCGCTGCGGCCAGCCGGCCGGTGAGTCCTCCCAGGTCTCCTGCCTGCCGTACGGGGTGAGGTCGAGCAGCCGGTAGCTGGTCGCGGTGGCCTCGGTGCCGCGGCCGGTCGTCCAGTACGTCTCGAACACCCGGTCGCCGTCGCGCAGGTAGCAGGCGTAGCCGCCGAAACCGCGCCCGCCGAGCAGGGCCTCGCCCGAGTCGCGCGCCGAGTACCAGGGCATCTCCCAGCCCATGAAGTCGCGGTACCGGGCGCTCTCGGCGTAGGGGCCCTGGCAGAACGTCGCGTAGGTGACGTCACGGCTGTGCAGGTGGGAGGGCTCCGGTGCGTGCCCGGTGAAGAACGTGCAGCCCTCGCACTGCTCGGCGGCCGGCTTGCCGTCGTGCCACATGTGCAGGTAGGCGATCAGCTGCCGGCGGCCCTCGAACACGTCGACCAGCGGCACCGGGCCCCGCTCCCCGACCAGCGGGATGTGCGGGTCCACCTCCACCATCGGCAGCCGCCGCCGGGCGGCCGCGATCGCGTCGCCCTCGCGGGTGTGGGCCTTCTCGCGGGCCAGTAGGCGCTCGCACTCGGCCTCCCAGGTGGCCCGGTCGACGATCTCGGGCCGCGGGTACGTCGTGCTGTTCGCTTCGACCACTGGTTCACCTTCCGCCGACGGGCGGGCAGGGTGCCCGCCCATCGGTAGGACCCACCGGACGCCCGCGAAATCATCGGCCGCCGCCGCGAAGGCGCGAGGTCGACCTCGTCGTCGCGGGCGCCGCACCCCGACGCCGGGTCCGATCGGTCTCTCAGCCGAGCGCGTCGCGCTTGCGCTCCAGCAGCTCCCGCTCCCGGGCGTTCCCGCACAGCCCGATCGCCCGCGCCAGCTCCGCCCGCGCCTCCGCCGTGCGCCCCAGCCGGGTGAGCAGCTCCCCGCGCACGCTCGGCAGCAGGTGGGAGCCGGGGAGGGCGTCGGCGGCGACCAGCTCGTCGACGACGCGCAGCGCCGCCGCCGGACCCTCGGCCATCGACACCGCGACCGCTCGGTTGAGGTCGACGACGGGCGAGGGCGCGAGCCCGCCGAGGGCGTCGTAGAGCAGGACGATGCGCTCCCAGTCCGTCGCCTCGACCGAGGGCGCGATCGCGTGGCACTCGGCGATCGCGGCCTGCAGCCCGTAGGCGCCCAGCCCCCGGCCCACCCGCTCGGTCCCGGCCAGCGCGGCGCGGCCGCGGCGGATGGCCGCGCGGTCCCAGCGGCGGCGGTCCTGGTGCTCCAGCAGCACCGGCTCGCCGTCGGGGCCGGTGCGGGCGGGGAAGCGGGCCGCGGTCAGCTCCAGCAGCGCGAGCAGGCCCATCACCTCCGGCTCCCCGGGCAGCAGGCGGGCCAGGATGCGGGCCATCCGGATGGCCTCGCGGGCGAGGTCGGTGCGGATCAGCTCGCCGCCCGAGGTCGCCGTCGACCCCTCGGTGAAGGTCACGTACACGACGCTGAGCACCGAGCCGAGGCGTTCGCGGCGCTCGTGCGGCGGCGGCACCTCGAACGGCACGCGCGCCGCGGCCAGGGTCTTCTTGGCGCGGGTGATGCGGGCCTGCACCGTCGCGGTCGGCACCAGGAAGGCCCGGGCGATCTCGTCGCTGGACAGACCGCCGATCACGCGCAGCGTGAGGGCCACCCGGGCCTCGCGCGAGAGCACCGGGTGGCAGGCGGTGAACGCCAGGGCGAGCACGTCGTCGTCGATCTGGTCGGGATCCCACAGCACGTCGTCCGCCGCCTCCGGGGCGGGGCCGCCCGAGGTGGCGCCGCCCTCGCCCAGGTCGCGGGCGAGGGCGGCGTACCGGTCGTCGAGGGCGGCGCGGCGGCGGAACCCGTCGATGGCGCGGCGGCGGCCGACGGTGAGCAGCCACGCGGCCGGGTTGCGCGGCGCGCCCTCCCGGGGCCACGTGACCAGCGCCTCGGCCAGCGCCTCCTGGGCGAGGTCCTCGGCGAGGGCGAGGTCGCCGGTGTAGCGGGCGAGGGCGCCGACGATCCGGGCGGACTCGATCCGCCAGACCGCCTCGACCGCCCGCCTGCCCTCGGTCGCCGTGGCACCCGGCCGGCTCACAGCTGGCCGGTGGCCTCGCGCCAGGCCCGCTCCTTGCGGACCCACTCGTTGTCCTGCGGGAACTCGTCGATGCTGGTGACCCGGCGGATCTCGGCCTTGGAACCGGGACCGGCCAGCGGGGCCCGCTTCGCCCACTCCACGGCCTCCTCCTGGGAGGCGACGTCGAGGATCCAGAAGCCGCCGAACAGCTCCTTGGTCTCGCCGTAGGGACCGTCGGTCACCACCGGCGGCTCCGAGGAGTAGTCCACGACCACGCCCTTGGCCGCGTCGTCGAGGCCCTCGGCCGCGACCAGCACGCCGGCCTGGATCATCTCGTCGTTGAACCGGCCCATCGAGTCGATGATCTCGCTGAAGTCGACGCCCTCGAACGACGCCCACGTCTCGTCGGTCGCCCGCATGATCAGCATGTACTTCATGGTCGTCTCCCTGGTGCCTCGGGTCCCGTTCGGGACCCTCTCACCCCCAGGTCGAACGGCGGGAGCCGGGGATCGACACGGCCGCGAAGATTTCTTCCGCGGTCAGGACGGGCGGTCGGCGACCCCGCCGCGCCGACGCCCGACCGTGGCGAGGACCAGCAGGAACCCGGCCGACGCGAGGACGCTCCGCACGCCGTGCGCGAGCATCCACGACCACTGCCGCTCGGACCAGTCCGCCGGTGGGGCCGCCGGGTCCCGGCCGGCGGCGGCGTTGATCGGGAAGTGCACGATGACGGTCACCACGAGGCCGGCGAGCAGGCAGGCGAGGGCGCCGACGAGCAACGCGCGGTCGCGCGGGCCCGACCGGGACGCCGCCGCGATCGCCGCGAGCATCGCGATCGCGCCCAGCGGGGGCAGCGTCGCCGTGTAGGGCGCCGTGACGGCCCGGTGGTAGGAGATCCACAGCCGACCCGAGCCGGCCACCGCCGCCTCGGCGACCCAGACGGCGAGCACCGCCCCCGCGAGCACGCCGGTCAGGCACGAGCGCCACGGGCCGGGCCGCGTCGAGCAGCGCCGACCGCGGGCGCAGGCCGGGCGCCGCCGTGGTCACCGCGCGCCGTCCAGCAGGAGCGCGCCGCTGGCGTGGATGACGTCGAGGTGGTGCACCTCGGGCTCGCCGGAGGGGCGCGCGCCCCCGAACGCGCGGTCGACGGCCGGGTGGATGCGCTCGTCGAACGCCCGGGCGCACGCCTGCTCGGATTCCCAGACGTCGATGTAGCGCAGGCCGCCGTCCGGCAGTCGGACGCACAGGTGCAGCAGCGATCCGGCCAGCGGCTCCGGGCCGAGCTCGTCGAGGATCCGCTGGTAGAGCTCCGGACCGATGGGCACGTCCTGCGTGTAGGCGTAGACCACGGCCGACCTCCTGGAAATTTGATCCGAAGCAGCTTCGGATGGATAGGGGGTAAGGTTGGCCCGTCATGACCGACCCCGTCAAGACCCCGGGCAGGCGGCGCTACCACGCGCCGCAACGCGCCGAGCAGGCCGCGGCCACCCGGCGCACCGTGCTCGAGGCGGCCCGCGCGCTGTTCACCGCCAACGGCTACACCGCGACGACCGTGGGGCAGATCGCCGACCGGGCCGGCGTCGCCGTCGACACCGTCTACGCCACCGTCGGGCGCAAGCCCGTCCTGCTGCGGGAGGTCTTCGAGACGGCGCTGTCCGGGCGGGACGTCGCCGTGCCCGCCGAGGAACGCGACTACGTCAGGGCCGTGCGCGCCGCGCCGACCGCCGCCGGGAAGATCGCCGCGTACGCGCGGGCGCTCACCGCGATCGCGCCGCGCACGGCCCCCGTGCAGGCCGCGATCCGCGACGCCGCCGCCCACGACCGCGCGTGCGCGGCGCTGGACGCCGAGCTCGCCGACCGCCGCGCCGCCAACATGCGGCTGTTCGCCGCCGACCTGCGCGCCACCGGCGAACTGCGCGCCGACCTCTCCGACGACGACGTGGCCGACGTCGTCTGGGGGATGGCGTCGGCGGAGTACTACCTGCTGATGGTGCGCCGGCGCGGGTGGACGCCGCAGCGGTACGGCGAGCACCTGCGCGACGCGTGGACGCGGATGCTGCTGGCCGACCCTCCGGCCACCGGGGAAGCCTGATGCGGATCCTGCCCGTGACCGCGGGTTCGCGAGGCGACGTCGCGCAGTTCACGGGCCTGGGGCTGCGACTGCGGCAGGCGGGCGCCACCGCGCGCACCGTCTGGCACCGCGCGCACCCAGCCTCCACCACGCGCACGTCAGAACATGCGCGCGGTGCCCGAACGGTGCGCGCGGTACCCCGAGACACCCGCGGACGCCCCCGCTGGTCCCCCGAGAAGTGCCCCCTGCTCGAGCACGCAGGGGGTTCGGCCCCACTGGGGACGGGGCCCCGGCACGTCCGTCGCGGATTCGGGGCCACTCGTCCAGGGGCTGCCGGTCGACGACCCCCGCACGGCTACTCCCCGACGGCCCCGTCCACCGCCTCGCGCAGCAGGTCGGCGTGCCCGTTGTGCCGGGCGTACTCCTCGATCATGTGGCAGAGGATCCAGCGCAGGCTGGGTGCGCGGCCGTCGGGCCAGGCACGGCGGGCGGGCCGGTCGAGGCCGCCGTCGGCGAGGGCGTCGGCGACGTGGCCGCGGGCGCGCGAGACGGCGCCCTCCCAGAGGGTGCGCAGCTGCTCGGGGGTGTCGTCGGCGGCGGAGCGCCACTCCCAGTCGGGGTCGGCGCCCCAGTCGACCGCGTCCCACGGGGCGCCCCGGTCGTGGGCGTGCAGCCAGCGGGAGAACCAGTCGTCCTCGACGTAGGCCATGTGCTTGAGCAGGCCGCCGAGGGTCATCGACGAGGCGCCGACGGTGGCCGAGAGGCCGGCCGCGTCGAGGCCCGCGGTCTTCCAGGCGAGGGTGGCCCGCTGGAAGTCGAGGAAGCCCAGGAGGGTGGCGACCTCGTCGCCGGCCAGCGGGGGTTCGGTGCGGCCCTGCTCGTCCACCTCGGTCATGACGGGCGACCCTACGGATCGCACCGTTCGCCAGCTCGGTGGCACACCGGAGTTCAGGAAAGCCACGTTCCTGTCCTGTGGGGACAGGAACGTGGCTTTCCTGACGTCGGGGCGGGGTGGATGGCGGTGCGCGATCGACCAGGATGCGGGGCGTGACCGTGTACCGCAGCAGGCGGTAGGGGCCGAGGTCTCGGCCCGGTCGGCGGTCTCGACGGACACGGCCCCTCCACGGTCGGTGCCCGACCCCCGGCCGAGCCGCTCGACGCGGTAGCCCGCCCCGCGGCACCGGCCGGGCCGGACCTACACCTCGCCGGTGAACACCGCTCCCGGCGCGTAGTCCAGGGCCAGCTCCCCCGTCGCCGAGTCGAGTGAGAACGCCGTCCGGTAGGAGAAGGTCTGCCCCGGTTGCACGACCGAGACCGGCACGGCGGGGACCAGCGAGCCGGCCACGTCGAAGATCCGGGCGGCCGGCCGCCCGCGGTGCACCGCGGTGGGCCCGACGGCGAAGGAGTTCAGCACGAACGGCGAGCCCGATCCGTTGACGACCGTGGTGGTGACCAGCACGGCGCGGTCGCGGTCGTGCCCGGCGGCCTGCGGGGAGGGCTCGTAGGGCACCGGCTCGGCGACCTCGATCGCGATCCCGTCCGGGGTGGTGACGCGCTGGCCCCAGGTGCCGCGGGAGCCGGTGGCGGCCGGCACCACCGGGGCCGCGGGGACGCCGACCACCACGCCGACCGGGCCGAGGCGCACGCCGTCGGGCCCGGAGCCGACGAGCACGGAGCCGACGAGCACGGCGCCGACGACGCCGAGCAGCAGGCCCAGCACCGCGCCCGCGGCCAGCCAGGCCCACGGCCTGCGGGAGCGCTGGGCCTGGGCCGCGTGCCGGGACCGGCGGCGCTCCCGGGTCGGCGGGGCCTCGGGTTCGTCGCGGTCGGGTGGCTCGGGCCGGCGGCCGACCTGGCGGCGCGGGGTGGGGCCGATGACCACCGCCCGTTCGACGCTCGCCCGGTGGTCGCCGCGCCCGAGGCGGCGCCCGCTGCGGCGCCGGTCGGCGCGGCGGGCGAACGGGCGCGTCATGACGACCTTCCGGGTGATCCTCGGCGTGAGCGTTGCGCTTGCACATCACCTGCGGGGGCCGGTCCGTTACCCCGGCCGGGGTTCCACCTTGCCCGGCCGGACCGGGATCGTCCACCGGAGAAACATCGTCTCTGCCGTTGACGACGATCGCTTCCCCCACTAACGTCGTCTCTGCTAGTGACCAAGTGATGAGGTCGCCGCCCCGGACCGGGGACGGCGTGGTACTCCTGGGACCGCGAGCGCAGGTCGGTCCCGGACGGGTCGGAGCCCCATGGCGGAGCGGTACCTGGGCGTCGTCGGCATCGGCGAGGCGCTGGGCGTCACCCGCCACGCGGTGCACAAGTGGCGCTCGCGCCACCCCGCCGGCTCCGACCACCCGTTCCCCGAGCCCGACGTCGAGATCGACGGGGCTCCCGGCTGGCGGCCCGACCGGGTGGAGGAAGTCGTGCAATGGCGCAACGGCCTGCCGGGACGCGGCGCGGGCGGCGGACGCCCGTCGGCGTCCCAGCAGGAGTACATGACCGAGGCCTTCGCCCGCGGCCTCAACGAGCACGAAGCCCTGAGCGCCCTCGACAGCTTCGCCGAGGAGTTCCCCGAGATGACCCGCGCGGAGATCTGCGCGTGGCTGCTCGGCAAGTGGCGCGACTGAACCCCCTCCGCTCCCCCTCCCGCACGAGAGGCGATGACGCATGCCCGAGATCGGCGGCACCACCGCGCCCGGCTTCGAGCCGGTGCGCGAGGCCTTCGCGGCCAACTTCGACCGGCACGGCGAGATCGGCGCCGCGGTCGGCGTGTACCTGCACGGCGAACCGGTCGTCGACCTGTGGGGCGGCGTCGCCGACCCGCGGACCGGACGCCCGTGGGAGCGCGACACCCTGCAGGTCGTCTACTCGACGACGAAGGGCGTGACGGCCGCCTGCGCGAACCTGGCCGCCCAGCGCGGCGAGCTCGACCTGGACGCGCCCGTGGCGCGGTACTGGCCGGAGTTCGCCGCCGCCGGCAAGGACGCGATCCCGGTGCGCTGGCTGCTCACCCACCAGGCCGGGCTGCCGCTGGTGGACGCGACGCTCACGCCCGCCCAGGCCATCGCCTGGGAGCCGGTCGTCGAGGCGCTCGCCGCGCAGCGCCCGGTGTGGGAGCCCGGGACGGAGGTCGGCTACCACGGCATGACCTACGGGTGGCTCGTCGGCGAGGTGGTCCGGAGGGCCACCGGCCGCACCATCGGCCGGTACCTGGCCGAGGAGATCGCCGCACCGCTCGGGCTGGACCTGTTCATCGGCCTGCCCGAGCGCGAACGGCCCCGGGTGAGCCGGCTGGTCGAGCAGCGCCCGGACTTCGCCGCCATGGCCGGGCTCGACCTCGACCAGCTGCCCGAGGCGGTGCGCGTGTGGATGGACCCGACGTCGCTGAGCACGCGGTCGGTCAGCTGGATCAGCCCCGGCCTCGACCACAACGACCCCGCCGAGTGGGCCGCCGAGATGCCCTCGACCAACGCCGTCACCACGGCGCGCTCGCTGGCCCGGCTCTACGCGGCCCTGATCGGGGAGGTCGACGGGCACCGCGTCCTGGACCCCGAGCACCTGGCCGCGGCCGTGGCGGAGCGGGTGTCGGGGGTCGACCGGATCCTGCGGGTGCCGGTCCGGGTCGGCACCGGCTTCGGGCTGCCCACCCCCGACGCGTTCTGGTACGGCCCCACCGCGTTCGGCTTCCCCGGCCGCGGCGGCTCCATCGGCTTCGCCGACCCGGCGTCCGGGCTCGCCTTCGGCTACGTCATGAACCGCGTCGTCGAGGGCGTCCCCGATCCGCGGGCCGCGAACCTGTGGCAGGCCGTGCTCGGGTGCCGGTAGGGAGCGACCCGCCCACCGCGCACACCCGCTGGTCCCCGCGCGCACGTCGGGACGTGTGCGCGGCGGCCATCCGGTGCGCGCGGCCGATCGGGTGATCCCGGGGGCGGATCGGGCGCGCGGGCCAACCGACCGGCCCGGCCGGCCCGTCCCGAGGTCGTGCGCCTCCTGCTGAACGCTCCGCTGGCCGTCCTGCTCGCCGTGGCCGGCTGCGCCGCGGTGCCCCCCGCGCTGACCGTGGTCCCGGCCACCCCGTCGCCCCCGGATCCGGGGGCCCTGCCGGGCTGGTGGCGGGTGGCGGAGACCGGGGAGACCGTCGTCATCGGTCCGGGCGGCGCCGAGGTGCGGGCCGCCGGGGTGCCGGCCGGCGGTCCGGTGCACACGGGCGACTGGAAAGCCGACCCCGGTGGCCGGTTCCTGGCCCAGCTGGACGTGTACTGGTACCCGGGGGACTGGCCCACCCCGCCCGACGCGGTCCCGCCTGCTCCGGAGTGGGCCGCCGCGGCGACCGGCTTCCGGGTGGACGGACCCGACCGGGTGCTGCTGGGCCGCGACGGCTCGCCCGTCGCCCGGCTCGTTCCCGAGCCGCCCGGCACCACGTCGGTGCTCGACCACGCCGGCGGTCCCGTCCTCGACGGCACGCGCGGGGCACTGGCCCCGGCCGTTCCGGTGCCGGCGCCGCTGCGCCCGGCGGGCCCGGACGAGCTGGTCGGCCGCTGGTCCCCGGTGACCGCGACCGGTCCGGCGTCCGTCGAGTTCGACGCGAGCGGCGCGTGGCGCGGCACGGTGGGCTGCGTCGACCTGGGCGCCCGTTGGACCGCCGGACCCGACGGCGGGTTCCTGGCGATCGAGCCCCCCTTCCGCCCGGAACCCGCCTGCGAGCACCCGTACGACGTGGCCGCCGAGCTGAGCCGGGCGCGCCGGGTCGCGCTCGACGGGCCCGAGCTCGTCCTCCTGGACGTCGACGGCACCCAGGTCGGCCGCTACGCCCGACCTCAGCGGTAGACGGCGACGGCGGCGGGCGGGAGGTCGACCCGCACCGCACGCCCGTTGCGGGCCTCGACGACGACCTGCTCGGCCTGGTCGGGGTCGGATCCGTAGCGCAGGTCGAGGGCTTCGCCGGGAGCGTGCAGCCCGGCGTCGACCGTCACCCAGGCCGAGCGGGGCCGCGCCGGATCGGTGTTGATCAGGCACAGCACCTCGCGCCGGTCCAGGATCCGCGACCAGCCCACGACGCCGCGGACCGGCCCGCCGAAGCCGGACGGCAGCCCGAAGTCGAGCCCGTTGCCCGAGACCTCCCGCAGGTACTGGCGGCCCCGGCGGACCGCGGGCTCGGCCCGGCGCAGCGCGGCCAGCTCGCCGATGCGCGCGTAGAGCGGCGCGTCCTCGTCGAAGACGTGCCGGTCGCGGCTGCGGAACGGCCCGAACGCCCCGCCGAACATGGCCTCGCGCAGGTAGCGGTCGGCGTCCGGGCCGCCGCCCTCGCCGTCGAGCAGCTGCTCGCTGCCGTAGTAGAGGCACGGGATGCCGAGGGTCAGCAGGTTGAGCGCGACGACGCCCAGCACGAGCGCCCGCCCGTCCGCGGACGCGGCGAGCCTCGACTTCGCCCCGCCCTGGCGGACCTGGTCGTGGTCGTCGAAGCCGGTGACGACGGTGTCGCGCAGCCAGGTGTGCGAGTCCTTGCCGATCAGCTCGGAGTTGCGGAACAGGTCGAAGTAGCCGCGCGGGTCCTCGCGGCCGGTGCCCGCGCCGATCATGCGGCCCTGCACGTCGGCCAGGCCGAGCGCGGCGTCGAGACCGGTGAGCGCCATCGTGTCGATCGCCTGCGAGCGCGGCCCGGTGATCTCGCCGACCAGCAGGAACCGGTCCTTGCCGATCGACTGGGCGAACTCGTGCACGACCGAGGCGAAGTACCGGGTGGCGCCGAGGTCCATGTGCTTGACGGTGTCGACCCGGAAGCCGTCGAGGTCGGCGTGCCCGATCCACCAGCAGTAGGCGCGGGTGAGCGCGGCCAGCGCCGGGGACGGCCGGTAGTCGTCCAGCTCGCCGCCGCCGTGGGCGACGTCCTTGAGCCCGGCGAAGTCGCCCTCGCGGTACTCGGGGTCGTGGTCCCAGTCGACGATGCGGCCGCGCCGGGTCCAGGTGCCCGGGTCGTGCAGCTCGGCCGGGAAGACGGCGCCGTCGGGCCACTGCGCGGCGGCGTCGGCCGCGGTGAACGGGACCAGCCCGCCGCGGCCGTCGCGCCAGCCGGCGACCGGGTGCGTGCGGCCGTCCCAGCGCGGGTCGGGCTGGTCGTATGCGAAGACGTCGCCGGCGTGGTTGAGCACCACGTCGAGGATCACCCGCAGGCCCTGGGCGTGCGCGGCGGCGGCCAGCTCGCGCAGGTCGTCGGCGGTGCCGAAGTGCGGGTCGACGGCGAGGAAGTCCTGGGTGGCGTAGCCGTGGTACGGGTCGGCGGCGCCGGCCTGCGGGACGGCCTGCTTGAGCACCGGGCTGATCCACAGCGCGGTGGCGCCGAGCCGGCGGAGGTAGCCGAGCTTGGACGCGACGCCGGCCAGGGTGCCGCCCACCCAGGACAGCCCGGCCGCCCGCCACGCCGCGGCGTCCGGCTCGGTGGCGACGGCGCTGCCGCCGTCGCCGGGGCCGAACCGGGGCGTCGGGCCGGGGACCGGCCGGCCCGCGGCGTCGCGGTGGCCGTCCTCGCGGCCGTCGGAGAACCGGTCGACCAGCAGGAAGTAGAGGACCTCGTCGGCCCAGTCGGAGGGGGACGGCGTCATCGCCGCGACGTCGAAGCCCGTGAAGTCCAGATCGGCAACCCTGCGCACGTCGTGAGTGAGTACCACGGTCCGGGCCGTGATACGCGCTCACGCCAGGGCTCGGCGCAGGACCGCCTCGATGGTGGCCGCCGAGGGCGGCTCGTCGGCGATCAGCCCCTGCAGCATCACACCATCGTTGGCGGCGACGGCGGCCCGCACGGCCGCCGGGTCGTCGCACCACCGCGACAGCAGCTCGGTCAGCAGGTCCGTCCACAGCCGCGCGGCGGGGCGCAGTGCCGGGCGTCGTGCGGCCAGCAGGTACACCTCGTACTCGGCGATGGCCCGGCCGCGGTCCTCGCGCAGGTAGGAGGCCGTGAGCGCGGCGAGGTCGGCCAGCGTGGCCCCGTCCGCCATCCGCTCGCCCACCTCGGCGGCGAACCGCTCGGCGCAGGCGGTGATCACGGCGACCAGGAGGTCGTCGACCGTCGGGAAGTGGTAGGTGCCGGCGGTGGCCGCGACCCCGGCCTCCCTGGCGACCGCACGGTGGGTGACGGCGCCGACCCCCTCGCGCTCGACGAGCCGCAGCGCGGCCTCCACCAACTGCTGGCGGCGGCGCCTGCCGCGCTCGACGCGCCCGTCCGGCGCGCTCAGCGCGCCGCGCCGAGTTCGAGGGCGACCACGCCGCCCACCACCGCGATCAATCCGCCGATCTGCACGGCCGTCAGCGTCTCACCCAGGAACACCGCCCCGATCAGCGCGATGAGCGCGATCCCGGCCGCCGCCCACACCGCGTAGGCCACGCCGATCGCCATCCCCATCGCCAGCACCCTGGTCAGCAGCCAGAACGCCGTCACGTAGCCGACGACCACCAGCACCGAGGGCACGAGCTTCGAGAAGCCCTCGGACAACCGCAGGCTGATCGTCGCCGTCACCTCCGCGGCGATGGCCGCGGCCAGCAGTACCCACACCATGTCGTCTCCCTCGTCCAGAACTATCTGAACAAGTGTCGCACTTTCTGGCGCGCGGCTGCCCTGTGCCGCCGGTCACCCCGCCCAGCGGTACCGGCGCTCCGGACGCCCGGTGCCGCCGTAGCGCAGCCGCACGGTCGCCGCGCCGACGGCCACGAAGTGCTCCAGGTAGCGCCGCGCGCTCACCCGCGACAGCTCGGTCAGCTCGGCGCACTCGCTGGCCGACAGGTCGCCGTCCTGCCCGCGCAGCACCCGCTCCACCAGCTGCGCGGTCGGCTCGGTGAGCCCCTTGGGCAGCCGGGTGGTGGCCGCGCCGCGCCGGCCGCCGAAGACGGTGTCGATGTCGTGCTGCCCGGCCCGCTCCAGCCCGGACAGCCGGGCCCGGATCCGCTCCACCCGCTCGACCTGCTCGCGCAGCGCCCGCGCGTCGAACGGCTTGACCAGGTAGTGGCTCGCGCCGCCGTGCAGCGCGGCGGTGACCGTCGCCGGGTCGTCGGCCGCGGTGATGACCAGCACGAACGGGTCGTCCGGGGCGCCGGTGCGCAGCGCCCGCAGCACGTCGAGGCCCGACGTGTCGGGCAGGTAGACGTCGAGCAGCACCAGGTCGGGGCGCAGCCGCCCGGCCAGCGCCACCGCCTCGGCCCCGCTGTGCGCCACCCCGACGACCGCGCAACCCGCGATCCGCTCCACGTAGGCGCTGTGGATCCGGGCCACCATGAAGTCGTCGTCGACGACGAGGACGCGCATCACGCGCGCACCGGCAGCTCGGCGGTGAACACCGCGCCGGCGTCGTCGGCGGGGTCGTTGTGCACGGTGATCCGCCCGCCGCGGCGCAGGCACACCTGCCGGGCCAGCGCGAGCCCCAGCCCGCGCTCCCCCTCGGCGGCGGCCTTGGTGGTGAAGCCGCGTCGGAACACCTCCTGCGCCAGGCCCTCCCCGACCCCGGGCCCGGAGTCGCGCACCCGGACCCGCACCCCGTCGTCCACGCCCACCTCCACCCAGCGCGGCGCCGGGGTCGCGGCCACCGCGTCCAGCGCGTTGTCGACCAGGTTGCCCAGCACCGTGACCAGGTCGGTGGACAGCGTCGCGTCGCCGGGCACCGCGGCCATCCGGGCGCCGGGCACCAGCCGCAGCGCCACCCCGCGCTCGGCGGCCAGGCTGGCCTTGGCCACCAGCAGCGCGGCCGCCGCCGGGTCGCCGACCCGGTTGGCCACCTCGCGCTGCCAGCCCTCGCTGCCCTGCGCGACGTCGGCGACGAACCGGCGGACCTCGTCGTACTCGCCGAGCTCGGCCAGCCCGGCGATGGTGTGCAGCCGGTTGGTGAACTCGTGCGCCTGGGCCCGCAGCGTGTCGGTGACGTGCCGGGACGCGTCGAGGCGGTGCTCCAGTGTGGCCAGCTCGGTGCGGTCGCGCAGGGTCACCACCGCGCCGACCGGCTCGCCGTGCACGGACACGGCCATCCGGTTGAGAACGAGCACGCGGGCGCCGCGCAGCACCACCTGGTCCTCCCCCGCGACCGCGCCGGTGAGCACCTCGCGCAGCCGCTGGTCGAGGTCGGCGATGCGGGCGTCGACCGGGATGTCGAGCAGCTCCCGGGCGGCCGCGTTGATCAGCGTGATGCGGTGCGCGCTGTCCATCCCGACCACGCCCTCCTTGACCCCGAGCAGCATCGCCTCGCGCTGCTGGACCAGCTCGACGATCTCGGCGGGCTCCAGCCCGAGCGTCTGCCTGCGCACCCGGCGGGCCAGCAGGAACGACCCGCCCACGCCGAGCACCAGCGCGATCCCGAGCAGCGCGGCGGTCGGCGCCGGGGCCGCGGTGACGGTGTCGAGCAGCGACGGCGAGTCGACCCGGGTGACGACGGTGCCGACCACGCCGCCCGCGTCGCCGATCACCGGCACGTGCGCCACCACCCCGCCCGCCGCCGACCCGACCCGGGCGCGTCCGGGCAGGCCGTCGCCGACGGGGTGGGGCTCGCCGATGCGGGCCGGGTCCTCGTGGGCGCGGATCACGCCGGTGTCGTCGACGATCGCCACGCCGTCGGCGCCGGAGACGCTCAGCGCGCTCACCGCGAAGGTCGGCAGCGGGTCGTGCAACCCGCTCTGCAGGGCGGCCCGCACGCCCGCGGTCGCCGCCACGGTCTCGGCCAGCGAGAGCATGCGCCTGCCCTGGGTCTCCTGGAAGGCTGCGCTCTGCTGCACCGCGGCCACCCCGGCGACGGCCAGCAGCAGCAGCGCGACGACCGCGAGCTGCCAGGTCAGGAACTGCCGGGCCAGCGTCCGCGCTCCCACGCCGGGAAGGGTGCCACGGATGCGGCCGGGTGCGCGGTCGCCGGCCGCGACCACAACGACCACAACGACGTTTGCGCGCCGAACGGCGACAGCGCCCGGTGACCCCGCGCACCATGTCCGTCACCGCCGCGACCGGCGGGAGACCTCGACGAGGAGGTGCCGGGGACGGTGCGACTTCGGACCGGACACGTACTGACCACGCTCGCGGCGCTGGCCGCGGTGCTGCTGGTGCCGCCCCTGCTGGGCGCGGCGACCGGCGGCGGCGACGGGGACCAGGTGCGCGGGCTGCGCTTCCTGGTGCCGAACTCCCCCGGCGGCGGCTACGACGTCACCGCGCGGACCGCGGCCACCGCGCTGGAGGACGCCGGGCTCACCGGCCCGACCGAGGTGTTCAACCTGCCCGGCGCGGGCGGCACCGTCGGCCTCGGCCGCACCGTCACCGAGAGCGGCAACGACCGGCTGATCATGTCGATGGGCCTGGGCGTGGTCGGGGCGGTGTTCACCAACAGCTCGCCGGCCACCCTGGCCGACGTCACCCCGATCGCCCGGCTCACCCAGGAGACCGAGGTGGTCGTGGTCGGCAAGGACTCGCCGCTGCGCACCATGGACGAGCTGGTCGCGGCCTGGAAGGCCGACCCGGGCGGGGTGCCGGTGGGCGGCGGGTCCTCCCCGGGCGGGCCCGACCACCTGGCCCCGATGCTGATGGCCCAGGCCATCGGGCTGGCCCCGCGCGACGTCAACTACGTGTCCTACGACGGCGGCGGCGAGCTGCTGGCCGCGGTGCTCGGGAGCAAGGTCGCCTTCGGCGTGTCCGGCCTGGGCGAGTACGCCGACCAGATCGCCGCGGGCGAGCTGCGCGTGCTGGCGGTCAGCGCGGGCGAGCGGGTCGCCGGGGTGGACGCACCGACCCTGCAGGAAGCGGGTGTGGACGTCGAGTTCACCAACTGGCGGGGCATGGTCGCCCCGCCGGGCCTGGACGACGAGCAGCGCGCCGAGCTGATCGACCTGCTCACCCGGCTGCGGAACTCGCCGGAGTGGGCCGAGGCGCTGGAGCGCAACGGCTGGGACGACGCGTTCCTGCCCGGCCCGGAGTTCGGCGCGTTCCTGGCCGCGGAGAACGACCGGGTGGCCGAGGTGCTGCGCGGTCTGGGGCTGGCGTCATGACCGCCACCGAACGCGACCCGGCCCCGGAGCGCGCCCGTCGCCTCGACCGCGACTGGTGGCGGGAGCACTCCGAGCTGGGCGTCTGCGCGCTGCTCGGCGCGGCCGGGGTGCTGGTGCTGGTCGACAGCCTGCTCGGCACGAACGCGGGCAGCGACTCCGACCCGCTCGGCCCGCACGCCGTGCCCACGGTGCTCGGGATCGGCCTGCTGCTGCTGGCCGTGCTGCTGGCGGTCGACGTGCTGCGCGGCGGGCACGGCGAGGCCGAGGCCGGTGAGGACGTCGAGCTGGGCACCCCGCCGGACCTGCGCGCCGTCGGGATGCTGGCCGGGCTGGTGGTGGCCACCGCGCTGCTCATCCCCGTGCTGGGCTGGCCGCTGGCCGGCACCGGGCTGTTCTGGGGCGCCGCGTCCGTGCTGGGCGCCCGCTCGTTCCCGCGCGACCTGCTGGTCGCGGCCGGGATCTCGCTGCTGGCCTGGGTCGTGTTCGACGCGCTGCTCGGCGTCGACCTGCCCGGCGGTCCGCTGATGGGGGTGTTCTGATGGACGTGCTCGGCTCCCTGCTCGACGGCTTCGGCAACGCGCTGACCCCGGCCAACCTGCTGTTCGCCGCGCTCGGCGTGCTGCTGGGCACCGCGATCGGCGTGCTGCCCGGGATCGGCCCGGCGATGGCCGTGGCGCTGCTGCTCCCGGTCACCTACGCGTTCGACCCGACCGGGGCGTTCATCCTGTTCGCCGGCATCTACTTCGGCGCGATGTTCGGCGGCTCGACCACCTCGATCCTGCTCAACACGCCCGGCGAGAGCGCGTCGGTGGTGGCCGCGATCGAGGGCAACCCGATGGCCCGCTCGGGGCGCGGCGCGCAGGCGCTGGCCGCGGCCGCGATCGGGCACTTCGTCGGGGGCCTCATCGGGGTCATCGGGCTGGTGGTGCTGGCGCCGCTCATCGCCACCGTGGCCGTCGACATCGGCGCGCCGGACTACCTGGCCGTCATGGTGCTGGCGTTCGTCGCGGTGACCTCGGTGCTGGGCAGCTCGCGCGTGCGCGGCTTCGCGGCGCTGGCCATCGGGCTCACCATCGGCCTGGTCGGGCTCGACCCGCTGACCGGGCAGGCCCGGCTGACGTTCGGGGTGCCGCAGCTGGCCGACGGCATCGACGTGGTGATCGTCGCGGTCGGGCTGTTCGCGATCGGCGAGGCGCTGTGGGTGGCCGCGCACCTGCGCCGCACCGCGGCCGCGCCGATCCCGGTCGGGCGGCCCTGGCTCTCCCGCGACGACCTGCGGCGCACGTGGCGGCCGTGGCTGCGGGGGCCGTTCATCGGCTTCCCGTTCGGCGCGATCCCGGCCGGCGGCGCGGAGGTGCCCACGTTCCTGTCGTACGTGACCGAGCGGCGGCTGTCCGAGCACCCCGAGGAGTTCGGCTCGGGCGCCATCGAGGGCGTCGCCGGGCCGGAGTCGGCGGCCAGCGCGTCCTCGGCGGGGACGCTGGCCACGATGCTGACCCTGGGCCTGCCGACCACGGCGATCGCCGCGGTCATGCTGGCGGCGTTCCAGCAGTACGGCATCCAGCCCGGCCCGCTGCTGTTCACCAACGAGCCGGAGCTGGTGTGGACGCTGATCGCCAGCATGTTCATCGGCCTGGTGCTGCTGCTCGCGCTGAACCTGCCGCTGGCCCCGCTGTGGGCGCGGCTGCTGCGGATCCCCCGGCCCTACCTCTACGCCGGGATCCTGTTCTTCGCCTGCATCGGCGCCTACGCGGTCAGCGGGCAGCCGATCGACCTGGTGGTGCTGCTGGTGATCGGCGGGATCGGGTTCCTGATGCGCCGCTACGGGCTGCCGGTGCTGCCGGCGATCATCGGCGTGATCCTCGGCCCGGACGCCGAGCTGCAGCTGCGCCGGGCCCTGCAGATCGCCGACGGCGACTGGGCGACGCTGGTCTCCACGCCGCTGTCGATCGCGGTCTACCTGCTGATCGTGGCGCTGCTGGTGGTGCCGTTCGTGCGGCGGCGGATCATCCGCGGCCGGGACGAGGAGAAGAAGGACCTCGTCGGGTCGTGACCGGCCGCTAACCGATCTCGAGCATGGCTCCCAGTGCGGCGGCGACGGCGGACATCTGCTCCGCCGTCGCCTCGCCCACGCGCAGGTCGAGCCGGGAGCGCAGCACGGCCTCGATGGTCGGCAGCGACACCCAGCCCTGCTCGCCGAGGCGCACGTTGAGCAGGCCGCCGGGGTCGTGGCCGACGACCTGGGCGCCGATGACGACCGGCCGGTCGGGGTCGGCGTTGAAGCCGTCGGTGCTCAGGATCAGCCGCAGCAGCGCCTGCCCCGGCCGGGGCAGCGCGGGCCGGTAGGTCCAGATCTCGCCGCGGTGCACGGCGAGATCCTGGCACGGGTCAGTACAGTCCCGCGGCGATTCGCTCGGCTTCGGCGTCCTCGAAGAACGTCGGGTGGTGCTCGGCGAACCAGCGGAACGTCCGGTCGGCCGAGTCGGCCAGCGCCAGCCGGCGCAGCTCGTGGACGGCGGCGGCCTCGATCGACCCGCCCCGGCGGCCCGCGCACCCGCGGAGGTACGCGGCGGTGCCCGGGTCGATCTCCAGCTCGACGCGCTCGGTCACCCGACCAGGGTACGTCACGGGCGTGGGGCCGCCCCCCGAAGTCACCGGGAAGGGTCAGGCCGGACCGACCGACGCGATCACGTACCGGGAGACCTCGGCGTCCAGGATGCGCGCGGCCGTGCCGGCGTCGGGGCCGGAGCCGCGGAACGCCTCCAGCTCGGCCTCGGTGTCCCAGCGCTCGTAGACGTCGATCCGGCCAGGGTCGACGGAGTCGGCGGTCAGCGCGAAGTCCCGGCAGCCGGGCGCCTCGCGGGCCAGCTCGACGACGGGGCGGCAGTCCGCGACGTAGGCGTCGCGCTCGGCCGGGTCAACGGCCAGGTGTCCAGCGATGATCAGCATGGGGGTAGGACCGCTCCCGGCGCCCGGATTCATCGCACGGCGCTGAGCGCACCGGTCACGCGGTGCTGCACGACCGGGCCGAACCCCGCGACCAGCTCCTCGACCGACGCCGAGGCGATCGGGTCGATCCGCACGACGTAGCGCGCGACGGTGAGGCCGAGGATCCGCACGACCAGCAGGCCGGCCCGCAGCGCGGCGTCGGGCCCGTCGAGCATCGCCACCAGCCGGGCGGTGATCTCCCGGTCGATGAACTCGCGCAGCAGCGCCTCGGACTCGGTGTGGGTCGGCGCCGACCGGGTGAGCATCGCGAGGGGGTGCGGTCGGAGTCGTCGAGGTTCCGCACGAGCGTGCGGACCACGCGCTCGCCGATGCCGTCGAGGCCCTCGGCGAGGATCTCGTCGATGGCAGGCGGGACCTGCGCGGACATCTCCACGGTCGCCGCGAACACCCTCACCGCTCCGCCCGTCAGTGCGGGTCGGACTGGGCGACGCAGTACTCGTTGCCCTCCGGGTCGTTCATGACCACCCAGGACATGCCGTACTCGGTGACCTCGCGGACCCTGGTCGCGCCGAGCTCGACCATCCGCGCCACCTCGGCGTCGCGGTCGGGGGCGGTCAGGTCGACGTGCAGCCGGTTCTTGGCCGTCTTGGGCTCGGGGACCTTGAGGAACATCCAGGTCGGCTGGCTGGGCTCGGCGGGTGCCAGCGAGGCGAAGTAGGGCGTCGGATCCCCGCCGAGCTTGCGGTCGAGCACGGCGGCCCAGAAGCCGGCGGCGCGCTCGACGTCGTCGCAGTCGACGGTGATGGCGGCCAGGGTGGCGGTCATGGTCGGTTCCTCTCATCGGGGGTGGGGTCCTCGGCGGGGGCCACCGGCCAGCCCACCTCGGTCCGCCAGGCGTCGGGGTCGGTGACCCCGGGCGGCCCGGCGAGGTACAGCTCCTGCAGCGGGCCGGTGACGACCCGGTCGTGCTCGGCCACCCAGGCGCCGACGGCGCCGTAGGTGGCGCTCATGTCCTCGAACGCGCCGACGTGCAGGGCGACGGCGAGCCGGGTCTCGGGGAGCCGGTCGGGGACGACGCCCGCCGCCGGGTCGGCGGGCAGCGCGACGTCCACCGCGAGCCACGCGGAGACCGCGATGTCGTCGTGGTCGATGCCCTGCCCCGAGCCGTAGGACGCCCCGGACGGGCCGACGACCTGCCCGCCGTGCCGGGCGACGTGCGCGAACAACCGCGGGTAGGCGGCGTCGAAGAACTCCGGCAGGTCGGCCCACACGGTGCGGGTGCCGATCCGCACGATCGGCTCGGCGCGCTGCCAGCGCTCGTGCACCAGCACCCGGTGCAGCTCGCCCGGCTCGTCGACCAGCCGCTGCAGGTCGGACACGATCCGCTCGGTCTCCTCCAGCCGCAGCTTCATCCGGGCCCGGTGCTCGCCGAGCACCTGCGCCGTGGTGCCCGCGTCGCCCGAGCGCAGGATCCGGGCGATGTCCTCGAGCGGGACGTCCAGCCGGCGCAGCCTGCGGATGATCCGGGCCTCGGTGATCTGGCTGACCGAGTAGCCGCGGTAGCCGGTGCGGGCGTCCACCGCGGCCGGCACCAGCAGCCCGAGCTCGTGGTAGCGGCGCAGCGCCTTCACCGACAGGTGCGAGGCGTTGGACAGCGTTCCGATCGACAGCAGGTTGCGCACGGCGGAGATCCTGCGGCCTCCCCCGGGGGGAGGGTCAACGCCTACGCCGCACCTCCCAACGGTCGTGGCCCCGGAGATCGCGCATCTTGACTGCTCCGAGATCCGACATTACTTTTCAGTATCGACCGCCCGTCCATTCATCCGGTCTCGATCGACCGGAGATGGTCATTCTTCACGCATTCCGACGCCGCCCATTGCATCGAACAGAGCAACGACGACGCCACTTTTTCTCATCGCCTCACGAGGGAGATCCGGCATGCCCGCACGCAGAATCGTCGCCCGCTTGGCCGCGGTGGTCGCGACGGCCGCCGTGGCCTTCGGCCTGTCCGCCACGTCGGCAGCGGCCGATGAGCTCTCGCAGCCGTTCGGCGGCGACGACCTCGTGCCGATCGACTTCGTGCCGATCGACTTCGTGCCGATCGACTTCGTGCCCATCGGCGCGCAGGGCGCCGTTCCGATCAGCGCCCTGGCCTTGCTGACCGGCGCGGGCAGCGGCTTCGTCCCGATCTGACCCGCCGTTCCGTGATCCCTCCGTGATCGGCCGGGCGCGACCACGGGCCCACAGCCGCTCCAGCGGCATCCGACCGACTCGGTCCGTCCTCGCAGACCCGTCGCCGTCCTCGCAGGGGCCACCGCACCTGCGAGGATGGTGCCGCCTCCGCGAGGACGACGGGCGCCTTGGGTCGCACGGGGAGGCACGGGGAGGCACGGGATACTGCGGCCATGGCTGGCCCGAACTCCGACCCGATCGTCTCCGCCACCACCGCGGCGCAGCTCCCGCCCGGCGCGGTCGTGCTGCACGTGGAGGCGGGCGACCGGCAGTCGGCGGAGGCGGCGTTCGCCGCCGGGCACGTCGAGGGCGCCGTGCTGCTGGTCCGCGACGAGGTGGTGACCCGCCCGATGCGCCCCGGCGACGGCCGCCACCCGCTGCCCTCCGCCGAGGACCTCGCCGACGCACTCGGCCGCCTCGGCGTCGGCTGGGACGCCCCGGTCGTCGCCTACGACCGCCAGCACGGCGACAACGCCGCGCACGTCGTGCACCTGCTGCGGCTGCTCGGCCAGGACGCCCGCCTGCTCGACGGCGGCCTCGCCGCGTTCACCGACCCGGTCGCCACCGGCCCCGGCACCACCCCGACGGCCGTCGCCCGCGAACCCCGGCCGTGGCCCGCCGACATGCTCCCCGACATCGACGCGGTCGCCGCGCACGCCGCCGCGGGCGGGGTGCTGATCGACGCGCGGGCGGCCGAACGGTTCCGCGGCGAGACCGAGCCCCTCGACCCGATCGCCGGCCACATCCCCGGCGCGGTCAACGCCTTCTACGGCGACAACCTCACCCCGGACGGGACCTTCCGCGACCCCGAGGAGCTGCGCGCCCGGTTCGCCGCGCTCGGCGCGGGCCCCGACGCCGTCGTCTACTGCGGCTCGGGCGTCACCGCCTGCCACGACCTGCTGGCCATCGAGCGCGCCGGCCTCGGCCGGGCCCGGCTCTACGTCGGCTCGTGGAGCCAGTGGTGCCGCGACGCCTCCCGCCCCCGCGCCACCGGCCCCGCCTGACCCGCTCCCACTCCGCCCCTCCGCCCCTCCGCGTCAGGAAAGCCACCATCAGGACACCGGACGTCCTGATGGTGGCTTTCCTGACGTCCGGGGCGGGGCGGGGCGGGGCGGGGCGGGGGGGGGCGGGGGGGGGGGGGCGGGGCGGGGGGGGGGGGGGGGGGGGGGGGGGCGGTGGGGCGAGGGCGAGGGCGAGGGCGAGGGGCGGGTCAGCGGCGGTGGGCGTGGCGGCCCGTGCGAGGGCCGGTGATCGTGGCCAGCAGGAGGACCAGCGCGGTCTGCCCCAGGACGCCGGGGGCCAGGGTCGGTGCGGAGCCGACCTGCTTGCTCGCGGCCAGCCAGACCTGCTCGTACAGCGGCAGGCCGGCCCAGGTGTCGGCGAGGCCGGGGTCGGAGGGGCCGGCGGCGAGGTTGGTCAGCACGTGCTGGACCACGCCGTAGAGCGCGGCGCCCAGCACCAAGACGGCCAGGATCCTGGCCGGCAGCGCGGCGCGGCCGCCGGGGACCACGGCCAGCAGGGTGGCCAGCAACAGGGCGCCGAGCGCGCCCCAGGGGATGAGCTGGATCGGGCCGTTCCAGTGCTGCTCGGAGTACAGCTCGAAGGCCGCGGCGCCGATGCCGATGAGGGCGAGCGCGAGCAGGCCGCGCCGCACCAGCGGCGGCACCGCGAACCGGACCTCGGGCGGGGGTCCGCCGAGGGGATCGGGCCGCCGGGGTGCCGGTCGGTAGCCGGTTGTCATCACGCCCTCCCGCCCGGGCCGACCGGACGGCCCTCGCCGCAGGATGCCTGAAGCACCGGTCAGCGCGGTGGTCCGACCGCCATCCGGCTGACGACACGCGCCCGGCGGTGCAGGACACGCCGAACGTTGGCGACTCTGCGTCACAACGATCAGCGGTCGAACCGTTCGGCCGCGGCGAACGGGGGTACCCGGGTACCCGCCGATCGGCTCAGCGGTGCTCGGCGCCGCCCCGCCAGTGCGCGGACGAGGCGACGACAGCGAGGCGCCCGGCGCTGTCGTGCAGCTCGGCGCGGGCCGCGGCCAGCCGCCGCCCGGCGTGCAGGGGCTGCGCGGTGACCGAGAAGTCCGAGCCGTCCGACGGGATCGCGCGCAGGTAGGTGACGTCGAGGTCGAAGGTGGCGCCGGCCAGCTCCGGGCGGACGGCGGCGACGGCCGCATCGAGCGCGTGCGTCGCGACGGCCGCGACGACTCCGCCCTGCAGCGCGCCCGCCGTGTTGGACAGCGGCGGGGCGCCGACCGCCGTCCAGCGCGACGGACCGCCGGCGAGGTCGAGGGCGGTGAGGCCCACGGGTCCGCCGGACGGCGCGCCGCGCCCGCCGCGGCGCCCGTCGGGGGGCAGCGGCAGCAGGGCCGACCGGTTGGTCACCGTGGCCAGGACCTCGCCGTCGGCGTCGGTCAGCGTCCCCGTGCTGAGCGCGCTGTCGGCGGCAAGGTGCACGACCGTGCCGGTGGCCACGAGCGGGCCCACCGGGTCGGGGAAGGGTCCGGTGCCCGCCCAGTGCAGGGTCAGCGTGCTGATGGCGTGGTCGGAGGGCAGGACGGTGGCGACCACGGCGCTGAGCACCATGTCGATCATCACGAACGCCGGTCCGGGACCGCGCAGCACGGCGGGTGCGGGAGCCAGCCGGGCGACCATGCGGCCCTCGTCGACCGAGTCGACCGTGATGCCCAGGCTCGCCGCCACGGGCACCAGCGGTGCCGAGCCGCCCGCCGCCGCCCGCAGCCGTTCCAACGGCGTCGTCGTCACGCCCGCAGCGTACGTCCCGATCGCCCGCGGATCACCGGTCGCGCGGTGGGCGCCCGATCCCGGCGGTGTAGAGGATGCTCAGCACGGCGGCGGGCGGCAGCGCGACGTAGAGCCACCAGGGGTGGACCATCGACCCCACGGTGAGCGAGACGATCGCCCAGATCGTCAGGTTCACCGCGGCGATGCTGGTGAAGACGATGGTCAGGATGCGCATCGTGAGGCCGCCGGGGGTGTCGGCGAACACCGGTCGGCGCTCGCCGGCGCGGCGCGGTTCGGGGAGGTTCGGCAGGTCGGCGGTGACCTCGGCCAGCTGGCCGCGGGTGCGCGACTCCCACACGGCCTTGGCCCGGTCGTCGAACTCGTGCAGGTCGAGCTGGCCGGCGTCGTGGGCCCGCTTGAGCTGGTCCTGCACGCGTTCCCGGTCGGCGTCGGAGATGCGCATGTCGTCGGGGCGCACCGGCTCGTTCACGGCGCGATGATGTCACGCTGCGCGCCCGGCGCCGTCCACCGTTCGACGGATCCCGCTCAGGAGATGACCAGCAGGAACAGCCCGACCATCGTGTAGGCGACCATCACCAGCACGAGCGGGACCTGGTCGGCCAGCCTGCGCTGCGGGGGCAGCAGGGCCACGCTGCGGTCGTGCGCGGCCACCACCGCCACCACGTGCCCGACGAGCACCGCGCCGATCTGGATGCCGGCGACCAGCCCGGGCGCCGGCACGGCGGTGATGGCCCCGAGCGGTTGGCCGGCCAGCTGGACCAGCCCGCGCGGGCCCTCGACCAGCAGCAGCGTGGCGTAGTGGGCGACGGTGTAGCCGGCGGCGATCGGGACCAGCGTGCCGGCCAGCCGCCCGGCCAGCCGCCCGGTCGCCAGCCGGTAGAGCACCCCGACGACGAGCACGGTCGCCACCAGCACGGCGGTGTCGAGCGCGGCCGGCAGGGCCAGCGACCGCCAGCCGGTCCACCCGGTGAGGCCGTCGAACACGGTGGAGCCCCACCAGACCGCCAGGAACGCCACCAGCCCCGGCTCGACCGGCACCGCGGCCAGCCCCCGGAAGGGGTTGCGCAGCCCGGGGCGGCCGTCGTCGAGGCGGCCGAACGGCGACAGCGCGGCGGTGAGGGTCGAGTAGACCTCGAAGGCGTCGCCGCGGGCGAACCAGTCGGGCCCGTACCGGACGCCCGCCGCCACCTGGGCGACGGCGTAACCGAGCAGGGCGCCCGCGACCACCGCCGGGACGTCCCGCCCGGCCGGGACCAGCTCCAGCCAGACGAAGGCCAGCAGCCACGCCGCCCCCGGCCAGTAGCCCAGGCGCTCGGGCAGCGGGGCCGGGGTGGTGCGGCGCAGGGCGGCGGCGACGATCGCGGCCAGCAGCCGCAGCGGGTTGACCACCCGCCACACCGGCCCGAGCAGCAGCGAGGCGGGCACGACGCCCACCCACAGCAGGACGTAGAGGGCGCGCGGGGCCGGGTTGGCGTCGGGGTCCTGCGGGCCGAGCAGCCCGACCGCGACCACGTACCCGGCCAGCACCAGCACCAGCGCCCGCACCCCGACCCGGACGGCCGCCGGCACCGCGGGCAGCGCCCGGCCGCCGACCGGTCCGGTGAACCGGGGTGTCCGCCACAGCAGGGCGACGGCCAGGAACGACATCAGCACGACCACGCCACCGGTCTGCAGCACGAGCTCGCCGTCGAGCGGGAGCCCCTCGACGCCGCCGATGCCGTGGGCGGGGATCACGTCGGGTCGGTGGCCGGGGCCGGGGCCGGGAGCTGCCCGCGGCGCAGCGCGGCCACGCCGGCCACCGCCACGCCCAGCCCGCCGCCGAGGGTCAGCGCGACCAGCGCGCGGTCGAGGTCGGCGCCCCACGAGAACGGCACCACCGCGTCGACCAGGGTGAACGCGTCGATGGGGGCGATGACCACGGCGAACAGCCCGCCTGCCGCGCAGCACAGCAGCGGGCCGACGACGTTGCCGCGCAGCGTCAGCCAGGCCCCGATCGCGCCGAGCGGCCAGCCGAGCAGCGCGTACCCGGCCGCGCTGAGCAGCATGAGGGCGTAGGGCTGGTCCTGCGGGACCCCGGCCGAACCGAGCACGTGCAGCAGGTGCGCCGCGATCACGACGGCGGTCGCGCCGGCCAGCACGAACCGCCCCCAGCGGCGCCCGGCGCCGAGCACCCCGGCGACGGCGGGCACGAGCAGCGCCAGCCCGGCCGCGGCCCACCACAGCGCGGCGGGCGGGGGCGGCGGCCGGCGCTGCTCGCCGAGCACGGTGACCGCGCGGCCGTCGACCCGCAGCGGGACGGCCCAGGCCGAGACCTCACCGGCGGGGCGCTCCGCCGTCGCGGCGGCGGTGATCCGCGGGTCGGCCCAGAAGGCGGTGCCGCCCGGTTCGACGGTGGGCAGCCCGGAGACGACCGACCCGGGCACCGGCTCGACGACGACCGTCGACCCGGTGGCGTTGTCCAGCCGCAGCCGGGCGCCGAACTCGACGGCCCGCACGCTCAGCCCGGGCACCGCGGGTTCCAGCCCGAGCACGACGGCCTCGCTGCTGGACGACGAGAGCCCGCCGGCGTGCGCTCCGGCGGGCGTGGCCACGGCCGGCAGCAGCACGGTCACCAGCCCGGCGACGACCGCGACCACCCCGACGACCCGCCCGACGACCCGCACGCCCCAACCCTACGAGCAGTGGTCGTGCGCGAGATCCACGGTCCGGGGGACGCCCGCACCCCGATCGGTCCGTAGGGGCGCGGCGGTGGGCGTCCTCGCAGAAGCAACTGCGCCTCGCAGCGCCGGGATGATCAACAGTGCTCGACATGAACCTGGTGGGGCTCAGGAGCGCCGCCGAGCCCCACCAGCTACATCTCACGCGCAGTATCGGAGGATCACCTTCCTCGCCGCCGCGCTGGCCGGAGCCGGCGACCACGCCGGGCTGGGAGCAGGGCGTGCCGGTCGAGCACCTGCGCGAGCTGTGCGCGTACTGGGCCGATGGCTACGACTGGCGCCGGACGGAGGCCCGGCTCAACGCCGTCGGCCAGTTCCGCGCCGAGGTCGACGGGCTCGGCGTGCACTTCCTGCACACCCGCTCCCCGCACCCGGGCGCGCTGCCGCTGGTCCTCGGCCACGGCTGGCCCGGTTCGGTCGTGGAGTTCCTGGACGTGATCGGCCCGCTCACCGACCCCATCGCGCACGGCGGCGACGCCCGCGACGCGTTCCACGTGGTGTGCCCGTCGCTGCCGGGCCACGGCTTCAGCGACAAGCCGACCGGGCCGGGCTGGGGCGTCGAGCGCATCGCCGACGCCTGGGCCGCGCTGATGGCCCGGCTCGGCTACGACCGCTACCGCGCCCAGGGCAGCGACTGGGGCGCCAGCATCAGCACGGCCATCGGCCAGCGCGATCCGGAGCACGTGGTCGGCATCCACCTGATGCCGCCGATCGCCGCCGCCGACCCGGCCACCTCCGACGACCTGACCGACGCCGAGCGCACCGCGCTGGCCGACCTGGCCGCGGCGAAGGACGGCGACGGCTACTCCGCGCTGCAGTCCACCCGGCCCCAGACGATCGGGTACGGGCTGGTCGACTCCCCCGCCGCGCTCTGCGCCTGGATCGTGGAGAAGCTCACCGCCTGGAGCGACCCCCGGGACCCGCTCGACCGCGACCGGGTCCTGGACGCCGTGATGCTCTACTGGCTGCCCGGCACCGGCGCGTCGGCGGCGCGGCTGTACTGGGAGAGCTTCGCCGAGGTCGAGCAGCGCTTCCGGGGCGCCACCACCGACACCGTCGACGTCCCGGCCGGTTGCTCGATCTTCCCGGAGGAGCTGCCCCGGCCGTCGCGGCGGTGGGCGGCGCGGCGCTACACCGACATCCGGCACTGGGGCGAGCCGCCGCGCGGCGGCCACTTCGCCGCGTTCGAGCAGCCGGAGCTGTTCGTCGCGGAGCTGCGGGCGTTCTTCGGCCACGTCCGCCGACCGGTCCAAGATCGCGGGTAGCGTCGGGCGCGGAGAGATCGAGGAGGGGCCCGTGCCGGACTGGCTGCAGCGCTTGACCACGTCACTGCTCGAGCGGGCGCTGCCCGGGATGCCGCCGGCCACGCACCGGTACGAGGTGCGCCGCGACCTCGCCGTCCCGATGAGCGACGGCGTCGAGCTCCTGGGCGATCTGTTCCTGCCCGTCGAGCCGGCCGGCAGCACCGCCCCGACGATGCTCATCCGCTCGCCCTACGGGCGCACCGGGCTGTCGACGCTGCTGTTCGCCCGCCCGTTCGCCGAGCGCGGGTTCCCGGTGTTCGTGCAGAGCTGCCGGGGCACGTTCGGCTCCGGGGGCGTGTTCACCCCGATGGTGAACGAGCGCGAGGACGGCATCGACACCGTCCGCTGGGTGCGCGAGCAGCCATGGTGCACCGGGCGGCTGGTCACCGCGGGCCCCAGCTACCTCGGATTCACCCAGTGGGCGGCGGCGGGCTACCTCCAGCGCGACGACCCGGCGGCCGCGCCGGACGCGCTGAGCCTGCTCGTCACGATGCCCGACTTCGGCGAGTTCACCTGGGACAACGGCGCCTTCGGGCTGCGCACGGCGCTGGGCTGGACGCAGATGGTCTCGGCCCAGGAGCGGCGCGGGTCGGTGCTGCGCCAGGTGCTGGGCAGGCGCGCCCTGCGCCGCGGCTACGACCGGCTGCCGGCCAACGAGGCCGACAAGCTGGCCACCGGCCACACCGTGCACTGGTACCAGGACTGGCTCGCGCACGACTCGCTCGCCGACGACTACTGGCGGGGGCAGTCGCACACCGCGGCCGTGCCGGCGGTCACCGCGCCGGTCTCGATGATCACCGGCTGGTACGACATCTTCCTGCCCTGGCAGCTGCGCAGCTACCGGGCGCTGGTCGAGGCGGGCAACCCGCCGCAGCTGACCGTCGGGCCGTGGGGACACGCGTCGCCCGGGCTGCACCGCGCGGCGCCGGCCGAGACCATCGCCTTCCTGCGCCACCACCTGATGGGCGAGCCCAACACCCGCGAGTACCCGGTCCACGTCTACGTGACCGGCGCCGAGCTGTGGCGCGACCTGCCGGTGTGGCCGCCTGCGGACGCCGTCGAGCACGACTGGCTGCTCGGGGCGGGCGGCAGGCTCGTCCCGCCGGGGGGCGAGCTCCCGGACCCGTCCGGCGGGCCCAGCCGCTACACCTACGACCCGGCCGACCCGACCCCGGCCGTCGGCGGCCCGAGCCTGGAGACCGGCTACCTGCCCGGCGACAACGCCGAGCACGAGCGGCGCCCGGACGTGCTCACCTTCACCTCGCCGATCCTGCGCGAGGCGGTCGAGGTGGTCGGCGAGCCGGTCGCCACGGTGTCGCTCGGCTCGAACCTGGAGCACACCGACCTGTTCGTGCGGCTCTGCGACGTGCACCCCGACGGCCGGTCGATGACGGTGTGCGACGGAATCCGCCGCCTGGGCGGGCGCGGCACCCGCGACACCGACCCCGTCCCCGACGCCGAGGGCGTGCGCGAGGTCGAGGTGGCGCTGTGGCCGACGGCGCACCGGTTCCTGCCGGGGCACCGGCTGCGGCTGCAGGTCAGCTCCGGGGCGCACCCGCGCTACCTGCGCAACCCCGGCGGCGGCGAGCCGCCCGCCACGGCCCGCCGGCTGCACCGGGCCCACCAGGAGGTCCACCACGACGCCGGGCACCGCTCGCGGATCGCCCTGCCGACCACCTCGGGCCGGGAGTGAGGCCCGGCGGCCTCACCCGACCTGGAGCTCGGCGAGCGGGACGCCGCGCTGCTCCAGCTCGACCTCGAAGACGCCGGGCAGGTCGGCGTCCAGCCGGATCGCGGTGCTCGCCCCGGCGGTGACGAAGCTGCTGCGGTCGTAGCCGTGCAGGTGGACCTCGTCGGCGACGTCGCTGGCGACCACGAGCTCGACGGTCGACCCGACCGGCACGGCGTAGCGGACGACGCCGCCGGCGACGGCGCCGCCGGCGTAGCCGACCTCGATCCGCAGGGTGCCGTCGGGCGCGGTCGCGGGCGTCGCGGCGGACGGCCCGGTCGACGAGCAGCCGGCCGGGCCGAGGAGCACCGCCACCACCAGGAGGGTGCGGGCCAGGAGGTCGTGAGCGGGTTTCGCGGCTATGACCGTGATTCTCGCTCACGACATACTCGCCCCGTGACCGACCACCCCGAGGCCCCCGTCCCCAACCGGCTGTTCGACGACGAACGCGAGCAGCGCTGGCGGGCCCGGTTCACCGCGGTGCGCACCAGCCGCCCGCGGTGGGCCCGGGACGCGCCGGACCGCTGCGCCTACACCTCGACGGCCAGCGGCACGACCGAGGTCTACGCCTGGGACCGGGCCACCGACGAGCACCGCCGGGTCACCGACCGGCGCAGCGGCACCGGGCACGCCGAGCTGCCGCCGGACGGCGAGTGGATCTGGTGGTTCGCCGACTCCGACGGCGACGAGTTCGGGCACTGGGTGCGCGAGCCGTTCGCGGCCGGCACCGGGGCGGTGGAGCCCGCGCTGCCCGGCGTCGAGGACGGCTACGGCGCCGGGCTGGAGATCGGCAGGCGGGTGGTCGCCGTCGGCACCTCGACCGACGAGGGCACCCGCATCTGGCTGCGCCGCGGCGACGGCCCGGCCGAGGTCGTCTACTCCCACCCCGAGGACGCCGGGGTCGGCGCGCTGTCCGAGGACGAGGACCTGCTGGCGATCGGCCACTCCGAGCACGGCGACTCCCGCCACCCCGACGTGCGGGTGCTGCGGGTCTCCGACGGCGCCACCGTCGCCGAGAAGTCCGACGGCCCCGGCAAGGGACTCTCGCCGCTGTCGTTCGCCCCGGTCGCCGGGGACAACCGGCTGCTGGTCGCGCACGAGCGCCGCGGCCGCGACGAGCTGCTGATCTGGGACCCGACAACGGGCGCGGAGACCGAGCTGGCCATCGACCTGCCCGGCGAGCTGCACGGGGAGTTCACCCCCGACGGCGCGGCCCTGCTGGTCTGGCACACCCACGCCGCCCGCACCCGGCTGCACCGCTACGACCTGGCGACCGGCGGGCTGACCGAGCTGCCGGTCGCCCCGGGGTGCGTGGGCGGCGCCGAGGTCCGCCCGGACGGCACCGTCGAGTACACGTGCTCGTCGGCCGCGCACCCGGCGTCGGTGCGGGCGCTGGCCCCGGACGGCACCGACCGGGTGCTGCTGGTCCCGCCCGGTCCGCGGGCCCCGGGCTCGGTGCCGGTGCGCGACCTGTGGGTCGATGGCCCGGGCGGGCGGGTGCACGCGCTGGTCGCCGAGCCGGTGCGGGAGGCGGGCGACCCGCCGCCCCCGGCGCTGTTCAGCCTGCACGGCGGCCCGCACGCGGCCGACGAGGACCGGTTCAGCGCGGTCCGGGCCACGTGGGTGGACGCCGGGTTCGTGGTCGTGGAGGTCAACTACCGGGGGTCGACCGGCTACGGGTCGGCCTGGCGCGACGCGATCGAGGGCAGGCCGGGCTCGACCGAGCTGGCCGACGTGGCCGCGGTGCTCGACCGGTGCGTCGCCGACGGGCTGGTCGACCCGCGCCGCTGCGTGGTGGAGGGCTGGTCGTGGGGCGGCTACCTGGCGCTGCTGGCGGTGGGCACCCAGCCCGAGCGCTGGGCGGCCGGCATCGCCGGGGTGCCGGTGGCCGACTACCTGACCGCCTACGCCGACGAGATGGAGCAGCTGCGGGCGTTCGACCGGGCGCTGTTCGGCGGGTCGCCGCAGGAGCGGCCCGAGGCCTACCGGGCGGCGTCGCCGCTGACCTACGTCGACCGGGTGCGGGCCCCGGTGCTGGTGCTGGCCGGGGAGAACGACCCGCGCTGCCCGATCCGCCAGGTCGACAACTACCTCGACGCCCTGGCCGCGCGCGGCGACCTGCCCTTCGAGGTCACCCGCTTCGACGCCGGGCACGGCAGCATGGTCGTCGACCAGACGATCGCCCACACCGCCACCGAGGTCGGCTTCGCCCGGCGGGCCATCGACGGCGACGAGATCGGCGGGCGCGTCGCGCAGCCCACACCCGTCGCGGCCAACGTCATCTCGCCGTAGCGCCGCGGAAACACGGCCCGAGAACGCTGGGCGCTACCCCGAGGAGGTGGGAGCACGTGGCGCTCTGGCGTGTGCACGTGGAGCTGGAGGACATCCCCGGCCGGCTCGGCGAGCTGGCCACGGCGGTGGGCGCGGCCGGGTGCAACATCATCTCGTTGCACGTGGTGGGTGAGCCGGCCGACGACGGTTCGGTCACCGACGAGCTGCTGGTCAAGGTCCCGGACCCGGCCGAACCGGCGGCGCTGGTCGACGAGATCACCGCGGCGGGCATCCCGTGCACGCTGCTCGTCCGGGCCGACGCCGCCGAGCTGTCCGACCCGACCACCACCGCGCTGGCGCTGGCCAGGATGGTCGCCGCCGACCCGGGCAGCGCCCCGCGCGCGGTCGCCACCCTGCTGCGCGCCCGGCTGGTCGACCCGGCCGCGACGAGCGTGGAGGGCCACACGCACACGCTGCGGGTCGGCGCCCAGCAGCTGCGGCTGGGCCGCGGCTGGCCGTTCACCGCCACCGAGCTGTCCCGCGCGGCGGCCCTGCTGGAGCTGGCCGCGCAGCTGGCGATGCGGGCGCCCACCCGCGCCGACGACGCCGACCGGATCCTGCTGCTGCGCGACGGCTCCGAGGTCCGCATGCGCGCCGCGACCCCGGACGACCGGCTGCTGGTGGCCGCGCTGCACGCGCGCTGCGCCCCGGAGACCCGCCGCTCGCGGTTCCTGAGCCCGGCGCCCCGGCTGCCCGACGACCAGCTCGACGGGCTGCTCGGCGCGGGCCCGGGCGACCGGTCCGGTCAGGTGGTGCTGGCCGTGACGGCCGACGGCGGCAGCGCCGTCGGCCTGGTCAACCTCGACCCCGAGCCCGACGGCCCGCCCACCACCGGCCGGGTCGCGGTGCTGGTGGAGGACGCCTGGCAGGGCCGGGGGCTGGGCACCGCGCTGCTGCGCCGGGCCGCCGACGCGGCCGTCGAGCTGGGCATGGTCGAGGTCACCGGCGTGGCCCGCCCGGACGACCTGGGTGTCACCCGCCTGCTGCGCCGCGCGGGGCTGCGCCCGTCGGCCGAGATCGTGGACGCCACCGTCCGCCTGCGCGCCCCGCTCCCGACCCCCGTCCGCTGACCCGCCGGAACGCCCGCCCCACCCCGACTCCCCCGCCCAACCCCCCGCCCACCCCGGCGCCGCCGCGGCATGGGGCGGGGCGGGGTGGGTGGGTGGGACGGGGCCGGGTCGGTCAGACCAGGTCGATGCGCTCGCCGGAGTCGCCGGCGAACATGTGCAGGTGGCCCTGGCGCGGGGCCAGGTGCAGCACCTCGCCCTTGGCCGGCGGGGTGCGCCCGTCGACGCGGGCGATGACCTGGCGGCGCTCGCCTGCGACCTCGGTGGTGCCGTAGACGTAGGCGTCGGCGCCGAGTTCCTCGACCACGTCGACCTCGGTGGCCAGGCCCTGGCCCTCGGGCACGGCGTCCATGTCCTCGGGCCGCACGCCGACGGTCACGTTGCGGGTGGCGCCGACGGCGTCGGCGGCCTGGCGGGGCACCCGGATGTCGGCGCCGCCGAAGTGCAGCACGTCGCCGTCGAGGTCGACGGCGAGCAGGTTCATCGCGGGCGAGCCGATGAAGCCGGCGACGAACACGTTGGCCGGCCGGTCGTACATGTGCCGGGGGGTGTCGACCTGCTGCAGGATGCCGTCCTTGAGCACGGCGACCCGGTCGCCCATCGTCATGGCCTCGACCTGGTCGTGGGTGACGTAGACGGTGGTGATGGCCAGCCTGCGCTGCAGCGAGGCGATCTGGGTGCGGGTGGAGACGCGCAGCTTGGCGTCCAGGTTGGACAGCGGCTCGTCCATGCAGAACACCTGGGGCTGGCGCACGATCGCCCGGCCCATCGCGACGCGCTGGCGCTGGCCGCCCGACAGCGCCTTGGGGCGGCGGTCGAGGTACTGCTCCAGGTCGAGGATCTTGGCCGCGTCGGCGACCCGCTTCTGGATCTCCGCCTTGGGCTGGCCGGCGATCTTGAGCGCGAAGCCCATGTTCTCGGCGACGGTCATGTGCGGGTAGAGCGCGTAGTTCTGGAAGACCATCGCGATGTCGCGGTCCTTCGGGGGGACGCGGGTGACGTCCCGGCCGCCGATGTGGATCGAGCCCTTGTCGATGTCCTCGAGCCCGGCGAGCATCCGCAGGGAGGTCGACTTGCCGCAGCCCGAGGGGCCGACCAGGACGAGGAACTCGCCGTCCTCGATCTGCAGGTCGAGCGAGTCGACGGCGGGGCGGGTGGAGCCGGGGTAGATCCGACTCGCGCTGTCGTAGGTCACAGCGGCCATGGCTGTACTCCATTCCACCGGCAGGAACGTGCCGGACGATCCGAGTGGGGTGTAGCACGCGGAGCCTGCCACGTCGGGGCAGCTCAGGGCCAGCAGCACTACCGTGGGTCACCCTTAAGTTACTTTATGGTAGCTGTTACGGGATCGTTGCCGCCCGATGTTGCGCGACGACGTGCGTAAACGCTTACCTATTGCGGATCTCACATCCACGGGCCGACCGGAACCCCGTGGTCCCCCATCGGAGCGGAGAGTCCGAATGTCAGCAGTGACACGGCGAGGGCGGGTTCCTGCCCTGGTCAGTGCCGCCCTCGGGGTGAGCCTCGTGCTCGCCGGGTGCGGTGGCAGCAACGTCGCGGGCGGCGGTCAGACCGGCGGCCAGACCGGCGGCGCCGGCTGCGAGGCCTACACCCAGTACGGCGACCTCAACGGCAAGCAGATCAGCCTCTACACCTCGATCGTCGCCCCCGAGGACCAGCCGCACATCGACTCCTACAAGAAGTTCGAGGAGTGCACCGGCGCCAAGATCGTCTACGAGGGCTCCAAGGAGTTCGAGGCGCAGCTGCCGGTCCGCATCCAGTCCGGCAACCCGCCGGACGTCGCCTACATCCCGCAGCCGGGCCTGCTGCAGACGCTGGTCGACCAGACCGGTGCGGTGAAGCCCGCCCCGCAGGCGGTGTCGGCGAACGTCGACCAGTACTTCTCCGAGACCTTCAAGTCCGCGGGCTCGGTCGACGGCACGCTCTACGCCGCCCCGCTGGGCGCCAACGTCAAGTCCTTCGTCTGGTACTCGCCGCAGGCCTTCCAGGCCAAGGGCTACACCGTGCCGACGACCTGGGACGAGATGGTCGCCCTGTCGGACAAGATCGTCGCCGAGGGCGGCAAGCCCTGGTGCGCCGGCATCAACTCCGGTGAGGCCACCGGCTGGCCGCTCACCGACTGGCTCGAGGACGTCATGCTCCGGGAGAACGGCCCGGACGTGTACGACCAGTGGGTCAACCACGAGATCCCGTTCAACGACCCGAAGGTCGCCGCGGCGCTGGACCGCATCGGCGGCATCCTGAAGAACCCGGCCTACGTCAACGGCGGCCTGGGCGACGTGTCGTCCATCGCCACCACCACGTTCCAGGACGGCGGCCTGCCGATCCTCGACGAGACCTGCTACATGCACCGCCAGGCCAACTTCTACGCGGCCAACTTCCCCGAGGGCACCGACATCTCGGAGAACGGCGAGGTCTTCGCGTTCCCGCTGCCGCCGATCAACACCACGCAGCCGGAGACGATCCTGGTCGGTGCCGAGTTCGTCGCGGCGTTCGCCGACCGGCCCGAGGTCCAGGCCTTCCAGGCCTACCTGTCCTCGCCGGAGTGGGCGAACGAGAAGGCCATCGCCACCCCGGAGGGCGGCTGGATCAGCGCCAACACCGGCCTGGACCCGAACAACGTGGCCAGCGCGGTGGACAAGCTGTCGGTGGAGATCCTCCAGGACGAGTCGAAGACCTTCAAGTTCGACGGGTCCGACCTGATGCCCGCCGCGGTGGGCTCGGCGTCCTTCTGGACCGGCATGACCGACTGGATCACCGGTAAGAGCACCACCGACGTGCTCACCTTCATCGAGCAGTCCTGGCCCGCTCAGTCGTGACCGCGCACCGGGGGCGGGTGGCTCTGCCACCCGCCCCCGGTCTCTCTCCCGTGCCCGGAGGTGAGACCCCATGACAATCACCGACAAAATCATCCAGCTCGTGGTCGCGGTGGCGTTCTTCGCGCTGGTCCTCGCCGCGGTGCTGTTCATCGCCGACCGGGCCAGGGGCAGGCGGGCCGAGCGCTGGCAGGGCTTCGCCTTCGTGGGCCCGGCGGTGCTGCTGCTGCTGATCGGCCTGATCTACCCGGCGCTGCGCACGGCCTACCAGTCGTTCTTCGACGCCGGCAGCACGAACTTCATCGGCATCGACAACTACGCGCGCATCTTCACCCAGCCCGAGCTGCTGATCGTGCTGCGCAACACGTTCCTGTGGGTGATCTTCACCCCGATCGTCGCGACTGCCGTCGGCCTCGTCTACGCGGTACTGGTCGACCGGGCGCGGGCCGAGTCGTTCGCCAAGGCGCTGATCTTCCTGCCGATGGCGATCTCGTTCGTCGGCGCGTCGATCATCTGGAAGTTCGTCTACGAGTACCGCCCCAACCAGCAGAACATCCAGCAGATCGGGTTGGTCAACCAGCTGCTGGTCTGGCTCGGCTTCGAGCCGGTGAACCTGCTGCTCATCCCGTTCTGGAACAACCTGCTGCTGATCGTGGTGATGATCTGGATCCAGGCCGGGTTCGCCATGACGATCCTGTCCGCGGCGATCAAGGCCATCCCCGACGACATCACCGAGGCCGCGCGCCTCGACGGCGTCGGCGGCCTGCGCATGTTCTTCTACATCACCCTGCCGAGCATCCGCCCGGCCGTGGTCGTCGTGCTGACGACGATCAGCATCGGGGTGCTGAAGGTCTTCGACATCGTCCGCACGATGACCGGCGGCCAGTTCGGCACCAGCGTCGTGGCCAACGAGTTCTACGCGCAGAGCTTCCGGCTGTTCAACATCGGCATCGGTTCCTCACTGGCGATGATCCTGTTCGTCCTCGTGGTGCCGATCGTGATCTACAACGTCCGGCAGATGCGGAAGGTGGACGCGCGATGACGGTCCTGGAGAGCACTCCCGCCGGGCAGCCGGCCACCACCCTCACAGCGGTGGCCACCACCAAGTCGTCGGAGGCCAAGAAGCGGCTCGGCTCGCCGTGGGCGTCGCTGCTCGCGATCGTCATCGCGGTGCTGTGGACGCTGCCCACGTTCGGCCTGTTCGTGTCCTCGTTCCGGCCGGAGCGCTCGGTCAAGCGGACCGGCTGGTGGACGCTGTTCACCGACCCGCAGTTCACCCTGGAGAACTACAACGAGGTCCTGTTCGAGGGCCAGCAGCCGTTGATCAACTACTTGATCAACTCGATCATCATCGTGCTGCCCGCGGTGATCATCCCGATCGTGCTGGCCACCATCGCGGCCTACGCGTTCGCCTGGATGAAGTTCCCGATGCGCGACACGCTGTTCGTCGCGATCTTCGCGCTGCAGGTCGTCCCGCTGCAGGTGGCGCTGCTGCCGCTGCTGGAGATCTTCGTCGGCACCGGGCTGAACAACACGTTCTGGACGGTGTGGATCGCGCACTCCACGTTCGCGCTCCCGCTGGCGATCTACCTGCTGCACAACTCCATGCGGGAGATCCCGGCCGAGCTGGTCGAGGCGGCCCGGGTGGACGGCGCCGGGCACGTCCGGATCTTCACCAAGATCATGTTGCCGCTGATGAAGCCGGCCATCGCGGCGTTCGGCGTGTTCCAGTTCCTCTGGGTGTGGAACGACCTGCTGGTGGCGCTGGTGTTCGCCGGCGGTACGGCGGACGTCGCGCCGCTGACCGTGCGGGTCGCCGAGCTGTCGGGCACCCGGGGGTCGGACTGGCACCTGCTCTCCGCCGGTGCCTTCATCTCGATCATCATCCCGTTGATCGTCTTCCTCAGCCTGCAGCGGTTCTTCGTCCGTGGCCTGCTCGCGGGCAGCGTCAAGGGCTGATCGGACGGACGGGAGCAGTCACCAGGTTCGGGGGCCGCGGTGACGACGATCAGGGACGTGGCCCGGCGGGCCGGGGTCTCCATCGCCACCGTCTCGCGCGCGCTGCACGGGTTGCCCCGGGTCTCCGAGGCCACCCGGCAGCGCGTGCTGGCGGCCGCGGCGGAGCTGCACTACGTGGCCTCGCCCAGCGCGGCCAGCCTGGCCGGCGGGCAGAACATGGCCATCGGCGTGGTGGCCCCGTCGGTCAACGGCTGGTTCGTGGCCACCGTCGTGCACAGCGCGGAGCGGTTGCTGCGCCCGGCCGGCTACGACGTGCTGCTCTACAGCCTCGGCGTCGACCCCCACGAGCGCAGCCGCGCCTTCGCCGGCAACGTGCTGCGCAAGCGGGTCGACGCCGTGCTGGTGGTGGGCATCCGCCCGGAGCCCGACGAGATCGCGGCGCTCTCGGCGGTCGGCGGGCCGGTCACGGTGGTCGGCGCCGAGGTGCCCGGCTGGGCCAGCGTCCGGGTCGACGACGGGGCGGTCGGCCGGTGCGCCGTGCGCCACCTGCTCGACCTGGGCCACCGCCGGATCGCCTACATCGGCAGCGAGCCGGAGGGTCCCGCCGAGCCGGTGGCCTCGGCCGGGCGCCGGGCGGGCTACCGCGACGAGCTCACCGCGGCCGGCATCGCGCTCGACCCCGCGCTGGAGGTCGACGGCGGCTTCACCGTCCGCGGCGGCATGGAGGCCATGGACGCGCTGCTGGCCGCGGGCCCGCCGCCGACGGCCGTCTTCGCCTCCTCCGACGAGATGGCGATGGGGGCGGTGCACGTGGCCCGGCAGGCCGGGCTGCGCATCCCGCGGGACCTGTCGGTGGTCGGCGTCGACGACCACGACATGGCCGAGCTGTTCGACCTGACCACGGTGGCCCAACCGGTGTACTCGCAGGGCGTCATGGCCGCGGAGCTGATCCTGCGCCGGTTGGCCGAGCCGCACCGCGACCCGCCCGCCCTGGTCGTGCCGACCAGCCTGATCGTCCGCGGGACGACGGCACCCCCGGCCGGGAGCGACACCGGATAGGATCCCCACGAGCCGCCGACCGGTCCGCTCCGGGCCGGGCCGCGGCGCTGGTGGACCTCCGTGGGAAGGCCGTGGGTGAGCTACAGCGGCGGCCTGACGGTCGGGCAGTACGCCGGCACCGTCGCGCTGCGCGACGACTGGATCCGGATCGCCGAGTCCACCGAGCGCTGCGACCGCCCCACCGCCGAGGCCGCGGTGCGCCAGGCCTACCGGGTCGCCGGGCTCGACGCCCCCGACGTCATCGTCTGGATGGACTCCCCGCTGGGCGGCACCCTGGCCAGCGTCGTGCTCAGCCACCACACCGCCCCGCCCACCCGGCTGTGGGCCGAGGTCTGGGACGGGCTGTGGGACCAGCTCGGCGAGCGCGTCGGCCCCGACCTGCGCGACCGGCTCACCGAGCAGCTGTGGGGCCAGCTCGACGAGCGGGTGTGGGCGCGGCTGCCCCCGGGGATGCGCGCCCAGACCGACGAGCACCTCTGGCGCCGCCTCGCCGACCAGGTCCGGGCCCGGCTCGAGCAGCGCCTCGGCGACCGGGCGGTGGCCCAGCTGTGGAACGAGCTCGGCGCCCTGCTGTGGGAGCCGCTGCGCGACCAGATCGAGTTCCAGCTGGTCGACCGGCCCGGCTTCGACCTGTGGGACCGGCTGCAGCACCGCCTCGGCGAGCAGCTGTGGACCCAGCTGGAGGGCCGCCCGTTCCCCTGGGAGCACGGCCGCCAGCTCGGTCCGTGGTCGGAGGTGTACTGGCTGGTGCTGTTCACCCGGGCGCTGGACATCGCCGGGCTGCCGGCCTCGCCCCGGCTGGCCGCGGTGGCCACCGCGGTGCGGGCCGTGGGCTGGTGGTGGCCGATGCGCGGCGCGGCCGTGCTCACCGACCGGCCCACCGCCCTGCACCGCGACCCGCAGGGCCGGCTGCACCACCCGGACGGCCCGGCGGTCGCCTACGCCGACGGCTACGCCCTGCACGCCTGGCACGGCACCCGGGTCCCCGCCGACCTGGTCACCGGCGACGGCTGGGGCCCGCACCGGATCCTGGCCGAGCGCAACGCCGAGATCCGCCGCTGCGCCATCGAGCGCCGCGGGTGGGACCGGTTCGTCGTCGAGGGCGGGCTGCGCCAGGTGGGCCGCGACCACCGCGACCCCGGCAACCCCGGCCAGGTGCTGCGGCTCTTCGACCTGCCCGAGCAGCTGCGCGGGCTCTACCACCAGCCGGCCCGCATCCTGGTGGTCAGCAACGCCAGCGCCGACCGCGACGGCAGGCGGCGGGTGTTCGGGCTGCCGGTCCCCGCCGACGTCCCGGACGCGCTGTCCGCGGCCGCGGCCACCTTCGACGTCACCCCGGCCGAGTACGCGGCCCTGGCCCGGGCGACCTGACCGTGCCCGTCGACGGGGCCTCGGGAGCGGAGCGGCCCGCGCAGACCGCCGAACGGGTGGTCGGCGCCTGGCGCCTCATCGCGGAGTCCACCCAGCGCTGCGACCGCCGGGCGGCCGAGCGCGCGGTGCGCCGCGCCTACGTCGCGGTCGGGCTGCCCGAGCCGGGCGTGCTGGTCTGGATGGACTCCCCGCTCGGTGGCCTGGTCGCCGACCTGGCGCTGCGCTACCGACTCGCCGACCGCTCCACCGAGGAGGGCGAGCTGCTGCGCCGGCTGCTGGCGGAGTTCAGCGCCCGGCTGCGCGAGCGGCCGGCCGGGGTGGCGGCCCGGATCCGCGCCGACTGCCTGGGCGGGCTGCGCGCGGCCGAACCCCGGCTGCGGGTCGCCGCGGCGACCGCGGGCGAGCGGGTCTCGCTGCTCCCCCGCGGCGACGAGCGCAGCGAGCTGGCCCGGCGGACGGGTCTGTCGAAGTCACCCGAGGCCTCGCGCGCGCTGCGCGCACTGCGGTTCTGGGACGCCCAGGTGTCGCGCCGGCTCGGCCGGCAGATGCGCGGCCCGCTGGAGCGGCTGCTCGCCCAGGAGGACCGCGGCCAGCTGTTCGACCAGGTCGTCGCCGGGTTCAGCACCTGGACGGTGGCCCACGTGCTGGTGGGCTCCCAGCTGGCGCGCGACCGCATCGGGACCCCCGTACCCGCGGCAACCGCGGCGCTGGGCGACGCCGTGGCCGCGCTCGGCTGGTGGTGGCCGCTGCACGGCGCCTCCGTGCTGGTCGACCGCCCCACCGCCCTGCACCTCGACCGCGACCAGCGCCTGCACCGCGCCGACGGACCCGCGGTGACCTGGGCCGACGGCTGGACGACGTCCTCGTGGCACGGCACGACCGTGCCCGACGACCTCGTCGCCGGCGCCGGCTGGGACCTCGGGCGGATCCTCACCGAGCCCAACGCCGAGGTCCGCCGGTGCGCCATCGAGCGGATGGGCTGGGCGCGGTTCGTGACCGCGGCCGGGATGGCCCAGGTCGGCGCCGACCACCCCGACCCCGGCAACCCGGGCAAGGTGCTGCGGCTCTACGACCTGCCCGAGCGGCTGCGCGACCTCTACCCGCAGCCGGCCAGGGTGCTGCTGGTGGTCAACGCCAGCCCCGACCGCGACGGCACCCGCCGCGCGTTCGGCCTGCCGGTCCCGGCCGACGTCCCCGACGCGCTCAGCGCGGCCGCCGCGACGTTCGGCGTGAGCGCGGCCGAGTACGCCTCGCTCGACCGGGCGACGTGACCCGGACGGCGGATGTCGCGTCCGCCGGTCGGCGACGCATCGTGGCGTTCGACGGAAACCCGTCGCCGTGTGACGATCACCGTGGCACGCTCGGCCGCGGGTCCGTGCTCATCGACAACGGAGGAACCGCCTGTGGCCATCCTGCGAACCGTGCTCGACCGCGCCGGCGTCGGCGCCCTGGGCGTCCTCGACTCCGAGATCGACGTGCCGGTCCTGACCGGCGCCCAGCGGCAGGGTGACGTGATCGTGCTGAGCCGGCCCCAGCTGGCCCCGGCCACCACGCCCCTCCCGGCGTCGGGCGTGCAGGTCGTGCGGGCGGAGGCCTCCTCGAACACGCACACCCTGCACTCGTGGGACGGCACCTGCTTCTTCGACGCCGACCCCACCGGCGGCGACGCCGGCCTCACCCTGGGCACGCTCACCGTGCCCGACGGCGCATCGGCCTACCTGGTGCACACCGAGGAGCACGGCGCCAACGGCATCGGCCCGGGCACCTACGAGCTGCGCCGCCAGCGCGAGTTCGCCGGGGAGTGGCGCCGCGTCGCCGACTGAGCGGGACGGCCGGTCGCGCGGCGCCCGACCGGCCGGCAGCCAATCCGGTCGAGACTGTCGGCCCGGCAAGGCAGCATGGTCGTCGTGGCGGTAGCGGTGCCGAAGTCGGCGAAATCGGGGGGAAGGCTCGGGCCGTACCGGGAGGTGCTGCGGCTGCCGGGGCTCCCGCCCCTGATGATGCTGTCGCTGGCCTCCCGCATCCCGGCCTCGGCGTCGGCCATCGTGCTCACGCTGCACGTCGTGCTCACCCTCGACCACGGCTACGCCGCCGCCGGCACGGTCGGCGCGGCCAGCACGATCGGCATGGCGGTGGGCGCGCCGCTGCTCGGCCGGCTGATCGACCGCTTCGGCCTGCGCCCGGTGCTGGCCCTGGGGACGTGCACGGAGACGTTGTTCTGGTCGGTCGCGGCGGTCCTGCCGTATCCGGCACTGGTGGTCTGCGCGCTGGTCGCCGGCACGGTCGGCGTCCCGCTGTTCTCCGTCGTGCGCCAGTCGATCGGCGCGATCGTGCCCGAGGCGCAGCGCCGCCCGGCGTTCGCGGTCGACTCCATGGCCGTCGAGCTGTCCTACATCATCGGTCCCGCCGTGGGCACGGTGCTCGTGCTGCAGGCCTCCTCGCCCGTCGCGGTGTGGGTGGTCGGGGCCGGGCGGGTGCTGTCGGGGATCGCGCTGTGGCTGCTCAACCCGCTCACCAGGGCGGCGGGCACCGGCGACCAGCCGGCCCCGCCGATCCGCCAGTGGCTCGACCGCCGGCTGCTGGCCGCGCTGCTGGCCACGTCGGCGGCGGTGGTCGTGGTCTTCGGCACCGAGCTGTCCATGATCGCCGGGCTGCAGACCACCGGGCAGGCCGCGTGGATCCCCGTGGTCAACACCGTGTGGTGCCTGGCCTCGCTGACCGGCGGCTTCGTCTACGGGGCGATGACCAGGGCGCCGTCGCTGCCGGTGATCACCGCCGCGGTCGGGGTGGCGGCGCTGCCGGTCGCGCTCGGCGGGGTCTGGTGGTCCTACGCGCTGCTGCTGCTGCCCTGCGGCCTGCTGCTCGCCCCGTCGCTGGCCGCCAGCTCGGAGGCCGTCAGCCGGCTGGCGCCCGAACCCGCGCGCGGCGTCGTCACCGGTCTGCACGCGTCGGCCATCACCCTCGGCGCCGCCGCCGGCACCCCGCTGGCCGGCCTGCTCATCGACATCGCCTCGCCGTCGGCGGCCGTGCTGACCGTCGGTGCCGCGGGGATCGGGGTCGCGCTGGTGGCGTGGCTCCTCGGTGGTGTTGCAACGGGTAGGCGCCCGCCTCAGCACCCTCTCACCACGGCTAGGGCAGACTCGAACGGGTGACCGCGCCGCCCGGGCAGCTCGACCCGATCACGCCCCCGCCGCCGCCCCCGCCCGACCGGCGCGGTCACGGCAGGCTGCTCGTCCGCTACCTCGCCGCGCTGCTGTTCACGGCCGCGGCGGCCGCGGCGGCGATCCCCGACCTCATCGGCATCGACCACCGCGGCCCGTTCGCCCGCGCCATCGCCTTCCGGCCGTGGGTGCTGGTGGCCGGGTTGGTCGTCGTCGTGGTGCTGCTGGTGCTGGTGGTGTTCCGGCGCAGGGCCCGCGCCGCCCTGCTGCCGTTCGCGGTCGGGCTGCTGGTCGTGCTGCCGGCCGGTGGCGCGATGATCCTTCCGCGCGTGCTCGCCGACCCCGTGCCGACCACCGGCACGCCACTGAAGGTGCTCGCCTTCAACACCTACTTCGGCGGCGCCGACCCCGCCGAGCTGGCCGCGCTCATCGCCGCCGAGCGCCCCGACCTGGTGTCGATCTCCGAGGCGGGTGAGCGCTTCCGCGGCAAGCTGATGCCCCTCGTCGAGCCGCTGGGCTACCGCTCGGAGGTCTCCTCGGGCTCCGGTGCCGACGTCGACGGCGTCGTCGCGCTGGTCTCCGACCGCCTCGGCGACGTGCGCTTCGTCGGCGGCACGGGCTCGTCGCACCCTCCCTACCTGGAGGCCACCGGCGGCGGGCTGGGCGAGCTCACCTTCGTCGCCTACCACGCCGCCGCCCCGACGTACTACCGCTTCCCCCACTGGCGCGACGACATGGCCCTGCTGGCGAAGTGGTGCGCGGGCGGCTCACCGGCGATCGTCGCCGGCGACCTCAACGCCACCCTCGACCACTCCCTGCTGCGCAAGGGCATGGCCGGCTGCACCGACGCCGCCGAGCAGCGCGGCCAGGGCCTGCTGTCGACCTGGAGCCCGACCGAGTCGACCGAGCTGTTCGGCCCGCAGATCGACCACGTGCTGTCCACGGCGGGCATCGACGCGGAGTCGTTCTCGGTGCACGAGATCGACGGCAGCGACCACCGCGCCATCCTCACCACCGTCCGCATCCCCTGAGGGTCAGGACGCGGCGGCCCGGGGCACCTCGCCGTCCGCGGCCGGCTCGTCCAGGTGCACCTCCTCGAGCACGAACCTCTCGATGTCCAGCACGAACCCGCGGACCCGGGTGCCGGGCAGCAGGAACGGGTCGTGGCGCAGCTGGGCCAGGTCGCGGCGCACGCTCAGCTCCGGGTCGCGGAAGGCGTGGGTGCGCCACGGCGGGCGCATCCCCACCTCCTGGGCCAGCTCCTCGGAGAAGTCGTCGTCGGTGAAGGTGGCCAGGCCGCACCCGCTGTGCTGGACGAGCAGCACGTCGCGGGTGTGCAGCTTGCGCTGGCTGATGGTCAGCGACCGGATGACGTCCTCGGTGACCACGCCGCCCGCGTTGCGCAGCACGTGCACCTCGCCGAGCTTCAACCCGAACAGGGCGAACACGTCGATGCGGGAGTCCATGCAGGTCAGGACCACGGTGTGCAGCGCGGGCGGGACGGCCAGGCCGTCGGCGTTGGCCGCGGCCAGCTGGCCGCCGCCTGCCTCGTAGCGCTCGATCAGCTCCTCGATCGCCATCCTCACCCCTGCCCGGCCGCGATGGTCTCGGCGATCTCGTAGGTGTTCAGCGCGGCGCCCTTGCGCAGGTTGTCGCCGCAGAGGAACAGCTCCAGCGTGTTCGGGAAGTCGTAGGCCTGCCGGATGCGCCCGACCCAGGTCGGGTCGCCGCCGACGGCGTCGGCCGGGGTGGGCCACTGGCCGTTGGCCGGGTCGTCGCGCAGCACGATCGAGGGCTGCGCGGCGAGCACCTTGCGGGCCCGGTCGACCGAGACCTCGCGGGCGAACGTGGCGTGCACGGCGATCGAGTGCGTGGTGACGACGGGGACGCGCACGCAGGTGGCCGAGACCTTCAGGTCGGGGATACCGAGGATCTTGCGGGCCTCGTTGCGGACCTTCAGCTCCTCCGACGACCAGCCGTCGTCCTTGAGCGAGCCCGCCCACGGCACCACGTTCAGCGCCAGCGGCGCCGGGAACGGCGAGTCGTCCGGGTCGAGGCCGGCCGCGGCCAGCGCCTCGGCGACGTCGCCCGCCCGCGCCCCCACCGGCTTGCCCGCCACGGCCGCGATCTCGGCCTGCAGCCGGTCGATGCCGCCCTGGCCGGCCCCGGAGGCCGCCTGGTAGGAGGCCACGACCAGGGCGTGCAGCTCGAACTCGCGGTGCAGGGCGCCCATCGCGGCCATCATCGACAGGGTCGTGCAGTTGGGGTTGGAGACGATGCCCTTGGGGCGGTTCGCCGCCTGCTCGGCGTTGACCTCGGGCACCACCAACGGCACGTCGGGGTCCATCCGGAAGGCCCCGGAGTTGTCGACGACGACGGCGCCGCGCCCGGCGGCGATCGGCCCCCACTCGGCGCTGACCTCGTCGGGCACGTCGAACAGGGCGATGTCGACGCCGTCGAACACCTCGGGGGTCAGCGCCAGCACCGTGACGTCCTGGCCGCGGACCGGGATGACCTTGCCGGCCGACCGGGCCGAGGCGATCAGCCGGATCTCCGACCACGGCACGCTCGGCCGCGCGTCGATGATCTCGATCATCGTGGTGCCGACGGCGCCGGTGGCCCCGACGATGGCGACGACGGGTGCGTTGCGCTGTGCTGATGATTCGCTCGCACGCTCGCTCATCGCCCGCTCCCCGCGTAGACGACGGCCTCTTCGCTGCCGCCGAGCTCGAACGCCCGGTGCAGCGCCGACACCGCGGTGTCGAGCTGGTCGGGCCGGCACAGCACGGAGATCCGGATCTCCGAGGTGTTCATGGTCTCGATGTTGATGCCCGCGTCGGACAGCGCCTCGCAGAACGTGGCGGTGACCCCGGGGTGGTTGCGCATGCCCGCGCCGATGAGCGAGACCTTGCCGACCTCGTCGTCGTGCAGCACCCGCTCGAACCCGATCTCCGGCTGGACGGCGGTGAGCGCGGTGACCGCGCGCGGACCGTCGACCTTGGGGAGGGTGAAGGTGATGTCGGTGCGCCGGTCGCCGGAGTGGCTGATGTTCTGCAGCACCATGTCGATGTTGATGTCGGCCTCGGCCACGGTCCGGAAGATCCGCGCCGCCATGCCGGGCGTGTCGGGCACCCCGGTCACGGTGATCTTGGCTTCGGACCGGTCGTGCGCGACCCCGGTGATGATCGCGTTCTCCACGGGAATCTCCTCGATCGAGCCGGTGACCAGCGATCCCGGCCTGTCGTTGTACGAGCTGCGCACCCGCAGGGGGACGTCGTAGCGGCGGGCGTACTCCACGGCCCGCAGGTGCAGGACCTTCGCCCCGCAGGCCGCCATCTCCAGCATCTCCTCGTAGGTGATGGTGTCGAGGCGCTGCGCGTCGGGCACGATCCGCGGGTCGGCGGAGAAGATGCCGTCGACGTCGGTGTAGATCTCGCAGACGTCGGCCTCCAGCGCGGCGGCCAGCGCCACCGCGGTGGTGTCCGAGCCGCCGCGGCCGAGCGTGGTGACGTCCTTGGAGTCCTGGCTGACCCCCTGGAACCCGGCCACCAGCACGATCGCCCCCTCGTCCAGGGCGTCGCGCAGGCGCTGCGGGTTGACCTGCACGATCCGGGCGTCGCCGTGCTTGGACGTGGTGATCATCCCGGCCTGCGAGCCGGTGAACGAGCGGGCCTGGGCGCCGAGGGCGTGGATGGCCATCGCGACGAGCGCGTTGGAGATGCGCTCGCCCGCGGTGAGCAGCATGTCCATCTCCCGCGGCGGCGGGGCGGGCGAGACCTGGTCGGCGAGGTCGAGCAGCTCGTCGGTGGTGTCGCCCATGGCGGACACCACGACCACGACGTCGTTGCCCTCTTTGTGCGTGCGGACGATCCGCTCGGCGACCTTCTTGATCCGGTCCGCGTCCTGGACTGACGATCCGCCGTACTTCTGCACGACGAGGGCCACCGCCGACCTCCTGTCCTGGCGCGGCGCTCGGGCTCGCGACCGTGGAATTCCGTGCGCCGGGTCGGGCGCGGGTCGGATCACCACCCTACCGGCCCGGCCCCCGCTTCCCGACGGGTTTCGATCCACGCCACAACCGGGGCTCGCCCGAAGCGGTGACGGGGACGGCCCGGGCCCTGTCGGCACCAGTGGTCGCGGTCGGAGGTTCGTCTGGGATATCGGGGGATCCGGCTTCTCGCTGGGCGTGCCGACGGGCAGCCCTCGTACCTGGTCGTACTCGGGTTGTCCGCCGGTGCGTCCAGCGTGGAGCCGGGCCGCCGAGACCCCGGGCGAACCCCCGACCGGGGCCACTAGCGTGGGCCGGTGGACGTCGACGAGCTGCACGCGGCCCAGGCCGCCCGGTGGCGGGCCGCCGACCCGCTGCTCCCCGCGCCCGACGCGCCCCGCCCCGACCCGGTGCGCGCGCCCGGCGGCGCCGGCTGGCTGCGCAGGCTCGACCCCGATCCGCAGAGCATGGTCGCCACCTGGAGCGCGGCCCGGATGCACCGGCTCGACGCGCACGTGGCCGGCGACGACCCGGCCGCGGCGCTGGGCGCCCTGCTGGACCTTGTCGACCCCGACCTCGGCCCCGTCGGCGACCGGGACAGCGCCGTCGAGGTGTTCTGGCCCAGCCGCGACACCGCCCCCGTGCTGGCCCTGAACCGCCGCGGGTTCGGGGCGGCCACCGTGGTCGCGGTGCGCCGGACGGGCGGGCCCGGCGCGCCGACGCCCCCCGGCGTCCGGATCCGCCCCCTCGAACCGGACGACGTCGACGCGGCGACGCGGATGCACCTGGGGATCGTCCGGTACGACGCGCAGTTCGGCGCGGTCGGCGAGCGCCCCTCCACCGAGGCCCGCATGCGCGAGGAGCTGACCGGGCGCGCCGACCACCCGGAGCCGACCGCGTGGGTCGCCGAGCTGGACGGGCGACCGGTCGGGCTGTGCGAGGTCGACCCGCCCGACCGCGCCTGCTGGCTCGCCCCGCTGTGCGCCGACGGGCCGATCGGCTACCTGAGCTCGATGTTCGTCGACCCCGCGGTGCGCGGCGGCGGTCTCGGCGCGGCGCTGCACGCGCACGCCGACGCGGCCCTGCGCGCGGCAGGCGCCACCCGCACCCTGCTGCACCACTCGCCGCCGAACCCGCTGTCCACGCCGTTCTGGTACGGCCAGGGCTACCGTCCGCTGTGGACGTCGTGGCGGCGCCGACCCGCACGGGCCCGCTGATCGTCAGCGGAATTGGTCCCAGCGGGCCCCGACCGCCGCGAAGAAGCCGGCCAGCAGCGCGACCCGGATCAGCAGGGCCAGCGGCGGCAGGCCGAAGGCCAGGTCCGTGACGAGCCCGACGGCCGCGACCACCCCGATCACGACCACACCCCACCGCCGCCACGCCCACACCCCCGCGTAGGCGGTGAGGGCGAGCAGGCTGAGCAGGACGCCGAACGCCGGCAGGGCACCGACGGACGCGCCGTGCGACGCGGCGCTGCGCCACGCGTCGAGGAGCAGGACGAGCGTGATCACCTGCGCCAGGGTGAGCACGACGAGCAGGGTGGTCAGCGCGCCGCCGCGGCGGCGGGTCTCGGTGCTGGACATGGGATCACCGGTCCGATCTTCGACGTCGGGGTGGGACCGGGTGAGTACGCCACCGCCCGCTTCAGGTCCGCTTCAGCCGCGCGGCACTACCGTGGGCGGGTGGAGGTCGGCGAGCTGCACGCGGTCCAGGCGGCCCGGTGGCGGGCGGCCGACCCGCTGCTGCCCACCCCCGAGCCCCCCGCCCCCGACCCGACCCTCGTGCCGGGCGGCGCCGGCTGGACCACCCGCCACGACATCGACCCGGAGGGCATGAGCGCCTCCTGGACGGGCCTGCGCAACCACGCCCTCACCGCGCTCCTCGCCGACGACGACCCCGCCGCCGCCCTGGGCGCGCTGCTCGACCAGTGGGAACCCCGGCTCGGGCCCCCCGACGACGACGAGAGCACCGCCGAAGTCGTCTGGCCGAGCCGCGACACCACCCCCGTCCTGGCCCTGGCCCGCCACGGCTTCGCCCCCGCCGTCGTCCTGGCCGCGGGACGACCCGGCCGCGCCACCGCGGCCCCGGTCCCCGGCCTGACGGTCCGCCCGGCCGTAGAGTCCGATGTGGACGTGGTCGCCCGGTTCGGCCTGGAGATCGTCCGCTACGACGGCCGCTTCGGCGCGCTCGGCGCGCGCCCGTCGACGCTGCCGCGCCTGGTCGAGGGCTACGCCGCCGCCCTCCGCCGCCCCACCCCGACGATCTGGCTCGCCGAGCAGCACGGCCGCCCCGTCGGCATGTGCTCGGTCGACCCACCCGGCTACGCCCCCGAGGCGCAGGGCCTCTGCTCGGCGTCCCGGGTCGGCTACCTCGGCTCGATGTACGTCAACCCGACCGCCCGCGGCACCGGCATCGGCTCCGCCCTGCACGCCACGGCGGACGCGGCGCTCGCCGCCGCGGGAGCCGAGGTGACGCTGCTGCACCACACCGTCCCCAACCCCATCTCCACCCCGTTCTGGTACCGCCTCGGCTACCGCCCCCTCTGGACCCACTGGCAACGCCGCCCCGCCGTGCGCCTACCCGCTCTCTGACCGGAGCGCGTGGCGCCCTCGCCCAACCAGCCCGGCCACCGCGCCATTCGCTCGCCCCCGGCGGAGTGCAGCTCCGCGAGGTGGCGGCACGAAAGCGACGCTCGCCCCACTCGGTCGCACGAGAGTGACTCTCGTCCCCCGTGGCCACACGAAAGCGACTCTCGCCCCACCCAGCCGCACGAAAGCGACTCTCGTCTCGCATGGCTGGACGAAAGCGACTCTCGCCCGATGTGCTTGGGCGAAAGTGACTCTCGCTCCGCCGATGCGGTGCGCAGCGCCGCGAGGCGAGCCCCCAGGCGAGGCGGCGCGCAGCGCCACTCCCCTCCCCGAGGCCCCTGCCGTCACGTCGGCGCGCACGGCAGAGCGCGACCGACGCGACCCCCGCACCCTCCGATGCCACCCGGCTGGCCGACGCTCCCAACCGTGCGGGGTCGCGGCGGACGTGCTTCGCTGGGCGTGACGACGTGACGGCAGGGGCCGAACCCCTGCTCGATCAGAGGGTCGCCCGCCGCGGGGGGGGCG